>CAILLA010000142.1 GCA_903834925.1 uncultured Schlesneria sp.
TCTCCGAAGACTCCGAAGCAGTGGCACAAAACCAAATCCCAGATCACCAACAAAATCCAAGTCCTGTGCCACTGCTTGGCCGTCTTCGGCCAAGCAGTGCTCTTCGAGCGTGATTTATGCTATCAATCTCACGAAAATTTTCTCCAATCACCATTCAGTAGCATAAGTCCTATTCGTCACCCTAAAGCCGCCCAATGTCATCACGGCAAACCAACCCCGATCCCGCCGATTCGACCGCGAACGATTCGCAAGAACCGACACCAACAAGCGGCGGCCCGCAATCGCCGGTCGTTACGCCGAACGATTCCCCCCCCATCTCTCAAAGTACCAGTCGCCCAACGGATTCCGATTCCGATTCCGATCCCAGCACATTATGGCTGCGTCGTGCCGATCAACTGTTCTTAGGAGTCCTTTTGATCTCGTTGTTGGTACTGCTAATCGCACATCGCTGGAAACTCTCAGAATCCGGCAAAGCCGAGATTGAGATCACCAATCAGCAACCGAGGGAATATTTCTATTCGATCGACATCAACAAGGCGTCATGGGTGGAATGGGCCCAGCTCGACGGAATCGGCGAAAAACTCGCACGCCGGATCGTCCAGGACCGAAACGAAAAGGGCCCGTTCCGTTCGATCGAAGACCTCAATCGTGTTCGCGGCCTCGGACTGAAGTTAATTGAAAAGTTAAGGCCATTCTTAAAATACAACGAAGACGAACATCTGGAATCTCGCTGAGTGACTTATAAGCCGGCTTGGGGGACAGCGTTTTTTAACGGGCAAAAAAGCAGTGTCCCGGCGTTGCAGTGATCAAGTTGGAGTTTCTTCAGCATTCCCCGGCGAGCCGTGCGACGTAAGTCCACGAATTCTTTCCCCAGTAAGCTTCGAGCCGAAGGCGAAATCCGTCTCACCGATCAGTCCCATGCGTCGCATCAGTCCCATTCATCTCATCGAAAAAAAGTTGGCCAAGTTGGCCAAGTTGGCCAAGTTCCCTTTTTTGTAGGTTTTTTGAAGAGTTGAAGTTGGCCAACTTGGCCAACTTGATCATTTACTTTCCTTCTTTCCCCTTCGTGTCGTTCGTGTTCTTCGTGTTTCAAGACTCTGCTCTTGTGTTCCGCCAGAACTGCTCCCGAGAGATTTGACCAAAAAGTTCGCGCGACTTCGCGCGACTTCGACCATTCCCCATAATTCATAGGCTTTTGGCAATCATTTGCCCTGTTTCCATCGTAAAAAAGTTCACCTGACTTCGCGCGAGTTCACCCGAGTTCGCGCGACTTTACCTGACTTCGACCGACCCCGCAGTTGTACGAGTGGTCTCCCGACCCCGCACAACCGACCGAAGGTCTCATGTGATACTCTTCCCTTCGTTACCTTCCTTACCTTCTGTTCAAGAATCTTCTCTTAGATCCTGCCATAAACACGTCGCCACGAAATTTGGCGTCAAAGTTCGATCAAGTTCGATCGACTTCGAAAGCCGTCATTCCTCGCGGGCGAGCCGAGGTGCGTAAGCCCTCGGACTCTTCCGGATTCTTCTAAGACTTTCTTAGACCTGCTCTCGACGTTTCGGCGCCGCACCCTCAAATCAAACAACGATCCGCTACGGATCAGCCCGCAGCGATTGATGACTGCGGGGGCGATCCGTTTTCAATGATTTCCAAGTTGTCAAAGATCAATTGTCGTCGTCAGGTTTCGGTTTCAGAAATCCAGGCGAGCCGGGCCGAAACGGCCAGAAAGGAGTTAATGAGAAAGTGGTAAGTAGGCCAACCTCAGTAACGAAATCGGCGTCCTGATCTTTCTACCCTCAATCTTCAAAACAACTCTCTCGGCGCTTCGCCGCCGTCTGGATTCTTCGACCTGATTCGTCATCTCCATCACACCCAAAAAAAACTACATAAAACTACAAACAAAGTTGTAGCTAGTCAATAGAAAACACGAGATACGTTCTTAACATTTGGATGGAGCTCACAAGACGGTCTGCCGGCCGCCCGAGATCAGGTAGGTCGGGTTGTCGTGACGCAACAACGTCATTGACCGTCACGCTGCTCACAAAACTTTGCACATCTTCCCTCGCATCGCGACTCAGGTTTTTAGCCCTGGGTTCCGAACCACCAAAACGACCAGGTTTCACATAACGAACCGGGTCATTACTTACACCACAAATAACAAATCCAAGTGAATGGTCTCTTTGCGATTACGTTCGTATAATTACGCGCATTGTTTTGCAACACGATGAACAACTTCGGTGATTTCAACATTTCTCGACAAACGTTTCGGCACGATTCCACTCGGTTTTGGCGTTAAATGTTTGTAATTCGTCTGTCGTCTGTCATGGACGAATACGGAGCGCAATCGCATTACCAAAGTGCATTTGCGGCGAAAACAGATTTTCAAAGCCATGTTGAAATTGTTGGCGCACAAGGAACGATAACGATCCATGTCTAATCCGTTCTTCGAACACCCAATCCTGAATTCGCCGTATGAATGTCCCGGGCGCCATTGGGAATTGGATAAAACCGGACAGCCGACCCAACAGATCATCGAGACCCGTCGTCGCGCCGAATTCATTACGCCGATCCCCAAGCCAAAGAAACGCAAGGCGTCGAAGGCTCAGAAGGAGATCGTGTTTGAAGACGTCAAAGGGATTTCAACGGAGAAACAGCAGTACGACGTCAACGCCAGTATCAACGAAGTCCGCAATCAGGTCGACCGCTGGCGGGTGCTTCCCCCAAGCCAATGGCAGGTGACCCCGGAAACGGCTCGATTGCTGCAACATTGGCGACACCATGATTTCAAAAGTGTCCGCCCGTTCTTCTGCCAGGTCGAAGCGGTCGAGACCGCCATCTGGCTGATTGAGGTGGCGTCGCAATCGAGCACGGGGAAAAAAATTCTCGACAACCTGGCCGCTGCCAATCACGAAGCGAATCCAGAACTGATGCGCATGGCCCTGAAACTGGCCACGGGAGCTGGCAAAACGACCGTCATGGCCATGCTGATTGCGTGGCAAACCATCAACGCGGTTAGACAACCCAACAGCAAGAAATTCACACGCGGGTTTTTGGTCGTGGCACCCGGCTTGACCATCAAAAGCCGTCTGCGAGTTCTCCAGCCCAATGACCCCGAAAGTTATTACCTGGATCGTGAACTCGTTCCGAATGACATGCTGGACGACATCAACCGGGCCAAAATCGTCATTACCAACTACCACGCTTTCAAACGTCGCGAACGGATTGAACTCTCAAAAGGTGGCCGATCCCTGCTGCAAGGTCGGGGCGACGAACTTGATACGCTCGAAACTGAAGGTCAGATGCTGCAACGGGTCATGCCCGATCTGATGGGTTTCAAAAATATTCTCGTTCTCAATGACGAAGCTCATCACTGCTATCGTGAAAAACCTGACTTGAATGACGACGGGGATGATGACGATCTGAAAGGTGACGAAAAGAAAGAAGCCGAGAAAAACAACGAGGCCGCCCGGCTTTGGATTTCCGGCCTGGAAACCGTGAATCGTCTCATCGGTTTGAACCGTGTGATCGACCTGTCGGCCACGCCGTTTTTCCTCAAGGGTTCGGGTTATCAGGAAGGGACTTTGTTTACATGGACCGTCAGCGACTTTTCGTTGATGGATGCCATCGAATGCGGGATCGTAAAACTGCCGCGAGTCCCTGTCGCCGACAACATTCCCGGCAACGACATGCCGATGTTCCGAAATCTGTGGGACCACATTTCCACGAAGATGCCGAAGAAGGGACGTGGCAAAGACAACACGCTCGATCCGTTGAGTCTCCCTCCGCAGCTTCAAACTGCCCTGGAAGCCCTTTACGGACACTACGAAAAAACTTTTGAGGTGTGGGAGAAGAGTGGTACTCGTGTCCCACCCTGTTTCATTGTCGTCTGCAACAACACGTCAACATCCAAGCTGGTTTACGACTTTATCTCAGGCTTCCATCCGAAAAACGCCGATGGATCGGAAAGTTTCCAGAACGGTCGACTGGCACTATTCCGTAATTACGATGAACACGGGAACCCATATGCCCGTCCGAACACCCTATTGATCGACAGCGAACAACTTGAAGCAGGTGATGCCCTCGATACGAACTTTCGTGAGATGGCCGGACCTGAAATCGAGACATTCCGTCGGGCGATCACGGAACGGAGCGGCGGCCAGATCAAGGCCGAGGATATCACCGACCAGGAACTGCTTCGCGAGGTCATGAATACGGTCGGCAAGTACGGACAACTCGGCGGCCAGATCCGTTGTGTGGTCAGCGTGTCGATGCTGACCGAGGGTTGGGACACCAACACCGTCACTCACGTCCTCGGTGTTCGTGCTTTCGGTACGCAACTGCTGTGCGAACAGGTCATCGGCCGCGCCTTGCGGCGGCAATCGTACGACCTGAACGAAGAGGGTCTGTTCAATGTTGAATATGCCGACATCCTTGGCATCCCCTTCGATTTCACCGCCGTGCCGGTCATTGCCAAGCCGCAGCCACCCCGCGAAACGATTCAGGTAAAAGCGGTCCGTCCGGAACGGGATGCACTCGAAATCCGGTTTCCCCGTGTGGAAGGATATCGGATCGACCTTCCCGAAGAGCGGCTGATGGCGAAATTCAACGACGACTCGGTGATGTTGTTAACGCCCGACCTGGTCGGGGCGACCGAAACCCGTAATTCTGGGATCATCGGCGAAAATGTCGATCTGAATCTGGTGCATACCGGTGATGTCCGGCAATCGCAGGTACTGTATGAACTGACGTCGCATCTGGTGATGACGAAATGGCGAGACCCCGGTGAAGATCCCAAGCTGCATCTGTTCGGGCAACTCAAGCGAATTGCAAAAGAGTGGCTCGACGGGTATCTGCAATGCAAAGGGGGAACGTATCCCGCGCAGTTGAAATACAAGACGCTGGCGGACATGGCTTGTAACAAGATCACTGCGGGAATCACGCAGGCGTTCATCGACGAACGACCCGTGAAAGCGCTGCTCGATTCGTACAACCCGACCGGTTCCACGAAATACGTCCGGTTCAACACTTCGAAAACCGATCGCTGGGAAACCCGAGCCGACCGATGTCATATCAACTGGGTGATTCTCGACAGCGATTGGGAAGCGGAGTTCTGCCGGGTCGCAGAAAAGCATCCGCAGGTCCGAGCCTACGTCAAGAATCACAGCCTCGGTTTCGAAGTCCCATATCGTTTCGGTTCCGAAATGAGGAAATACCGGCCCGACTTCATCGTTCTGGTAGACGACGCCCATGAACCAAACCCCGACGGCACACCCGATCTTTTGCATCTCGTCATCGAGATCAAAGGTTACCGCCGCGAGGACGCGAAAGAGAAGAAATTGACGATGGACACGTATTGGATTCCCGGAGTCAACAACCTCGGCACGTATGGGCGCTGGGCGTTTGCCGAGTTCACCGACGTTTATGAGATTGAAGGTGATTTCAAGGCGAAGATCGAAGGGAAATTTAACGAGATGATCAAGGAAACGATCGGGACAACGGGTCATCTCGTGTCGGAGACACGCTGATGGAGACGGGGGAACGAACTCAAACGATGTTTGACAGGGGGTCAAAATGGCACAGTCGGAGTGGCCCGATTGATTTATCCGCAAAGCGGAGCAGGAATACAGCCTGGGGTTTCAACCCCAGGTGGTGTTCGATCGTTACGGTTAGCAGAGCCCTGTTAAGGGCGCAGGACGCGTTGCGGTTGACCGTGGCCCCGCCTGTTGAATACGTCGCCTACGCTCCTTCGGAGCTTAAAAACATGTATCGAATCCGTTTCCTGGGGTTAAAACCCCAGGCTTTATGCCTTTGTCGCTTTGCGACGAAATTCCAAAACGGAAGACTTCACCGTCTTGTGCCACTGCATGAACGTCTTCGGTCACGCAGTGCTCTTCTGCTTGAATCCGAAAATGCGAAGACACTGCGTCGGAGAAGACTCCGATGCAGTGGCACAAGACATGACCGTACTCGGTCACGCAGTCCTCTTCGCTCCGATTCCACGATTGTCGACCATTTACCTGACATCGGGAAAATGGTCGAAGCAGTCGCGGAAATGCATGAAAACGTGCCACTGCATGACCGTACTCGGTCACGCAGTGCTCTTCGGCTTGAATCCGAAAATGCGAAGACACTGCGTCGGAGAAGACTCCGATGCAGTGGCACGGGATGTTTCCGTCACTGTCCAAACCGTGTTCCACGATTCATCCTTGTTCTGTGACACGTACACTCTTCTGACGACCAACAACGTAAATCGCATATCGAATAATCGAGATCCATCGAATGGCCAAGAAAAAACCCGTCGCCGACAAAACGGTCGAGACGATCGTGCATGAGGATGACAAACGACGCAATATTCCGACGGCGGAATATCAGGCGGTGATGAAACAGGATGATCAGTCACCCGTTCGAGTCGCTTACGAGCGTCGGAACCGGGATCTTGATCCGCAACTGGTCTGGCGAGGTAAGGATGAACAGGACTGGAGCGATCTGGTCGTTCACGCTCCGCCGCTTTACATCCAGGAGAAAGTTCATCCGAAGGTACTGATCGACGATCTACTGAAGCAATCGGCGGCGGAGAAGGACGAGACTGACAAATCAGCGGGGAAGAAACATCAGCTCGATCTGTTCGGGGATTTCAACGGGATTCCGAAGGGAGCGGACAAGACCGATTTTTATCAGCACGACCAGAACTGGTCGAACCGCATGATCCTGGGTGACTCGTTACAGGTCATGGCCAGCCTCGCCGAACGCGAAGGGCTGCGAGGCAAAGTCCAGTGCATCTATTTCGACCCGCCCTACGGCATCAAGTTCAACAGCAATTTCCAATGGAGCACCACCAGCCGTGATGTGAAGGACGGCAATGTCGGACATATCACGCGCGAGCCGGAGCAGGTCAAAGCATTTCGCGATACGTGGCGCGACGGGATTCATAGTTATTTGACGTACCTGCGTGATCGACTGACAGTCGCTCGCGACCTGTTGACGGAATCTGGTTCGATCTTTGTGCAAATCGGGGATGAGAATGTTCATCGCGTTCGGGCCGTAATCGACGAGATTTTTGGCGAAAACAATTGCGTCACGGAGATTGTATTTCAAAAAACAGGCGGACAGCCAAGCCAGTACCTTTCGTCGGTACAGGACTTTGTCCTTTGGTACGCGAAAGACATCAATAACGTGAAATATCGGCAGCCATTGCAGAAAAAGGAACTTGGCGTCGGGCATGGATCTGGCGCAAGGTATGATCAAGTTGACGAATTTGGGAATGCTTTTCAATTAACAAGTTTAACTTCCAACAGGCCGCCAGGCGACTTTCCTGTTGAATTCAACGGCACATTACATCGCCCCAGCGGCGGATACTGGAAAACAGGAGAGGCGGGTTTCGGACTGTTGATTCGTGCTGGCCGAATACGTCTTGCAGGACGGACGTTGCGCTACATTCGATATTTATCTGATTTTCCCGCATATGAAATCACCAATATTTGGACGGATACTGCGGGCACACCTGGTAAGATTTATGTCGTACAGACAAGCCCAGCAGTTTCTCAACGCTGCCTATTAATGGCGACTGACCCAGGTGACCTAGTACTTGATCCAACATGTGGATCTGGTACTACGGCAGCCGTCGCTGAACAATGGGGCCGGCGCTGGATTACGATCGACACATCGAGAGTTGCATTGGCGTTGGCTCGTGCTCGAATCATGGGGGCGCGCTATTCTTACTATTTGCTCGCCGACTCACGCGATGGCCAGACAAAAGAGACAGAACTCGGCTTCGTTACGCCGCATTCTCACGCGGTTCACGGCAATATCCGTCACGGGTTCATCAACGAGCGTGTCCCGCACATCACGCTTAAATCCATCGCCAACAACACCGAAATCGATGTCATCTGGGACAAATGGCAAGCCAAGCTCGAACCGCTACGCGAAAAACTGAACGCGGCGACCAAAAAGAAATTCGAAGAATGGGAGATCCCGCGTGAGGCCGATGCGAAATGGTCGGACGCCGCGAAGAAAATCCATGCCGAATGGTGGCAGGGTCGCATTGCCCGGCAGAAGGAGATTGATGCCTCGATCGCTGCCAAGGCTGAGTTTGAATACCTCTACGACAAGCCGTACGAAGACAAGAAAAAGGTCCGGGTCGCGGGGCCGTTCACCGTCGAAAGCCTCTCGCCACATCGGACTTTGGGAGTCGATGAAAACGACAACCTGATCGATCCGCTGGCCAAACCGAGTCGAAACCGCGAACCACAACAGAGCTTTTCTCAGATGATCCTGGACAACCTGAGGACTGCCGGAGTCCAGCAGGCTCACAAGGAAGACAAGATCACGTTTACGTCGCTCACCGCGTGGCCGGGCGATCTGGTCTGTGCCGAGGGACGCTATCTGGAAGGGGAAACCGAAAAACGGGGAGCCATCTTTATCGGTCCCGAATTTGGCACCGTCCAGCGACTGGACCTCGCCGCCGCCGCTCGCGAGGCCGCCGAAGCGGGCTTCGACGTCCTGATCGCCTGTGCCTTCAACTATGAAGCTCATACGACCGAATTCAGCAAACTGGGCCGACTTCCCGTCCTCAAGGCTCGCATGAACGCCGACCTGCACATGGCCGACGACCTGAAGAACACCGGCAAGGGAAACCTGTTTGTGATCTTCGGCGAACCGGACATCACCCTGATCACCGAAAAAGACGGCCAGATCCGCGTGAAGGTCAACGGAGTCGATGTCTTCCACCCGAACACAGGCGAAGTCCGCAGCGACGGAGCGGACGGGATCGCCTGCTGGTTCATCGACACCGACTACAACGAGGAAAGTTTCTTCGTCCGACACGCCTATTTCCTCGGCGCCAACGATCCCTATTCCGCGCTGAAAACCACATTAAAAGCCGAAATCAACGCCGAAGCCTGGGCGACACTCAACAGCGACACGTCCCGACCGTTCGACAAACCCAAATCCGGCCGCATTGCGGTCAAAGTCATCAACCACCTCGGCGACGAGGTGATGAAGGTGTTTAAGGTGTGAATTGTTTAGAGGATAATGAATGGAGTACGTGCCACTGCATCGGAGTCTTCTCCGACGCAGTGTCTTCGCCTTTTCCGTCTGTGATTCAAGA
>CAILLA010000143.1 GCA_903834925.1 uncultured Schlesneria sp.
AACTCGTCGCCGATGAAATCAGCGACACAAAACCAATGGACGAGTTTTGGAGAAATCGATCTCAGACCCAGCCTGGGTACCGCACTTACGCAAAGCACGCTATTTAACACTCAGGATTCGCAATCAGTGTCGTTCACTCGTCGCGTTCTGCCGTCGAAGTGCAATCCAATTTTTATGAGCGCTCCCGGTTGATTGCATTCGCATTTATTCGCCGAATCGGCGATTGATCGTTTTCAGCATCGCTTGTTCAAGAGCAGAATCTCGGCCCTGAGTGATCCAACCTGATGGTGTGGCCTGTCCCACAACGGGATTGAGGTCTCTTTGGAGTGCGCTATTATCCAGAAACGTTGCGCCGCCAGCAAAATTTGCCGCTCGAGGAACGTCTTCAAGTTCTTTGATTGCTTCAACCCCGACCATGTAACCACCTGGCGCCGGCGTGAAGCGGACGTAAGCTTTTCGGCGGATCGATTGAAATGAACTTTGCCAACGATTGACGGCACCAACTGAATCCGGATGCCACGGTTCGAGTACTCCCGCACCGGTTTTATATCGAGTTTCGATCACACCACCCAATTTATTTTCTCGCTCGATCTCGAACAGATAATCATGGACGACATCGACCGTTCGTTCCCAGGCTTCTTCAGGATTGTTTGCACGAACAAATACCGGGTTTGCCACTGGCGGGCCGTTCAAGTCCATCGACACACAACCGCTCGCGGCTGTGGACAGCAGTATCAGCAGACAAGAAAAAATTGGACGTGATGACATTCGGACACGATCGCGCAGAATGTTTTTGACGAAAGGATTCAAGCGGCTACCGTAATGTGACAGAGATTCGCGATTCGCTCAAGATCGGTTTCAGCAAGGTTTGCCGAATCTCGTCGACGTGACGCATACAAGAAAGTCGAGCAGCCCCCAAGGGAGAAATCTTCCCTGGAGGCTGCTCTATGTAAACGGCTCGGCTAAGCACCGTCCGTGGTAGGGTCAAATCGAACCAAACAACCGGCAGTTTTCCGCGAAAAGACCGATTTCAAATTTGCGAAGTCGATTATCCTGACAACATTGCTATCGGCGACCGGGCGTTTGAGCATTAAACAGACACGCCGTCAAATCTTATGACTACGGATGACCACATGAATATCAGGTATCATCGGTAGAGTTTAACTTTGTGCTATCGTTTGATTCGATTTGGACCCGGTTTCTTCGCCACAGCCTTTTTGGACTTTGCAGGGAAGCCTTGGGATTTTTCAGCCCCCTTCTTTTTTGCCGACTTCTTGAGCGGCTTTTCAGCCGTCTCTTTTTTCCCTTTCGTTTCTTCAGACTCGCTCTTTTTGGAGGAGGAGGAGGAGGCAGAAAAAATCCGATCCCAACTCGAAGAAAACTTGACTGTTGACCCCGTGTGTACCGTATATCCCGTCATTCGACCGAACCCTTCTCTTCAGCGTTGTAAACCATATTTCTTCATCTTGTTATACAGGGTCACTCGGCTGATGCCGAGTTCCTGAGCAGTTTTTGTACGACGAAAACTGTTCTTAAACAACGATAGCTCAATGATCTCTTTTTCGCTTAAGGCAATTTGATTTCCGAGCGAGTTCCCGTTCTGTACGCATTCAAGATTTGTCGAAATCTGTGATTTCGGCAGAACAACGGAAGGATCATTCGTCGGGCCGACGTTTCCTGACAAAATATGCTGGGGCAAATCTTGTTTTAAAAGTCGTCCATTTCGGCAATAGATGACCGCTCGTTGAATCACATGTTCGAGTTCACGAACATTTCCAGGCCACGGATAATTCAGCAGAGTGTCGAAGGCCAGCGGGTCGATCTCATCGATTCGTACTCCGTGCTTGAGAGAATATTGTCGCACGAACTTTTTCGCCAATGGAATCACGTCCATCTTTCGATGGCGAAGTGGTGGAATGACGAATTTCATCATGTTCAATCGATAATAAAGGTCCGATCGGAAGCGATTCTGTTCGACAAGCGGTTCTAATTCGAGATTGCTGGCAACGATCAGTCTCGCCTGGCAGACTTGGGTGTGGTTGGAACCGACGGGTTCAAATTCGCCTGTTTCAATCACTCGTAATAGTTTGACTTGTTGTTCGAGTCCCAGTGCGTCGATTTCGTCGAGCAACAACGAGCCTCGCCGCGCAGCGACGAATTTCCCCTCTTTGTCTTGGTGCGCGCTCGTAAACGAGCCTTTGGTATGACCGAAAAGTTCGCTTTCGATCAGGTCATTGGGGAGCGCACCACAAGCAACGGGTAGAAACGGTTCATAGCGACGAGGCGATACTTCGTGAATCAGACGACTGAGGTACGTCTTGCCCGCCCCCGTTTCTCCGATCAGCAGAATCGTGATATCGTGGGATGCTGCGACTTCCAAATCATCAAGCATCTGCTTGAGACGCGGAGAACTGGTTTCATAACGACGACTGATTCCCATTAATGTACCGAGTGGCGGTTCTTCGACGCGTTGAGGATTTGCTCCGACACCCGCAACAAAGTTGCCATCCCGACGCTCGTCGACATCTTTCACTGCGGAAAAGAGAGCACCAAATGCCTTTAACAGTGCCGCCCGGTCCAGATGCCCTCGAAAATGAGTCATCTCGCTGATTGCTGCACAACGCTCAAGTGTTTCCGGGCAAACGTCGGACGTAACCATCGCCAGTCGAATTTTTGGATGACTTCTTTGCACGGTTTCTATGATTCGAGCTTCTTGATGTCCACCGCTGGAAGCACGTCGAAAATCCGCCACCAGCGCGTCAAGTCCTACTTGTCCTGCGAGTTGAATCAATTGTTCCAGCGAGCTGCAGGATCGGATCTCTGCCCGACCCTGGAACAATCCGGGAAGTTCCGAAGCCATCAGCTGGTCGCTGCTAAGTACGACAATTACTGGCTTTGACATAAGGGCTTCCCCGAAGCGTCGACTGATTAACCGATTGATGCAGCAGTCTGCTTGTCCTGACGGCGATACCATCATTGAAACAGATTTCAAAGGCTGAACGTTACGTTTCATTCAATCACGTAACGCTTAACGTCCACGATCTCTGATCAAGTCTTGTGCCGAAACATCAATGATTTCAAATAAAGGACAGAATTCGCTGTGTACCTCCGAGTTAAGAATGATTGACATCTTGTTCAAGAACTTGAAGCCGTATGAATTGAGGCGTTTTCGAATCATTGGGGACTAGGCTGTTGCCATTTCGCAACGGCGATCGCGGCATCAAAATGAGAAGATTTCTAAAAGAATAATGCCGCATGGAGGGACCACGCGGCATTATTCTCAAATTGCAAACCTGCTGGACTCAGGCTTTTCGAAGTCTACTGTTCTCGGTCGAAACCGGAATCAGTCGTAAAAACCCTCAAAACTCTGTGAAGCGTCCCGCGACTGCGATGAGGGCTTCGTAGCCGGGTTTCCCAACACTTTGTCCAGAACCGTCAAGCCAGATTCCATTTGAATCAGCGGCCGAAAACCATTTGACGCAAATACGCATTCTTCCGACGTTCCAGTTCCATCAAGCGACTGAATGGCGATTGAGCGCTCGATACTTGTGGACGAACACGTCGGCCAGCCGCTTGGGTTTCGACACTTGTCAGTGTTACTGCTGCAACGGCTGCCAGAATCAGCAGTTTTCTCATAGAGTTCCTTTCTTTGGACGAAATCTGTCAATGAGGAAAATAAGGAAATTGTGAACCGTCATCGGTGTGACGCGAGTGCCTTTTGGCAAGGTTGACGATTCTCATCTCCGCACAGACATTTTCGACATCCTGTACTCAGCCAATTCGATCGTAATTGTCGAAATCAGCAGTTCTTGCCGAAGTGATTCACACCGAAGCCTTACGGAGCGGTCGGGAAGACTGGTACGATGCGCGAAACTTTGGCGGTCACTGGTAACCGAACAATTGAATTTCATAATAACGAATAAAGCGTTTACAAGGCGGACTATCCGTCGGAACCCATTTTGAAAGTTTGAATTGACTGAAAAACCTTCTATCGGCGAGTCGAAAGACAACGCGACGCGAGCCGATATCGGACTCGTCTGTGCGCTCCCATTGGAACTCAGCGAATTTCTCGGACGGTGTAAGAAGGTGAAAACCTATACGGGTGGCCGTTTCACCTTTCGCGGTGGCCTCTATGGAAAAATCCGGATTGCCGTCGTCGAATCGGGACTTGGGCCGTCGCGCGCCGAACGAGCGACCGTCGCGCTTCTTGACGCTCACCAGCCGAAGTGGATTGTTTCAACAGGGTTCTGCGGCGCGCTGATCCCGAGTTTGAAAATTGGTGAGATTGTCGTTGCCAACGAGGTCACGAACCTTCAAGGCGATACCTTGAAGATCGACGTGGGAATGACGACAGACCCTTCACGCGGGCTGGCCGTCGGACGAACGCTTACTGTCGAAAAGATGGTTCGAAAAATTTCGGAAAAACAGGCATTTGCAGAAAAAACCGGCGCGATTGCCGTTGATATGGAAACTTATGCAATTGCATCGCTTTGCCGTGAAAGGAAAGAGCGCTTTCTCGCCGTCCGCGCCGTTAGTGACGATCTCTATGCTGATTTACCCGATGAAGTGTTAAGTCTTGTGGGGGAAACAGGGGCTGTTCGAATCGGAGCTGTCATTGGGGCACTCTGGAAACGCCCAGGAAGTTATAAGGACATGTGGCATTTGCGCGAGAACGCCATGCTTTGTGCCGACCGACTGTCAAAGTTTCTGGATGGAGTCGTCCGGCAATTGCACGATTCTAAGTGAGGTCAAAATAGCTCAACGATGAGCCAGCGAAGGCTCTCGGTTTGTCTTTGCCCCTGTCAGGACTTCCCGATACACAGCCACGGTTTTCGAAACCATCTGGTCAACACTGAAATCACGAGCGACTTCGATTCGGGCGGCGCCGCCCATTTCTCGAGCTTTTGCTGGATTGTCAAGAAGTTCCAGCATACTCTTTGCTAATGCTTCACTATTGGAAGGTGGAACCAACAGACCTGTCTCGCCATCTCGCACGACCTGATCAATGCTACCGACTCGAGATGCGATCACAGGACGCCCCTTCGACATCGCTTCGAGCATGATCGTACCAATCCCCTGTTGAAGCGACGGAAGACAGAAAATGTCTGTGGCGGACAACGCATCACCGAACTCAAGTAAATTGGGGCTGAACGTTACGTGCGAATCGATTTTCAATTCCCGCGCCAGTCGTCTTAAATTCGATTCTTCAGGTCCGGCTCCGGCTATCACGAATTCTACATCACGCCCCGTTGCCAGGACTTGCGCTGCTGCACCAAGAAAGAAGGGAAATCCCTTGACCGCTTCCAGCGGACCTGCCGTTCCAACAACCGGCACTCGCGTCGCTTTTAACACACTGGTTTCGTTAATCTTGTCATCTGTATCGACTCCGCTATGAATGACAGAAATGAGGTCATCTGGCAATCCGGCACGCTTTTGCAGATCCGATTTCACAGATGCGCTGACCGCAATGATCCGTTGGCACCAACGGAGATCGACCACAAATCGCTCGGATGCCTGGAGGTAATCATGCACCGTTAACACAAACGGGCGACGCAGTTCACGAGCCAACCACATACCCTGTTGTGCCACGTTTCGAGACTGAATGTGAATCAAGTCGGGCGGGTCGAGCTTTAGCTGCCGCAGCATCATCCGGACGACAACACAGCCCCAAAGTGGCAGTTGAAGATGTGAGAATTCGCGGATAGGAAGTTCTCGCCGACGCTCAGGCTCAACGCGCCGTGCATCGGGACAGACAATCGTGCTTCGCATTCCCTGCGATGGCAAATGTTCGGCAAGACGTAACGAATAAGAACAGCTGCCACGAACGGTAAATCGTCCTGCGAATAGCAGGATTGAAGGCTCAATTTCAGACATTTCGCCTGGCCTTTGGTCGCTGCAGAATCTCGTTCAACAGGATTGCCTGCCGAATACCGTTCGGGTCGCGTAAGACCTTGACGAGGGGATGAATTGACTGTTCCTGAGGCGGCTGAGCCGCAGCAATTCGGTTGCCAAGATCATGCTGTACGGCTGCGGTAATTTCCTTCTGAACCGCCGCATCAACTCTGTTCCCGATGTGATGTGAACGAACTTCGCTTCCGAGATTTGAAGAGGCCAGATGCGTTTCCGAAATGCGAGCCGGTTGTTTCACCGCAGTTTTCGCCGGTTGCATTCCAGGTCGCGGTGAGGTTGATCGAGCGACATTCGTAGGACGTTGCTGTTGTGGCTTAGGTGGTCGTGGCGATTGGGGCTGTTGCTCCCGGCGGATCGGCTTTTGTCTATCACCAGCGACCTGTTCCAGCAATACCTCGATCTCGCTACGAGCGGCCGGTGGCTTCGGCTTTTGTGGGTTTGGACGTGGGGCCCCTTCAGGTGTGTTTCCCTTGATGATATTGATAAACCAGCTGAGAACCGAGATGACAAAGACGCAAAGTCCGATGACCTGTGAAACGTCAATGTTGACGGCACTGAGAACTGAGTAAAACATCGAGTGACCTCACCGTGTTGAGCGAAACATCGCCCCTTGTGTCGCGCCTCTACTTGGAGATGCCTGTTCCCGCAATCGTGTTTCTCATCTGGGTGTCTGCCTGAACGTTCTTCAAATCGTAGTAATCGATTAATCCGAGTGTCCCTTTACGGAATCCTTCGGCGATAGCCACGGGAACTTCCGCCTCGGCAAGGACCACCTTCGCACGATTTTCCTGGACGTGAGCGACCATTTCCTGTTCTCGTGCGGTGAAATCGGCCCGACGCTGTTCTGCCTTTGCTTGAGCAACTCGCATATCTGCTTCCGCTTGATCTGCTGAAAGCCGAGCACCAATGTTTTCACCCACATCAATATCGGCAATATCGATCGACACGATTTCAAACGCGGTCTGAGCTTCCAATCCCTGATTCAACACGGTTTGTGAGATCATCTCGGGATTTTCCAGCACCAGTTTGTAGGATTTCGTGGAACCAATCGCTTGCACGATCCCCTGACCAACGCGTGCGACGATGGTTTCCTCCGTCGCTCCACCAATTAATTGATGAATGTTGGTTCGTACGGTCACGCGGGCACGCGCTTTAAGCAGGATTCCATCGCCAGCGACAGCATCCAACGTCATCTGTCCCTTCCGAGTATCAGGACAGTCAATCACTTTCGGATAAACGCTGGTCCGAACCGCTTCCAGAATATCTCGACCGGCCAGGTCAATGGCTTGTGCCGTCTGCCAGTCGAGATCGATGTTCGCTTTCTTCGCCGCCACCAGTGCTCGAATGACGTTCGGTACGTTTCCACCGGCAAGATAATGTGATTCGAGGTCTCGTGTGCTGATTTGATAGACCTCGGTCAGTCCGGCCTGTACAGCAATAATCTTGGCCCGAACGATAATCGCTGGATTGACCTTTCGAATGGTCATCATCACCAGGTGCGGCAACGAAATATCGGCACCCGTCATCCAGCATTGGATGTATAAGCTGATAAACCGAGCGAAGACCGCGAAGAAAATCACGGCAACGATGATGATGATTGCGACAATCGAAACCATGGCCAGCGGATTCAATTGTGCCAACACGAACGAGTGCATCTGTGTGACATCCCTTAAACTATAGTTCGATCAACGTATTTCATAATCAATGGTTCTAACCCGATGGGTACTCAAAGTCGAGCCCCGCTGAATTCTCTGTTGATCGAACATTTTTATCGGTAATGCTTTGTGGAGCTTTCCCCGGTCTGACCACCATCTGACTTTCACGAATACGGATCACTTCGACCGATTCCCCCGATTCGACCATCAGCCCGTCAGAAACGGCATGTAATCGAATGCCATCAACTTCCACCAGTCCCCCCGGCCGTAAATTGGTCAGCGCGACTCCAAATCGCCCGACCATCTTTTCAAGTCGTCGAGTTTCTTCCAGATACGGTGTCACTTCTTCGGACTCGGGGGCTTCAAGCAAAACCTTTTTGCCAAACGGTGTTCGCGGAAGCATATAAAAACCGGTTCCAATCGCCGTCGGAACTAGTAAGAGCAACATCAAACAGAATGCGGCGAAAAGATCTGGGTTCGATCGCCCCCAGGCGCGATACGCAAAAATGATCGAAACCAACAGGGTGAGAAATGTAATCAACCCCAGCAATCCCCCTGAGGGGATGAAGATTTCCGCGATAAGAATGGACAGGCCGACGATCAACAGAACGACGGCGAAGACGGCATTCGAATCCATAGGTCCAATGGTCTCGGTGAGACAACTTGTTCCCCGGCCAAAACGCCGGGGAACCACACCTCAAGTGTATCTCGTTTGGCTGCCGCGGCAACCATCATTTCTCCGAAACTTGATTTCACGTTACTTGGGAACAACGACCTTTGGTTGAGACTTTTCCCATTCATCCTTCGAAACCTTCTTTGTTTCGTGAAGATGAACAAAAGTTCCTTTTTTATTCCCGACGACGATATCTGGCTTTCCATCGCCATTCACATCCGTCGCCAGGACCTGAGTCCCCACACCCGAATCGTCATCGACAAAATGTGGTATCCAATCAATTGACCTGTCTGAATTGCGGGCCAGCTTGAACCAATAAACAACAGCCGCCGCATCTGGCTCAGCATCGCCACCTGGACCGTGTGCCCAGAATCGCTTGCCAGTGACGATGTCCTTCAGACCATCGCCATCCATATCGACAAGATCAATCGCATGAATCTGCGAGAACTTCAAACCATAACGATTCTGTTTCGCTTCGTTCCCCATGATCAGATGCTCGTGAAACTTGATCTCGCCCCCTTCTCGGAATTGTTCGAACCAGGACAGACCATAACCGTGCGCCTGAAGACTGGTGACCACGTCATTCAGGCCGTCACCATTAACGTCATAGGCATACATCTGGGCACCACCGCCACCGAATCCAGCATTGTGAAATTTCCACTCAAGATCGTTTGCCAACGAAGCAGGTTGTTCCCACCATCCATTGGAAACCATCAGATCGATCCGTCCGTCACCGTTAATATCGCCAGCACCAAGTCCATGAGTGAATCGCTGCCAATTACCTGGTGCTGAGATCTTGTGAAACGTCCAAGGTTTTTCCGCAGCTGACCAGTCGACAGTCGCGTAACCAATGAATCCCTTGTTTCCGCCGTCAACAGACAGAGTCGTTCCGCTAACGATATCGGGCTTGCCGTCGCCATTCACGTCCAGCCATTGAGGCGATTCATTGTCGACCGTATTGAATACAACATGAGGAGTCCAATGCCTCTTCTCGCCCTTTGGATTCTCATACCATGTCGCCTGAGCACCCGGGAAGCCATAGACGAGGACATCAATCCATCCGTCACTATTCAGATCGTGAGTGAATGTGAAAAAGTTGTCGGAGTACGCATTGTTCTTACCCAATGAACCTTCGAAACCCGGAATCGTGACTTCCGTCCCGTCGTCCTTCTTCAGCTTGAAAGTTTGCTTCGCCGGATAAACCTCAAACCGCTCTTTGAAATCCGGTCCCGCATACCAGTACGGACCACTCACCACATCCATTTTTCCATCGCGGTTAAAGTCACCAACGTTGGCTCCTTCGCCCCAGAACTGGTCGTTCAGTCGCAACTTGGTAAACGAATGCAAAACATAGTCCTGCGCCACGACGGAAGCAGAAATGCTGCAAAGGAGAGTAAACGAAAGCACGAGCGTCAAAGTTTTCATGATCAGCGAGTTTCCCAAGTCAAACGGAAAGGGATCGAGCACGTCGCAAAGTGAAAGAATACCTACGTCGACAAACGAATGAAACCATCTATTGACATCGGAATCAGGTCAATCGAACGTCGGAACCATCGCTAAACGGGATCAATTCATGTTTCGTCGTATCAAATAACGCACAATACCCATGACAAACAGCATTCACGACGACAAGATATTGTTGCGTAGGCTCAAGCGTGATTGGTCCCTCGCCGTTCCATGGAACAATGCCCGCTGTCGAACCAATCATCCAGTCATGATGGTGTCCTATGAACATCACTCGCTGAGGCACTGCCGCGAAGCTTTGATTCAGCTTCTTTTGAGTCTCAGGCAGGCCGTCAAAATACCAAAGATCTTCAACTTTGTTCGGATCGAGCCACGGTTCATTATGGGTGAAGAGGCAACCGTCAATCTCGAGTCGTGGCAGAAAACTGCCCATGAAATTGAGAACATCCGTGCTGTAATGATGACGGATCTCATCGGATTGATCGATACAGAGTCCAAAATCGTGATTACCCCAGACGCCGATCGCACCGACATCTCGCAAGAGAGATATTGTCTCTTCCACTCGGACGTTTGTGTCGCATGTATCGCCTAAGACAATAAACCTGTCGGCCTCATGTTTTCGAAGTATGTCAATTGCCGTTCGAAGCTCATCCACCTGCTCGTGAATGTCCGACAAAATTCCGAGTTTCATAGGATATCCTGGTTCGGTTTGTTGGTCCGACACGTATCCGCGTGTGGTTCAGCGCATCATTTCGTGATTGATAGGCTAATTTGATGATACAGCGAACCTCTAATCGATACCGCTTAGAACGATGGGGATTACGCTTTTTTATCGTAACGAACCATTTGTATCGTTCTTCAAACGGACCGTTTCCCCAATTGTCGCGGAAAACCAGGAACTTTTCTCAAGAGACTTTCGAATCGTAGGGTGTCGAATCGCACTTCTCACAAAGCCCGGTCAAAGCATTAAAATCGAATATCGATTTGCGATGAGAGATAGGGTCCACTGCCGATGTAAACGGTGTTGTCACCCACCAGTTTAAAGCCGTGGACTTCCGTGAAGTATCGATCGAAAGCCCATCCTCCCGAAACTTCCAGCCCGACATTCGGTTTGAACCACCACAACAGGCCCGTTGCCAGCTTCTTCTCATAGTAGAAGAAGTGATCTCGTTCGTTGACTCGTTCCGCAAGCCGCCAGTTCTCGTTAGTCCAGTCGAAACCTGCATACAATTGCCAGGCGGTCGTTGGCTGATAAACGGCTCTGGCATGCATCGTCGTCAGAAATGCCCAGACGTATTGTAGTTGCCAGTCGCGCGCCGGCTTCCAACTCACGACGGAAAACGGAAATCCAACAATCGCTTGAAAGTCTTCGGATGGGTGGTAGAAGTAACCCCCGCCGGGAACTGGAATGCCATACAAAACCTGGCTGTTGGTCGACGCATTGGCACCGATAAACCAGGCGCTATGTTCGTCTTGTGGCATCAGCAGAAATGCGGTCCCCGACGCCAGCATATCGCGTCCACTTTGAAAAGGCTTATCGCTGGCAGTTCCCATGTCGAACACGATTCCGCCAACGTTGCCATTGTCGTACGAATGAAAGTAATTGACTCCCAAGGCGACGTTGAATAATTGTGTCGGAAACGTCTGCATCGTCGTTGGTAAAATTGCGTTTGTCTTGATCGATGTCGCGTCCATATGAGCCGTGAGCAAAAATGTTTCCGCACCGGAACTATACATGGGGACGGCCCCCTGGAAGTACGCTCGTTCCATCTCCAATGTCGTGCCTGGTTGATTCGTGTTTTGTTCGGGATACCACGTCATTCCCAAATGGGGATTGGCCATGAGTAACGTCCCAACTCCGCCTGGCAGATTCTTGATCCCTTTGATTCCACGAAACGAAGGGAGAGAATCAATCCCGGTTCCTGTCTTCCGCTGTTGAAACGAGGGATTTTGACCGGATTGATTGGCTGAAAACGACTGGAAGTCCGCGGAATTGGGATAGACTTGCGAGTCAACGCCAGCGCAATGATTGACAGGGCTTTCAGTGTCAGAGGCGATCAGGGAAGTTAGTGGAGTCGGTAGTCCATCGCTCTGCGTTGACCGATTTTCCCAAACCAAGGGGATTACGGAGCGGTCATAGGCAGAAACCTCAACGCCGACCATCACCATCAGGCAACAACAAACGCTCATTAACTGCATTGTGATCCAAGCCAGCCGAGTCGTCACGATCTGGTACCCATGAAAATGAGAGTCGAAACTTTCGCTTTCGTAATCTTCGGCCATTGTCGAGGAAAAACTGAGAAACCTGAAAAACATTTTAAAGAAATTCAATCGGCTTGATTAACGAGGGGCGAAGTTGCGATTACCAGATGTCGTTATTCAGTAAAAGAGTACGTAATCCGACAATGATTAGCCCCAGCACTTGCAGCGCTAAATGATCATTGTCTTCCGGCAGATTTTGCCTTCATAGGGACATTGTTGGTGAAACTCCCAAACGGAGTGGTGCCACGGTCAAGTCGTCGCAAATTTCAAAAGCGGGGTCCGTTCAATCTCGTTATCGAGTGAAATTTCCTGGTCCACTGAGCTTGAGTTTTGAACTCCATGTCAACTCTTCTTACAGACTTGTCGGCAGACTTAGTGGTCAGCTACGCTGCATCTTGTGGCATTCAGTTTTGTCGTGAGGGCTTCAGCCGCACTTATTGAATTGCAGCACGGGCCGAAGCCAAAGCAACGGGTTGTGACTCCACATTTCCGTTTTTGAAAATTGACAATCGTTGCTGAGAATCTCTCCAGAATACCGTTCAGATCGATACGCTGCTCAACGCAACGTCGAAAAAGTTTTCATACCCGAGACGATATCCATGCGAGTAATTTCATTTTTCTTGATCACACTCCTCGGTTCTACGATCGCTTTCGGTCAGCAGTTGACTCGACCACCCGCTGTCCCACTAGTGGCTTGCGATCCCTATTTCAGTATCTGGTCTCAAGCTGACAAGCTGACAGATGCCGATACAACTCACTGGACGGGGAAACCGCATCGAATGACAAGTTCAATTTTCATCGACGGAAAACGGCTGAGGCTAATGGGGGCCGATCCGGCTGCGATCCCTCCGTTGCCTCAAAAAAGCGTCGTGGTCCTGCCGACTCGGACGATTTACCAATTCGAATCGAAAGAGATCGCACTCACTTTGACGTTCACAACACCAAGTCTTCCAGAGAGTATCGATCTCCTCTCATGGCCCGTGACTTACGTAACCTATACCGTCAAGTCCAATGACCGGGAACCACACAAGGTCTCGATCGATTTTGAGGTCTCACCAGAAATCGCGGTCAACGAGCCGAATCAAAAGACCGACTGGTCGCAACCGATGATCGACGGCTTATCGACGGTTTCGGTCGGATCGCAGGCTCAACCAATTCTGGGCCGTAGCGGTGATGATTTACGGATTGATTGGGGTTACCTCTATCTCGCGTCTCCAGCGACTCAGCAGCCAAGCTGGAAGGATCATCGCCTGGAACTCGATTTTGGCACTGTGATTCTAAAAGAATCGTCACGCTGGCTGATGCTGGCGTATGATGACTTGTATTCGATTCAGTACATGAAAGAAAACTTGCGGCCGTTCTGGCGACGTAACGGATGGGAAGCCGCAGATCTGCTGAAGGCTGCGGCACGTGACTATGACGCCCTTTCCAAACGCTGTACGGCATTCGATGACGAATTGATGGCTGACCTGCGATTGGCGGGGGGCGAGAATTACGCTCAGCTTGGGGCACTTTGTTACCGTGAATGTTTCGCCGCCGGAAAATTCGTTGCGGACGAAAATGGACAGCCTCTGCAGTTCTGCAAAGAGAATCATTCGAACGGTTGTATCGCGACGTCTGACGTCTTCTATCCGATGGCACCTCAGTTTCTGCTGTTCGGACCATCTCTGGCAAAATCGTTTCTCGTTCCTTTCATGAATTACGCAGCCAGTTCACGCTGGCGGTTCCCTTTCGCGCCTCATGACCTGGGTCAGAATCCCCATGCAAACGGTCAGGTTTACGGCGGAGGCGAACGAACAGAAGAAAATCAGATGCCAGTTGAGGAGTGCGGCAACGTACTTCTGCTCGTCGCGGCGATTGCTCAGATGGAAGGGAACCCAGGTTTCGCCAATTTGTATTGGAAGCAAATCGAAACCTGGGCCGAGTACCTGAAAGAAAAGGGCTTTGATCCTGAGAATCAACTTTGCACAGACGATTTTGCTGGTCACCTGGCTCATAACGTCAACCTGAGTGCCAAAGCGATCTGTGCAATTGGAGCCTACGCCAAGCTGTGCGAAATGCGCGGAGAAACCGAAAAGTCGACCAAGTCATTCGAACTGGCCCGTACGTTTGCAAAACGCTGGATGGAGGCCGCAGATGAAGGTGATCACTATCGTCTGGCATTCGACAAGAAGGAGAGTTGGAGCCAGAAATACAACTTGATCTGGGACCGAATTCTTGGGCTGAACCTGTTCCCCACATCGGTCGCGAAAAAAGAACTGGCGTATTATCGCAAGATTCAAAATCAGTATGGTCTCGCCCTGGATAATCGCGAAAACTACACAAAGCTCGACTGGATCACCTGGACAGCGACGTTGACTCATGATCGAAACGATTTTGAAGCCCTGATCAACCCGATCATCACCTTCATCAATACGACTCCAGACCGTTCTCCATTGACTGACTGGTATCAGACAAAGGACGCCAGAAAGGTCGGCTTTACTGCTCGTCCCGTCGTCGGCGGCGTGTTTGCACAAATGCTTTACAACCAAAAAACCTGGAAGAAATGGGCTTCGCGAGATACGACAAAAGCAGCGGCCTGGGCCGCCATGCCTAAGCCGCCGATCGTCACGGAAGTGATTCCGGTTGCAGCGACTCAACCGAGCGACTGGTATTACACAACCTCGAGTCCGAACGAAAACTGGAATCGGCCTGACTTCGACCCGAAAGATTGGAAACTGGGCAAGTCTGGGTTTGGAACGGCGGATACTCCTGGTACGACCGTGAAAACGACATGGAACAACGCGGATATCTGGTTGGTTCGGGATATCGAGATTTCTCAGGCCGATATCGAGAAACTGAATTGGCTGATTCATCACGACGAAGACACGGAAATCTTTTTGAACGGACAACTCGCTGAGAAGTTTCCCGGTTTTACGGTTCAGTACGACACACGCCCCTTGTCCAAAGCGGCGAGCACGGCGTTGAAGGCGGGAATGAATCGAATCGCAATTCATTGCCATCAGACAAGCGGAGGTCAATACATTGACGTCGGTCTGGTCACAGTGAGGAAACAAAAATGAAAACGTCTTACATTGTTTGGAGTGCAATGCTGATGGCTCTCGTGGCAACGCACGTACTCGCGGATGATCGCCCACCGCGAGAAATCCCCAACGGAACCGATACGCGCGATCGGTTCCTGAAGTTGATCGATCGACCACGCGTGCCGCTCAATTCGACTGAACAATCATCCGGTATTGTTGATGGCCTGATTGAAACAGTCTTCGAATTTGACGCAGAGGCCGACCAACGTGTTCCCGGCCTGTTGCTGAAGAAGGAAACAACAACTCATTCGGCGCGTCGTCCGGTCGTCGTCGTGCTGCATGGAACCGGTGGTAGCAAAGAAGCCATGAAACCGCTGCTACGAAAGCTGGCAAATCAGGGATTGATCGCCATAGCGATGGACGCTCGTTTTTCAGGTCAACGAGCGAGGTTCGGGAAGGGGAGCGACGCATACCGAGCGGCCATTCTTGAAGCGTGGAAATCCGGAAAGGGATACCCGTTTTATTACGACACGGTCTGGGATTTACACCGGCTAATCGATTATCTGGAAACTCGCCCTGACGTCGATACAAAACGGATTGCCGCGATCGGCATGTCAAAAGGGGGAACAGAACTGTACCTGGCTACCGCAGTCGACACCCGAATCGTGGCCAGCGTGAGTTGCATCGGGGTTCAAAGTTTTGACTGGGCGCTGGAACACAATGCCTGGCAATCTCGAATCGGCACGATTCAATCGGCCGTCGATTACGCAGCAAGGGAAGCAGGTGTTACAAACATCGACTCGCAATTCATCCGCAGGTTTTATCAACGAGTCGTACCGGGAATCGAAAAGGAATTCGACGGACCGCATATGTTGCCGCTGATTGCTCCTCGCCCACTGCTGGTGATCAACGGCGAAAAAGATGATCGGACGCCCGGGCCTGGCCTGGAACTGTGCGTGAACGCCACTCGCAAGGCATATCAGAGCGCCAACGCCAGCCACAATTTCGCGTTCTGGCTGCAACCGAATGTGGCACACGCGGTAACGCCCGAATCTGAACGAGACGCAATCGATTGGCTGATTGAGAAACTCAAATGACGATCCGACGCTCGCAACGTCGGCCACGTAGTCGACGCTGCGAGCGTCGGTCCGCAATTCGACCGAAACCCCACCGCCCCCGAGGCGGTGGTTAACGGGCCTTTGCACCAGCATTAGCCACCGAAAGAACGAAATATCAATTCCTAGGGCAAAGGCCCGTTAGCCACTGCCGCAGGAGCAGTGGGGTTTCGCTTTCACACTCTTCAAATTCACGTTACTCGAGGAGGGGACGTACTCGCTCAGAACGAATTCGAGAGACGAACCAGACCCATCAGCCAATCAAACAAATCAAGCAAAACAAAGACGGTCATTGCAATGAAAATTCCAATCCACGAAAGGACCGCGCCGATAAAATTGGCGCGACTCTCAAGCCGCTCGTAATCTTCGGGGTTCTCGGCCGATTTCAGTGGAGGCAGGAAAATCATGGCGATTAGGCCAATTGGCCCACAGGCAAACGGCCAATAATACGGTGCGTAACCCTTTTGCATCGCAATCAATGGCGAAGTAAAGAATGCCCATCCAAATAATAGGGGGAGCATGCTTCCGACCGACTCCATGAAAAGCCCGCCGATTAACACAAGGGCCATCACGGTCTTCAGTAAATCGGCCTTTCTTGGTCCGCCCCTCAATAACGTACGCATGTGTGACACTCCTTTCGTTTACAGACAGCTTAACAAAAGGCGGTGAAGAACGGTCCTTTGCTTCAGAGTATGCCACCGTCCAACAAAAGATCGAAATTCACAATCGCACGGCAAAGAAATTTATCTTCACCCACGACTCCCCTCACCGATTTAGACCGTCAACGATTCCCCGAGTGTTATTTGAAATCGAAAAGAAATTGCCAAAGATTCACCTGGCGCGGGCACGCCCGCAACCCGGTTTAAGGAGAATGAGGAAAACAGGTCTTTCGGAATATTGCCGTGGACCAGGCGATCTCGATCACCGAATTTGCCGACGACTATCAAGTCTTGGATTTGAAACTGATTACGATCCTGACATCAACCGATGAACCTCAGAGGATGTTATCGAACATCCGTTAGGTACGTGCGGTCTGCAGCGAATGACAATGACACTCAGATTGTTGAAACTTACCGAGGTGCGGAGGCGTGCGTGACACGGAACGCTTCCGCCATTGTTGTTGCTTTCGGGGAGATCGATTGCAGCCCAATTCCGATTACCGAAAAACAGACGGCGACGATGAGGATCGGAAAGAATGTTCGGCGCATGGCACCAGAAACCCAATGTTGAGTGCTCATCCGGTTCATGCGTCTTGCGATATCAAAGAATAAAACTCCATCGACCAGGACTTCGGCCAACAGGACAGGGGCCTGATAGATCATGAAGAGATTCGCCGCAATCGTCGTGACGATTGCAGCGATGATCAATAGAATAACGATGATCCCGTCACCATTAATCCCTCCGATGTCAAATCCGCCGCCGCTGGGTTTCTCGGAAAGCGTTGCTGGGGACCTTCCTCCTCCAATTTGAATCGATTGCGGGAATCCCGATAGATCAGAGGTAAACAGCGGGAACGAGTCATCGACAAAATTCTTGCGCGTGGCTCGGTGGTGGGAAACGAAAAACGACAATTCCAGCAGAAACATCAGATACGCAATTCCTACCGACAGCGGAAAACGGATTGCCATCGAATCCATGCCGGCTGCATGCAGGCACATTGATGCGAGAACGCCTGAGAGCGTTGCACCAGCCGTGAAAATCAGCATCAGAAACCGTGACTGACCGCGACGCTCTATATAAGCGGCGAGACGTTGGATTGCACGCTCTCGGGCTGTATTCGAATCCGTCATGGAACTGTTTCCCAATCAATTGGACGACAATCGATGCCGATGGGGACTTGCTACCGGTCGTACAACTCCGTTTTGGCAATAGTCGAAACTTCCGTCGACGCCTATGACAACGTTGAAATCGCCTGTCTGGATCAATGAAATCCGGTGGTTTTCGCACAGAAGCCAGCTGAAATCCTTCAGATTTTATGACTTATCCGGAAATGTTTCGCGATTTTTCGTGATCGGAAAAACCAACTCAATCGCTCATAGCGTGGAAAAACATCTCGCGGTTCGGTATCAGGATGAGAGGTTTTGCTGCTGATGTCTGACTGTGTGGTATTTGCTTAAGTACTGAATTCTTGAAACTTACAGATTGATTTTGAAATGACTCGAACTGATCGTTCCCGGCGGTTGTTTCTTTTGAGAAGTTCTGTCGCATTGGCGGCAACTGGCCCACTGATTAGTGGGTTGGTGACTGCCCACGCCGCCGACGTCAACGCGCCGCTGTTCGCTTATGTTGGTACGTTTAGTTCTCCATTGAAAGATGTTTTGCCGACACAGGTTGATCTGCCACCTGGCAATGGTCGCGGGATTCATCTGTTTCAGGTGAATCGTGCCACCGGTGCAATGACACAGGCTGGTCTTTACGAAATGGGGACGAGCCCGAGTTGTCTGGTCATCAATTCCGAACGGAATCGACTTTATTCCGCTAATGAAACTGATCGACAGGGGGCGAACAAAGAAGGAACTGTCAGCTCCTTTTCGATCAATCCCAAGGATGGGCAACTGACATTACTGAACACAGTTCGCTCGGGTGGTGCGGGTCCGACTTATGTCAGCATTCATCCCTCCGGGCGGTTCATACTGGTTGCAAACTATTTCGGCGGAAGCGTTGCCGTTGTACCGATCCTGCCGGATGGACGACTGGGCGAAGCAACCGACATCAAGAACGACAGCGGCAAGGTTGGCCCGACCAAGGCGACGAACGCTCCACCGGGAAGTTTTGCGATCAGCGGACACGATCGCACTCATGCTCATATGATTGAGGCTGATCCGTCAGGTCGGTTTGTCCTGCATGTTGATCTCGGTCTGGATCAGATCTTTGTCTGGAAGTTTGACGACAAATACGGCAAATTGACTGCGAACGAACCGGCGTCAGTCTCGCTGCCGCCAGGAGACGGGCCACGCCATTTCTCGTTTCATCCGAACGGTCGCTGGTTCTATTCGATCCAGGAAGAAGGCTCGACCGTTGTGCTGTTCGACTACGATGCCAAATTAGGTCGATTAAGCTCACGTCAGACAATTTCGACTTTGCCGCCAGGATTTGCGGGTAGTAATTTTTGTTCAGAAATCCTTATTTCCGCTGACGGTCAATTTCTCTATGCAGGTAACCGACTTCACGACAGTATCGGGATCTTTTCGATCGGTGCTGAAGGCGAGTTGACCTATGCCGGGGAAGAATGGACGCGAGGAAACTATCCTCGCAGTTTCAACTTCGATCCAACGGGACAATTCCTCTATTGCTGCAACCAGCGAGGCGACAATATCGCGGTCTTCGAAGTCGACCGAAAAACCGGCCGTCTAAACTTCACTGGCCACTACTCCGCAGTCGGCAATCCATCGATCATCGTCTTCCTTGATCTGGCCAAAGTGGGTTAAGGGTCTCGGTTTGCGGCTTCCATGGAAAATGCGGGGAGGCAGACGGCGACGTATTCGGCTCCTTCTGTTTCTGGCGTGCTGTATTGAACCCATTCGCCGGGATGAGTGATCACTGTTTGGCCAGCGTGAACATCCAGCGTGCCACCCCGATGCGTGATTCGAACCGTTCCCTTCAGAACCAAAGTGTATTCCTCAAAGGTCGGTGTCTGTCCTGGTTCGATCCAGCCTGGCGGGCATTTCAGAAAGGCGATGCTAACCTGATCGTGCCCGGTCCGAAGTTTTCCGATGTATTCGTCGATCTGAATGGTTTTGTTCGTCACCGCCTCAATGGTATGTGGCTTGTCGATCAATGTCGGCATTTCTTCGATTCCTTGGGATGTTAAAGTGGTTGAAATCAAAAAGACTCAATGGTACAGATCGTAATTTGTGGCCACCAATTTCGCGTGGCACATTCAGCGAAAATTCATGAGCTGCCGCATGAGCAAAACGGCTCGTAGACGGGCCGCATTTCGTTCGATTCGTTCTCAAGAGACCGCCGTCATGATGGAATCTACGGACGTCTTTAGCTAGCCTATGAGACTGCCCGATCCGCTGTCGGCGATGGATACCGACGCGATTTTTTTATTTTTGGAGGAAGATCAGCTATGTTGACACGTCGCCAAGTTCTAGCCGCGTCAGTTGCCGCGACGACGCTCGGTTCATCAGTTTTTGCCCAAAATGAAAAGGAACTGCCGAAAGTCTTTTTCGACATCACTATTGGCGGTAAGGCTGCCGGTCGAATTGTGATGGTTTTGAGATCAGACGTCGTTCCCAAGACGGCCGAAAACTTCCGCGTACTTTGTACCGGTGAGAAAAAAGGACTCGGTTTCAAAGGATCGTCATTCCACCGCGTCATTCCGGGCTTTATGTGCCAGGGTGGTGATTTCACCAACGGTGATGGAACAGGTGGCAAATCGATCTATGGTGAAAAGTTCAAAGACGAAAACTTCAAATTGAAGCACGAGGGTGCGGGCATCCTGAGCATGGCGAACGCCGGCCCCAACACCAACGGATCTCAGTTCTTCCTTTGCACTGCGAAAACCGAGTGGCTCGACGGCAAGCACGTTGTCTTCGGAAAGGTTGTCGAGGGGATGGATGTTGTTAAGGCCATTGAAAAGGTCGGTTCCCAGTCGGGTCGAACTGCGGCGAAAGTCGTCGTCGAAGATTGCGGCGAATTGAAGGGCGATGAGAAGTAGGATCGCGAACAGCGACTTGTTTGAATCCTGTCGATTTCCATTCCACAGCAGGATAATACGGGGGCTTCGGTTTTATCGAAGCCCCTTTTTTCAGTTAATGACTTATCGCCACAGATGAAAAGGATCATCAAATGTCAGAACCAAATCCAAAAGTCTATTTCGAGATCAGCATCGGCGGAACACCTGCCGGTCGGATTGAATTTGAATTGTTTAAAGACGTCGTACCAAAGACGGCCGAAAACTTTCGGGCACTCTGTACCAACGAAAAAGGTTTCGGCTACAAGGGATCGTCGTTCCACCGGGTGATTCCCCAATTTATGCTCCAGGGTGGTGACTTCACCAACCACAACGGGACCGGCGGAAAATCAATTTATGGCAATAAATTTGAAGATGAAAACTTCAAATTGAAGCACACCGAACCGGGGCTACTCAGCATGGCGAACGCTGGGCCAGGTACCAACGGTTCACAGTTCTTCATCACCACCGTCGTCACATCCTGGCTTGATGGCAAGCACGTGGTGTTCGGCAAGGTGACGAGTGGGATGGATGTCGTTAAGGCCGTGGAAGCCGTCGGGTCTTCGCCGTCAGGCAAAACCTCGAAGAAAGTCGTAATCGAGGATTGTGGCGAAGTAAAGTAGCGTCGAGAACGTAACAGAAAGCCACGATTATGGGTGCCACGGTTTTACCGTCTTCGGTAAGGCCGTGCTCTTCCGTGCAGTTATCGAACCATGAAGACACTGCCTTGTCGAAGACTCCAGCGAGGCTTTGCCTCAGACAAAAGTAGCCGTCTCGCCGAGACGAGACGATAGCCGAATTGCAGCAAACCTCGACTGGCACTTGAAAGCCCCGATGGATCACAAGGTAATTGGCAATTCGGCTTTCTTCTCGGCAGAGCGAGAAGGCTTCTTTTGCAGAAATCCTGGAACTTGACTCAATGAGTCAATTTTCAAACCTGAAGAACCCCAAAACCGTGGCACCCAGGTTACTATCGAACTTTTGACCGTATGGCGTAACGCTATCTCCGTACAAGAGGTTGAGTACGGCCTCGCCATTCCAATGAAATAATTGCGTCGGAGAGGGAGCTATCACGCGCAAGTGTTACGTCGCAGTCAATGTCGGACCTGCGAGGAATTGATTGGCGGCCATGTCTTCGCCGAAGTTCAGCCGACTGGTGTCGAACTTCACTTCGCGTTTCAGCCGGTACGCGATGTTACCGAGGTGACACAGCGTGCTGGCCGCGAGGCCTGTTTGCAGGTCGGCGGCTGGTGATTGGCGATTCTTTACGCAATCGACGAAATTTCTCAGATGAGTACCCAGCAAGTCTGATGCGTCTGCCGTCACGTTTTCGGAATGGTCGTAGACCTTCCAGCCACCGCGATCGACAACAAGCGTGCCCCGTTCGCCGTGGAAAGAAACTCCAGAACTTCGGCCTTCGACGCCATGCGACGACCAGAGTCGGTGTTCCCATAGGATCGATTTGTCCTGGAACGCATATTGAACGGCCAATGTGTCTGGCGTTTCCTGGTCGTCGTTAAAGCTGTATTTTCCACCGACAGCCGAAATGCGTGACGGAAGATTAACCGCTAGCCCCCAGCGTGCAACGTCCAGCATGTGAACGCCCCAATGTGCCAATTCACCGCCGCCGTAATCCCAGAACCAGCGCCAGTTAAAGTGGAATCGATTCGGATTAAAGGGACGAGTCGGAGATGCACCGAGCCATTGTGCGTAGTCGACGTTTGACGGAGCATCGCAATCGACTTTGTGTCCGATCGACTTACGGCGGTGAACCATCCAGGCCTTGGCCAGATTGACCTGACCGAGCTTGCCGCTACGCAAAAAGTCGATGGCAGAAATAAAATGCGTTCCGCTTCGTTGCTGCAACCCGACCTGCACGATCCGGTTTGAGCGGTGTGCGGCAGACAACATGTCGGCACCTTCCGCAGGGAAGTGAGTTGCCGGGCTTTCGACGTAAACGTCTTTGCCAGCCTGGCAGGCCAGGGTGGTCATCACCGCGTGCCAGTGGTCCGGTGTCGCAATGACAATGGCGTCAACCGAAGGATCATCTAGCAGCCTACGGAAATCTTTTTCGACTGACGGGACTTTTTGTCCCGCTTCAGTCGCGGCATGAATCGCTGGGGCAAATTGAGATTCGTCGACATCACAAAGCGTGCGAATCTCGACATCACCTAGTTTTGCGAGTTCTGCGGTCAGCAGCTTCCCTTGGTTTCGGACTCCAATGACACCGATGCTCAGTCGGTCGTTTGCCGAACGTCCCGATGCGACGACCGACGTGGCTACCGAAAGACCGACGACGCCAGCAGCAACTCCGGCCGCACGCTGAGCGCTTCGGCCCAGGAACTGGCGTCGGTTGACGGCACTGATGTGTAGCGGATCGAAACTCATGCCTTTACTATATCCGATCAAGGGAGTCGACCCAACGTCCAATTTCTTCGATTACGATTTCTTCGGGATATTTTGCTCCGAATCCCTTGATTGTCGTGAATGAGACGGGAAATTTGAGTTTACGCAGGGCGTCGACTGAGGTGTTCATTTTGGACAGGATTTTGTCGCCGTCACCGCAGACGAAAAAGAACTGCTGACGGAATTCCGGGTCGTTATCGCTTGGTCTGGTTAGGAACGGTGCGCCAGCAATCACGAGACCTCGAACAAGGTCACGGTGTTTTGTGCTGACCAGGCAGGCGATTCCGGCTCCTGTTCCGTAGGAATGGAGCACAATCCGATTGGCGTCGATCGTGTATTTTCCACGAATGTGGCCAATCAATTGCCTGATAAATTCCGCTTCACCCGGTTGCCAGCCACTTGGTTTATCGGCCTTGGGTGCGACAAGAATCAGCCCGCGCCGGTCACAAATCGACTTCCATTGCTTGAGCACCGCCGCTTCCATGCCGTCTCCGTTAGGATGAATCCAAACGACCAGACCGTACGTGTGCGTGTCGGTATATGTTTCAGGAACATAGGCCCAATAGTCGTGGTCGCTACCTTCCAGCGTGGCGGTGAATCGTCCGGTTTTGACTTTGTCATCCGATTTTTTGTCAGCCTTTTCGTCGGTTTGATCTTTGTCGGCAGGCTCTTTTGGAATTGCGGGCTCGATCAACTCCGCGGATAGTTCGTCGACGATCTGTTCCGGCAGCGAACCGAGCGTGACTTCGGCAGACGTTTCCTGGCCGTCGCGAACGTATGTGACTTTGGCTCGATCCCCAGGTCGACTCCGTCCGACGAGATCGCTAAGCATTCGCGATTCTTTCAATTCGACATCGTTGTATTTCACGATTCGATCGCCGCGTGACAGCCCTGTAACCTCGGCTGGACTATTCGCAAAGACGAGTCGTATTGAAGTTCCTGTTTCGGCGGAATCCGGCGAAACCACTGTGCGCTGGGGCAGAATCCCGAGAAATGGAATTTCGTAGGGGACGAGTTCCCCTACCAGCGCGACGTCGATCGGAACAGAAGAATCTCCTCGCGAGACGACGAGCTTGATCGAGTCGCCTGCGTATTTCCGACCAGCGATATGTTTCAGTTGTGCGACACGAACGATTTTTTCACCGTCAGCTTCGATGATCCGATCATTCGTTTTGAGTCCTGCTTGCTGAGCAGGCGAATTGTACCGAACTCGATCGACGATCGCCGGAACGTTCAACTGTTGGCCTCCAGCAAACGTGATCCCCATCAGACCCGGAAGCAAATCGGTTCCCTGTTTTAGTCGATCCAGCGTGGCATAGATATCTTCCAAAGGAATCGCGAACCCAATCCCTCCGTCGTACCACTCGACACCCGCCATGTCGCCACCTCCCATCGGGGAAAGAGGTGCGATAACGCCGAGCACTCGACCTTCGATATCGATCAAGGCACCCCCGTAGTTGACCGGAGACGTTTTCGCATCGGTCTGAATGGCTTTCCCCCAGACACGATTCAGGGCACTGACGATTCCAACGCTGAGGCTGGGTGTTGAATTATCGAGGGTTCTACCAAGCGCCAATGCCCACTGGCCGACTTTAACCTCGTTCTTTGGAACCGGCTTTGCGGGAGTTAATCCATCCACATCGACGTGCAAAAGCGTGAGCAGCCGCAATCGATCATTGGCCACCTGTTTTGCTGCCAATCGGCGTCCGTCGGGAAGAGTGACCAGAATCGATGTTGGTTTCCCGACGAAATTGAATGAACTCGAGATAATAAAACCGTCTGCTGAGACGACGAGGCCCGATGTCGGCCCGTTTCCCAGCAAGACATCATCGACCTGTTCCAGCCCCCCGACCGTCTCAATTCGGACGACACTTGGGTCCGCCAGTGCAGCAGCCTGCTTAAACGCAGTCTCTTCGAGGGCTTCAATCACACCATCAGCCGCCATCACCTTTGATGCGAGGGCCATACTAATGATGAATAAAAAACTGATCGATCGCATGACTGTCAAAAGTCCTGTGCCACTGCTTGACCGTCTTCGGTCAAGCAGTGCTCTTCGATTGGGTCCACAATCATCAAGACACTGCGTCTCCGAAGACTCCGATGCAGTGGCACAAAGACCGACACTTAATTCTGGGCAATGCTTTACGGTGTTGTTCAGCTCGGAGAAATGAATGCACATTTTGGCTTTGGAACTCCACAAACTTTGACCGTGACGCTTGCCGATTGTTGCCAGTGACTTGGCGGTGGATTGTATCACCAAATTCTCATCCGGTGAAAATTGCTCGAAAATCAATTTGCGACTGCCAACACCATTCTTGGAGAACGAACCGAAACCAACCTGTCCAGATCCCGTTCGGCTGCAGCGAGACTTCCCGCCGTTGTTCGATGCGTCATGATAATCAGTGGAACAATCGGGACGGCTGTGGAATTGGCTTCGACTTCCGGGGCTTCCGGCTGGATGACTGTCGCCAGGCTGATTCCATGACGACCCAGAATGCCTGTCACTTCGGCCATCACGTTTGGCCTGTCTTCGACCGATAGCCTCAGGAAATATCGACTTGATGCTTCGCGGGCATTGATCAACGGGAATTCCGGCGTCGTTCGCCACAGATCGAGTTGTGCAAACGTCAATTGAGCACGTCCGATTGCCAGGTCGATGATATCTGCGGTCACGGCCGAGGCGGTTGGTAACTGACCAGCACCTCGACCGGAATACCAGACACTTCCCACAACGTCACCGTCAAGCAGAATTGCGTTGAAAGGACCATGGATCTGTGCCAGGGGACGATCGTTACGGATCAAAGTTGGTCGGACGCTCATTTCGAGTTTACCGTCAATCAGTTTCACGCTGGCTAACAGCTTGATGACGTAACCGAGTTCCGTCGCATGCTTGATGTCGACCTGTTCCAGTTTGTCGATTCCCGTGACATGAAACTCCGACGCAGTGACTTTCGTTCCAAACGAAAGCTGAGCGAGAATTCCCAGTTTTTGGGCTGCATCGGTTCCGTTGACATCAAGAGTCGGATCGGCTTCGGCATAACCGAGTTTCTGAGCATCACGCAAAGCGTCGCCGTAAGACTGCCCACGAAGCAGCATCTCGGTCAGAATATAGTTTGTTGTTCCATTTAGAATTGCCTGGATCCCTACAATCTGATTGGCGGCCATCGACTGACCGACAGCAGCGATGATGGGAATGCCTCCCGCGACCGCCGCCTCGAAACAGACGGTTCGTCCATATCGACGGGCTGCGGCAAAAATTTCGTCACCATGCTCGCATAACAAAGCCTTATTGGCAGTGACGACGTCTTTTCCCGCTTCCAGTAATTGCAGGACAACCTCGAGGGCGGGATGAATGCCACCCATCAATTCGACGGCGACCTGAATATTGGGGTCGCGAATCACCGACTGAAGATCGTCGGTCAGGACTCCCTGGCCCAGCGTGATGTCGCGTGTCTTTTTAAGATCCCGCACGACCGCACGTCGAATTTCGATCGATCGACCGGCTCGCTGCCGGATTCGTTCCGGATGTTGTGTCAAAATTTTTGCAACGCCAGTGCCGACATTGCCCAGTCCAATGATGCCAATTTGTAAAGCCGAGGTCATAAAAAGCTTTCCGAACTTGTCGTTTTCCATGTCACCCGTTAAATCCGGCTTTGCAAAACGGTTCTTTCCTTGTCAGCCGCGACGGGATGACGCATCCTAATCGCCGAATTGAGGGATTACCAATACGACGGAATCATGAAAACTCGCACACCAACTTTGCCAGAACGAGCCTACCCCTCTGAAAGGGGGGCTCTGCCGGTCGGACGAATTCACGGAACGAAGATGTCGGAAACGGTCTTACGAATCGGCGCGGTCAGCTATTTGAACTCAAAACCACTGGTGGAAGGGCTGGCAGAACTACTCCCCAACACCGAAATTCACCTCGATTTTCCCAGCCGATTGGCGGATCACCTGGTCTCTGGGCGGCTGGACGTCGCGCTGGTTCCGAGTATCGAATACTTCCGTGGCGATGATTACGAGATCATTTCCAACGCCTGTGTCGCAGCTCACGGCCCCGTCCTAAGCGTAAAGCTATACACCAGAGTCCCTTGGGGCGAAATACGCACGCTAGCATTGGACGAAGGTTCTCGCACCAGTGCGACACTCGCTCGAATTTTGCTGGCGGAACGACACGGTGTTTTTCCCGCTTTGGAACCGTTGCCACTCAATCATCGCACCGAAGATACGACGGCGGATGCCGTTTTGCTGATCGGTGACAGAGCGATTCTGCCGCCAAAAGAACGATTTCTCGCTACGCTGGATTTGGGTGAAGAGTGGCACAACTGGACCGGCCTGCCGTTTGTCTTCGCGATGTGGGTGGCAAATGTCAGTGCCAGACGACCGGAAGGGGATCTCGACACGGTAACCAGAGCGTTATGCCGGTCGCGGGATCTTGGCGTTTCCAGGCTGGATGAAATTGCTCGACGAGAAGCACCATTGCTCGGACTGTCGTATCCGACGACGATCAGCTACTTATCCCGGAATCTTCAGTTTTATCTCGGAAACGCCGAGCGAAGTGGTTTGAAAATGTTTTATGAGCTGGCGGCGGGGCTGGATCTTGCCCCGAAGGGCGTGGAAATGGCGTTTCGGCCGGTTGCATGACGGTCTTTGAAATTGCAATGAGGGAATTGACGTGTCTACAGCAGTGAATCGATTACTTGAGAAAGCGGTTTCCGGAGGACGACTGACTCCTGCCGAAGGTTTGCAGATTCTTGAATCGCACGATCTCGTAGCGATTGGTCAGGCAGCGGATGCGGTCTCAAAGCGACTGCATCCCGAGCCATACCGTACGTTCAACATCGATCGCAATATCAACTACACGAATGTCTGTTCGGCCGTTTGTGATTTTTGTGCGTTCTTCCGTCGACCGAAAAGCCCCGAAGGGTACGTACTCGACAAGGAAACGATCTTCAAAAAGGTTGAAGAGACGGTCGAACTTGGCGGTGATCAGATCCTGATGCAGGGTGGGATGAATCCCGATTTGCCGCTGGAATGGTACGAAGACCTGCTTCGATCGTTGAAGGAGCGATTTCCGCAAGTCAATCTCCACTGCTTCTCACCACCCGAGATACACGCATTGCACAAGCTGACAAAGCTTCCTGTTCGAACGGTACTCGAGCGATTGAAGGCTGCCGGATTGGGAAGTCTGCCCGGAGGTGGCGGCGAAATCCTTGTCGATCGAGTGCGTAAAGAAATGACTCGCGGCAAATGCATGTCGGACGAATGGTTAGATGTCTGTCGTGAATGGCATCAGCTGGGCGGCAAAGGCTCGGCTACCATGATGTTTGGACATATCGAAACGCTGGCTGAACGGATTGAACATCTTGAACGGCTTCGTCAGCTTCAGGACGAAACAGGAGGTTTTACGGCCTATATCTGCTGGACGTTCCAACCTGATAACACCGACATGGCTCACATCGCTCCCGTCGGGTCGTTCGAGTATCTCAAAACGCAAGCTGTCTCAAGGTTGTATTTGGATAATTTCCCCAACATTCAGTCATCGTGGGTGACTCAAGGGGAAAAAATCGGCGGACTCGCGCTCCATTTCGGAGCGAACGATATGGGTTCGCTGATGATCGAAGAAAATGTCGTGGCTGAAGCAGGGACCGTTCATCACCTGACACTCGACACGATCAAGCGATTGATCCGCGAAGCTGGCTATATTCCCCGCCAGCGAAATGTTTACTACGAGTACATCGACGAAGAGCCAACTCGCGAAGTCAAAGGGGTCGGCGCGCTACTGCCGGTCCTGCGATAGTCTTCAATTAGAATTTAACGCTAAGGCGCCTAGGCGAAGAGGCTTTGCCTTAGGCAAAAGTCGCCGTTTCGCTCCGCCGAGACGATAGCCCAATTGCAGCAAACCTCGACTGGCATTGGAGAGCTCCGATGGATCATAAGTTAAAAGGCTCTTCGGCTTTCTTCTCGGCGGAGCGAGAAGGCGACTTGGGAAGAAATCCCGAAATTTGACTTGCTGAGCCCAGTTTCAAACTCAAAAAAACCTAATGATTAGTGTTTTTTTGTCTTGTTTGCGCCTATGCGTTGAATTCTTGATTTCGCGACAAAATCGAAATGCGCGAGCGAGAACTAAACAAGACCCTCGCTTCCGCGTCGGGCTAACGAACAATCCGGGATCGCGGATCGTCGACAACGCTCTTCTAGTTAAATAGAAGATCTCTTGCGGTGGTTACTATTGGTCGCTATCTTCTATCGAAATAGAAGATCATTGCCCTTCGAGCAGGCCAAAATGGCGAGACCGAAATCCATTCATCCCACAGATCTCGAATTGCAGATCCTGAAGTGCCTGTGGGATTGTTCGCCGATGTCGGTGCGTGAGATTCGTGAATCATTGTCCAAGGCAGGCCGAGAACTGGCACACACCTCCGTGATCACCACGTTGAACGTGATGGTTGGCAAAAAATATCTGACGCGGTCAATGCAGGGAAAATCCTGCTTGTTTGTTCCGAAAGTGACTCGCGAAGCAGTAACCGAAGGAATGCTGGGTGACGTGGTACAGCGAGTGTTCGACGGATCGGCCAAAGCAGTGATGCTCAGTCTGTTTGAATCAACGGAACTGGACTCCGAGGAATTGAATGAACTGCGGCAGATTCTGGACCAGAAAACGAAGGAGCAGCAGAAATGACATTCGCCATCGATTTAAGTTCATTCGGATTAAGTCTGGTCGATTTCGGCCACCCATTTTGCGTCCGTCTGACAAAAGCTCTTGGTCATTTTGGTTGGCAGGGAAGCGTGATTGCAGTGGTGTATTATTTCGTCAATCTGGGGCTGCGAAAAAAGGAGGCGAGTACCCGTTACATCGCAGGTCTGGTCACGATGGCGTTACTTGCGATTTGCCCCCCAATCACATTCTCGGTCGTGTCTGCAGAAAACTCGGTAAGCATCACTCCGTTCGAAAGCTTATTTGAACCATCAAGCAGCCAGAATCAAATTTCGTCCGATGAAATGAAGTCCTTACCGCTACCGAATCCTGATCGAAGCGAAACTCAACGCGCTCAACCACAATTCGAACCAATTCCAGAACGAGCTACCATCCGAAGTTGGACGGAGGCGATCGACGGCAATCAATTGATCGAGCGTGTGTCTCCGTACGTGATGACCGTGTATCTGATGGTCAGCTTGGCCCTCTTATGTCGCGTGTTGGTTGGATATTCGGTCGGAAGGAATTTGACAGCCAATTCGATCGAAATCGCGAATGACCGACTCCAACATTTTGTCGAACGACTTTGCAAACGGTGGGCGATGAGTGTCATTCCGGTCGTGGCATCCTGCCAACAGGTCGCCTCTCCCGTGGTGTTTGGCGTTTTACGACCGATAATTCTGCTCCCTCCCTGTCTTTTGACCGGCATTAACGTTGAACAATTGGAAGCCCTGCTGGCCCATGAACTGGCTCATATTCGACGTTGGGATTTGCTCGTGAATCTGGCTCAGCGGGTCGTTGAGGCACTGCTGTTCTTTCATCCGGCAGTCTGGTACGTCAGCCGCAGGATCAGCATTGAACGAGAGCATGCCTGTGATGATCTTGTCATTTCGACTGGCTGGCGTCCGCTGGATTATTGTCGAGCGTTAATTGGTCTTGCAGAGGCTTGTGCGGTGTCACGACAACCGCTGCTGGCGGTACCGATTTCTATCTCCGCATTTGGACGTGGTCCGTCTGAGTTCAGGCAGCGGATTCTCCGTCTAGCCGGTGAATCCGCGGCAACTGAGCCTCAGTGGACTCGAACCGGTTTCAGTGGATTGGCTTCTGTTGTCGGCATGCTGATTTTGGTGTCGATGGTATTGAGTTCGCGTTCCGGCTCAATACCTGAAACTTCGAAAGTGGTTGATTCCGTTGTGGTTGCTCAACCTGAGAAAATTCTTGATGAGACACCCCAAAGTCCGGCAGCAGAAACTGTTACCGCCGACGAGCCAAACGTGCTCGAACAAGCGAACCTTGTTGAAGTCATTATAGCGAACCTTGTTGAAGTCATTATTGAGGGAAATTCAGCGATCCCGAGTTCCGAGATTTCCAAACACATCAAGATACGTCCCGGTCGACAAGTGACTCAAAAGCAGATCAAGGACGACGTCGATGCCCTCGTGAGGACGCGCTGGTTTGCGGCAGTTGAACCGGCACTTCACCGAACTGACGAAGGCGTTGCTCTGACTTTTCACGTGCTGGAACGCCCGATCGTTCGGCGTGTCGAATACAAAGGCTTGAAGAAGGTGAAGCAAAAGGTCTTCGATGCGATGACGCAGCTTAAGCCGGGTAGTCCCTTCGATGTTTCCTCTAACCGTGAATGTGCGAGGCGGATCGAAGAGTACTATCACGAGAAAGGTTTTGCATTTGCCACGGTCGAACTTGAAAAAGGGAACGACCGTAACGACCGGGAAGTGGTTTTTTCCGTCAACGAGGGACCCAAGGCTCAAGTCTCGGGTGTCAAATATGGAGTAAGCATTCCATTCGGGCCAGCGATGATTAAGGTCAATAAAGATGGAGTGAGTGTTCCGTTCGGGCCTGAGATTGCGAACGTCAATAAAAAACTCATTTCAAAAACTCAGATTGTGATGCTTGTTTTAGCAAACTCTGATCCTCAACAACCCGAAAACGTCACCGAACAATTGAAGCGGTATTACCATCGACTCGGCTATTTTGATGTCGACATTCAACCTGAATCGACGAAGCCAACGGGGCAATCGAAAGTCGGAACCCGCTACGAGATTAATGAAGGGATTCGCTACAAGATTCGACATGTCGAGTTCATTGGGAATGGAATCGTCCCCGAATCCGAAATACGGAACATTCTGAAAGTCACTGACAACGATTTCTACAACACCAGAGTCATTGATCGTGACGTTGACGCCATGAAGTCCGCATTCGACCAGGGAGGGCATCGACTCGCTCACATCGAGCCTTTCGTTCGCTGGACCGAAGAACGTGGTTTGATCGACCTCGTCTATCGAATTTCTCCGTGTATCGAAGTCGAGGATTCAATTTCCCGTGATTTCTTGTGGTGACAATTATCGAGGCGAGTGAGTCGAGCTCCAGATCTCAAATATTCGTCGATCGAAACCGGTCGCTCGATGAACTCGTGAAATCAGTCGACATCAACCATCTGATTCGACTCAATCAATTCAGCTGACTGACCCCAACGCATTATTGAATTGCGATGCGTAATCGAAGAGAATCGTTTCGCCCCGTGGAATCGGGCTTTCGATCGTCACCACATTCAGCGCTGTCTGTACTTTTCTCCGCGTCTTCGCGACTCGGGCGTAATCCGTTTTGATGGCCTGTTGATCGTGGCTTGCAGTCATCGTTGTACGCACTTTTAAAAATTGGGAGTTTTGATTGTGAAGAGATTACTTATTTGCGCTGCTGTCATGTTCGGGGTTTCGCAAGCCATATTCGCAGCCGAAAAAGCGCAACCCGTCCGCATGGGAAGCGGGATCATGACCTTTGACACGGTCCCCGGTTGGGGTCTCAGCCCCGAAGGAAAGTCTTCCATCGGTCCAACCCACGGCGGCGTGGTCGTCGACAAAGCGGGAAATATCTATACCAGTGCCGACCAGGGTGTCTTTGTCTTCTCGCCCGATGGCAAGGTGATTCGCCGTTTCCTTGAGGGTGATTACACCAGACTCCACGACATGAAAATTCGTGTCGAAGAAGACGGCGAGTACATTTACGGTGCCCGAAACGCAAACGCTGAAGGGATCAAGTTCAATGCGGAAACTGGTGCCGTCGCGTTAAAGCTTCCGTTTCCAAAGGAGTCGGGACTCGATCTGAAACAGTTCAGCCCGACCGCAATCACCGTTGCACCTAATGGCGACATCTTCCTGTCAGACGGCTACGCCAGTAACCACATCTTCAAATTCGACAAGACGGGCAAATACCTGATGCACTTTGGCACCAAAGGGAATGATCTTAAGCAGTTCAACACGGCCCACGGCATGACGCTGGATACTCGGTATGAACCACCTCGCCTGCTGATTTGTGACCGAAACCACGAGCCAAAAGGTCGACTGCTGCATTACAGTCTCGATGGCGAGTTCATCGGAGAAGTTATCACCGGCCTGGGTATGCCAACCTCCGCATCGGTTCAAGGAGATTACGTTTCCGTTCCCGATCTTCACGGGCGGCTTGTCATCCTGGACAAGAATAACACGATCATGGCTGTTCTCGGCCACAATCCAGATCCTTCCAAACGAGTGAATTATAATATTCCTCAAGACCAGTGGATCGAAGGGATCTTCAGCGGCACACATGGCTCGTACTGGGACAAGGACGGCAATCTGTACGTCCAGGACTGGAACGTCTCCGGCCGGATTATGAAGCTGGTCCGCGTCAAATAGTTTGGCGTTCCCGCTTTACCTTGAAAAAGTTCACCTGCCGAACCAGCCGGTTCGGCAGGAATTTTTTCGGTGGATGTTCACGAGTTCTGTGACCCGGCATTGATCTAGACGGTCGATAAGAACGCTCATCCCCTCGCGCAATTTGCAGTCCATTTCTTCGCGGTAAAGTGGCAGTACCGCATAAAAGTGGATGATTTGTTCGTCATTGATGGTGAGTGTCCGAAACGGATCAGAACACGTCAGTGGCGGTACAACGACCGAGCAGCAGAATTTGGTGTTGGGTGCGTAGTGCCGAGGCGGCTCGCCGTTTGGCACGGAATGGCTGAGACCCAGCCACGTCCGAAACTCGTGCGGCAATCGAGCCAGCACCTTCAACAATCGAATCGGCCAGTAATTGCGTTCATCTCGAAAGTCTTCCATGCTCAACCGCCAGTTCGGTGGCAGACAGAGCATTAGTTCCGTTCTGCGTAACGACTCCGCTCCATCAGGAACGTTCATCGCCTGCTCTGACATCCCGCTTGTGACAAGTGTGTAAAAGGGTCGATGTTTCTGCGGGGGAACTCGATGAACGTCAATATGGACATACTCCGAGACGCGTTCGTGAAAGACAAAATCGATTGGGCCAATGTGCTCTTCGATATGTTCGGAAATTAATCGCGTTCTTGCCGGGTCGGGGGGGGGCAACGCAATCGACGGCTGCCGTCGATCTTGAAGCGAGGGAATGTCCAGAACCTGATCTCTCGGCATTGGATCGGGAACAACGATATCGCCTCCGCAGCGACGACACGTCGCGCGACATCCCGCTTTAACGAGATCAACTCGATAGCGTGCATCGCACTTGTCACAGCGGAATACGATCGCCATGAATTACCGTTCCAACCCTGACGGGAGCTTTGAGACGTTCAAGTCCGACAGCACAATCAAACAACGAACCAAGCCAACGGGCCTCTAGAATCGAGATACGTGCCTGGGAATTGAATCTAATTTTTAAATGAAATCGGAGTTCAGTCTATCGGCTGCGTTGATGTCGTTCCACCGCCACGTGAAATTGGGATCGAACGACCGGCGGTGAGCGTGGCTTTGCGAAGAGTCACAGTCAAAAGGCCGTCTCGTGTTTCGGCGCGGATGGCATCGTTATTGACCGCTGCAGGAAGCGGGATCGAGCGTTGAAAATTACCAACCCCTCGTTCTCGCAGATGGACTCTTGCGTCGCTGGAAAAATGAATGCTTGGTCGCGATCCCGTGAGGGTTAACATGTTCCCGACGAGGCTCAATTCGACCGATTCGGCTGACACCCCCGGAAGCTCGATCTGCACCCAAATTTCTTCGGGAAACTCGATAACATCAACGGGAGGGTTCGCCTGACGATTGGCCCCGGTCAATCCAAGTGATTCCAGTGTCCGCTCACCGGTTGACCGCACGACTTCCAGCCAGCGGTCGACTTCCTGCCGCACCCGTTCTACTGGGGGAACGCTGCTGTTATCGGGACTGGATTCGCTCATGGGAAAATCTTTCTCTATCTCTTACCGCTGGTAAATCGGCAAATATCCATTGTCAAGTTGCAGAACGGTCGCATTGATGGCGGTGACATAAACCGGTCCGACATGACCTTCTTTCCACGATCCGTTCGCAGACTGTTGTGCGAGGATCTGCTTGGAAATCGGAGCGAAGTATTTCGACCACTTCTCGTCCCCAAGTCGGTATTGCACTTGAGAGTAATAGTAATGCGTGTAATGCCAGTGACCAAACATCTGGGCCTGCCCGTTGTTGCTTTCAATATTCTTTTCGCAATATTTCAACAGCTTTTTCGCAGTGTCGTTTTCATAGTCACCCGAATTGAACAGACAGGCGATCGCCGCAGCCGTGATCGGCGGACGCGAACCTCCAGCATTTCTCAAGCTATATTGAATTCCGCCGTCCGGCGACATGCATTTCCGAATATATTCGACCGCTTTGTCAATCAGTTCTTTGGGGACGGGAATCCCGGCATTTCGGCAAGCGCGAAGTCCCTGAACTTGAGTCACACAGGTCGAGCCTTCGTCAAAATTATTTCCGTCCTTGGCCGAGACATAGCCCCATCCACCATCGGGGGTCTGAGCTTCACCGCAGAACTGCACCGCCTTCGTCAAGATTTCCTTCAGCTTCTCGCGTCGCTGAGCGTTTTCTTCCTCACCATAGACCTGAGACAGAAACAGCATCGAAAAACCATGCCCATACGTGTAATGATAATCGTGCTTGTAACCGATCAAGCCGCTGGGCTGAGCGGTATCGATCAAATAGTCGACCGCCTTCGATATTGGTTTCGCGAGCCGACCGCGCGTCGTAGTCGATCCTTCGCAAAGCATGGCGTTGGCCGACAGAGCCGTCATGGCCACACGGTACTGGCCCTGATTCGCTTCCCAGTAGCCGCTGCGATGCTGCTCACCGACAAGCCAGTCGAGTCCCCGTTGTGCCGCAAGTTTGATCTTGGGATCTTTCGATTCACCTCGGGCAACCGTTGCCGCACCAAGCAACGAACATGACACGATCAAGACGATCGAAACACGTTGCAACATCACATTTCTCCCAAGAGCGTCAGTATGACATGGTCAACGACACCCTTCAAAACGCCGTTCATTCGATCCATCGAAAGGAAACACGTCACAAAGTCACCAGACAACTCTACGCGAGAACTCTCGGAAAGGGAAGAACTTGACCCTGTCAGATGATGATCAAGAAAGGTTTCCGCATTTGGGACGTCGCCCAAGTCCTGTGCCACTGCTTGGCCGTCTTCGGTCAAGCAGTGCTCTTCGAGTACATCGAAAACCGCGAAGACACTGCGTCTCCGAAGACTCCGAAGCAGTGGCACAAAACCAAATCCCAGATCGCCAACAAAATCCAAGTCCTGTGCCACTGCTCCGAAAATTTTGAAGAACGCGAAGCATTCGGCGCGCACGGATTCTTATCCTTGCCCTAGGGCAAGGTCGATGGATTGAGTTTGTTGGATTCACACCTAAGCAGGTTGATCAGGTGTTCGTGGTCGCAAAATTACTTCGTTGCCAAGGGCTTCCAAGCGATTGATGAGATAGCGTTGGAGGCGTTCGGATCCGTGACGGTCGAAGTAGTCCGAGCCGAGATCTTGATACTCCTTGTGATGTTTCAGGATTTTATAAAACACAATTAGCAGCGAATGGGCGACTGCGAGTAATGCTCGACATTTGCCACGACGAGCAGCGATTCGGCGATATTGAGCCGAAAAATAGCTGTCCTTGGCGTGAGTGGCAGCCCAGGCCGCTTCACTGAGAATCCGACGAAGCCACCGATTACCGTGGCGTGTGCTGCTTCGTAGCCTCTTGCCTGCCGATTCTTCGTTTCCCGGACAAATGCCAGCCCAAGAACTCAAATGGTGTTCATCCGGAAACACCGACATGTCTGGGCCGATCTCGGCCAGAATGTTTTGAATCGCAACGCGGTTGATACCGG
>CAILLA010000144.1 GCA_903834925.1 uncultured Schlesneria sp.
ATCAGTCGTTCCCTGACTATGAACGCCGTGAACTCGGAACGATCGCGAGTCTCGTCTTCGCTCCGAGTAGCCCGTTCTCCGCTTCCCGACGCAACGATGACTCTACGGGCGCAGCAATCTGCGCCTAGCGGAAGTATCGGCCATGTGACTTGGCAAACTGTACCGAAGATTCGGATCGTAACGAAATTTCCGCTTTTTCTATCGCCCAACCGGTCAATTCTGCCGAAGCCGGCAAAGCCAGTTCACGCGCGTCGAATGACGGGTTCAAAATAGGGAAATCATTCGCGCGTTGAAAGAGTATCGCCTGGACGCTTACGCTGACCGGCTCACCTGGCCCCTGCCTATTGAAACGATTCCGCTGGAAAGCCTTCTTGATCACCTCCGAAAATCCTCGCCGGCAATTCCCAACTTCTCTATCGTTGCTTTTGCCAAACGGGAAAAATCGTGTTTCTGGCGAACATGTTCGTAGCCAGATGCGGCTAGTTTCGTACGCAAATTCGAGTCCTGCAGAATTTGCCGCAGCATCTCTGCCAACGATTCAGCGGTGTCCGTTTCTGAAAGCAATCCACCACCCGTCGATGCAATCAGCTCGGGAAACGCGGCATGATCAGGAAGTACGACAGGAATACCGTTGGCCCAGGCTTCGAGAACATAAAGCCCTTTAGGCTCCTGGAATCTTGCGGGAACACTGAAGACATCGATCGATTTGAAAAAGTCGACCTTTTCGGCATGAGTCGCCGGACTGCCAATATATTCGAACGCATCACCCAGTGGCTCCGCCATCTTGCGGACGGTTTCGAAATAGGCGTGATTTTGAGAACCGAGATATCCTCCCGCGCGCAAACGGATATTCGGAATCTCCTTCTTTAATCTTAATACACCTTGAACGAGTGCGTCTAAACCTTTTTCCGGACAAATTCGTGCGAAGTATCCAACCGTCGGTGGGTTCCCCAGAACCGACTTTGGCTTTCCGTTATGTTTCGAACAATCGATGGAAAGAGGTAATTCAACGAATTTCTCTGGGCGGAGGCTCAGGTACTGGGACATGTAATTTCGATAGAACTGGCTGTGGACAATATATCCATCAAATTCCGCCGCTCGTTCCTTCAGGGTCGACATCACCCTCTGCCGATACGGATCGATCAGCCCATCCAGAAACACGTCGTCACCTTGCAAGACACAAAAGACGCGTCCCAAGTACTTTTTTCGCAATGCACGCAGAGACCCGCTGAGTAACGAATTGCTGAAGCAAACGAGGTCTGGTTTAAGACTCGCTACAAATTCTGCCAGTTCGTCACCCGCCTGCTGATGCGGTCCCGACTCGCCCAAAAGCATGGAGGCGGTCATGCTCCCCAATTCTGCGGCATCGTTTCCAACGGCACCACGCGTCGCCCGACGAATGATCGCGGGTGAATCGAGCCATCGTGTCAGAAATCGCGGCAGACGTCTCCAGAATCTGAAGTGGTCGCTCAGATAGACATTAATCCCGCCGAAAAAGATCGGTGACGAAGTTTGATCCTCTTCGTCGACGCGGATCGGTGTATAAAGCGGAATCAGCGAAACCTCGACCCCCGCCTGATGAAGCGCCCGAGCCCACGTATTGTCGTGCATGCACGACCCGCAGAACATGCCGGCCCCCCCGGCAGTAACGATCGCCAAATGCATTTCAATCGGTTCTCAGAAAGTTCAAAATTCCGGTGTCAGCTCGCCATCGCTGCGGTGTGCCATATTTCGAAGCGTCTTTGGATCCATGCCGAGACTCATTGCATGCACGGCACCATCGCCTTTTAAAACGATGAACAAATTTCCGGTATGGTGGCTTCCCACCCCTCCGACTGTTTCACGGCCCGCTTCGAGATCGGCCAATTCTTGTTTCAGCGGAATACCGTCAATACCATCCCTGCCGATCGGATGCAATTCCCAATCACCCCTCGTACTACCGCGAGAATTCTGCTGACCGCTTTGTACTGCCCGAACGACGTTGCGTAATGACGATCGTGTTCCTGAAATCCAACCGAGGTCGCGTGCATGATCCATGCGACTCTCGACAACAAAGAGCGTATTCGAACTTCCATCTCGAATCTGCTCATATCGTATGGAGCTGTTCAGAAACAGAACGCCATTCTGATTCACATCGATCGGGGTTTCAAAATCATTGTGGACTCCACTGTAGTTAGTCCAGGCATAAGACAGACCGCCAGTGTTCCAGGCTGACGGGCACATCAGCATGTGGATTTGATATTGTCGCGCTGGCAGATTGATCGGATCGTAAATTGACCTCGTAAAATCAATGTGCTCGTACACATACTGCTTTTCAAGATAGGGAAGAATCTGTGAGATCCACCCCATGTGGTAGCCTCCCCCGTCTTTCGACTGGATCGGCCCGGAAATATTAGAAGTGCCCGGTGGAAGAACTTCGTGAGCCATCATGTAATTGTTTAAGGCAACCCCGATCTGCATCATATTATTCATACATTGCGCCCGCCGGGCGGCTTCGCGAGCCTGCTGAACGGACGGAAGTAACAGCGCGGCCAACATTGCAATGATTGCAATCACAACCAGCATTTCGATCAGGGTGAAGCCTGATCGGGCAACGGCGTGACTTCGGCTAGGAGTGAGACTCATTCGAGGATTCTCGAAGCGATTTGAGGGTCGGGCGATACGAAAGCCAAAAATCTCGCCATCAAAAATCCTTAAGCATCTCGCCGTCGGCCCGGTGCCCCAGGTTTCGGAACGTCTTTGGATCAATATTCTGGCTGATAAATCGAACCGCCCCGTCTCCCATCACAAAATGACCACCTCCAACATGAAAGCTGCTTGCCCCACCGACGAATTCACGACCTGCTTCCAAGTCGGCCAGTTCCTGCCGCAAGTTATTGTTATTAACATTGCTGAGGGACGCGGCGTGCAACCGGAATGTCGGCTCCGCCTGCGCGACAGACATTGAACTGCCAGCCGCGTCATCGCTGGACTGAGCAGCAGCAGGCGGATTGTTGGGGATCGCGACGACCAGATTTCGCAATGATGATCTTGTTCCCGACATCCAACCGAGATCGCTACCTGTGTTCAAGCGGGATTCCGCGACGTAAATCGTGTTCGAACTCCCGTCTGTAATCTGTTCGTAACGAATTGAACTGTTGAGAAACAAGACCCCGTTCTGATTCACATCGATCGGAGTTTCAAAATCATTGTGAATTCCATAATAACTCGTCGCGCCGGCCGTTTGGCTGACGCCATTGCTTCCGTCAGAAGGACAGAGAAAGGAATTGATCCTCTGCTGCCGGGCAGGAGCATTGGCTGGGTCATAAACGGAATTATTGAAATCGATGTGGTTGTAGACATTTTGCTGTTCGAGATACGGCAAAATCTGAGTGATCCAGCTCATGTGATAGCCAGTTCCCTCTTTGGACTGAATGGGACCGGTGTCGTTCTGAGTTCCAGGAGGCAGCACTTCATGAGCCATCATGTAATTATTCAAAGCCAGTCCGATCTGCATCATATTGTTTTTGCATTGAGTTCGTCGCGCAGCCTCGCGAGCCTGCTGAACGGCAGGAAGCAATAACGCAATCAAGACGGCGATGATCGCGATCACGACCAGAAGTTCGATCAGGGTAAAACCGGATCGACGGGTTGCTCGATGGTGTGGGGGCAAGTTGAACATGGTGAACGGCTTCCTATGAGATGAAAAAGTGGTCATTGTGGTGGATGGAATTCGAAATTGAGTTCTCGATTTCACGGGACGGGTCTGGAATGTGTCACGCGAACACGATCGGGATGCCCTGACGGATACTCGGCAATCGCCGACACCATCCGCCGCGTTGGTTGAGCCGTGTCGGTTGTCACGGAAAGTCGAACTGACGCGGTTCGTTCCGGAGAAAGTTGTTCCGCAGGGACGGTCCATTCTTCGGTCGTCAAGTCGGGCTTCGCCTTCAGCAGGATCAAGGCTCGATCGCAACCTGCGTCGGCGAGCAGGCTGGCTTGAAGTCGAAACTCGTCACGCTTGAGTTGGCGATGCGACATGGCTGTAGTTCTCAGCAATGCCGCAATCATCATCGAAGCGACTAAGAGTGCCATGAGGGCAAACACCATGGCTGCTCCTCGGCGTGTTGATGTTCGTCGAATAGGATTGTTCGGTTTTTTCATTGTGGGTTCTCCAACGAGCTTTTCTCGGTCGTCGAATTGTTATCAACGTTCGTCGTTGAACTGGCCAAACGGCCTTTTCCTTTGAGATGAGCATCGATTTTCATCGCTCGAAGTGGAACGGATTCCTGATGTTTTTTCACGAGAACAGCACCCGGTCGTTCAATCACAAGTCTTCGTAGTGAAGATTCATCATCTGGGCCGGTGGAGAAGGAAACTCGGCAATCAGGCAACCGAAAATCCTCTCGTGCTGTCACTTGACCATCGGTGACAAGTAGACGAACCAGACCGTCAGCAGTGATCAAATACCGAATTTGAATTCCGCTCGCGTTACCCAACGCCAATTCGGATTGATCACTTTCAGATCCACTGGTTAAGACTCCCGATTCGGACTGATGAATGTCGTCACGGAACTGAACCGCCAGGTGGGATATTGTCCGCTCGGTCACAAAAGACTGGGAAACGAGTTTTTCAGACCGCATCAATAGATGAAACGTCATACCAACCAGCCCGATCACAACCGTCATCATGCTGATGACGACGACCATTTCAATTAACGAAACGCCGCGTCTACTGTGAATACCGACCGGAGCCCGTCGAATCGTATTGACCATCAAGGCACCTCTTTCGTCGAATGTACCCAGGCAGACAAGCGAAGCGGGCTTACCAGTTCACCGGCACGGTTTTGCCAGCGAATCGAAGCGATGATCTGTCGCGTTTCGATTTCGCTCGTTAGTTGTTTGACGACCAATGACTGCTGCAGACCGGGCAAGACAGCCTTGAGATCCTGATCAGGATCTGGAACGCTCAGTTCCCCTGGCTCAAGATCGGTCCAATTTCGCTTTGTTGCCCCCTCGAGCAAATTGGCTGCCTGCTGCAAGGCAAACTGCCGTTGTTCGGCTGAGCGTCGTTCCCGAGCGACCAGCAATATCATCGGAATCGTCATCGAAAACAGAATTCCCAACAACAGGCAAGTCCCAATCATTTCGATAATTGTGAAACCGCCACGTTGCAAATTTGACTGACATCTCATGATCTCTTTATGTACTTTCCTGATGTTCATGCGGACCCGCCCTTGCGGCAGTCGACATCGATCAACTCAAATCATTCAGTAACTTGACCAATGGAAGGAACATGGCAAACGCGATAAATCCAACGATCAGTGACATTCCAATCAACAGAATCGGTCGCACAAATTCCATGATTGCCGAGACACGAAACGCCGAACGGCGTTCCATGTTGGTCGCCAATGTTTCCAGTGCCCAGGGGAGGTTCCCGGTCTGTTCCGCTGTTTCAAGGACTAAGGTTTCTGAGTGTCTCAGCAGTCCAGCGGTCTGCAAGGTCTGCCAGCTCGGCGACCCCGATTGAAGTGATTCGACCGCCCACGCCAATCGGTCGCGAAGCCTGATTGGACCCGGATGTTTTGCAATGGAATTCAAGGCATGATCCAGAGGGATTTTCTGAGCCACACTTTGCGACAACGCCCGCATGACGTCTGGCGTATACCAGCGAATAAACCAGCCTCCTAAAACCGATTGCAGCATGACTCGCCATCCGTAGTATTGCGCCATCGAGACAAAAATGAAGAGGACAATCGGAATGTAAAATAGTGGCAGCCCGAAGACATACCAGAAATTGACGACGGTATCCGATAATTGAATCAGCAAGATTGTCGGCTGGGGAAGCTCGGTTCCAAAGTCATCGAAAATCTTTTTAAACTTCGGAATGATGTAATACATCAGAAAGCCGACGATCAGGCACGCAATCGGAATCATGGCCGCCGGATAAATCAGTGCTCCCCCCGCATTTCCCGATTCGTCATCATAAGTCAGTTCTCGTGTGACTCGAAGCGCCGTATTATGCAGAGAAGACTCCAGAGACGAGGAGACCACGCCAGCGTGAATCTGCATCGCAGCGGATCTTGAGAGCAAACCCTGGGGAACAGCCAGTTCCGTCAGTGGCACTCCGTTTCGTAATCGTTCTGCCATATCCATTAATAGTCGATGTCGTCGTCCCCAGGTTCCTTGTGCATAAGATTCGATTTCGTCAGGAAGCGAACGGCCCGATTTGACGGCCAGTGCCAGCAGCCAGACGAATTCCACCTGCCTGGCCCGGCTTCTCGCGCCAGCGATGCGAATTTCCGCGTCGGCCATCAGAAAAGCCAGAAAAATCGCTAACAACAAGCCGATGAATCCAACGGCACCTGATGTGAACATCAGAAACACCATTCCAAAGAGGGCAACGACCGTCAGGATATAGCTGATAAAGTTCAACGTCCGTCGCCGGTCGCCTGACGCGGTGACCTCTGGTTGAGCGGCTGAGATCACGCGCAACAGGCACGCAACGATCAATGTCGCAAACGGCCCGCACGACAATACAAAAGCAATTGAAGGGTCCACACAAACCTCACTCTGTTACAAAACTGTTCCGAATGAATGACTCATTTTCTGTAACGGAATTTCACTACGAAAGGTCGTTCAGCAACTTGATCAGCGGAAGGAATAATGCAATAGCTGTCATTCCCGCGAAGCCCATGACAACCACGACGGCGAACGGCTCGAGGACCGAACTGATGAGTCGAGAACTGACAGAACATCGAGCCGCGTACAGGTCAGCCAGTCCGCGCAAGGCCTCAACAAAGGTCTTTTCCGAACTGGCATGACGAAAGACTTGTCTTAACGAGTTCGGCAGCCCAGACAGCATTGCAGCCTCGTCCGGGGTCGCACCATGTTCGACGTCGTGAGCCATCATCTGACATTTTCGTTTCAACCAGCGGTCATCGCTGGCAGCACCGGCAAACCGTAACGCCTTCGAAAACGGCAAATTTGCCTCGGTCAAGATCGCCAGAATCTGGCAAAATTCCGAGTAAGTCGCCAGTTGAAAGACAGTCCCAAACAAGGGAATTGATGTTGCCCAGCGTTGCATCAGTCCGGATTGGGCGAGCAGAAACAAAAAAAAGCAAATCCCTAACGGGATATAAAAAAGCGGCGTACCAACGATCCCCCAGAAATTTACGATGGAATCTGAGAATCGGATCAGCACGATTGTCAAACCGGGAAGTTCCGTGCCGAAGTCGTCGAAGATCCGTTTGAATTGAGGGATGATCGTCACCAGAATGAACGCGCAGATCATCGCTGAAAACCACACGAGAAACAGCGGATAGGCAAGCGACGTCCAAACCTCCCGCCGAAGCCACGAGGCACGTTGGGACTGTTCGACGCTGTATCGCATCACGGAATCAAGCCTTCCCGTCTCCAGTCCCGCTTCGACCAGGGCACTCATTGATTTTGGCAAATGCGAATCCATATTCTGCATGGCCTCATTGAGCGGCATTCCCTGTTCAAGACGTTCGCTCAGATCCGTCAGAGCACGCCGAGTTCGTCGTGATCGAGTTTGTTCGGCCAGGGCACGCAGTCCAGCTTCCAGAGGCAGTCCGGCGCGAACCGCCTGACTGATCTGGCCTGCCACGGCTGGCGAAGTCACTCGGCCGCGGTCAATTTTGTCATCGTTGTTCAACACGAAAAATTCCTCAGATCTATTGTTTCCAGCAAGCTAAGCTGACCAGATTGTCGTCTCTTCAAACGGAAACATTGGCTGCCGACGATTTCGATAGGGAAGCTGAGTCATATCCGCCACCGTAACACCGCGAGTATTGACGCGCAGAATGCTGGGGCAAACCGAACGGTACGCCGCTAGCGGGGCATTCACCCCTTTCGCAACAATGATTTGAAACTTCTTCGGGTCTAACCCAAACGTCGTAAGCTGCTTTAAGCTGAATGGAAGTGATCGTTTCGAGGTGACCATTACTGTCAGCCCGTTTCTAGTGGACAGGATTGCCGTGCGTCCTTGATCAAACTCCGTAAACCCGCCGTGACGAACTTCACTTTCGGTATATCGTCCTTCTTCCAATTGCAGAACGGAGAATTCGGCCTCGAAGGGGGGGCCGTGCAGCTCGTCGGTCCGACCACCGATCGACAATGTTCTTGTGTTCCCAACACCGATCGCTTCCGCAGCCTGAACCGTTGCGGCATCGTCAATGCAGACAAACGCCGGACCAATCCCTGTTCGATACAGTTCATGAGCCAGCCATGTTCCATCTCCCGGCGAGCCACCCCCGACATTGTCGCCCATGTCAAGCAGGCAAACCGGTCCGGGCAAGTTTGCCGCTTGAGCCACGGCATCTTCGACTGACAGAAATGTTCCCGCCAAACCCTGTCGCAAATTCCACATCTCGTGACCAAGTTCATTGGCCAGTTGTTGGGCCAGTTCAAGATTTCCATCGGTAACCACGAGCGACGACGAACCCATTTCCGCGACATCGGCGTAGGGAAAACCGAACATCAAACTCGACGCGAGCACTCCCTCGCGACCTCGGACTTCATCGAAGCGTTCTGCGAGTTCCTTGCAAGGGGATTCCGAAGTGCATTGGCGCTCAATGTTGATGGCCATTGGCGGATAACAAGCGACCTGAACGGGACGAATCTCGCCCTTCAGCGTTCGAATCATCAACTCAGCCGCTTCGACACCCCGATTCTCTTGATCGATATGCGGGTTTGTCCGGTAGCTGACGAGTGCATCGGTCGCGGCCACCATCGCTGCTGACAAATTTCCGTGTGGATCAAGGGTCCCGATCATCGGCATCGTCGGACCGACAACGGATCGAATTTTTGATAACCAGGCCCCATCGGCGTCCGGAAACAAACGCGAAACCGTCGCACCATGGGGAGCTACGAGAAGTCCATCCAGTTGCCCGGCTGAATTCAACTGCTCTATCATCGTTTTCAACAATACATCGAACGCTTCAGGCTCAATCGTCCCAAACGGCAAAGCGCGAGCGGCAAACAGCGGCACCGCCTCGATCCCCGCACGTGCCAATCCATCAAAAAAACCGCGAATTTCGTGATGAGCGTTGGCAAATTGAGTTCGAACTTCATCGCCAACCAGAAACAAATCTTGCTGGAAATGACCCAGCGTCGTCGTCCCCGGAAGGAACGTATTCGACTCTTGAATCAGTGCGAGAATGCCAACTCGAGGCATGGTGAATCTTTGAAAGTTATGGGTGTAAACAAAGGCGTGAATGACGTTCCGCCTGCCGAAAGGCTGTCAGGCGATGAACTAAAGACAGTATGCCTGACTTCGAGCCAAAAAGAAAGTGTTTAAAAACCGAATTCAAGGGAAATTTATCGGAATCGGACCGACAAAGCACTGCTGTAAGGGGGAAACGGCTGGATCAATCAACACCGGGCTAGATTTCGTCGTTTGCATGTGATGACGGTCGAGTGATCTGATAGGATCGGCCTCGTCGAACCAGGAAGTCCGTGGCCACCGCATGACAACCTGTCGAATGCTGTCTGGCGAAAGTTTATCAACCGGCTGACTTTCGGTCGTGTTGCCGATTGTGACCTGTCAGTCAAGTACCCCTGTCGATGCTGCATGACATCTATCAACTTTCGATTCTATTCGGCTGCATGGCGCTCATGATGACGCTGGTGGTTCGGGGCAAAAGCATTTTCGTTGTGGCACCACTGTGTGCCCTGATCGCTGTGACATTGAGTGGCGTTGACCCCATCGTGCAGATGAACGAAGCCTACATGACCGGGTTCGCCGATTATGTAAAGCGTTTCTATCTGATCTTTACCCTGGGAGCTGTCTTCGGAAAGTTAATGGATGAATCCGGAGCCGCCGTGACGATCGCCCGAACGGTCGGCCAACGGTTGGGAAAGAACCAGGCGTGCCTGGCGGTGGTTCTGGCCTGTGCCGTCCTGACATATGGCGGTGTTTCGTTGTTTGTCGTCGGGTTCTCGGTTTACCCGCTTGCCGTCCACCTATTTCGCTCGGCAAATCTTCCTCGTCGGTTCATTCCAGCGGCGATCGCCTTCGGATCAATTACGTTCACAATGACCTCAGCGGGCTCACCGGAAATACAGAATTTGATCCCCATCAAATATCTTGTCAGCTCAACAACGGGCGAATCGTTAACAGATGCTCGAGCCGGTTGGCCGGTGAGTCTGATCGTTGCGTTACTGATGTTTGTCATCGGACAATGGTATCTCGAACGTGCAATTCAGCGTGACATCAAATCGGGACTCGGCTTTGAAGTGCGCGACACGGACCGAGTCCAAACACCAGATGCTTCGGGACCAGCATTTCTCATCTCGATCTTGCCGTTGCTTGTGACCGTGCTGACGCTCAATCTGCTTCCTTCGTTGTGTCGAGGATTCGCCTCGTCGTGGCTATCGTCAGAACGTACGCCGACACTGCACGCGATCCTCAGTCGATTTCCTGAAGATGGAACGCTGGCAATTTTTCTCGGCGTGATCGCCGGGACGATCGTGATGCGACGGAGGTTAAAAGACGTCTGGAAGTGCTTTGGCGACGGCTTCTTCAATGGTTTTCTGGCCGTTGGATCAACAAGCGCGGTCGTCGGGTTTGGTACAGCTGTGAAAACATTGTCCTCATTTGAACTTGTCGTGAATTGGGTGACAAAAATCCCTGGCGATCCATTGATCGGTGCGGCGATCGCCGTGGCCGTGATTGCGGCCATTGCCGGTTCCGCTTCGGGCGGACAGGCAATTGCTCTGCCAGTGATCAAGCCGATCTACGTCGATCAACTTGGAGTCGCCCCACGTGCCTTACATCGAATTGTCGCAATCTCGTCGGGGACGTTGGACTCACTCCCCGCCAATGGTTACGTCGTGATGTTGATCCATAACATTTGCGGCGAGACGCATTCCCGTGCCTACGGTCCCATCTTCGTGACGACGGTACTGATCCCTGCTTTGGGAACCGCAGTCGCCATCGCGTTCTTCAAGTTCTTTCCACAATGGGGATTACTTTGAAGAAGCTTCCGCCCGGTTTCGGCATTTTCGATCGCCGCGAGCGACCGTCAACGGTTCTAGCGTTCGAGATGCGGCAGCTTTTTGACCGGGGCACCGGCGGCATAACCGTCGCTGGCACCTTTTACCGCAGGATTTGACTCCGCCGACAATGCCACGTCGTCCAGAGTCAGGCTCGAAAACGATTTATCCGGGGTGCTGACGACGGGAAGATTGATCGACTGCACACCTTCGTACGTCCGCGAAAAGGACTTCCACTGACTCTGCTCAAACGGGGGAAAATTCCCAGTCAATTGTGACGTCGAGATATCGAGAAAGGTTTCGATGTTGTTGTAGAAATTGAGGTCCCCTTTCCAAGAGAATGACTGCTCAAAATCCATAAATTCGGCCAGCCCTCGCATGGAAATCAATGGTCGATTCGGCCCACAGGAAATCACGTTGTTTCGTGCGTCAACGAAAATTGGAGGCAATTTCTCGGTTAATCCCCCCATCCCTTCAACCGACAACAGGCTTTGACCGAGCAGGCAAGTGACGTGCTCAAGTCCAAGCGAAATACTCTCTTTTTCCATTCCAATCGGGTTCATGACCAGCTTGAGTTGCAAGAGATTGCCATCCACTCCAACGACAGAATCTTTAAGCTCGAACCGCGCCGGCACCGGGTCGCGCAGCACGATGAAATCGCAAACTCCGCGGACGAAGCTTTCCGTTAACAACATTTCGGGTGGAATCACGGGCATCCCGTTCTTCCGCAGTCCCATCCCGTCCAATCCTTGCCCAACTGGCGCTCGTTGCTCGAAGACACAAGCCGCTTTGTTATGAGGGTTCATGACCGTAACAGTGACGCCCTTTAATTGCACTTTTTCGGGTCGTTCAAGCGAGAACATCGCCCAGCGATCGGAAATCGCGCGATTGGGGACAACCATCACAAGATCGACATTGACGAATTCAAGCAGGCCACCGGCGACGGTGATCATGTGTGGCTGTGACCCGTCGGCAGTAAACTCATTTGGCGCAAACAGAATTGTCGGCCGATATCCTTCGGCCGCGCGAATGATCAGTTTCTTGTTTGGTAACCGAATCGGACGTTCGGCTTCACGAATTCCGTTGTATCGCAACTCGATCGTACTACCGACTTCCGCTGCTTCTGTACACGCTGCTTCCAGGCTGGCATAAGACTTGCCATTTTTGATCTGAATGGCAGGGATCGATTCACCCGTCGGAACTGTAGGTTTGTCGGCCGTCAGTGATGGCTTCGGCTTGTCGAGAATCGTTAAAGGCTCTGGAATTGTTGAATTGTTCGTCGACGGAATCGGTACGAAACTATTTGCTCCCTGCTCGGAAGTACCTTGTGAAGTTTTCTGATTAAAAATATCTGGCGGGATCACTGAAACTTTCGGATCGTCAGCCGATCGGGATGTCGTCTCACGAACTTTGGGTTGTTGTTCTGCGACGGACGCGGTTTGTTCCAGGTCATTCTCAAGTGGAAACGAGTCCGATTGATCTCGTTTATTCTGAGCCGTGTTTTGCTGAGAAATGATGCGTGAAAAGTCTGGATAAAATTGAACGGCAGCGACAAGCAGACATAAGGCACATGTCGTTGCCACCCATCCAAAGTTACTCTGCCAGAATGGGGGCTTGAATCGTGTTGCCGTCAACCAGACCTGGCCATCGATCGGTACGGCTCCCGCACCAAGACTGCGTGCCACAATCAACAGGTCCCGTAGCAATTCACCCGGCGAAGCATAGCGCCGTGCCGGAATACTCGCCATCATCTTACGGACGACATGAGACAGCATCGGCGTCACACGCCGGTTCTTTTTCGCCGGATCAGGGGGATCTTTGTCCTGATGATCCAATAGCTTTTGAAGAGCCGTACCCTCGGGGTAAGGTGGCTCGCCGGTCAGCATGTGATAAAGGGTACAACCGAGCGAATAGATGTCACTTCGAACATCGACACTATGTGGATCACGCGCCTGTTCGGGCGAGATATAGTCGAACGTTCCCAGCGTGGTTCCCGGGATGGTCAGTTCAAACGATGACTCGAATGACGTTTTCCGAGCCAGTCCCAGGTCGACGAGCTTCGCACGACCAAATGGCGTAATCAAAACGTTCGATGGCTTGATGTCACGGTGGATCACACCGGCGCTTGAAGTATGGTTCAGAGCTGCCGTCAACTGAATCGCGTAATTAACTGCCTCAGCCGGCTCCATCCAGCCTTTCGCTCGGATCAAATCTCGAAGATTCTGCCCAGGCACATATTCGTACGCGATATAATGCAGGCCCGACTCTTCGCCAGAATAAAAGACGCGGGCAATATTGTCGTGATCGAGTCGTGCCGCCGCCTGAGCTTCGTTCTGAAACCGTTGTACGGAGGTTTGATCAAGCGCGAGCGACGGCGCGAGAACTTTTAACGCGACGTCCCGCTTCAGACGGTCGTCTGATGCGAGAAAGACGCTGCCCATCCCCCCGACACCGATCCTTTTTTGGATCGTAAAATGACCAATCGTAATCCCTGCGACGTTTTCAGCATCGTGAGTGGTCGGGAAAAGACGTGGAACAAAATCGTTACCATTCGTCGAGATTTCACCGGAAAGCCCTGTTGAAGGCATCACTCGGGGATTTGTGATTACCGTTTCCGGACCGACACCTTTACCGGTACGCCACAAATAACCGAAGCCAGACCCGGTACTACTACCGGATTCAGACTTCGGTTGATTCAGGCTGCTGGCCATAATGCCCGCCAGGGGAAACTTTTGTTAAAAATTTATGAATTTCGAAAACTTCAACACGATTCTCAAAAAGACGGGATGTGAGAATCGAAACTCTACGGAAAGGGCTCAGCGTTTCGACAAGGTCGCAAGACTTTGTTCGATCCGTTGATCTTAACTCTGTATTCTTGAAACTGATTCTTTATCTGACCATAGGGAATACCGAACTCGACACAAATCGACGATTTATCAACCAATGATGCCCCGGTTTACGACCTCAGACACATCCATTTGAATTGCGTTCAGATATTTTTCCAATGATTCGACTAAACCGCCGGTAAATCGATCGCTTTCGACCACGGCGGAAACATAGCTTCGAATTGTCACATCGGCAACCGGCGGTAAACCGGACGCCGGATCATGTTGGCGGCTTAACTTCTTAAGCTCATGGACTTTCGGTATAAATCCCATTTCAAGATGTTCAGTTAATTCACGGAGAACGCGTTCGGCGTCCCGCAGCTTTTCACGAAGAGTCAATTGATCAATGGAGGAACTCATGAAAGATTCTTGTCAAACGAGTTCGATAGCGAAATGATGCCCTATTAGACCGTTCCGTGATGTCAATCGTCAAGACGGATTAGACTTTCTGGAAAGCAGACGATGAAAATCCTCGTTCTTGCCGATATTCATGCGAACTCGATCGCGCTCCAGGCAATTCAAGAAACCTTCGATGTTTGCCTGTTTTTAGGCGACCTGGTCGAATACGGCGTCGATCCGATCCCATGCATCGATTGGGTACGAACGCATGCAACCGGAGCGATACGTGGAAATCACGATCACTCCGTCGCACAACGAGTTCCTCCGCCGTTCGGAACCGGTTTTCGTAAGCTGGCCGGGGCGACGCGGCAGCTCCACTGGAACATTCTTCAGCCATCCCATCTGAAGTATCTGACTCAATTGCCCGTGACTCAGAACCTGGTGATTGATGGATTGCGATTTCATCTGGTCCACGCAACCCCACGCGATCCGATGGATGAATATCTTGCCGCCGATGTTGAGGGCTGGCAGAGACGGTTAACGAACTTTGACGTCGATTTCGTCTGCGTCGGGCACACCCATATCCCCTTTCATCTTGATCTGGGGACTTGCCAGGTCTTGAATCCAGGAAGCGTCGGGCAACCACGCGACGGCGACCCACGTGCCGCCTACGCGATCATCGAAAATGGCCGAGTCGAGTTAAAGCGGATCGAATATGATGTCGAAGCGGCTGTCAGGCAATTGCAGAATAGCCGGATCGATCAAGAGTTGATCGACCTCGCTTCGCAAACATTGAGGACAGGCGGTCGTGCCAAGGCGTCACCGTAGTGCGAACCAACGGTTTTGAGAATCCGTCGGAGAATCTTTGATGGGTTTCGTCCTCGAACGACATTATTCCTTTTCAACCGTGACAAACACTGGCGGGCTTGAATACGTGGCTTTCATCACAAAGTTGATGGCGAAATTCGCCATCACGGCGGTCACCTGGCGATCGACGGGTGGAGCGGTCTTATCAGCCTTCAGCGTGATGAACCCTTCACTATCGGTTCCCGTGAGTAACGTTTTGCTTTGGTTCCCTTCCATCGTCACCCCCTCGGGCAAGCTGTTCGCATAAACCTGTTCGAGATGGCGATACATGAAGTCCAGTGTCACGTTGGCGTTGACGTCCTTAGCGCGTACCAGGTTGATCAGAATCTTTTTCGATTCGCCTGGCTTCAAACGGATTTCGGTTTCGCTCAAGTTAACTGCCAACAGGTCTGCACTCTCCCCGACCGCGACGCAATGGGTTTCGACGGGATAGTGTCCTCGTCCTCCGCCGGGCGAGTAATATTCCTGATACGGCACCGCTATCGCTAAAAGTTCCACCGTGGTCGTCTCGCCATTCGCGCCAGACGGACCAGGAATGGTATGCGTCGCTGTCCCCCAGATTCGGACATCTCGCGCAATTGGTTTCAGTTCCGGCGAAGCGAACAAACCGATGCAGCCATCGATCCCTTTCCCTGCGAGGATTCGTCCGCAGGTTGCCACGACACCGGGTGGCAGGCCGTCAATATGCAGTTGAACTTCCCCTGTGAATCCATGCTTGCGAACGATTCGCACAAAAATCGCTCCGCATGTTCCTGGGGTGAGCTGAGTCTTGTCGGTATCGACTTCCAGCATGAAGTACGGCTGGGTCTTGGTCACTTGCAATGCATACTCGAAACCCGCTCCACCGCGCAATAATCCGTCCCGAATTTCCACGATGAACGTACCAGCGATCGGTGCCTCCCACCCTTCGAACCACGTGTCGGCATGAGTCAGCCGGCCGAACCGTCCGTCATCATCTTCGCGAATTGGCTGGCCTTGTGCGTTGAGGATTCGCAAGAACGAATCGAGATTCGACATCTGACGTCGCGCGATAACTTCAAAGGTAAACCGCTCACCCTTCTTCGCGACAAAGGAATAACAGTCCAGATCTGAAGGAGATTCGATACGTCCCGAAATGACTTGTGGCACTTCAAATGGCACCGCAGTCATCGCGGAATCATTGTCGCCAGCCGGTTCGACGATCGTCGGCAAATCCGTCACGTAGAACCCAACCGGATTCGAGACTTGATCCCCCATCGCGACAGGAAGCGAGACCAATCCCGGCGCAGTCCCTTCCGGCACTCGGACAACTCCTTTGAAATCGCCAGTTAGACCCACGCCGCTCAATTCGACGCTTGTTTCCAGTCCTGCTTTGACCGCCTTGGGAAAAGCACCTGTCACAAATGGACGGGAGTTGGCTTCGATGCAGTAAACCCAATCGACATTTCCCTGATAACGGACGTCGCGAATCTCAAGCAGGTACTCGCCTGCCTGCTCAAAACGATGGGTGAGAAACGGGTCGGCAAAAAAGGCGTTATCGGATGTGCCGAGCACGCTCCCTTTGATATCTCGCAAAAACAGGATCGGGTCCGCATGCACCTGCAAATCATGGATCTTGTCCTGCAAACGCTGACACCGAACGTGAAACAGAATTGTTTGACCCGCTTCTGCTGAAAATTTCCAGAAATCACAATCCTCACCCTTTTCGATCGTGCCACAAAGTGCTGCGGGAAGAGTGACTGATTGGGCCTTATCTGCAGAGTTATTCTCAGCGGCTTCAACAACCACAGGGTCGCGGACGACCACCAGTTGTCCGATCGTGCTGGCACCATGTGGAGTCGCCAGACGAAACTCGCGTACACCAGGCAACGCGTCGGCGGTCACCGTGAATTTCACTTTCAGCTTGGTGACATCTTTCGGCTTTTCTCCAGGCTTGAGTTCGGGCATTACGGGGGGAACGACTTCCGCAGTCACGCCGTTACCGCCAACCGTCACTTGATACGCACCCAGCATCGTATAGCGAGAATTCACCTCGCACTCGGTTGTTGCCCCGACTTGGATGGCGACCGGCTTGAGACTCATCACCATCGGATACGAAATCTGAGCGAAGATCGGCGAGATTGCTGTCAGTCCCAAAACCAACGTGATGGTCAACAGCGATTGGAACCCTTTTGAAACGAATATGTTAGTCACCGATTTTAAAAAACCGCGATTTGTTAACGCGAAGTTGAGTCGCATGATGCGCCCTTATTTGACATAAACGAATTCTTACGTGTTCGCAGCATAACAATTGCAGCTCATCAAGAAACAGTCAAAGCGTGAGCACCTTTGGAGAACACATCGAAATGGTAAACCTGAACGGACGGAGACTTGAGTTTTTGTAATTGATCGGTCAAACCTCTTCGCATGAAACCATTGGATATTTTACGTCAACATTTTGGCTACGATTCGTTCCGCCCGCCTCAGGAAGCGGTGATCCAGCGCGTGCTGAGTGGTCAACATGCGCTGGTGATTATGCCGACAGGCGGTGGCAAATCGCTCTGTTATCAGATCCCCGCTCTGATGCCGATTGAGGATACAGCGACCACTGACGGCAAGACCCCGTTGACGCTCGTTCTCTCGCCGTTGATCGCACTTATGAAAGACCAGGTCGATGCGCTTCGAGCAAGGGGGATCTCGGCCACATTCATCAATTCGTCGTTAAGTCGGCACGATCGAGAAAAGCGGTATGCAGCAGTCTCAGGTGGCGAATATCAGTTGCTTTACGTCACCCCCGAAAGATTTCGAAAGCCGGAATTCACCAGTGCGATTTCCCAACGCACGATTCGATTGCTGGCGGTCGATGAAGCACACTGTATCAGCGAATGGGGCCACGACTTCCGTCCCGATTACACTCGATTAACAGAATTCCGCCGACTGATTGGCGAACCAACGACGATTGCGCTCACCGCCACGGCAACGCCCGACGTGCAGCGTGACATCGTCCGACAACTGGGACTGGAACCGACTCAGGTCAAGACGTTTCATTCCGGAATCGACCGGCCCAATCTGGAACTTACGGTCGATGAAGTTTGGGGTGATGACGAGAAACTGGCCAGAATCATCGCCATCAACAAATCGTATCCGGCGACCTCAGGCAGCGGCATCGTCTATTTCACATTGATCCGCACGCTGGAGCGCTTCAGCGAACGATTAAGGGCTCAGCGCATTCCGCACGTCTGCTACCACGGCGATCTGGAACGAAACGAACGCCGATGGATTCAGAATGAGTTCATGCAGGGGCGTTGTCCACTTGTGCTAGCAACCCCCGCCTTCGGGATGGGTATTGATAAGAACGATATCCGCTACGTAATTCACGCCGAGATCCCCGGCTCGATGGAAGCCTGGTATCAGGAGATTGGCCGAGCAGGCCGCGACGGAAAACATTCAAATTGCGTTTTACTTTACGAAGAATCAGACCTGCTGACTCAGATGGAATTCCTGCGATGGAGTAACCCCGACGCCGAGTTCTACCAGCGGGTGTACGACTTACTCGTCCACAACCGCGAACAGGTTGATGCGTTTGGCCTGGAATGGATGCGTGAGAAATTACACGCTAAACAAAAGCACGATCATCGTCTGGAAACCGTGCTCGGCATGTTAGAACGATACGGTGTGATCGAGGGAACCTGGGAACCGATGCGGCTGACTGTCCTGAGCGATCTGGCACCAGAACTCTGCGATCAAGATCGACTCAACGCCAAATTGCGGCGGGACCAACAAAAGCTTTTAGCCCTCGTTCAATTCATCCGTCACGACGGGGACAAAAAAGACTACATCCAGGATTACTTCGGAATCGCGGATTCCGAGCTTTGAATCAATGACATTCAAAAGAGTTCAGCCATAGATTCACACAGAACCACAAAGAATAAAGAGGAATAAATCCCGATAGAAATACCAGAAATGCTCCTTTGCCTGCATTCTCCTTTTTTGCCTTTATTTGTGTGCATCTATGCTCTCACGTCGAGCGTCGTGACGTGCAGTGTCGCCAGGATTATCACTTTCAAAATAACGATCAAACGGCGGAGACTTCAACCTGATTGACCTCTTCAATCGATCAGACTACTCTCGAATATCGTCATTAAAACAGCGATCCAGGCTTCAAGTCGCGACGGCTTTGAATCCGAATCAAACCGGGAGAATGAAATTGCCTGCAAGACATCAGTCCGAGTATGATCGTTGGTTGATGACAATCGGTATCGCCTTTCTCATGGGATGCGGGTCGACCGAACAGCCTGCTGCAACGAACGCGACGACATCCAAAATCACATCGGCAACGAAGACAACAGAAATCCTCATGCCGACTTCCGCCAACTGGACTTCGGAAGTTCATCAGGACCCTCCGCCACTTCCGGTAGACAAGCCATCGCAGAATTCGGATTCGCCCCGACGCCTTGCGACATTTTCTGGACCGAGCAATGGGTTTGCAGATGTCGCAATGATCGACCAGGGTCAACAACTGGTCCTGCCGATTCGACGAACCAATGTTGTCAAGGTTTGGGATACTGTGACGGGTCGTGAAGCAGGGATCATCCAGGCCGACCCTGGAATGGTTTTCAGAGCCCTCGTGTCCGATGACGGGTCGCTGGTCGCCATTGGAATGAACAATAAAACGATTGAACTTTGGGATCTTGTGTCTCGTCGCAGGAATGCGATCCTCAAAGGACAACACCAGCGAGGTCGTCGACGAACTGGCATTCAATCGTGACGGAACATTACTGGCGTCGGCTGGCATGGACAATATGGTCAAACTGTGGTCCGTTAAGGAAGGGAAGGAAATCCGCACCTTAAGCCGTGACGCAGGACACGTGATAGAACTGGCATTCAACCACGACGGCACGACCCTGGCATCGGCAACGTTTGATGGCGAAGTCGTCATGTGGAATCCGGGCTCGGGGAAAGAGACAAGGCGTTTTGAAGTTGATTGTGATCGCCTTTATTGCTTTGCTTTTGTGGGCACAACGAATCTGATCGCGGTCGGCGACTCAGAAGGCATATTGTCGATTTGGGATACGGATTCGGGCGAAGAACTTATCTCCGTCGATGCGCACAACGGAATTCTTTTTTCGATTGCTGTACGTAGCGACGGCAAGTTGCTCGCCACCTGTGGTAAGGATCAGTCTGTCAAACTTTGGGATGTTGCGAATCTACGTGAAGTCGCAACATTGGAAGGCCATAGTGAATCCGTTATCGGCGTGCAGATTTCCAAAGACGGGGAACGTCTCGCATCCCAAGGTGGTGGCGATAAAAACGAAGTAATGTTGTGGCAAATTCCATTTGATACACTTCTTGCTAAGTAACTTTGTGGTGAACGCCCACGCGGGAGCTCAATCGAGGTATGGGGCGACAGAATTTGTTTTCGAAGCCATCCCTATCAACTTGTCACTACGTCAAGCGAAACGTATTGCGAGCCAATCTCGTGGAACGGTCGAAAGATTCGAAATCATCAACTCTATGGCGAGGAGACTTCGCCACGCCGAACTAGCGGGCCTGATTGGCCGTTGCCTTGCCCTTGCCTTGGCCCGAGAAATCAAACTGGTAAGGACTCATTGACAGCAATTTTTCAATTACGTTGGGTCGCGAAAGACACGTCGTACTCATTTGAAAAATATTCGTCCCAAGTCGTCTTGCTTGTTTAAAAACTGCCAGTTTTCGTCAAATAGACCAGCGAAGATGACCTCATAAGCAGACGGGTCATCGGTTGTCGGCGTTGGCTTGATCATGGCCCAGTCTCCCAAACGGGGATAGAGCAGCGCGTTGGTTCCCTTTAAATCCGATTCGCGAAACGTGTGGCCGCTGTTGAGGACGATATAGTGCCTTGGATCAGCCGGATTGGGGTAGATCATCACCGGGATATGTGTCGTCGAATCGTATTCAACGCCGTTCATCACAATCGACTTGTTCGTCCATTTGATCGGTAGTTTTGGCAGAATTTCCGCGATCAATGGATTGCTCTGCGGGTCGCCGAACAAAACCAGGTTCTGGCCTTTAAGAGTATTGCTGGCCGCCGCAGGCTGAACCGGCAGTGTCCCTCGAAAATATTTGTCCCAGACATGGGCGAACTGGTCCACAGCGGCTGATGCAAAGTCGTCCGTCGCTGCGAAAAAACCTTTGCCTGCTGGCTTGATCACAACGAACTTCGAGGTGAAGGCGTCATCGATCGGTCCTTGAAGTCCCGCGTGCTTCTCGGGCTTCTCCTCCAGTCGCTTGTTGAGTTCATGTAGATTGTCGAGCAGAACCCATTTTTCGCCGACCCTTTCAAGCTGGACAAAGTTGGCATTGCCGTGACTGACGTCTTTTGTCTCAATCCGTTGACCGTCAATCGTTACATGCAGAGGAGCCTTTTTTTGTGGATCTAACGCGAGACTGATCCGCCGCACATTCTTCGTCGTCAAAACAAAAATATTTCCCTTGCGAGTCCCGTCCACCACAGCACGCTCATACGTGGTGCGCAAGGCGTCGATCTGGACCCAGTCGCAACGGCCGTACCTGGGGGTGTAAGTGACGAATCGCACTCGTTCCGCAGTGGATCGGCCAGCGTCCGCGTATTGTCGATACGCAGTCTCCGCTTTTTCCTGCCACTCTTTTGGCATCTGATGCTCGAGTCCCGGTGCGATGAGGTGCGTAAACCTGAGCGGCTCTTTGAAATCGCTTAGCACGTACTCGATGTTTGTCGCGGCTTTTTTTTGCGGGTCTTTCTCTCCGCTATACGCGACAACGGGGACGTTAAACGCGTTTTCTGAATAGTCAACCGCATCATAAATATGCAGACACTTTTCGACGTAATCGGGCAATTGCTTTGGCAGGTTGCCGACGTATCCGCGAGTGATAGTAAAGCCGGCGCCTGGACCAAGCACGCAAAACCGGTCGGGGTGGTGCAGGCCGATATGCCACGTCCCGGCTCCTCCCATCGAGAACCCGCGCAGGACAACCCGGTTGGGATTGATCGGCCCCGCTCCATGCTGAATGGCTTCGAAGACATCGGCTTCACCTGCCCAGCGGTAGGCATTGTTTCCGCGACCGTAGACTTCTAACTGAACATAGCCCAGATCCTTCGGCGCATCACCGGAGTGTGTGGCAATGAACTTGGCTTCGGTTAACGACGAGTCACGACCATGAAGCACCACATCCAGCCGCCAATCCTTCTTCGTGTGATAGTCGTGAGGCAGCAGTACGGCATACGGCTGTATCGAACCATCCACCGAAGAACGATAGGCCCTGACAACCCATTTCCCAGGATCGTTCGCCCACACGGACTGGCCGCCCTCCGCCTGTTTGGCTCGGGCCAGCCCTTGGTCGAGCGTGGTCAGAGCCCACTTGCCGCTGGCCGCTGCATACCATTCCGAAAAGCGGACAATGTTTTCGGCCCCCTTCAAGTATACTTCCACTTCGACCAAGACGTCGTCAGGAATCTTTCTTTGCTTCAGTTCGCTGATGGCCTGTCTTAGTTCCTCCGTCTTCTCGGAAATCCGTTTCAGAGTGGCGTCATCCGGCATTTGAATGTTTGGCGGATCATAATTGGGTTGCGTTCGCTGCTCCGCCTTATTGCCGGGGCCAGGGGGAACGGCAGTTTGGGCGAACCCATTATGGGTCGTGCCGCTGATCAATAACAAACAGAGTAAGAGAAATGGTCGCATGGCGAGCTTTCTGTTGATTTACTACCTTTCTTCAACCCAGATATTTCGAAAACGAATCGGGTTGCCGTGGTCCTGCAAATAGATTGGACCCGGTTCCGGTCCTTCAGCGACGGGGGCTGCCGTGGTTGCTTTTGGTAACGCAACGTTGTCATGAATCACGACGCCATTGTGTTTGACGGTAATCCGGGCGTCGGCAGTTTTCTTTCCGCTTGCGTCGTACTTCGCCGCCGTGAAATCAATGTCATACGTCTGCCACGCGAGTGGGGGAAAGCACATGTTGACGTCTGGCTTCTTGATGGAATAGACCCCGCCACATTCATTGTTTTCGCCCGTCAGGCCAAATGAATCGAGGATCTGAACTTCGTATCGACCCTGCGCGTAACAACCGCTGTTCGCTCGCCCCTGACCTCGTTCGTTGGGCATGTACGACAGCATGAATTCGAGATGCATGGAATAGTTCTGGAACTTCTGCTTGCTGGTGACCCCTTGCACAAGCAAGTCACCATCTAGTTTGCCTCCTACAAAATTGTCGGCTGATTTCCCGTCGAACAATACGACGGAACCTGTGGGGGGCTTGTCACCTAACGTCGAACTCTTCCGAGTCACCTTTTTACACTCGCCGATCAAACCACCCGCGTTGTCACGAATAGTGATCACGCCGTCCTGAACGCTGACATCCGCTTCGGTTGTTAATTCCAGCTTGCCACCTTTTAACAACCCTTCACTGCGAACCGGATCGAGGCCGTTCCAACCATCGCCCGGCAGACCGCCAAAATACCCGACACCAAGAAATCGATTGCCCCCTTGAGCGACCAGTTGAATGCCAAGTTTTACAGTGTTTCCATCACGGATGATCTCTCCCACATATTCACCTTGAATCGCGAAGTCGGCATCTGCCTTCTGCGGATCAAGCACTGCTTTTTCTTGTGCCAAGGCAATCGGGGCTCCAGCCGCGAAAACAGACACCATCAGACAGCAGGTCAACGGGAACATTAGAGTCCAACGCATCATAAAAACTCCCAAGGTGAAGTGAGGGAACGTCATCGGAATTGATCGAAACGATACGGAAGCGGAATTGTGTAATGCAACGAGCCGAGTTTCAACCAGAAACAGCTGCATCAACAAATCGACCGGGATTCAAGAGGCCTTGAGGATCGAGTTGCTGTTTGAGTTTTTGCATCAATCCCCAGCTTGGCTCGGGATCGCCGCACATCGGCATCTGCGATTTCCATTCGGGATCGCAATGGAGAACGACCAGGTTTCCGCGAGCTGATCGAGCGAACTTCCGAAGCTCGTTGAGAATGGCGGTTGTCGTCTCGATCGATGCCGCTTCGTCCGGCAACTGACCAATGACAATTCCATTCCCCGCATGAACCTGAATAGCAACTCCTAATCGGGTTGCCAGGCTGGCAAATTCCATACTGCGTGATGGCAACAGATTTACCTGAAACGTCAGCGGATCATCGGCACACGTGGGGAATTCGGTCAATTCTTCCCACAAGCGATTCGCATCGGTTCCGGAAATTCGTTCTTCCGACAGCACCCCACACGGTGTCAATTCGCGGCGAAGACTTTCCATCTGCCAATCAACTTCGCGAACGGAACCTTCGACACCGACGCACAAGACCAACTCGTTGGCATGAATATGAGTTCGAGCGGCAGTTCCGATCAGCTTCGCCGCCGGTGCGTTCAGAACGTCAATCGCCACAGGACGCGATTCCGATTTCAATAATCGCTGAAGCGCCAGCTCGATCTGTTCGAACGAGGAAAAACCGAACCAGACAAGTGATGACGTTTCAGGGAGTGGCCTGAGCTTCAGCGTGATTTGAGTCACGATCCCCAAAGTTCCCCGCGAACCGACCAGCAGTTTACAGATATCGTAGCCTGCGACGTTCTTAACAACGCGCCCACCCGCTTTAAACAGTTGCCCTGCCGCATCGACAGCCGAGATTCCAATGACGTAGTCACGAAATGTTCCGTGGCCGAATCGTCGCGAACCACTGGTGTTGGTCGCTACGGCCCCGCCTAAGGTCGCTCGTCCGGGCTGAGCGATATCGATCGGCAAACGCTGACGTTCTTTGGCCAGTTGAACTTGCAGGTCCGCGATTCTCATCCCCGCTTCAACCGTGATCGTCATGTCGCGGGCGGGATAATCAATCACCCGAGTCAGTTCCGAAAGTGACACAATGACGTCGGCCTGAGCAGCAGATCCATAATGGAGCGCGGTTCGACCACCCACAGGACAAATCGTCTGCTTCGGTCCCGCCAGATTTTCGGCCATGAATCGAGCCAATTCCGACTGTGTCGCAGGAACAAATTCGGCCGGAGTTGCGATTGCTGTCATTTCCACAAGGACTCAAAAAGTTTTCGAAGCGTGCCCAGTCGGAAAGGAGCATAAAGTCGCCCGCGTCGAAATGAAAGCAGTACAAAGAATCGCGCGTTGTCAAACGTCGAAATCAAAATCCTGTGCCACCGCTTTGGAGTCTTCGTAAAAGCAGTGGCTTCTCTTTCTGCAATCAACGATCCATGACGCCTCGGGCTTGTCACGGCTGCCGGTTGACTCGCTTCTCTACGAGGCGCGGTTAAACTTCCCAGCTTGGAAAAGGGATCTGACGATAAACGTCAAAATTCGTGGAATCACGGAGGAACTCATGAGCGAATATCAATACGTCGGCTTCCGAGCGATTGAAAAACCTGTCAGCGAAGAAAACCTGGAGTACATGCACAAGCAGTCTTCCAGGGCGGAAATCACCCCCTGGTCATTCGGCAATGAATACCACATCAATTTGGACCTATAAAAATGTCATCCGTAGCCAAGGAACTTCCTTATTTGACGTCCGAACTGCCAGGAATTGGCGGGCTGCTCAAATGCGAGCCGGAAGATTTTATTGTTGAAGAAATTCCCGCTTATGAACCGTCGGGCGAGGGGCAGCATCTTTTCCTTTGGATTGAAAAACGGGATTTGCCTCATGATCAAATGCTGCGACGGTTATCAAAAATTCTGGAAATCTCACAAGACGATGTGGGAACTGCCGGGATTAAAGATCGTCGGGCGGTGACAAGGCAGTATGTTTCGGTGCCGAATACCTGCGTAACTCGAGTGGAACAGCTTGAGTCAGATCAGTTGCATGTGCTTCGATCGAGTCTGCATGGGAACAAGCTGCGAACGGGCCATTTGCGAGGAAATCGATTTACTGTGGTTGTTCGAGGGGTCTGTGATGACGCCAGCAATCGTACATCAGAAATTAACAAGGTGTTGCTTCAATCTGGCTTTCCAAATTACTACGGCGAGCAGCGGTTCGGACATGATGGAGAAACGCTGTCACTCGGACTGGATTTGCTCGCGGGAAATAAACGTCCCCAGGACATCCCTTATCAGAAGCGAAAATTTTTGCTGAGGCTGGCTGTTTCGTCTGTGCAATCGGATTTGTTCAACCAGGCACTCGCTCGCCGCCTTCAAGATGGTTTACTTCACACCGTCTTAGACGGCGATGTTATGGAGGTGATCGAATCAGGCGGGAAATTTGTTGTTGACGACATCATTCGCGATCAAGCTCGACAGGTTCAGGGAGAATTATCGGTTACCGGACCGATGTTCGGCGTGAAGATGCTCAGCCCCCGAGGTGTCCCTGCTGAACGAGAGGGTCGAATTCTTGAAGAAGCGGGTTTGAGCCTGGACGCGTTTCAGAAATTTGCCCAACTGATGTCGGGTGCCCGACGAGCTTTCGTTGTCCGCCCGGCAGAACTGAACTGCGTGCCAGTCGATACAGGAATCAAGTTCGAGTTCTCGCTTCCGAGCGGTGTCTACGCCACGATGCTATTGCGGGAGTTTCTGAAGACAGAGTTGAGCGAGTAATAAGCCCGGAAAACCAAGAATGCGAGACTGGCCGGATGAAATGGCTAAACAGGATTTAGTTAATTCAGCTGCTTCTTTTGAGCAGAATAACGGTCGAAACTTTTGGTACCACGGTTTTGGAGTCTTCGAGTTTGAAACTGGATTCATTGAGTCAAGTTCCAGGAATTCTTCCAAAGTAGCCATCATCGCTCCGCGTGATGAGCATGCGTCGGAAACGATTCCAACGTTGCCGACGCATCGGGACAGATATTCCGGCTGGATTTCTGATTTGAGAACATGCGGATTGGAATTTGGTAGGTTCTCGAACAATGCTCATCACGCGGAGCGATGATGGCTACTTTGGTCTGAGGCAAAGCCTCATTGGAGTCTTCGACAATGCCGCGTCTTCATAGTTCGACATCGTTTTCGAAGAACACGGCTTAACCGAAGACGGTAAAACTGCAGCACCCATTTCTCAGACTTCTGCTCCAGAAGCACTTCGTCCCCAACAACGCAAACATCGTCAGGTCGATTCATTACACCAGTCATCCACCGTGGATTCAGGTCGAGTCTCAGCGAATTCTTAAGAATTCACCGCGTATTTCCCCTGGAAACTCGAAGAAATTGGATTTCGGTCGTATGATGCGACGTTCACTGCGCCGAAATTCGCTGGCCGAACTCGTTTTGTCACGTTGAATTTGTCCTAAGTCGTTAATAAACCTGCTCTTATCGAGGTTAATCCCGTGTTGGCTGGTCCTTTGTTTTCGCGTGAAGCTCTGACAGTTCCTCGGCAGTTCATGCACTTTTTGATTCGTTCCGGTTACGTTGGGGCATTCTTCGTCTTGATGTATACGGCCGCGCAAACGACGTTTGGCTGGCAGCAAGTGCGAAACCTGGGCGACATTGCTCGCTTCGGTCAGTTGGTGTTTCAGGTTTTTGCCGTCGTCCAACTGGCGATGATGGTTTTCTTTGCCTCGCTTTTTGCAGCAGGGAACGTTGCACAGGAAAAGGATCGGCGGACGATGCTGCTTCTGCTGATGACCGACCTCAGCGACAGTGAATTGGTACTTGGAAAGCTTTGCTCAAGCCTGCTTCTGCCATGCGTACTGTTGGTCGCTTCGATCCCAGTCTTTGCCTTTGTTCAGATGATGGGTGGCGTTTCCTCTAATCAAATTGCCTGTGCGATTGCGATCTCGGCGGCGACTGGACTGGCGGCTGGAAGCTGGGGTTCATTAGTTGCGTTCTGGCGAGAAAAGACGTTTCAGACTCTTGCGATCAGCCTGATTGGTATCGTCCTGTTCCTGGGGATTATCGAAGGTGTCGTTGCGGTTACAGGCGCACTTTCCAGCGTGGGAATTGTTGTCGGTGCGATGAATCCCTTCCGCGCAATGCTGCGTGTCCTCGATCCATTAAATACTTCAGGCGGAATCACGTATGTCTCTGTCGCCATGATTTCCGCCGGTTTGCTGGCCACTTTGGCACTGACGATTGTCGTGTTAACCATCATGCGAGTCCGCATTTGGAACCCGTCGCGGACTCTCGGAGACATGGCCACGATGGATGAAAAGGATCGTGGCGTCTCGCGACCCCCACGGCCGGTTTGGAATAGTCCCGTGATCTGGCGCGAGATGATGACGAAGGCTTATGGCCGTAAAGTCATTGTCATCAAACTGGCGTACATGGTGATCGCCGCTGCCGCTTTCTACTCGGTTTTGTCGACCCCATCGAATTCGGCTTTGGTCCTCGGCATGGTTTCCCCCATCGGGGCGGCGTTTATCGCACTGAGCCTGCTTTCGATGATGTTGATCAATGCACAAGGGGTGACAGCATTGACCAGCGAACGTGACGCAGGAACGTTGGAATTATTGCTCGTTACGGACATCACCGCCAAAGAGTTTATTGTTGGGAAGCTGGGCGGCATCCTCTACAACAGCAAAGAATTGATTCTCATTCCACTCTTTTTCATGGTCTGGTATCTCTGGCAAGGAGTTCTGACCTTCGAGAATTTCAGCTACATCACCCTCGGCTTTCTGTCGCTGGTTGTGTTCGCGGCCATGCTGGGGCTGCATTCGGGGTTAAGCTATACAATTTCTAGGACAGCCATCGCCAACAGTCTGGGAACGATGTTCTTCCTTTTTATTGGGATCTTCATTTGCATGATTCTGATTTTGCAGGCACGGGCATCATTCGGGCTGCAGCTTCCGAGTTTCCTGGTCTTTATTTTGGGCGGAAGTCTCGGGCTATGGGCCTCGCTCACGCATCGTAATCCGTCCCCTGCTTTGACACTTGCTGCAGGGATTTTGCCGTTCTGTACGTTCTATGCCATCACAAGCTTTCTGCTGGGCCATACACTTGGCGTTTGCCTGTTCGTTGTGGCGGCTTATGGTTTTACGACCACGGCTATGTTGATTCCGGCGGTTAGCGAATATGATTCGGCTCTCGGTCGAACCGAGATGCCGAAGGGGTAGGGAATCAAGTCCCGCTGGAACATAAGGTCAGCACCATTGCCTGCAAGTTTTCTGGAGCCTGCGTAATGAATTTTCGGTCGATCGGTTTTGTCGTCATTCTCGGACTGTGCGGACGACACTCGATTTCGGTCGCGGCCGAATTAAATCATCCTCGTATCCCTGGATTCGAACGTTTTTATTCCGGCGCAGTTGAAAAGCATGTCGGAGACGATGACGAGCCGATCAAGCTGGATTCTGATACCGGTGGTCGGATTCTGCTGAGCGAACTGAACTGTCTCTCGTGCCATGCGGCAGACGAAGCGACGAAGAAACTTTTATCCCCGAAGCAGGCACCCATCCTGGATGGAATTGGTAGTCGGGTCAAAGTGGAATGGATTCGTTCGTACCTGGCCAACCCACATGCGGCAAGACCGGGAACGACAATGCCGGATGTTCTGTCAAACCTTCCCGAAGCATCGCGAGCCGCCAGCATTGAAGCGTTGACGCACTTTCTCGCATCAACCGGAATTGTTCCCGAAGGGCATTCGAATGCGACAGCGGCCCAAAAGGGGGAAACTCTTTTCCGTACTGTTGGATGCCTCGCGTGCCACAATGCTCAGACAGAGAATGCTCCGGAAATTGCCACATCAGTCATTCTACCGGACGTCGGTAAAAAGTATTCGATGCCTAGTTTGATGGCGTTTCTCAAAGATCCTTCAAAATCGCGACCTTCGGGTCGAATGCCAGCCTTAGGGCTGAGCGACGAAGATTATCAGAATCTCGCTCATTATTTCGTCCGCGGGGGAGCGCTGACTCTTAACACGAAATACCAATTGTTTCGTGGAAATTGGGATAAGTTACCAGATTTCGCCACACTGAAAGTGGCTGCGAAAGGCGAGTCGGCAGGGTTTGATCTTTCGGTTGCCGGTCGACCAGACAACTATGGATTGCGATATACATCGAACCTGCAAATTGCCAAAGAGGGCGAATATCAGTTTTGGCTGGGCTCCGACGATGGAAGCAGACTGATCATCGACGGTGAAAAGGTTGCGGATTGTGATGGGATTCATCCATATCAGACGGTTGAAGGTCGAAAAACACTGAAGGCCGGTTTTCACGAGGTTGTTGTCGAGTACTTCCAGGGTGGCGGAGAAGCAACACTGGAAGTCGAGATTTCGGGGCAAGGTCTCGCGAAACAACCAATCTCCGGATTCTTGTTTCTGGAACCCAAAGTTCCGGCACCGACCCCCGATAAGCCCGTGTTTACGATCGATCCCAAGCTTGTCGAGCAGGGACGCACACTCTTCGCAACGGTTGGATGTGCGTCGTGCCATTCGATGACGATCGATGGCAAAGCGATTGCCTCTGAACTCAAAGCGAAGCCGTTATCCGAACTGGGCGCGAGTAGTGGCTGCCTCGCCGAAAAGATCCCTGGCAAGGCTCCGAAATACGGGCTGACATCAACTCAGCGTGCATCCCTTGCACTCGGAATTAAGGCTCAACCAGCCGAAGCCACAAGCGAAACCGTGCATCGAACACTCGCAGCTATGAATTGTTACGCATGTCATCAACGAGACAGACTCGGTGGAGTGGAACAGGCTCGCGATGCTTTTTTTGAGTCACGGCAAAAGGAAATGGGTGAAGAAGGTCGTTTGCCTCCAACGCTTACCGGAGTTGGAGATAAATTAAGACCTGAATGGCTTCGACACGTATTGCACAACAGTGCCGATGATCGCAAGCAGTACATGGTGACAAAAATGCCGAAGTTTGGGCCAAACAATGTTGAACCGCTGGTGGGCATGTTCGCTTCCGTCGATCAAAAGCCCGATTCGATGCCAAAGGCCGACTTTCTCGAACCGGATTATCGAGTCAAAGCCGCTGGACGGCATCTCGTGGGTGGGCAGGCATTATCCTGCATCAAGTGCCATGACTTTGGACCTCATCCGTCAACGGGTGTTCGGGCGATTAATCTGACGACGATGACCCAGCGACTGCGTCCAGACTGGTTTTATCGGTATGTTCTTGACCCGCAGGCCTACCGCAAAGGGACACGAATGCCGGCCCCATGGCCGTTTGGTCAAGCAACGGTTCGTGATGTCTTGAAGGCTGACGTTAACCTGCAGGTACAGGCTGTGTGGGTGTATTTGTCAGATCGGGATAAGGCTGCAGTTCCTGTGGGATTGGTTCGTGAACCGATCGAACTCAAACCACAAAGTGAGCCGATTATTTATCGGAACTTCATCGAAGGTGCTGGAAGTCGCGCCATTGGAGTCGGGTATCCCGAAGGGGTCAACCTGGCTTTCGATGCCAATAACATGAGAATGGCCATGATCTGGCACGGAGCATTCATTGACGCGTCACGTCATTGGACTGGGCGTGGCCAGGGTTTTGAATCACCACTCGGAGACGATATTCTGGTGCTTCCGAATCATGTTCCATTCGTGTTACTCGATAAGCCTGATCGCGAAGTGGCGACCGAAATGGGACGAGACCTCGGATACAAGTTTCTCGGCTATCGATTGGATAAAGAACAGCGACCAATCTTCCGTTACTCATTCGGGGGCCTGACCGTCGATGATCACCCGGTCCCTGTGAAGGAAGAGTCCAATAAGTATGGGACGCTCAAAAGAACCTTGCGATTCGAAGGGGCCTCAGACACCAGTCAACTCTGGTATCGAGCACTGACGGCAAAACAGATCGAGTCAACTGGCGAAGGTCGTTATCGCGTCGACAATGTCTGGAGTCTAAACGTCAATTCAACAGGATCGGACGCGCCGATCATTCGGGAGTCTGCTGGTCAAAAAGAATTGCTGATCCCGATCCGGATAAAGAACGGCAAAACCGAAATCACCGTCAATTACGTTTGGTAACGGAAATTGAAAACCGATTCGCTAATCGTCATTTCCAAAAAAGGTAGTCGGCTGAAAGCATAGGCGCTCGCCCGGCTCTGGCCATCAGACCAGTTCCGGCTACACCTCCAGCCGACTTACCCTTGGTGGAACCGACCACGAATCAAGTTTCAATTTCCAGCATCCGTGCGGCCATTGTCGAAGTCTTTTCGACAGGTACGGCTAAAGCAATGACCGTGCCGCAGTAGATGATGGGCGACACAAAAAGAGGATTTCTCACAATGTTATGCGAGAAACAGGGTCTGAAAGTTTTGCAAACCGGCCGATGGATCTCGGTGATGCCCAGCCAAAAGGCAACCTCGCACAAAAACAACACTCAGCACACAGGTTGCGATTAGCTGCTCAAGTACGTCAGTGGATCTCTTTCAAATCCGCACGGGTCGACTCATAAGTCGTGTTAAATGCCAAGGCGATAGGATCAGGAGTAACTCCCCATTTCTGACAGGCCGCCTGGTAGAGCTCTGGCCACCAGTTGCGGTGTTCCGTTAACCCTTCATCAAGGTACGAACGCCAATGACTGAGAACTTGAGACCAACAGCGATCACCGTATGACATTGCTTCATTCAAGTCACCAAATTCCTTGACGTACCATTCACGACCGATTTGCGCGTGCAAGACTTCGTCCGCCCAGTCGAAGTCCTGAAACAGTCCCGCCAAAGGGATTCCTGACGCGAGCCCCACTTCCCATTCGAAACGTTTTCCGGTGCGAGGCATTAAGCCCTGTTCGATAAAGAACAATACGGCGTGTCGTTCCCACGGTTTGAGCTGCGTATTCAAGTTTCTTGACCAGGTGAAATTGATCGGAATCCGCGACCAGTCAAGACCGAGGGATACAAACCCGACTTCACCCAGCATGGCATGGCGAGCCTCATCCCAAAGTTGACGAGACATGTCGCGATAGTATTTCCAGGGTTTGCCATGCGTCTGAAACAAGATACTCGCCATCATTTCGGGAACATCGATTTCCCGCAGTCGCTTGTAGAACATCATCAGGGTCTTATCCCGATCCGCGAACTGAGTGTCATACAGAAAAGCCTCGGGATTCACGCCAGCGTTGAACGAGTCCTGAAAGCGTTCGTCGCGCTGCGGGACGGGGTCATATTCAAACGGCCTTTTGGAAAAGTTGGGTTGCATTTTCGATGGCAACGGCTCTGCTGGACCTGTTAAATCTTCGTCCAGCGAATGTCGCGTTTCGCTTTTAACTTGGTCATCACGACCGGAAACACCATCTGCATCAGCAATGCAATTTTGTAGTAGCTGTCGCCACGAAACGAGTCTCTCTCGAGAATTCTCATCAACCAGACATGTAACCGCCCGTCGTCCAAACGCCGCGATGTCTTCCATTTCCAACAGGCAGAATCGAGTCACTCGGACAGACGGAGCGTCAGCCAGCAGATTGGTGGTTGCCACATATTGTTTTAGCGAATCGACCAAGGCGGGAACGATGCATTCATATATGCCCAGAGTCAATTCGACATGCGACGGAGCACAAAGAACCTCATCACAAAGTCGTTCCAAACCGGCGTGTGGCACGACCTCAAGACCAAGCGGTGGTTCGCGTAATTCACCCACGCGCTGTCGAAAAGCAGTCGCATGTTCGGCACACAAGTAGGAATGGAGACTGAAAGCGGTCTTCAGCTCGTAAACTGGTTCCGCCGTGATCCGAGCCGTAAAAATCTGGTGTAACCGGACCAGCAGGTAATGATGCCGCTTCATCCAGGCGACACATCGATCAACCGACATCCCCTCGCGAAATGCGTCTTCGTACGAACAAAGTCCTGCAAGTGGAGGGAGATTTCTCCAGCCCGATGCGGTAGTCATGTCGCCCTCGCTGAAAGTATTATTAGACAAACGAGCGGACTAATAGATCTTGGCTCATCTATAGTTTACCGAGTGACAAGTTTGAAGGCGTACAAGAATGGGTGCCACTGGCGGCTGCTTTGAGCCGCCAGTGTCTTCAAAAATACATCGCGGGAAAGCAAGAGCACTGGCGAGCGAAGACGCACGCCAGTGGCACACCAGGTTTCGACCGAAATTCTGTTGAAACGGCGCGGCAGCAACCTCCCATTTTCAGTTTGGTCGCTTCATCAGCCCCGTGCCTTCGTAACTCAAGCAGACGAGAAGATTCGCGTCAGGCAGCGTGACGTCGGCGAAACGGAATTGTCGGTTCTTCGAAATTCATTGTGCGGCGAATGGTGTAATTCGTTTTGTTTTGTGAAGCGAAGTAGATCCGCGAACAGACCTCTCCCAGGATGCCAAAAAACAGAAATTGCATTCCCGCCACAGAAAAGAGAGCTGCCAAAAACAACAGAAAATTCCCCGTCATTTCAACACCGGACCCAAGCTTCATCCAGACTGCCGAAATTCCCGTAATACCACTCAACAGAAAACTGGCCAGACCAATCGAACCGAATAGCTTCATCGGACTGGCGGAGTAATGAATGAGATACTTAACGGTGACGAGGTCCAGCAGCACCCGCAGCGTTCGGGAGATTCCGTATTTCGACTGACCGTAAAGGCGTGGATGATGCGTCGTTTCCACTTCAACGCACCGCGCTCCGCGCCAATGGGCAAGGATCGGAATGAACCGGTGCATCTCGCCATGAAGATCTAATTCCTGAGCGATATCAGTTTTGATTGCCTTTAACGTACATCCGATATCATGAGCTGGAAATCCAGTGACTTTGGAAATCAGCAAGTTGGCCATTTTCGACGGCAGCTTCCGAGCAAGGAACGTATCCTGACGATCTTTTCGCCAGCCATGTGCCAGGTCAAAACCTTCATCGAGCTTGGCAAGAAGATTGGGAATATCGTTGGGGTCGTTTTGCAGGTCACCGTCGAGCAACACGATTGCGTCCATCGATGCAGCCTGAATGCCCGCTTGCATCGCTGCCGTCTGTCCGTAGTTCTTGCGAAAATCGATGACTTTGACCAGTGAATCTTTCTCGGCCAATTCGCCAAGACGCATGGACGAATCATCATTCGAGCCATCGTTGACGAGAATGATTTCGTACCGGACGCGCATGCGTTGCATGACCGATGTCAACGCCTCGTATAACAGAGGAATGTTGTCGGCTTCATTATGAATTGGCACAACGACAGACACGCTCATGCGAGCCTTCCCTGCGAATGTCGCATCGGCGAGCAACAAATTGAGAAATGAGAATGAGATGGGAGTCGAGTAAACTGAATTTCACGAAAGCAGATGGAAGTTTTTCACAAAGTCGCAATCAAGTCCAGACGAATTTGGCTCATCAAAATCGATACACAATCTGTTTTGAACAGATTTCGTCGACTTCGGGCAATAAGTGCTGGAACTTCCCAGTGATCCAATCACGTTATTCGAAACGATCGGCGGTCAAGCTGATCCGTTATGACTATCCTTTGATCGCAGGAATCCTGAACGATAGGCATCAGCCATGGCCAGTGGAATTTCTGCTTCGGCCAGAACGACCTTTGCTTGATTTTCAACGGTCAATGCCTTCATTTCCTGTTCGGCAGCGACGGCCCGCGCTCGACGTTCTTCAGCTTTTGCCCGAGCGATACGCATGTCTGCTTCGGCCTGATCCGCTTGCAAACGAGCACCGATATTGTCTCCAACATCGATATCCGCAATATCGATCGAAACAATCGCATAAGCAGTCTGGGAATCCAACCCCTTTGCCAGGACGGTTTTCGCAATCAGCATCGGGTTCGCCAGAACTTCGTTGTGCGTGTTACACGATCCAATCGCCGACACGATTCCTTCACCGACACGAGCCACGATCGTATCTTCGGTCGCTCCACCAACCAGTTGAGCCAGATTCGTTCGTACTGTGACGCGTGCTCGTGCTTTCAGCTGAATCCCGTTCTTGGCGACACCATCAAGCGTTGATCGACCAAATGACTTGGGATCAGGACAATCAATGACTTTGGGATCGACGCTGGTCTGAACCGCCTCAAGCACGTTTCGACCGGCCAGATCGATTGCCGACGCTGTGTCCCAGTTCAAATCGATCCGCGCACGATGTGCGACGATCAAAGCACGAACAACAGTCTTGATATTCCCGCCTGCAAGATAGTGGGCTTCCAGTCGCTCGGTCGTGATATCCTTGAGTCCCGCCTGAACGGCCATGATCTTGGAGTCGACGATTGCGGTCGGATTGACCTTTCGAAGTGACATGAACAACAGTTGAAAGGGACTAATCCGAGCGCGGGTGACGAATGCCCGCAGCCACAATTTGAAGTATGCCGCAAAGATCGCAATCAGCACGACAACAACTAAGACCGCGAAACCAATCCCGACAATCAGCAGGATTTGCCACGTTTCTTTATCCATCGAAGGATTATCCTGAATAAGATCTATAGAGAGTCCACTGCACGAGTCAAAATAACCTCGGACGCAAGAACTCAACTCAAGTTCGCCACGACGCGATGAAATCGACCCTGACACTCAGGACGATTGTTTGTGATGCAGTGATATTCTACGGCGCGATTGACCACTGGTCGAGCGACCGTGCCAAACTCACAGGCGACGTGTCGATATTTTCCCCGCTGCCTGGTCAGATGAAACGGCCAAACGGGCGTATGAAAAACTGTTGTGGGTGATGTGCGAAATAGTGATCGAAACCCGGGGTGGCACGGTTTTGGAGTCTTCGACAAGGCCGTGTCTTCATGGTTCGACAACGTGTCCGAAGAGCACGGCCTTACCGAAGACGGTAAAACCGTGGCACCCTTTTCACGGATTTCTGTTCCAAAAGCATTGTGTTCCCATCAACGCAAAGATCCCAACTTCAGGTCGCTTCATCAGGCCTCGCGCACCACGTCGTTGATTTTGCCGTCAAGAAGCGCAATTTCGACTCAATCGACATTACGCCGCTTTTCGTCGCGGTAGCGCCGGAGCTTCACCGAGTTTCCACCAGTGACAACTCGCTTCTTCCCACGGTAATGTAGCGACAGAAGGACGGGGCCAGTCGGCAAACGGAGTTGTATCAAATGGGGCAGATACATAGGGTGACGTGGCACGACTGGCGATTTCATTTGCCAGAACAGGAGCGAGAACAAGTTTTGTGGGCCATCCCGTCGTGACATTTCCCGCACAAAGAACCTGAATGCTTTCAGGTCTTGAACCATTCGCGGTTGCCCCTTCGGCTCGGTCAGTGGAATACGTCGTCCATTCGGTGTCTCGTAAATCGACGCCGGGAAGAACCGACAAGAGCTCACCCCAGGCATGTTCCGTCAACGCACCGGGATCGAGCTTCACTCCGTCTTCTGCGACCTGTCCACCCACCTGCCAGACCATTCGTCCCTGGCTATCCATTTGCGACGTAATCGTCACCCTGGTTTTCGCACCGTCAAGACAATGCCCATTCAATTCGGGAAGATTTCCACGGACAACGACCATGTGCAGTGGTCGACGCTGCATGACATCGGCACTCAATCCAACCCGTTTTCGCAGTCGAGCGTTACCACCCCCTGCTGTGAAAATTACTTGTCGGGGGTGAAACTCCAACGTGGACCCGTCGGTCGGCGAAGTCAAGCGGACCGCTTTGACTTCGCCAGGACTGTCAAGATCGAATTCCAAGCCGTTGTCTGCGTCGATTTTCAAAATCCGGTCGCGATACTGATTCGCCAGATCCTGAATAAAACTTTGTGGGGAAATCACCTGTTCGGGAAGTCGAGCCACCGTCCCATAGACGCCATTTAAGGCGTCAGGACGTTCGTCCGTTGAAATTGTCTCGGGTTTGACTCGCAACCCAAGTCGAGCACCAATCATTCCCGCTCGCGATGTGATCGAGTCCGTCTGCCAAAGATAGCAGCAATCGGAACGAACTCGAGTTCGAGTCAGGTTTGGCGTCGATTTACCCAGCAGGGAATCACGCCAGACATTGGGCATTTCGCGAATGTTCTTCGCCGATTTGGTGAGAAGTCCAGACAAAGTGTACTTCAATCCACCGTGAATAATTCCCTGGGACGCCACAGTTTGGCCTGAACCGAGCGCGCGTGATTCCAGCAGCAGAACGTGATGCCCATCGCGCGATAAACGATCGAGCAGCCACAATCCGGCGGCACCGCCTCCAAAGATTAACGCATCCAAACGCATAGCAGACTCCCATCTTCCTTGAGGGGTCGCGAATTCTTAATACCATCGGAAGACATCCGCTCCGATGCCAATAAAACAGGCCATCCAGCCCGTTTCACGTCGCCGAAATTCCGCATCTTGTCATCCGGCGACGATTACCGGGAAAGTTAATAGAAAACGCGATTTTGAGGAAGATGGATTCGAATCCGTTCGCCAAGCCCAAGATCGTATGCCACGGTTCATTCGTCTTCACCGATTCGCTGCTTCTAGCGAATACGTCGGATCGGCTTCGTTCCAAGTGACATCACCGGAGGGACCGTAGATTGCCGGCACATGTTGTCCTGCCAATCGTAACCACGTCTGGACCTGGGTTCGATGATGGCAGGTGTGAAGGACACGACGCCAGAAAATCCAAATTCGCTCACGCTGTAATCCGCCGAAAAAGTTCCGCTTTTCAAGCCACCAGGAAGAAGTTCCCGCTGCGAATTGAGAAAGCCGTCCTCGGGTCAACCAGACATATTTATCGATGTAGGCTTGTACGGCAGGAGACTCGCCGGACGGCAAAAGCATCTCGACTGCCGGTTCTGACGTGCCGACGAACTGGCCAAAGAACCTTCGTTCCGATAGCAGTTGGTGGACAAGAATGGTTCGGATCGTGTTCGTCTTCTCATGCGGCTTGAAGTCGAGACATTCTTCCGGAATTGCACGCCACATGCTGACCGTCTTGTTCGCTTCACTAGCGTATGTGGTGACGATGTGCTGAAAGATCGACTCAACGGCCTGCGGAAGATCTGCATCACGAATCGCAACAAAATCGTATTTCATGGTAATAGACAGCTTACAGCTGCCCCAAGCCTCCGTCGATGTTGAGTTCCACTCCTGTGATATATGACGCTTCGTCAGACGCGAGAAATGCTACGGCCTTGGCAATCTCTTCAGGGTCACCGAATCGATTCATCGGTACTTGGGCTATGATCCCACTTGCAAATTGATCTAAGGCGTCCGCTGGCATTCCCATCCTGCCATAGATAGGAGTCGAGATCGGGCCAGGTGCCACCGCGTTCACACGAATTTTTCGACCCACGAGTTCTGCGGCTAAAGTCCGAGTGAGTGATCGAAGAGCTGCTTTACTCGCCGAATAGACACTCGTCCCGGCCCAGCCTTTCTGGTCGACAACACTTGTATTGAAAATGACAGCGCCGCCATCACGAAGTAGCGGCAACGCCTTCTGGACTGTGAAAAAGGCGCCTTTGAAATTGATATCCATGTTCTCGTCGAAATGAGCTTCTGTTGCGTCTTGAACGGGCGAGAACTTTGCGACACCGGCATTCGCGAACAGCACATCGATTCCAGCAAACCGCTGTTTCACTGTCGCAAAAAGTTTTTCAATCTCTGCAATCTTCGAAACGTCGGCTCGTAGAGCCAACGTATCGCCACCGATCGCATTGCTTGCCTCAGCCAACGATTTTTCATCGCGACCACTGATCACCACCTGCGCCCCACGACGACGCAGCTCCTTGGCCGTTGCCAGCCCGATACCGCTGTTGCCTCCCGTAATGACAATAACTTTGTTTTCGAATGAGTTCATGAGAAATTCCTGTTTGGGGTTCGTTTGAAAATTGTTTGCATTGCCCACGTTCAATTCTTTTCCGCTGGTCCCTGACGAGCGACTTCCAGCGCCTGTTCAAGTTCGGTAATCCGTGCTTGTAGCTTGTCGATCAGCGGAGCAACGTCGTGTTGTGCAAACCGCTTGTGAATATGTTGAGGACAGTTCATGTCCCATGCTTCGATCGTGAAGACAATCGCTCGTTCGACCTTGCCCGGATAGTCAGCGTCCTTCAGTTGGGCAAGCAATTCAGGATCATCCTCGACGACTCGTGCCGTTCCCCAAAGTTTCACACGCTGACTATTGGCGTAGTCCATTAAAAAAATGTACGCCTTTGGGTTTTCCGAGAGATTGCCGAGCGTAATGTATTGCCGATTTCCACTGAAATCGGCGAACGCGAGAGTCGTTTCGTCCAGAACCTTCAGAAAACCAGGGCTCCCGCCGCGATACTGAATATAGGGCTGCCCTTCGGCATTGGCTGTGCCAAGATAAAACATGTCCAGCCCCGCCAGGAAACCGGCCAGATCAGCAGAGACATGTGTCTTCCAACCTCGTCCCTGCTCGACCTTGGCATAATTGGCCCGAGACCCCTTCGCTTGCTGCACACTTTTCACAGCCGGAGTAAACGCAATATCGCTGGGAAACTTTCGCATGGTTGAATCCTGAATGCAGGTTGATCTTATGCCGCAAAGGCGACGCCATGAAGCATGTCGCTTCTTTCGTCATCTTGTTGTGCCACTGCTTCGGAGTCCTCGGAGAAGCAGTGTCTTCGGAGCGGTGTTCGTCTTGCAGTTCGGCACTGCTTGACCGAAGACGTTCAAGCAGTGGCACGTTCTGTTGTGGAACCACTGTTTTCCCGACGAGCAATCGTGGCGTTGCCGCAAGGGATCAGCGACAATTCGTTGACCCCTTGCGGCAACCTCTGATCAACGTGTTATGCACAGCCACAACCGCCAGAAGTGGCACACGCCTGAAGCGGCTCGACCTTGGGGATGTCGAGCGCCGTGTCGGCTACGTTATTGAGGAAATTCGTAAAGCATCCGACGACGACACTGGTAACGATCTCAACAATTTCCGTGTCATCGAAGCCAGCTTGACGGGCAGCTTGCAAGTCGTCGTTATCGACTTTACCGCGAGTTTCCAGGACAGTACTCGCAAACTTTAAAGCAGCGTCCGTTCGCGCATCATGGGAAGACGCCTTGCGACCGTCCAGTATCTCCGTACTCGAAATCCCACCCTTGTTACCGAGGTACGTCAGGATCGAATTACAGTAATCACAGGTGTTGGCTTCGCTGGTCGCCAGCTTGATCTGATGGTGCAGTTTGCTACCAATCTTCGCACCTCCCATCGCCGTCGAAATGGACAGAAAGCTGTCGAGCACTGCCGGTGAATTTGCCATCACCTTGGCAACGTTCGGTGTCGTCCCGAACGCCTTTTCGACAGTTTCCAGCAGTTCTTTTGTGCGGCCTTGTGCTTTGGCTGGCTCGACGGAATGAATTCGTTGCATGGTCATTTTCCCTTAATCTCAACTCAATCTTGCAGCAGGTCGGCTCACCGAACTGGTTTACCTGAAAACCCTGCCACCTCAGAAGAAAAACATACAGACTTGTCTGTATTATAGATGCCAAAAAAAGAGACGAGTTACACCAATTTTTCATTTTCAACCATTTTTAGTGCCGCCTCACGGGCGACATCCAGGGCGTGCGGCGAACCTTCAATCACCGAAGTCACAACTGCCCCTTCAACCAGCAGGCCAATCGCAGGAGCGACTTTTGCAGCATCCTTCCCCAGCGACTCTTCAATAATTCCGGCAATATATGCCTGAAACCGTTGCTTGTGCTCACGGACAAACCGAGTCCCTGCATGATTGGGATCGGCGAGTTCCACGCAGGCATTCTGAAACGCGCAACCTCGAAAACCAGGACTCATGAACCAATCTTTGAGCGTCGCAAAAAACGCCCGCAATTTGCTCTTCATCCGCTTCTCATGCCGCTCCATCGCAGCCCCGAAGAACTCAAGAATCTGCACCTCGCGATATTGCAGCACTGCCAGAATCAATTCGTCCTTCGACGGAAAATGCTTATAGAGACTCATCTTGGCGACGTCAGCTTCAGCAATGATCCGGTCAATTCCAACCGCACGAAGACCGTGCTGATAAAACAGCCGATCGGCTGTTTCCAGGATTCGCTGGCGAACGTCAGAAGTCGCGTGTTTCTGCTCCATGATCAGAATATACAGACCTGTCTGTTATTTGTCAAGCCGAGCGTACCAGCCAATTGACATTTCTTCGACGTTAACGATTGTTACAGCAAGCTGATCAGGAGGAACGGGAGAACAAGATTGGCAGTGTTCCCAAGGAAATGTTCGAACACTTTTTACGTCGCTTCTTGCCGGGCAAATCGCCTCGAACGAGTGGATCATCGTTGCCGAAAAGTGCTTCCAGCCACACAAACTCGGCAGCGAATAGATGACCAAGGACTTCCAGATCGACCCTTGGCCAATCTGGAACGGCGACGGCAACTGCTCGTCGGTCAGGCTTACAGCGGCGTTCAAAAGATTGCCGTTGACCCAGGTTTGATGCTGATGAAGGCGATTCAGCATTTCGGTTGTGTTCATGACTCTCCTTCAGATTTTGCTCGATGCATTGTAGCCGGGTTTAAGATATCGAAAAACCTTAGGGAGTGTTTCTGCTTTTCTATTGACCAGCGATAACATAAAGTGTATTTGTTTGTAGTTTTTTGTTTAGACGAAGAAATCCGTGAGAACTCGCACGCAACAAAAGTCGCCATCGTAACTTTGATGTTGGCAATTTTGTTCCTGTGGGGCTACATGCATACGCTCTTGTCTGGAACGGGCTAAAGCCCATTCTACGGCGTGTGGCTCGCCTGGATTTCCGAAACCAAAACCGAATGACGACAATTGATCTTTGACAATTTGGAAAGAATTCATAACGAATCGCCCCCGCAGCCATTTATCGGTGCGGGCGGCGCCGAAGCGGCGAGAGAGTCGTTTTGAGAAAGTGGTAAGTAGAAAGATGGCTCCGGCGGTGCCTTGCCCTCCCAAAGACGACGCAAGAACGGGTGAAGTTGGCCAAGTTCACACCTGAAAAAATGCCTGAAAAAACGGAACTTTGCCAACATTTTTTTGAGGATGCAAATCGAACGAAATCGGCTTTTGAATGAAATCGGAAAGTGAAGGATGGTGAAGTCGGTTGAAGTCAGTCGAACTTGACCGAACTGTGACACCGAATTTCTTGGAACCACGAACGCAGCAGAACGGAAGAGAAGATTTTTGAACAGAAGTCTGGGTTTCCATTTTGATGATCACTTAACAAACGAAGGGTTGAGGATGAATACATCCATCTTCGCCAAGCTCGATTGTTGTGAATTTCGGAAAATCATCCTGGATTTCCGATGTTCGCAAGGACTCAGCTTGTTTTGACAATTTTTCGCTTTTGTTCTTCAGACATTGGGTTAAGCAGCCTCAATCCGTTGAAGATCACGAGCAGCGAAGCACCCATATCTGCTGCAATTGCGGCCCACAGGGATGCAAAGCCGAACAACGTTAACACGACGAACAGGATCTTGATTGACAGAGCGAAAATGATGTTCGTGCGGATAGTGTCCAGAGTTCGTCGGGAATGTCGTACCAGCCACGGAAGTCGGGAGAGGTCATCCGACATCAGGGCGATATCGGCCGTTTCCAGCGCCGCGTCGCTTCCGGCTGCACCCATCGCGATTCCCAATGATGAACGGGCCATCGCCGGGGCGTCGTTCACTCCGTCTCCCACCATCGCCACCGCATGATATTTGGAAACGAGACTCTCGATGGCGCTCACTTTTTCAGCGGGAAGCAAGTCGGCTTTCACTTCATTTACGCCGACGGCCTGTGCAATCACACGTGCGGTCGACAGATTGTCGCCCGTCAGCATCACAATCGGCGCGATCCCCAGATCTCGCAATGCCTGAATCGCATTCAAGGCGTCAGGGCGAACGGTGTCTGACAGTGCCACGTACCCACAAACGTGATGTTCGTTTCCGACGATGACGAATGTGACACCTTGTCGAGAAAGAGAATCCAGGCTCACCAAAAGTTCTTCAGTGGCCTGGCCTCGTTCTTCGAGGTAGCGCCGGGAACCAAGCCAGAACACTTTGCCATCAAGGCGCGCGGTCGCACCTTTACCCGGGACGACTTGATAGTCTTCAACGGCTCGGATCTGGATGTTTTTCGTTTGTGCATGAGCCAGGATCGACTTGCCCAGCGGATGCTCACTGCGAGATTCCAGGCTTGATACGCGTTCCAAAAGCTCTTCTTCGGAATGTCCATTCAACGGGACAACGGAAACGACACACGGTTTCCCATGCGTTAGGGTTCCAGTCTTATCGAATGCGATCGCCTTGATTCGGCCCGGCAATTCAATAAATGCTCCCCCCTTGATTAATACCCCTTGTCGTGCGGCCGCAGCAATGGCCGCAACGATGCTGACCGGTGTCGAGATCACCAACGCACATGGGCAGGCAATTACCAGCAGGACTAACGATCGATAAAACCAGTCATGCCAACTCCCTCCAAAGATGATTGGCGGAATGACAAAGATCGCCAGTGCGAGCATCAGCACAACGGGCGTATAAACTCTGGCAAACTGTTCGACCCACTGCTCTGAATGTGATCGTCGGGACTGGGCTTCGCTGACCATCTGGATCAGGTGTGCCAACGTTGTCGTTCCCGCCGTTTTTGTGCTTTGAATTTCCAATGCACCGTCACCGTTGATCGTTCCCGCAAACACGACGTCGCCCACGGATTTCTCTATAGGAAGGCTTTCTCCTGTCATTGGGGCCTGGTTGACATAACTATTCCCCTGAGTCACTCGTCCATCCAAAGGGAACCGTTCACCCGGCTTGATCAGCAGCCTTGAACCAACAGGGACCTGATCGGGAGCAACCTCTTTCTGATGCCCATGAGAATCCAAAATCCGAGCCATCGGCGGTGTCAGATCGAGAAGCGTCTCCACAGCACGACGAGCATGTCCGACGCTCCACTTTTCTAACAGCAGCGAAACCGAAAACAAAAAGGCTACGGTCGATGCTTCGAACCAATCGCCGATGAAAGCAGCCCCGACAACCGAAATTGTCATGAGCAAGTTCATATCTGGCTGAAATCGTCGGAGCGCCAGAAACGCCCGCGGTAGTACGAACCACGCTCCTGTCAAAATTCCGAAGCCATACAAAATCCGAACTGGCAACGGGATCTGATGCGTCAGTCCCATCCCTTCCGAACCGATTGCATCCCGAATGCTCTGTGTCATGACAAGATGCGTGGCAAAGCCCAACAGCGTCAACAGGCCGCTGATCGCGGTCAGCAGTGTGCGGCTCCATGCCTGGAAAAACGACTGCTGCTGAACCGGCTTCGGGCCATTCACCCAGACAACAGCGGCCATTCCCGTGCGAGCCACTGCCGTTTGGATCGTTTCGGGTGGAACATCGATCGAACAACAGGTCACCGTCAAAATCTCATTGAGGACGTCAAACGACAGATTCCCGTCGCCACCCACGATCGGACCAAGTTCCTTCTTCAGTACCGAAACTTCCTCGGCGCAGTCCATACCCGCGATCTTGAACTGCATTTTATCAGCGTGCATGAACTCACGGTCCTTCGAAGGATCAACACGAAGCGATTGGATTTGTCACTGTTGCCCTTCGAGAGAGCGGATTCGTGATTCAAACGGGGGTGGCACGGTTTTGGAGTCTTCGACAAGGCCGTGCGATCGAATGCAGCGTATCCCATTTTGCACGACCATGTCGAAGACTCCAGCGAGGCTTAGCCTCAGACCAAGTAGACGTCTCGCTCCGCCGAGACGATAGCCGAATTGCAACAGACCTCAACTGGCATTTGGAAGCTCCGATCGATCACAAGGTAAATGGCAATTCGGCTTTCTTCTCGGCGGAGCGAGAAGGCTACTTTTGCAGAAATCCTGAAACTTAACTCAATGAGTCAAGTTTCAGACCCGAGGAAGTCCATGATCGTGGCACCCAACCTTTGCTATCTTGAAAAAGTGAATTGCCAAGCGCCCTTCGAGATCAATGACGGTCGTCTCTGCAAGGATATGTTATGATTCTGTGACGATTTCCGGCAAGTTAAGCTGCTTAGCGATCTTCACAAGAGCCATCGAATAAGCCAAAGATGATGAGGAAGATTTGTCACTTTAACGAAAATTTCACGATCGCTGCTGAAACTCGAAAACCGATCATGTAAGCTTTCCCTCGCGTGATTTGCCTCCCCAGGTCAATTGAAGTCGAATCACCATAAAATGGATTTTATGATTTACCAGTCCGACACGACAGACGATTCGGTTTGAAATGCTCCCTACGGAATCCACATCATTACGGTCGCCTCGCGGTAATAACGCCAAACCGTCAGCGGTCATCGATGTCGGTACAACGTCGATCCGCATGGCGATCGCTGAAATTGACGATGCGGGAGGCGTTCGTCATCTGTCGGCACTTTCGCAAGCAGTCAGTCTGGGTAAAGATACGTTTACTCGTGGATCGCTGGAAAAGAGTACGATCGAAGAATGCGTGCGAGTCCTGAAAAGCTATCGCCGTGTTCTCGCCGAATATGGGATCGAAGAAACAAACAAGGTCCGTGTCGTCGCGACAAGCGCGGTACGTGAAGCGAGCAATAAACTGGCGTTTCTTGATCGCGTTTACACCGCCACGGGGTTTCAGGTCGTCCCCATTGACGAAGCCGAGGTCAACCGAATCACGTATCTTGGTATCCAACCTTTGTTGAGATTGGACCCGGAACTGGCCGATGCGCGGACGATTGTCACTGAAGTCGGAGGTGGAAGCACCGAACTGTTGCAGGTGAAGAATGCTGACGTTCTATTCGCACACACCTATCGACTTGGTTCGCTGCGAATTCATCAGACGCTGGAAGCTTATCATGCGTCACACGCATCGACTCGACGCCTGATGGAAACGCAGATTCAACGAATTCTCGATCAGATTCAGCAGCAGATTCCACCAGAATCGACACAGGAAATGGTCGCCTTGGGTGGAGATATGCGATTTGCCGCTCGGCAACTGGTTTCCGACTGGGACCCTGACAAGCTGACTCGTATCCCCGTCAAAGACCTGGCTGAGCTGACCGATGCGGTTCTGTCACTTAACGAAGATAAGCTGGTTCACAAATATCACATTACCTTTCCTGAAGCGGGAACAATTGGGCCGGCACTTTTAGCCTACACGATGATGGCCAAGGCCTTTGGGCTGAAGCAGGTGATCGTCGCCAATATCAATCTGCGCGACGGGCTGTTGAACGAAATGGCGTCGCGTGGAGGCTGGAACGAAGACTTCAGCAATCAGGTGATCCGATCCGCATTTGACCTGGGACGCAAATTCGAATTTGACGAACCCCACGCAAGACAGGTGGCGAAACTGTGCGGAATCCTGTTTCAAGGTCTGCGTGAAGAACATCAGCTTGACCCTCGTTATGAACTGCTGCTTCGTGTGGCGGCGCTTCTGCATGAGGTCGGCTTGTACATCAATACGGGGTCGTACCACAAACATTCGATGTATCTGATCCAGCATAGCGAACTGTTCGGCCTCAGCCGTTCGGATGTTCAACTGGTCGCATTGACCGCTCGTTACCATCGCCGCTCGGCACCCAAACCAACACATACGGTTTTTACGACACTCAATCGCGATCAACGGATTGCCGTCGTCAAAATGGCGGCGATGTTACGCGTCGCCGACGCATTAGAAGCATCGCACGGACAACGTCTTCACGAACTGAAATTTTCACGCGAAGGGGGTCGATTGGTGATTGCAATACCCCAGATCGAAGATCTGAGTCTCGAACAACTGGCTTTAAAACAATCAGGATCATTGTTCGAGCAGACGTTCGGAATGCCCGTCCTGTTACGAAAACTGCGTCCATAATCGATTCGGTTTTTCCCGACGATACTTTGAATTTGAACCAGACCAGGCAGCAGCCTGGATGACCGACTTAACCAGAGAGACGATCCCGGCATGTCTGTTGAGCCTCGTTTTTTTAATCGTGAACTAAGCTGGCTGGAATTCAATCAGCGAGTGCTGGATGAAGCGAGTGATCACGCCATCCCACTGCTCGAACGGCTGAAGTTCCTCGCCATCACCGCTTCAAATCTTGATGAATTTACGATGGTACGAGTCGGAAGCTTGCGGCTGCTGGAAGCCGAAGGGGATATGAGACCCGATCCGCTCGGACTAACCACAACGCAGCAGCTGAAGGCCATTGGCGACCGCATGCAGGCGTTTTTGACCGAGCAGTATCGTTGCCTTTTGTCGGATCTTGAGCCGGCGCTCGCCAATGCGGGAATGCGCCGTCTTCGTTCCACCAAGCTGAACGATCGACAGGTACAGCACGTCCAGATGTATTTTGAACAGGAAGTCTTTCCGATTCTCACACCTCTGGCGGTCGAATCGTCGCCGATTACGACCGAACCAGTAAATGACCCATTGGTTCCCGAGACACCAGCATCAAAGACTAAGGGTAAGAAGAAAACCGCAGTGACAAAACAGGCAGAAGTCACGCCGCAACCTGTGGTCATCCCTCCCGCAAGCAACATTCCTACTTTCCCACAGCTGATCAACCAGTCGATCAGCCTGTGTGTAAGACTGGCACCGGCAGTGGGTACGACAGAACCTCGATTTGCGATCCTGCCTTTTGGTCGTAACCGGCAGCGGTTCATCACCGTCCCGGCCGACAGTGGCTTTAGTTATATCCTGCTCGAAGACGTCGTCAGCATGTTCCTGGCGAGGTTTTTTCCCGGTGAAACGATCGAAGAAAGCGTCGCCTTTCGAATCACTCGCAACGCCGATCTCGAACTGCAGGAAGATCAGGCGTCTGATCTCTTGTCCAAGATGCAAGAGATCGTTAACGCAAGGCGTCAGAGCGACTGTGTTCGTCTTGAGCTGGCCGACCACGCCAGTAATCCATTGCGTCAGTTCCTTCAATCCGCCGTTGACGTCCTGGATCAATGGGTCTTCGCCGCACCAGGCCCGCTCGATCTGGCCGCATTCTTTCGACTGACCGATTCACAAGGGTTCGACGCACTGAGGTATGAAGCCTGGCCATCAAAACCATCGCCTCAAGTCTCGCCGTCCGAGAGCCTGTTCACGGCCATCGCTCGACAAGATATTTTGTTGTACCACCCTTATGAAAGCTTCGATGCGGTGGTTCGGCTGCTTGACGAAGCAGCCGATGACCCCGACGTCCTTGCCATTAAGCAGACTCTTTATCGCACAAGTGCAAAGAGCCCGATTGTGGCCGCACTGAAACGGGCGGCTCAAAAAGGGAAATACGTTACGGCGGTCGTCGAGTTAAAGGCAAGATTTGACGAACAACGGAACATCGAATGGGCACGGGATCTTGAACGCGCCGATGTTCAAGTCGTGTATGGCGTCAAAGGACTCAAGACCCATGCAAAAATCTGCCTGATTGTCAGGCGCGAACCGCAGGGTGTTCAGCGTTACGTACACTTTGGCACCGGCAATTACAACGAGATCACTTCAAGGATCTATGCCGACGCCAGCTTGATGAGTTGCAGCGATGATCTTGGTGCTGATGCAACTGCGTTCTTTAACGCGATCACCGGGTATTCTCAGCCGCAACGGTTTCGTCAAATTGAAATGGCTCCGATCGGGTTGCGGGAAAAATTGCTCGAAATGATCGAGGCCGAAATTGACCACAAGCGTCACAATCAAAAAGCGATGATCATCGTCAAATTGAATTCGCTCGTTGACGAACAGATGATCGAAGCGCTTTATGCCGCTTCACAGGCGGGTGTGCGAATTCGATTGAGTATTCGCGGTGTCTGCTGCCTTCGACCTGGTGTTCCCGGCCTCTCGGAAAATATCACTGTTACAGGAGTCATCGACCGGTTCCTGGAACATGCTCGCATTCTTTACTTCTACCACGGCGGAGACGAACGGTTATTTATTTCCAGCGCCGACTGGATGCCTCGTAATCTCGACCGTCGTGTCGAATTGCTGGTACCGGTGGAAGATAACGCCTGTCGACGGAATCTGATCGCGATTTTGAAGACGACATTGGCCGACAATGTGAAAGCTCGGAAATTGCTCCCCAATGGTCGATATGAACCGATACGCGCAATGGATGGCGCGGAAGCTGTTCGAAGCCAGGAAGTTCTTTACCGTCGAATGGGTGAAGCGATCGATGATGCCTCACGCGCGGCGTTAGCAACCTTTGAGCCACTTCGTGCAGCGGGTCAGGATGATTAAACCATCACCCAACTGGTGAACCTGGAATCGTTTTGCCATGCGGATCGACCGAGGGTTGATCCAACTCCCTGGCCAGATCGATCTGAAGTTGAGGACTTAGAAAATGTTCGACTTGCTCGGCGGTTGCATGCAGATGATCGCCGGGAAGCTCGAAGTGGCGAGCCATATAGGCTTCCCAAAGCCGATGTGAACGAACCAGGCTTTGGGCCATTTCACGGCCTTTGTCAGTCAAGTGATTCATCGTGGCGGTTGCCGTGATAAACCCTCGTCGCTCCAGTCTGCGTCGCGCCAGCCATTCGATCCAGGTCCTGAGCCGCGCCGGCGCAACGATTGTTGACGGTGTAGGATCTTTCACAGGTGCTGCTTCATCCCGACGATACAGTTTTCCGAGAATGTCTTCGCTGGCAATCCGTACCTGCAATCGAATGCGGTCGATCACTCGACGAACCGCCCCATGCCGAGGGCTGGCAAGTATCGACAATACGAAAAGTCCGCCTGCTGCGACGGCCATCATTCCCGCAGTACTGGCGTCGCGGACGTCGGGGTATCCCAGTCGCGAAAAAATCATCGTTGGCAAGGTCAAAGCTCCGACATGCCCCAGTACCGCACTGAGTGCCGCGATCAGCAGGCTGAACACCAACATCGTCCCCAGCCGATCGGTCAGCAATCGGGCGGTTGCAGCGGGGACAATCAACATCGCAATCACCAGAATGGCACCGACGCTTTCAAACGCAGCGACCAGTGTCGCTGCCGTCATCGCCATTAAAGCAAGCTGAATCAAATCCGCTCGCAATCCCAACGCAGAAGCCAAACCCGGATCAAAGGTACTCAGACGCAGTTCCTTAAAGAACACAATCACCAAAATTCCGTTGATCAGCAGCATGGCACCGTTAATCACGACCGCGCGTGGAATCTGGATCGAACTCGACAAAGGGATCAAAGCTGAAGTCTCAAGGCTTCCGTAAAGCACACATCCAGGATCAACATGTGTCTTGTCAGCAAACATCCGAATCAACAGCAGGCCCAACGCAAACATCGACGTAAAGACGACCCCCATCGCCGCACCGCGATCAAGTCGTCCCCATCGCTGGATCAATTCGGTCAGCATCGCCGAAAGAACCCCTGACACTGCGGCACCCGAAAAGAGCACCAGATGACGAATTCCTGAGTCTGCAGCAAGCCAATGATGTTCCTCCAGCCAGTGCATAACCAGATAGGCAAGAACAATCCCAGGCAACACGGAATGGCTGAGTGCATCACCCAGCAGGCTTTGTCGTCGAAGTAATAACCACGCACCCGGCAGCGCGCACGACATCGCAGCCAGCGCCGCCGTGATCACAATCCACGTATCGAGCTCAAACCACCCTGAAAGCAAATTATAGAACTCTGAAAACACAACTACTTCTTTTTTGGAGCTTCTTGTGGTTTGAAATTGGGGACAAGTTCGATCGTGACCTTTGTCCCTGCCGGAGGAATGCGTTCGGTAAATGCTTCAAACATCAAATCGTCGTTCGTGGCAGTGCTGGTCGCGGACAGATCGAGCGTTGCCGAAGCAAAGTTCGCCACGCAGATCAGGTCGCCCGATTCCGCCTGATAGAACTTTTCGCCAGTCTTTTCGTCCGTCTGAAAATAACTTCCCGCAAAAACCCAATTCGCGTCCATCTGGCGAATCTGAGTATTCTTGTAAATGGACTGAATCGCCTTTTGAAATTTGGTGTCTTTAGAAATCTTCAGGACTTCGTCCCGTTGAGCGTCCGACATATGACCGTACCAGAGCAGTTCGCGATTTCTCTCATCCCACTTCAGATCCGTATTGGCAGCGAGCTTAAAGCCTGCTGGCACTGGATCGAGTTTCTCGACAAAATACCGTCGAGTGGCATGTCGAACCCAGGTTTGAGCCGCATCGCGATGCAGTTTGCCATCCTCATCAGTCCAGGTAAAAAAAATGTCGATCGGTTGTCCGGTTGCCGCCTGAAATTCCGGTTGCCAGCGAACAGGGCTGCCGACTTTCGCACCCAGAGCCAATAAACCCGCATGCACAATTTGAGCCTGCGAATCAACGGAAAGAATCGACTCGTGTTCTTTCGAGCCTTTGAGACAAACAAGCATCTCAAGCAAACCTTCACGCAAGACAACTTCTGACTTCAGCAGCAGTCTTTTCCCTTTGACATCTAACAGAACCGTCCCCGTTTTGTTGAGCGCCTTCAGGTTATCTGTCTCCTTGGACGCCAACGTTTGCGCATCTGGTTTCTTGTCTGACTTATCATCGGCATACAAAGCGGAACCATGCCACACAACCAGCGGTGACAACAACAGCATCAAAAAACAAAACGATCGGGACATCGAGAAATCTCCTTCAAGGAACGCATCCACCCTAGCATAAATCAAAGGAGCTGTGCATCAAGCCCACAATTGCAATCAATTCTGCAGTAGGAGTGAGACAAGTCTTCGAAGTCCCACCGAGTAGTCCCACCGAAACAAAAACGCAATCGCGATAAAACTGCTTGCGATTACACCGAATCCTGATAATTTGGGACATTCAAAATCATTCGCGACAAAATAGCCCTTTTCCGTTACTGGAGCAGCGATGAATCGTGTCACCGGCATTGGTGGTATCTTCTTCAAATCCAAGGACCCGAAAGCCCTCGGTGCATGGTACAAAACGCACCTTGGCATCGACGTCCAGGAATGGGGCGGCGTTTCGTTTCAATGGAAAGGCCCGGACAACCCGGAAGGTGGCGGCACAACTGTATGGAGTCCCTTCGCGGCAGACACGAACTACTTTGCACCAAGCTCGGCGTCGTTCATGATCAACTATCGTGTGGAAGACTTGCACGCTTTGATGGCCCAACTGCAAGCAGAAGGGGTGCAAATTGAAGGGAAGGTCGAAGAATCCGAGTACGGCAAATTTGGATGGGTCATTGACCCTGACGGAAACAAAATTGAACTTTGGCAACCGCCCGCTGGCCAGTAGAAATCAAGCTCAATCGCGTCGCAGGGCGCTGCCTGAAGCTGTGCATTGAAACCGCCCGAACTTCCACGACCTGTTGAAGCCGAAAACGAGGATCAATTTGGCAAAATCTCTCGCCGAAGCCGACACAAAAGGACGCAAAACTCGCTGGATAGAAATATCCGTCAATGCCCACAAGTCCGCCTGATTTCATCGATTCTACTGGAAACGCGGTTGGACAAGACCATCCGCCAAACGAAGATAGCCGTCCTTTATCGGACGGCCCCCCTGTTTTGCTCGGTGCTAAAGCAAATCTGTCGATTAGACAGCAGTCGCCCGTCGTCGACGAGCGGCACTCACGACTAATCCGATACCACCAAGGCCCGCCAGAGCGAGAGTTGATGGTTCAGGAACCTGTGAGAACGTGTTCACGACGCTGCTCAGATTTCCGGCCGAGTAAGACAACGAATCGTCAACGTAGATCGTCGAATAACCGTAAATGGAAACCGGGGCGGGGGAGTTGTTGTCGGTGTGGTTGATGGACCCGATCGAAGTCGAGAAGTTGGGGTCCGAGTAAATGTTCTTTGTCACGCTGAACGCTGGGGAAATACCAGCAGCGTTCACGTCAAGAGCCGCTTGGTTAAAAATCAGGCCCGAGTTAATCGTTACGCTATACTTGAGGTCCGCCGTACTCCCAAGCATGTTGTCAACAAGGCCACCGAGAACAACCGAGTAGGGGCCAGCGATGTTTGCGGACAGCTGATGAATTTCGATGGTCGAAGCAGTGTTCAGGCCTGATGGTGCATTTGCACCCGATCGTAAACGTCTTGTCGCCTACAGTAAACGAATGCGCCGCTTCCCACGAGCCTAAGGTTGTGATGATGTCAGCGGACGCGTTTTTTGCCGCCATCAGACTCAAACTCAACACTGCCACTGCCACTGCAAAAACAAACTTTCTCATTGAAGTCACCCCTTTATACAGATTCGTTTCAACTTTCGTGGGGGTTCCCCGAAACAACAAGTTTCGTGGAAAGCCCACGACACACCACAATTGACACGCCGAATTTAGATTCCGTCCGGACTTTCATATTGCCGGCCATGAATGCTGTTGGCGTGTCGATGTTTCCTGCATTAACCGTCGGGCTACAATCTCCCACACAGGCGCGAAGCCCGACTACTTAAGCTCATAAGATACTAGCCACGCTCAGGAACGAGACGAGTCATCACTCTAATTATGTGCGCACACATAATTAGTAGCTAATACATGAATTAAAATACGATAAGAGATTCAGTCGATATCGGAGTATGACTGAAACAAACCAACGTCACATTTTTTCGGAGACGTTTGAATATTTACTGACAAATACGAATGGAGAACCGAGCCGACCCGCGATTAATCCGAACTGCCCGCGACGGTTTTTTTATGAATTCCAATGAAAAAAGCCGACGCCATGGGAGCCCTGAATCAGGGCCATTCCATCGCGTCGGCTTACTTTTTAACAAGCCTCCCAGTGTTCGCCGGGCTGCAGTTTTAGAGTCTTCCGTTTGCGTCAGCAAGCGGCAAGTCACCCGCGTTGCTTTTCTCATCCTACGACATTCCAGTGAAGACACAATAGACAGGTGACGAATATTTACAAATGAAAATAAAGTATTATCGGATAAAATGTGCTAGTAAGTTGTGAATCGACGTAAGGATCACTGCCGTGCAAAGCGAACGCCGTGAATGAAAATGACTGGACCAACGCGCAACCCCCTTCCTTTGCGGGTGTGGTTAAAGGGGCGTTGCCCCTGGAGTTAACTTGACATCGCGTCAGCGAGTGGGAGATCGAGCTGTTACAAAACCCCGTTAACCACCGCTACGCGTTCAGCGGCATTTGGTAGGATGGTCAATGGTTTTAAACTTTGAAATCCTTCCGCCTCGAAAGGGAACAAACATGAGTAAAGTCGATCGCCGCGAATTTCTTGGTGACATGGTGTCGCGCGTGGTTTCAACAAGTCTGGCATGGCAGGCGCTTAAGTCATTGACTCCGTCGCGCGCCGACGAGTTACAGGTCACGCCAGCTCTCGTTCAATTCAGGCCGGAAATGGAAGATGTGGTGAAATGGATCGAATTGACACCTCGCGACCGCATTCTGGAAGGGGCTGTTGAACGATTGAAAAGTGGCCTTGGTTACCGGCACCTCCTTGGAGGTCTGTTTCTGGCTGGCATCCGCAATATCAAGCCGCGCCCCGTGGGTTTTAAGTTTCATGCCGTCATGGTCATCGGCTCAGCTCATCAGCTTTCACTCGATGCAGCTCAATCCGATCGATTGATTCCGTTCTTCTGGGCTCTCGACAATTTCAAAGCGTCGCAGGCTCAAGACGTGAAAGAGGGGGACTGGTCACTTGCGGCTGTTCGCGAATCGGCGGTCCCTTCCGCCTCGCAAGCCAGGCAGCGTTTCGTCGATGCGATGGACCGTTGGGACGAAGAAGCGGCCGACTCAGCAATTGCGGGACTCTGCCGATCAGCGGGGGCAACCGAGGTGATGGAACTGATCTGGCCGTATGCCATCCGTGACTGGCAGAACATCGGTCACAAGGCGATTTTTGCCGCCGGTGCCTGGCGGACACTGGAGCTGATTGGCTGGGAACATGCCGAACCGGTCCTTCGCTCTCTTGTGTACGGACTTCTGAACGGGGGCTCGAGCGATACTACCGTTCCGTTTGACCAGAACCGGGAACTAGCCGGTCAAATTCGAGCCGACTGGGTTGCGGGTCAGTCCGATCCGTTGGTTACCACGGCGCTTTTGCAAACACTAAGGCAAGCGAGTCCCGAAGAAGCGGCGGCATCGGTTGTCGCACACCTCAATCGAGGCGTCTCGGCCTCTTCGCTGTGGGACGCAATCCTGCTCGCCGCCAGTGAACTTTTAATGCGTCAGCAAGCTATCGTCCCGCTTCACGCCACCACCGCCACCAATGCATTGTACTACACATTTCGGCAGAGTGGATCGGATTCGACACGCCGACTCGCCTTGTTACAGGCGGCAAGTTGGATCGCGTTGTTCCGCGAGGGAACTCGTGCTCGTGGCGGGTTCCCCGATAAACCCAATATCGACGAATTCCAGCCGGCAGCAGGCGCCCCGGCCAGTATCGAATCGATCTTCGATGGCCTCCAGCAAAGCCGTGGTACAGCCGCGGCTCAAACACTGGCATTCAGCCGGGCCGGTGGAAACCCGGAAAGGTTTTTCGACGCCGCCAGGCACCTGATCTTCACCAAAGGGACGGACGCCCACGATTTCAAGTTCGCGGCATCCGCCTTCGAGGATCTCACGTACGCCAGTCCTGCCATCCGCCCACAATTACTCGCCGCAAGTGTCTACTACCTGAAAGGAACCCGCGACCCCGATTCACCCCTGTTACAAAAAGCCCGAGAAGCCCTGGCGATCCTGTAATTTCTGGTCCACTCCGACGCTAGCAGCATCGGCCACGTGGTCGACGCTGCTAGCGTCGAACCGGATTGGCAGACTGCCCACAAAATGTGAAGCATTCAGTTCCCATTCCAAGTCGCGGATCGCTTTTTTTCGTGAGAAGAAAAACGTGTTTAACCGGATGTGAGGAATTCAATTGACCTTAAAGGTGGAAGATCAATACCCCGTTGAGCTCTCGCCTCGCATTGAAGAAAAATCTCCCTGGCTGAACTGAAGGATTTGGCAGAGCGTAATTTTCGCGATCTTTCGAAGCTCCTCGGGCTCGTTTTCATCTCGAGCAATCTTCATCAGTGCCGAGATCACGTCGTTCAACGGATAATTGCTATCGATCGCGCCGCAAGCGGCAAAAGTCAATAATTGAATGGCCGATTTTCGTTTGGCAAGATCAGGATCGTGTAACGCTTTGATAAACTCGGGCACTGCGGTCCTGCAGACAGCTTCCAATGTACGTTCTGCAATCCGGCATTCCCGGTCGTCACCCTTAGTCATCATGTCCATCAAAAACGGCACCAGTGTCGGGTTCGCATCGAGCGTCTTTCGCAATTCCGACGGTGGCTGGTTGCCGGGGAAATAGGCTTGCGAAGCAGCACAAACCGGGGCGGACTGATAAAGGGTTGCTCTTGGAACGGATGGTTGTTGTCCGGTCGCATAAACTGCGAAGGTGCCAATCGCCGCGACGCCCACAAGACCAATCAGGAATCGGTGGCTTTTCATCAGAAACTCCTTTTTCAAGACAGAAATGAAACGGGATTGATCACAACAGTTACGGCTATGACGAAAAGGGTCTTGAGGAAACCTTGTTCTCTGGTTCCCTCCTAAGGGGCTTTCGGTTCATTTGGTTTTAGTGTGCGAACGAAAAAATCGTTAACGATGGGTGGCAGAAACGAAACTCTTTTTAACGAATGCGGACAGTGGCCTACCTGTCCCAGCCGAATGTAGGTCACGTCCTTAAGGCCTGCTTGATCGAGTGCGGTGACGAACTGATCTGCGGTTTCAATGCCGACCTGCTCGTCGTTGACTCCGTAGATTAATAACAGCGGAGGTATGGTTTTGGAAAGATGATTTCGTGTAACGCGGCGGGAAACGGGGCCTCGTCCGACAAACGATAATTGATTGTGGCGGCGACGAATCCCAGCCGGGCGAAATCGATAATGTTTCCAGGTGGTCTGTTTGCCGGAGTTGAGAAGCTCGATTTATCACCTTGAAGCCAGCCACCGCCATGAATCACAACGATCGCAGGTCGAGGCTGTGAAGGATTGTCTTTTGGCATGGCGAGATCCATCGTCCAGTTTTTGCTCTCGCCCTCGCGATATCGAATGCCGTGGATCAGCGAGATGTCGTCGGGGATCATTGGAATGTCATCCGCAAGGATGGCAGCGCCGACTAAAAGAACGATGAATGCGAAAAGACGTAACAGCCGGTTGTATGCGAAGTTCATTTCAAGCATTCTCCACAGGTTGATGTCTGCAATGCTTATCGAAAAACATTTCTCGTGCCACACAATGACTTTCGTCGGTCGGCTCGTGCCTTTCAATCGCGTGTGGACAGGTCGAAGCCACCGAACCGATAGAAACTCCAACATGGAATTGCCTCAGACCAATTTAACCGTCTCGCTTCGCCAAGACGATCGCCAGATTGCAACAGGCCTCAACTGGCAGTTCGATGAAGCCGGAGGGATCGCGGTTGAATTGGCGATTCTTCGTGCTTGATTTCATTATCCGGCAAAAGATCATAGATTGGCCGATTCGCGATTGATTCACTTCCGGGAAGAACTAACGCAGTAAACAGAGAATAAAATCATCATGAGATTTCGTTTGTCTATACTGGCAATGGCAGCTCTCGTCTTAATTGCCACATCGGGTGATGTCGAGGCTCAACTCCTCGACAAACAAAAAATGCTCAGCGAGCAGACATTTTGGGATAACCGTGACTGGAACTGGTACGCCGAACATATTCCGTTCTTTGAATGTCCTGATCCCGACATCACGACGACATACTACTATCGCTGGGAGTTGCTGACGAAGCATCTGACGTACGGCTCGCCCAATAGCGGTTATTCATTTACCGAGTTTATCGATCGACCATTCTGGTCGGGGGCTTATGGAGCGATCAGTTGTCCTGCGGGGCATCAGCTTTATGAGGCTCGCTGGTTGCGGAAGCCGCAAATCGGGCGGGACTACGCTCGGTACTGGTTCCGTACGCCGGGCGCTCAGCCGCGAAACTACAGTACCTGGCTGGCTGATGCCATCATGGCGTTTGGTGCGGTGCATAAGGATGACAATTTTTTAATCGATCTGCTGCCGGATCTGATCAAAAACTATGAAGGCTGGGAAGCACGACATTACGTGAAAGAGGTTGGTCTATTCTGGCAGACCGGGCATGACGACGGGATGGAATTCAACATCAACAGCCGTCAGACACAGGATATTTTGCGAGGGGCACCCAGCTATCGCCCCTCGTTTAATGCATATATGTGGGCGGATGCTGTCGCCATCGCACAGATTGCACGACTTGCGGGTCAAGAGGACACGCATTTGCGGTTCAAGCAGAACGCCGAGAAACTCAAAAGCACTATGGAAAAACTGCTCTGGGACGATCGGCGGAAGTTCTTTTTCCCTGTCTTCAAAAACGATGAAGAACGAGATGGCCATAAGATCAAGGCACTCTCAAAAACATATGAGACTGGCCAGTTCGCAGGCGATGTGCATGGTCGTGAGTTGATTGGATACGTCCCCTGGCAATTCAATATGCTCGACGGTAACAAAGGCTATGAAGCGGCCTGGAAACCACTGATGGACCGTGATGGCTTTTATGCCGACTTCGGGCCGACGACAGTCGAACGCCACGACCCGATGTTCTTGCTGCAGAAATCGTGTTGCTGGTGGAGCGGTCAGTCGTGGCCCTATGCCACGACTCAAACATTGAAAGCGATGGCAAACGTTTTGCAGAGTGGTCGGCAGTCTGATCTCACGCGGTTGGACTATGTCAAACTTCTACAGATTTATGCCCGGTCACATCGCAAGAACGGAAAACCCTATCTGGCAGAAGCTTTGCATCCGGATACCGGTTCGTTCGAGGGTCACGATGGTTACAACCATAGCGAACACTATTTTCATTCGGGATTCTGCGATCTCGTTATTACCGGTTTGGTGGGACTGAAGCCTGTGAACCCTTCAAGTCAACCCAATCCCGCCGAGGACTCGAGCTTCAAACTTGAACCTTTGGCACCGTTATTGTGGGACTGGTTTGCGCTGGATGACGTTATTTATCAGGGACGCCGAATCAGCATCGTGTGGGATCGGCTTGGCACTCGCTATGGACGAGGGAAGGGATTAACGGTTCTTGTCGACGGAGAAAAACTGGCATCGTCGACGACGCTTGAACCGCTCACGGTCAAGTTACCTGCGTTAACACGACCGACGCCAGTCCAACGTGTAGAAACGACCGTCAATTTTGCCGTAAACAATGATGGGACGTACTATCCGCGACTCGTTGCATCGTATTCGTCGCCGAATTCATCGATCAGTAAATTGAATGATGGCAATTTCTGGTACATGCCGCATCCGCCGAATCGATGGACTTGTGAGGGATCTCCGAACGCAAAGGATTCGGTCGTCATTGACTTCGGCACGAAGCGGTCAATTCATACGATCAAGCTCTATCCATTGGATGATGCTGGCGAAAACGGCTCGACTGTGCTAACGCCACAAAAGATCGAACTGGAAGCCGGGGTTGGCAACGCGTGGCAATCGATCGTGTCAAAGACCGAGATATTCGGTAAACCGCAAAGCCATCGTGCCAACGTCGTTGAGTTCGAGACGATCAAAGCAACAAAAGTGCGAGTCACGTTGCATCATTCCGCAAATGGAAAATCGGGATTGTCAGAGATCGAAGTCTGGGGAGACGCGATTCTTCCGCTTGCGCCACAAGCACCACCGGTTGGCAACCTTGCTTATCACCCCGGACCGAAGAACAACGGTGGTGAATTTCCCAAGGCGAGTGCATCTCATACGTCGCGGTTTGACCGGATCGAAAGTGCGAATGATGGCATTACGAATTTTCTACCGAATCCTCCGAATCGCTGGACCAGTTACGAATCAAAGTCCGCGACCGATTGGCTGGAAATCGACTTCGGGAAAGCAACAGAGTTCCGCCGTGTGGAACTGGCGATTTACGATGATCGAGGTGGCGTGCAGGCACCGACGTCGTATGTCGTTCAGTATTGGAATGGAGCCGATTGGGTTGATGTCGTAAACAGCAAAAGGGCTCCAGAGCATCCCATCGGGGGTCAATGGAATGAAATTCGATTTGATGCCGTTCGATCATCCAAGGTTCGGGTTGTCTTTTCGCACCGTGGCGAGTCTCGAAGTGGTGTTTCCGAAGTTCTGGTTTGGAATGATTAAACAAAGAGGCTTCGTCGGTTTTTGTATAATGACGTTGTCGTTCGCACGAATTGACATCGCGCACGGGCTAAAGCCCATGCTACGGGGAACTACATGTGTGGACGAGCTGCGACGACTGCTTCCTTCATCGCTTCGAGAGCCTTGCTGACGGCGGCGGGGAATGGACCGACAAGGGTGGCTCCTGAAGCCAGTCGATGTCCGCCCCCCGTAAACTTTTCGGCGACGGCGGCGACGTTGAGTGTTTCCAGACGGCTGCGGAAGCTGACTTTGACCTGATGATTCTGCTGTTCGATCGCAATGAACGCTCCCTTGGTTCCCAGGACCTTCAGGCATTCATTGACAAGATCCTCGGTGTCCGCAGGGACCGCTCCGACCTCAGTGAACTCTTTCCATTCGATCGTCGTATAGGCAAGTTCGCCATCACAGTCGAGCTTCATTCGACTGAGTGCCCGGCCGACAAGATGCATTTTGGCCAGCGTTCCTTGTTCGTAAATCGCCCGATAGATCGTCGGGGGGGAGGCTCCGCATTCAACCAAACGTCCTGCAATTCGAAAGGTTTCCGCCGAAACAGCGGCGAAACGAAACCAGCCTGTGTCTGTCGCAATTGCTGCGAATAACGCCGTTGCAGCATGAGGTGTTAGCGCAACCCCTAACGCTTCAGAAAGTTTGAAGATGAGCGATCCGGTCGCTTCGCTGGTGGTATCTTTGAACTCAATCGCGCCGAGGTCGTCGGAACTGACGTGATGGTCGATGACGACTCGTTTGGCAGACGAATCGCGCATCAGCTTTCCGACGTCGGATAACTGAGCCCAGGAACTGGTGTCGACAACAATATGGACTTCGGCCTGCGACACAACTTCCGGTTTGGCGACGGCACCGAGTTGCTGTGCCTGACGGGTGGGGTCGAGAAAATAAAGGTTGGCAGGGGTTGCCGATGTATTGACGATCTGCACGGTTTTACCGAGAGACTGCAGAATATACGCGAGTCCAATTTCCGAGCCGATTGCGTCAGCATCGGGCCTGACGTGGCTGGAAATGACAAACCGCTGGTGTGTTTGAATGATCTGCCGCAGTGGTTCCCAGTTGATGTTCATGACCATATCGTAAGTTTTGAGAAGTCTGCTTGGCAAGCGGACCGACGACTTCTCTCAATTCCAGTGTGGCATTTTGTTGAGTTTGTTTCGTATGATCTTTACAACGATCAATTCATTTCAAAGAGGGTCGGTGGTCGAAAAAAACTTGTCGGGTCGATCCTTCGATCATCGTCATTACTCGTGTTGGAGCCTGTTTCTACACATGATCTGCATCTCTGTAACTCCGGAATCGCGTCAACTTGCGAAGGTTGATATCTACAATGCTGCTAATCAATGCGATCTGGTCGAAGTTTGTCTTGACCGACTTCACAAGGAACCGGATGTCAAAGATATGATCTCGGGTTCCAAGAAACCTGTCTTGATTTCATGCCGGCCTCCGCATGAAGGGGGCAAGTTCGACGGAACGGAAGACGAACGTCTGGCATTGTTGCGTCAGGCAATTATCGCGGGCCCTGATTACGTCGAATTGGACCCTGTGACGGCGATGAAGATCCCTCGGTTCGGAAAGACGCAGCGAGTCATCAGTTTTGCCAGTATGACTCGCCCACTCAATGACGTGGAAGAGGCGTTTGAAGAAGCGACCAGATGCAAGGCCGATGTCGTCAAGTTCACCTGGCCAACCGAAACGCTTGAGTCGGCGTGGCCGCTATTGGCGGTCGTCAGTCAGAAGCGGATGCTGCCGGTTGTCGGACTTGGACTCGGTCGCAGCGGGCTGACGTTTTCGTTGCTTGGTCGCAAATACGGCTCGCCCTGGATCTATGCCGCTCTCGAAAAAGGGATGGAGGCGTTTCCTGGCCAGCCAACGGTCGGTGAATTGGATGATGTCTATCGCTGGCGGCAAGTCGATTCCAAGACTCGATTTATCGGCGTTGTTGGCGAGGGGGTCGTCGAACAGGCAATCTCGAAGATTCTTAACGCCGCGTTTGACATCAAAGGGATGAATACACGCTGTTTGCCTCTCGACTTCAAGTCGTTGGATCAACTTCCCAAAATGCTCGACATTTTGAAAGTCCCAGCAGTCATATCAACAACGGATGCAGGACACCGTGTCATGGGTCTTGCCTCGACAGGTGACGATGTTGCAAAAGCATCGCAGTACACCGATGTCGTGATTAAGACACCCGAAGGTTGGCAGGCTCATAATCTTGTCTGGAAGTCAGCTCTTCGATCGCTCGAAGAAAAGCTGGGTAAGCAATCGAACGAAGATCGTCCGCTCGATAAACGTAACACCATGATCATTGGATCGAATGGTCTGGCGATATCGGTGGCACATGGCGTCAAACGACGTAACGGACTGGTCAGTATCTGTTCGGGCGACGAAGTGGCCGCTCAAAAAATCGCGGCATCATCCGATTTGAGGTATGTTCCCGTCGCCAAGCTTTATGACACGCTTGTGGATGTGGTTGTCCTGACAACGAATACCTTGGACTACGGTTCGAAAAAGACAACTCTGAATCCGTCACTGCTTCGGCAAGGGATGACGTTTATGGACCTCAGTGAACTTCCGGGTGAATCATGGTTCACTCAACAAGCCCGTGAACGGGGTTGCAAGGTTGTTGAACCTGCTGAGGTCTTTGTCGGTTACATCAGTGCATTGTTTAAGTCGCTGACTGGCCACGATCTGCCACCGGATGCGATCGCACAAGGCTTGCTGGGATAGGAACCTGACGTCGAACGGCTATTTCGCGGTGACTTGAAGTTTCACCACCTTGCCTTTGGCTCCGTCCTTCAAGAGGACGGGGATCTTCCAATGGCTAGTGGCAACTTTGCAGACGCCGCCGTTTCCATCGCGGCAATATCCATAAGTAACGGAAAGCAACAGCGTTGCCTCGCCAGTCTTCTTTGCTGTGACGATCGCTAGTTTGGAAGTTGTTCCTTCGGAGGCGGATTCACGTTTTACGTCAATTTGATCTGCGGGGATCAACGACTGCGGTCCGTCAGTTTTCAACGTATAGGTGACGGGCAATAGTGGATTTAACTTGAAGCCTTGTGGAAGCGAGAAATCGACTTGAACGTCGATCGTTGAAGCGGCCGACAATTCTTGCAGATTGAGATCAATTGCTTTCGCATTCGAAACCGAGGGAACAGTCGGGGGGGCATCCGCGGAACGGGGCGATGACAGTCCAGCGATGACAAGTTCATTCGCTTTCTTCGTCGCCAGATCGATGACAACAATTCGATTGTTGTTGGTATCGGCGACATACATCTTGCCTGCTGCGATTGCCAGGCCAGCCGGCTCGGCGAGTTGCAGAGGCTCAAGTGCAGTTCCGGCTTTTCCCGAACCAATCCATGTCGAAACGGCGCGAGTTTTGACGTCGACCCGTTTGATCTTGTGGTTGTAGCTGTCGGCCACAAAAAGAACTCCGTTTTGAATCGTCAGCCCCAGGGGATGCTGGAACCGTGCGTCGTCACCGGAATCGTCGACATCGCCAAATTCAAACAGGCTTCGGCCGCGTGGAAGATCGTGTGTTCCGGCGATTGTCGTTACGTCACCTTCGGGTTTGAAGAGATCGTTCTTGGGATCGGTCGAAATCTTGCGAATGGCCGAGCCTTCGCTATCCACGACGTATAGCGATTGACCATCGTTGACCAGGCCCGACGGCTGGGCGAGAGCCGCCTTATCAAGTGAGCCATTGGTGATGTCTTCGCGACCCGAACCTGCGTATTGCCAGATCGAATTGGACCCAAGCTTGTGAGACCAGATTTGATGGGGGCCTGCCATCGCAACATACAAGACACCGTCAACGACGGTCAGATCCCACGGACTATTCAATGCTGTTTCCAATAATGGTCCGCCAGGCGCTCGCGTGCGGTTCTGTTCTCCGACCCCAGCGAGTGTCGAAACGGTCTTCTTTTCCAGATCGACGGTACGAAGCAGATGATTTTCCGTATCGGCGACATAAAGTGTTTGACCGACAAGTGTCATTCCCTGGGGATGATCAAATTGAGCTTCGGCATAACCACCGTCGTTTCGGCCAATCACACCTGTACCAATCGTGTCGATCAGTTTTCCGTCGAGCGAACAGACCACCAGACGGTTATGGTTACTGTCCGAAATAAATAACCGACCGCTTGCCTCGTCGACCAGGATTTTTCCAGGAAACTTAAGTGGTGTATCCTTGGTCTTATTTCGTTCGAGATCGAATCGAACGGGCGTTTCGTCCAGCGTTCCTTTTGACTTGTGATAGGCGATTAGCCGTTCAATGACTTTTTCGAGCAGTTCGCGGTTACCTTCTCCCGAAACATATCCGCAATACTGACCTTCAGGGTCGAGCACGACCAGGGAAGGCCATGAATTCACACCGAATTTGCGCCAGATCGTCATTTCCGCATCGTTCACGACGGGATGCTCGATCTCATACCGCAGGATCGCCTTACGAATGTTGCCAGTTGCTTTCTCATTGTCGAACTTGGCGGAGTGAACTCCGATGACAACCAGTTCCTTGGGATATTTCTTTTCGAGATAATCCAGATCAGGAAGGACATGCATGCAGTTGATGCAGCAGAAGGTCCAGAAGTCGATCAACACGATTTTGCCACGCAGATCTTTGACGGAGATCGGTCCTGCCGCATTCAGCCATTCAACGCCACCGTCCAATTCCGGTGAAGGGTGCCGATTCGGAAACGGGTTTTCGATTTCTTCGGCTTTCGGAGCTTCGGTCTTTTCCACTTTCGCATCCTGTCCGAAAAGGAATGTCGGTGACAGGAAAACGGCCAACGCCAGCAACAAGGCCGATCTTGCAGAACCATTAAATCGTGACGGGACGAAGTTCATCCGAAGCATCTCCACCGGCGAGTTCACTCGAATCCATGTGGCAATCAATTGTGCCAACCCTGGGTCCAATCTATCGTACCAGCCGGTTTGGCGACTCGCCAATCGAGTGCTGTTGGTACCGGGAACGAGAGGCTATGCGGATGAACTGATCGAAAGAAGAAAAAGTTCGTCACCGACTAAACTGTGCGGCTGGTAACAACTGTTTTGAATTGTTGTCTTGAAGGTCGTTCAGCAGCGCTCGTTGACGCTGTGCTCCGCCACCCATTTGGTTTTGAATGGCAGAACCGATTGCGGCGGGGTTCAGTCCACCCGTCAATTGCAGTCCTTGAATTTCTGTGATGACTTTGTGCAATTCGGTCAGCGATTCAACGTAAGCGACTTCGCTGCGGAAATACGATTGCTGCGCGGCAAGGACCGGAGCAAAGGCGGATTGCCCTCGTTTGAAGTTCTGCGTTGAAATCTCGAGGTTTTCTTTGGCATCCGGCAGGATCGCTTCTCTCAGGCGTTCTGTTTGACGAAGACTGGTCTTATAGCGGCGAAAGGAGTCTGCGAGCGAATCCCTGAGTACGAACCGGATACGACAAATGTCAGCCTGATCGGCGTTGAGATCCGCCGCCGCCTTTGCGATGTTTCCTTGATTCCGATTAAAAATTGGGAAGGGAAGGGCCACCAGCGTGCTGACCGTCGAGACAGCCGTCGCTTGATCGTAATCCGCCACTGTCTGGACTGTGATATTCGGGACAGCGAGTGCTTGCTGTTCTCGCAAGGTCGCAAATCCGTGGCCGAGTTCGGCTTCAGCAGCTCTGAGTTGCGGGCTGCACGACAGCAGTTGCTGCCAGCAGGTTTCCAGATCAAGTTCAGGGATATCGTCGGTCAGGTCACCGACGAGTGGCACTGGTGTCAGCGACGAAACGCCAACCATTGTGGCTAACTGTTCCCATGCGGCGGCATATCGCAATTCGGCTTCGTCAAGATTCAGTCGAACCGTTTCGAGTTGAATTTTGGCTTGCAGAACATCCGTCTTGGTCCCTTCGTTGGCTAACAAGCTTTTCGCAATGGCCAGACTCTTTTCGGAAATGTTCAGCAACTCTCGATAAACCGCCACGGCTTTTTGTGAACCCAGGACTTCGTAATAACGGATCTTCAAGTCGTTCATGACTCGTATCCGCTGAGCCTCGTTGTCCCATTGAAATCGTCTCAGTTCCTCTGATGCGGCCAATTGAGACAGCCCAAGTTTGTTGGCCGTCACGAATTCCTGAGCGAAAAACGCTCCGTTCGATTGTTTGACGGATGGATTTGAAGCACTGCTGTTAATGAACCCCACCTGAGGATTCGGATAAAGTCCTGCCTGATGAACGACCCCTTCCTGACCGGTCACAGCCGCCAGAGCCTGAGACAGGGTTGGATTGTTCCCCATGGCGAGGTTTTCCAACTCCGCCAGCGACAATTGTTGAGGTATCACTGCGTCAACAACTGGCGGATAGTCCTTCGATGATGGATCTGGCAGCTCAGCTTTCGCATCAACAACCGGGGCAAACGTCAGCCCTTCCTCCCCCGCAACCTGCACTATTTCTTGGTGCTCGTCGGAAGGTTCATTACAAGTCGCTAATTTGTTTGCGCGTTGTGGGGTTGTTTTGACGAGTTCACTGGCTTGGTCATTTTGTTTTTCGGAATCAGCCAGCCTTCCTTTCAGGTCGGACTGATCGCGATGTCGCGAAAATTGCCGAAATGTCAGCGAACGACGACCCGAATTGGAAGAGGCACATCCGGAATGCACACTGAGAATCATCAACGAGACCAGCAAAAAGGTGCTGTGCCGTAAAATGATCGGAGAATTCATAAAACCGAGAAACGTAGCTAACGTTTCTTCGTTTCCTGTCTGACAACGGCGCATCGCGGTGTCCTTCCCTGGTGATCCGCTGAGCGAAATGACGCGCTCCTATTGCCAGTCATCGACCAAGATCGATCCCGAAGTTCGGCACAATACAACTCGTCGTTTCAGCCGTTACAGGCTGCAAATTGATGACGTCAAAAACGAGTTCGTCAAGATCCGAGCCTGCACCAGTCCCGTAACACCGTGAGAAATTGAGAAAATCTTTGAAGATTGAAAAGATTCGCTCATTGTTTCGAAGTAAGCCCGACAAATTACCATGACCGTGAATCGCAGGATCATGTCACGCGCAATTTCGAACCTGGTGCGTTGCCAGGACGTAAAGTTCTAGTAGTTGTGTGCCACTGCATCGGAGTCTTCTCCGACGCAGTGTCTTCTCTTACTTCGAGCCAATCGAAGAGCACTGGGTGACCGAAGACGGTCATCCAGTGGCACCCGAAAATCTCGATTCGATAACGCCTTAGAAAAAGCCGGTGCCTCCGCCCGTGCTGCCGGGCTGCATCCCGCCGCCCATGCCTCCGCCGCTCATCCCGCTTGACGCTCCGAATTCGCAAACTTCCCGAATTTTTGACTGGTCGCGAGTACACATACTGACATAGTCAGGTAATTGGATTGTCAATTCATTGAGCTTTCCATGTTCTACCTGGAACCGAAGGTGATTCTTACGAAGCCAGACACTCGTGCAGATGCGGCCAGACCCATCCAGATTGTTCCAATAATTATTCGCAACCGGAGCTGTTTGAAGGTTGGCAAGTCCAAACTGGGCATCATATTCACCAGCCGGAAGCGACCATTCCTCTGATGGATTCCATTTCCCATGCTTAATGACATCGTCGATCGGGACGATCCACTCGTCAATTCCTGTAAATGGTGACGAAGAAGCTTCGGGTTCGACCGCGACTCCCAGATGCTGCTCGTTGCCAAGGCCGAGTAAGACAAGTGGCATGGAAACGTTTGGCCAGCGACCTGTTGCTCGCCAGGCTCGACCGCCGACAGTACGAGATCCGTGCGGACGTAATCGCATTACCAGACCAAGCGCGCTGAGATCCAAGTCGTTAGGTAGCTCATCAATTCGGAAGATGACTTTTGTCATCTCGGGCAATTTCCCCGGCACAACAATATGCTCAACATGATCTTGTTGGGACGGAATTGTGAACGATGACGTGGCGACTTCGTTGAATGCTGTTCTGATGGTGACTTCGAATCGCCCCGGTTCCGTCAGTCCGCAATCGGCCATTCCTGACGGATCAAGAGCAAATTGCTGTGCATCGCCCCCATTCGACACCGGCCAGCCAAGTTCAGGCTGCTTCTTGACGGTCAAAATACACTTGGTCGCAGCAGGGCCATCCTCGGTGTCGACCGTGACTTTCACCTGCAAGTGACTCTTTCGAGGTTCACTATCGGTATAGGTTTCCGTTTGCTGAGACGGCTTGATGAGGCCGACAATCCGCTCCATCAATTCGGTATTCGCCCTCTGCTGCTGAGCGGCACTTAACTGTTGTTGGTGCAGCATCCAACCCATCATGCCGACCAGTACGGCACAGACCAGCATCGAAAACAAAGCACTTCCAACCGCAATTCGCTGTGACATGATCTTACTCCACATGGCTTGAAACCAAAGTTTTCGAGCAATCTCGCGGGGGTCACCAAATCGACGTAACACACGCTCTTTGGCGGAAGCCTCGTCGCCCCCTTGAATCAACAGTTCACGACGCAGTCCGCACTGCAAATGGTCCAGGATTTCGTCAACAATGTCCTGTCGCAATGACTCAGGCTCATCCTCATGCCGAGGCGGCAGGCGGGTCGTGATTTCATGAGCTTCCATCGTGTGAGCCTGATATTGAGATCGTTGTGAAGCGTCCCTCGTAGTATGGGCTTTAGCCCGTACGCCATTCGTTCCTATCCAATTTCGTACGGCTAAAGCCCATACTACGGTCTCAAAATGCCGGGATGACCGTTGCCGAATGGCCGTCACCAAGTACCCCTTGAATTCCACTCGCGAACGCCTGCCATTCCTGCTTTTTCGCGTCGAGTGCTTTAATCCCTGCTGAAGTCAGTTCGTAATACTTCCGTCGTCGACCCTCCACTTCATGCCACGACGACTTCACCAGCTTCTGCTGCTCAAGTCGATGCAGCGCCGGATAAAGACTTCCCTCTTTCAGCGAAAAATATCCATTCGATCGAGTATCGACCGTTTGCGAGATTTCATAACCATACGTCCGACCGTGCGAGATCACTTCGAGCATCAGCATCTCAACTGCACCTGATAGAAGACGTGAATCCATGGTTATTGTCTCCCAACGTGATCTGCGAATCGACACAGACAAAACAGACCACAATACCTAAACACGCTATGCATAAAGCATAGGAAGACTAGGTATGGTTGTCAACGAAGATTCTTCGAGAAGTGCCGCGACTTTCAAATGCAAAATGACATCGACCGGTTTCGCAATTCAACCTACGATCCGTTTCAAACCGCATACTTGAGCCGTTGTCGCCTCTTGGTGGCGGAACACGATGTATTGAAGATCAACGGATAAGATTTGTCATGGAATCGACTCTTCATCGCGAACTCAAACTGCTCTACGGAGGATCGATTGAAGACGTGGAAGTCCAGGTTGATGGGTTTCGGATTGATGCCGTCGTCGATGGAAAACTGTTTGAAATCCAGCAGGCATCACTCGGCGCGATCCGTGAAAAAGTCCGAACGTTGCTTGAACGACATTCAGTCGTTGTTGTTAAGCCACTCGCCGCTCGTAAACGACTGATCCGACGGGCAAAAGCAAATGGGCCAGTAATTTCGTCCCGCTACAGCCCACGACGCGAATCCGTCTTTCACCTGTTCGAAGACCTCGTTTACTTTGTTGATGTCTTCCCTCACAAACGACTGACGCTGGAGGTCTTGCTGACGGAACAGGAAGAACACCGGATCTCACGGGTTCGCCGTCGACGGTTCGGCCCTGATTATCGAGTTGAAGATCGCCGACTGGTCCAGGTTGATTCAATATATTCACTTAAGACGGTGGCCGATCTCAGAGCATTGCTACCCGTAACCTTGACTTCGCCGTTCACCACAGAAGATCTCGCTCGCGAAGCAAAGATCCCTCGTTGGATCGCCCAGAAAATGGCGTACTGCTTGAGGAAGACTGGCGCAGTCAAAGATCTCGGCAAAAAAGGCCGTTCGTTGCTCTACGGACTGCCGCCGGGTAAGGTTCGTCGTCCAGCCGCCTGACCCCCTTTCGCCACTCGTGAAATGGGATTGAAAAATCCAGACGACCGCGTCACTAACGATCGAGTTTCCTGAAGAGCTCATCTGACGTTAGGCATTGACGCTACCTGCAAATCCGTTGATCGTCAACGATTGCTGGAAGCTGCCAGAAATCGAGTCTGCCAATTCCTGTGGAACGAATAAAGTTGCGTCGTCCTGATATCGTTCGGTCAACAATTCAGCGAGACGAAGTCCAATCCGATTGTTGGTGTGGTTTGCCGTCTCGACGAGAAACCGTTTGACGTAGCGCAGATCAGAAAGGTTGGGGCTGAGTATTTTTCCTGACGCAATTTCCGTCTTAACCATCAAAGTCAGGCGTCTCGCGTCGTTGTCGGTCAGGATGCCAGTGTTGTGCGTGATGTTGTGACGCACCTGCCACAGGATCGCAAGTGTACTGGCACGGTCGCGTTCCGATGCTGGATTCTGTCTTTCGTTCGGGAAGACATATTCCCAAGGATCACCAAAGTGCGGCTTCAGAATGAATCTGAATCTCTCGTTGATGGTTTGATTACTCAGCCAGGTATCTGACTCACACATTGCCTTTCCAACCGACCTTGCTTTGAACTGTGCCGCTAAACTTCCACCCGTGGGTGTGAACTTATCAAACCGATCGTCAATTGTGAAAGGAGCGATCGCATCCACGCATACGACGGCTGACTCTTTGATAAATCGTTCGAACGCCTCGACAAGACTGACGAGAACCATTCGATCCAATAGTGACCGATGTAAATCATAACTCGCGCGGTAGACCGACTGCGCCGAAATATGATCATCAATATACTTGATCAGATTGAAGCAAGCGTTTGTACGCTCTTCGAAATTGCGAATTGGGGCATCAATTCCGAATCGAAGCGGAACTGTATGCACCAGAAGTTCGCGAACCTTCTGATTGAGGTCGATGGGCGGACGTCCTGCCATAAAAGCTGATCCTGTCAGGCAGATTCGTTCGCATCATCGGAGTATTCAGAAAGAAGCCACTGGATATCGTAGCCGTCCCAGGAGAGAAGGTAAGTTCTCGCCTGAGAATTGTTGTCCGTATCTGCTATATCATCGAGTTGCTCAAGGGGAGCTGCTTCCCCATGAGCTGTTGAATTATTGCGCGGGTCAAACATCCGGAGCGGCTTTCTTACGCGGCGCAATTCCGCCGACAGCTCCTCAACTGGACAAGGGAAGTCAACATGAGAAGTGAGAACAGGGTCTCCATCAACGATCCACCACGACTCTGGCTGGTCGTCCAGCCATTTTGCCAGATCCTCCGACTTGATCGTGTAGTACGGTAAATTGAGTGTTTCTGACATGATCGATCACTATCGGTTAGAAACCCAAAACCCTGCAATGAATTGCTGGGCACATTTCGTATTCAAAGCAGTCTACTCGCAACATTTATCGGCGGAAAGACTGCACCATGCCGTTTCTGGTCCGCGAAATCAGTGGTTCATCGACATCTCTTCGCAACCTCAACTAAACTAGGTTGCGACAAGTTCAACATCCTCGAAAATAAAACATCCCTGAATTGACCTGCACAGCGAGAAACCCATGCGCCACGATCAGCGACAGCCGCACGACTTAAGACCGATCCGAGTTCAACGACACTTTGTTGGTGCCGCACCGGGAAGCGTGCTGATTCAGGCTGGCCGGACAACCGTCCTGTGTACCGCAAGTATCGATAGCACTCTCCCCCCCTGGAAAGCGGCTGCAGATCCCGCCAAGGCAACGGGTTGGTTGAGTGCCGAATACTCGATGTTACCCGGCAGTACCTCACCCCGAAAACGGCGGGATCGAGACAAAATGGATGGCCGATCGACCGAGATTCAGCGATTGATCGGTCGCAGCCTGCGCGCGGCTGTCGACTTCCAGGCTCTGGGACCTCGATCGATTGCGATCGACTGTGATGTCCTTGAAGCCGACGGAGGGACTCGAACTCTCAGCATCACGGGTGGCTTTATCGCTTTGTGCGATGCGATCGCTTCGATCCGCCATGAACTTCCTGCCGACCGCTGTGTTCTTACGCGAAGTATTGCAGCGATCAGCGTCGGCGTCGTTGATGGAACTCCCGTTCTGGATCTCGATTATCAGGAAGACAGTACCGCAGAAGTTGATCTGAATGTGGTGATGAGCGGAACAGGTCAATTCATCGAGGTCCAGGGAACTGCCGAAGGGAAACCTTTCTCTCGTGACCTTTTAAACAAACAACTCGATCTTGCAGCTCTGGGGATCGAACAGTTGACTCGACTCCAGCGTGAGGCACTCGGCCCCGATTGGCCTCCCTTTGAGCAGATGTTAATCTGTTAGTTGTCGCCAGGTCTCGTGTGCCACTGGCGTGCGAAGACGCACGCCAGTGGCACCCTAAGAACAATACCACTGTTTTCCCGAGGGAAATTCTTCACGGCGTTGACATGCATTGAGTTGCGGGCCATACCACGTGTCGTGACAATCACCCTTCCATTGAAGCCTTAATTACGCCACCTGCCTGAAACTGCGCAAAGGTTTCCTGGAACAACGCAGCCAACTTTTTCGCGCTCGTGTCATAAGCAGCGGGATCGGACCATGCTTTGCGCGGGTCAAGGATTTCACTCGGCACATTCGAACAACGCGTGATCACGTTCAACCCGAAGATCGGGTCGACATGAGTCGGCGCATCTTTAAGTTCACCGGAATGAATCGCATCGATGATCGATCGAGTATACGCCAGCTTCATTCGTGAACCGGTTCCGTACGCACCACCGCTCCAGCCGGTATTCACCAGCCAGACTTTGGCGTTGTGGGTTCGAATTCGTTCGGCCAGCAGGTCCGCATACTTTTGCGGGTGCCAGACCAGAAACGGACCACCGAAACAGGGTGAAAACGTGGCCTGGGGTTCTTTCACGCCGACTTCGGTTCCGGCAATCTTCGCGGTGTAACCGTTCACAAAGTGGAACATCGCCTGTTCAGGAGTCAGACGACTGACCGGCGGCAACACGCCAAACGCATCACACGTCAAAAAGATGACGTCGGTCGGGTGACCAGCCACGCAGGGGATTTTCGCGTTCGTCACATACTCAATAGGATAGGCCCCACGAGTATTCTGTGTGATCGATGAATTATTGAAGTCAACGTGATGATGAGCATCGTCATAAACGACGTTTTCCAGAACCGCTCCGTAGCGCAAGGCCTGGAAAATTTCGGGTTCGGACTCACGCGAAAGATAAATCGCTTTCGCGTAACAGCCCCCTTCAATATTGAAAATCCCTTCGTTCGACCAGCAATGTTCGTCATCACCAATCAACGATCGACGCGGATCAGCCGAAAGCGTCGTTTTTCCCGTTCCCGACAATCCGAACAGAATCGACGATTGACCCGTCACCCGATCGGCCGTTGCCGAACAATGCATCGACAGGACACCCCGTTTGGGCATCAGGTAATTCATAATGGTGAAGATCCCCTTCTTCATCTCACCAGCATACTCGGTGCCGAGAATGACGACTTCACCATTTTCGAAGCTGACATCAACACTGGTCGTGGACGTCATCCCCGTCGTATACCGATTGGCCGGGAATCGACCGGCGTTATAGATCACGAAGTCTGGCTTGCCAAAGGTTTCCAGCTGTTCATCCGTCGGACGGATCAGCATCTGATGCATAAACAATGCATGATACGGCCGTGAACAGATGACTCGAACCTTGATCTGATACCGAGGGTCCCAGCCAGCATACGCGTCGACCACATAAAGTCGGTCACGCGTATTAAGATAATCCTTCGCACGCTCACGATTAATCGAGAAGGTCGCATCGTCCAGCGGAAAATTGACCGGTCCCCACCAGATATCATCGGACGAGGCCGAGTTCTTCACCAGCCGCTTATCTTGTGGCGACCGCCCGGTCTTCTCGCCCGAATAAGCGATTAAAGCCCCTGAATTGGAAATGCGAGTCCCCGGCTCATACCGAATCGCTTCTTCATACAACTGTGAAGGGTCAGCATTGCGCAAAATCGTCTGCACATTCAAACCATGCACAGACAAATCAAAATTCGACATCAGTCTCTCCTGAGAGCCCAGTACTCCTACGATCCATCCGAGCGCGCTCCTAGATCATAACAGATCCCTGAAAGATCATCCTCCCTCGAACGTGGTATCATCGCGTCAAAACGACGAGACCCGAGCCTCGGTAGAAAGCAAGACGAATGACGTTGGGGTGAGGGCGTTGGCTGGTTTCCAAATTCGCTCCCACCTGGTCAAGCCACGGTGGAAAGCAAGACGCGTGACATTGCGTCACTTTGTGGTCGGATGACCAATGATTGGCATCCTTTCACGCAAGGTGAAAGGCGAGCCTGAACTCTCTTCCATGCGACAACTTTGCGACAGTCTTGCGACTTGAACCCCGTTTCTTGTGCGACCTCTCCGATCGAGAATTTCACTCAGACGCTTTGGCCAAGGCCGTTCTGTTTGTTTTGTTCTCTCCATTTAAAAAGGAAATGATGATGACGCTGACAAAGC
>CAILLA010000145.1 GCA_903834925.1 uncultured Schlesneria sp.
ACGCTTCGCCGATCATGGATATTGTTCCCAAAAAGTGACGACGGTATTGCGACCGATCAGGACGAACCAGGAGCACTGCTTGACCGAGGACGGTCAAGCAGTGGCACAAGATTGACGGCACCGATTGTCACATCGGGCATTGTCCGAACTTCGAACGAACTCGATCCGAAATGAAAGCAGTCATGACATGACAGACCCTGTGATCTCGACTCACCATCTGAAGAAGTCGTTTGGTTCGAAGACCGTGCTTCAGGACGTTGATTTGAACGTTCCAGCGGGTGCGGTTGTGGGGCTTGTCGGTACGAACGGTTCTGGCAAATCGACGTTGATCAAGTGCCTGCTCGGCCTGCTGAAGAAAACATCCGGGTCGATCAGTCTGTTTGGCGAGGACCCGTGGAACCTCAGTGCCTCGGCCAAAAGTCGCCTGGGGTACGTGCCACAAATCGTGAAGCTTTATCCCTGGATGAAGGTCAAACACATTGTGGCTTATACCTCGGCGTATTATGACACGTGGGATCCTGCCTGGGCTGAGACATTGCTTGATCGCTGGGAATTGCCGCGAGATCATCGCATTGGGACGATGTCGCCCGGTCAATTGCAAAAACTGGCGCTGGTTCTGGCACTCAGTTATCGTCCCGAATTACTGGTGCTCGATGAGCCGGTCGCAAGTCTCGATCCCGTTGCCCGCCGTGAATTTCTGAGTTCGATGCTGGAGCTTTGCCAGCACGAACAGCATACCGTTTTGTTCTCGACACATATTACGTCAGATCTGGAACGCGTCGCTTCGCATCTGGCGATTCTCAAAGAAGGACGCATCGTCTTATTCGATGAGCTTGACGCGGTGAAGGACCGCGTCAAGCGATTGCGGATCACGGCTGCCAACGACCTTCCGGCGAATTTCGCGGTTCGCGGCGCACTACGAAGCGAATTCTCGCACAACCGTGCGATGGTTGCGGTGGGGGATCTCGATGATCGCCTGGTCGGTGAACTGGAAGAAAAATGGCATGCGGACGTGGCGGTCGAAGATTTGAATCTCGAAGAGATCTTTCTGGAGCTACACCATGAATAATCGAACTTCAAAAGTGATACGTCGTCCCAGCTGTCTGGGTGCGGTGTGGTTGTCGTATCGAACTCGCTGGTTGATGTGGGGCATGGCGGTAGTTGCCTTAGGGCAACTGTCCTTATTGGTCAGGGGTATGTGGCCAAATCTACATGGTCCCATGGTCGTTGTGAGTCCGGAAGCGCGTGTGCTAAAATCGGCTGAACCTTCGATGCCGAATCCGTCCCCTTTCGCGTGGGTTGACTCCAATCAGGGCGGTGGAAAAACAGACTGGGCGAATGTGCGCAGCCTTGACGTCATGGATCTCAATCAAAGCCGTCGATTATTGGAGAAAGGAGCAGTTCCGAAACTCGAATCGCTGGCAATTCGTTTCTCGATCACCGATCTTCAATTGATCCAGTTGTGTGAGCTTTACGACCTGAAATCGTTGACGCTTTACGATTCGAGTTCACTGACGCCGACGGGTCTTGAAGCGTGGAAAAACGAGACGAGTCTGAAATACCTGCGGTTATTAAATTTTCGCCTGGCCTATGATCCTCGGTCACTCGATTGGCCACCCAATCTACAGACCTTGATTTGTGATGATCCCTACGGAATTAAGGTCGTGCGATTGGAAGAATGGCAGCAATTGGCAAATCTGACATGCCTTTCCACTCGGCTGATCCCGCGAGAAGACGGCCTTAACCCCGGCGTCGTCGAGTCTCTCAAACGCTTTCCGGTATTGACGCGGTTGTTTGTTCAGGAACTGGGGCCGCAATATCCCCATCTTGTTTCGGATCTGCAATCGGCATTGCCGAATTTGCGAGTTCGTCCGAATTCCTATGATCCCGCGATCGGACTACGAGCGGGGACGATTCTGGTTTGTGGATTGCTTGTTCTGGTTGTCATGTCGGTGCAGATGTCATCTCAGTTCTCGACAACAGCCAGCCTGCTGATGCCTGGATTCGCTCGATCGCACCTGACACCGATCATTGCCGCGATGTTATTGATGGCTTTACTTTCATTTGGTTTGGATTTGATTGCCGGTTGCTCAGTTGTTGGGTCGCTGGGCCTCTGCGGAGCGTTCGTGTTGATCCTAGCGTCAGGCACAAGGGTCGTCCGATATCTGATTAGCCAGAATGGCACTCCAATGCCCGGTTTCAATAATCCGCAGGCGATTTTTGCAATCGTCTTTCCTCCGATGGGTCTGCAGTTCCTGATCAATTATTGCGGATCGGAACTTGACTGGTTTTTAAGGGGACAGCTCCCTTGGCTCTCGGGGGCGTTGCTGGCTGGTTCTGTTTGGGGGGCCTTCGATTTGCTTCGCTGGCACATCGGGTTGAAACGAGAACTCGAAGAATCGGGCGGGGGTGATGTTCCGCTGGGCATGTTGGATTATAGTGGCTGGTACAATTGGGGTAAGGAACTGGTCGCCTTGCGAGAAGGGGAAGGGAAACGGCCGCGACTGATTCTGCGTCGATCCGATTCACGACGGGAACTCGCGCTCGAGCAGATTCAGTCAGGGAAGTCTCTAACAAGTTTGATGTTATGGCGGCTTGGAAGCGCCAGCAATACGCTCGACTGGTTACATACGGTGATCGCGATATTAATCGTGTTTGGGATCGCAGGGACGTGGTTAATTCCGGATGTGTGGTCGCAATTTGCCAACATCGCGGCATTTGGAGGTTTGCAAGTGATTGCTGCGGGTTTGGTTATGCCTCTTGCGTTCGCATGGCAACGTCGTCCAATGCAGGAAATGGAATTACTCCGGCCTGTGACACGCCGCGACTGGATCGCCACGTGGTTTCGAGGGGTCGCGTCAGAAATGTTACCGGTGTTACTTGTAGCGATCCCATTTGTCGCTGGGGTATTGTGGTCAGGCGCGTGGGGATCATGGTCTGTAGTCCAGGCGGCATTGGCCATCATTATCTTCGTCGGAGCCCTGACAATCGTCTTCGCTGTCGGGATGTGGGTTCTGACTTTGCATGCTCTTTGGCAAAAACTGCTAATCGGATTCGCGACTTATTTCGTCGTGGTTGCCTGCGTCATCATGCCAATCGTGATTCAATACGGAAAAGTCAACTGGCAGACACCAACGATTCTGGTCCAGATTATTGCCTGGCTGTATTTGACGGCAGTCATGGGGCTGTGGGTCGCATATCGCAGTTGGATGAACTGGGAAGTCGGTCGATCGGCGTAACGGCGCGCACAACAAGGAAACACTCGCACAACCAAGAACCAAGAACAAAGAACCAAGAACTCTTTTCTTATGCACAACGAATCGGTTTTTACTACCTCGCACAGACCGCTTCCACTTTCAGCCAGACGACGACATGGCAGGCTGCGCTGGCAGCGAGGACGACAAAAATGACCACCCAGACGATCGGGTCGTTGTGGTCCGCTCGAACAGCCTGAAAGATCGAAACCGAGAGGAAGAGAGAGCCGAACGCGACTCCGATTGCCAGGGGAAGTGCGCCCCAGCGGACAAACATGGCCAACGCCGCCGCGGCGTGTGGCACAAGAATCAGATGCGAGACGAACCAGACAGCTGCCCCCTCTCCTTTAAAGAATTCCGAAACGTTTTTGGGGCCGTAAGGAGGTGCGATCATGCCCAAGAAAAGGCAGATCGGGCCGGGCAACCAGCCGAGTAACGATCCAATGATTTTGCCATAAAGAATCATCCCGGTTGATCGGGGCAGCAGCATCAGCGTGGCCAGTGTCTGCGAACGGACTTCTTCGTGAAGAGAACGTGAGACGACCAAGGCTGCATCGAGCGAAACGCCAAACATCGCGAATACAAGAAACATTCCATGAGCGTGCCTTTCCGGATTGCCAATTCGTGCACCTCCAAAATAGGCGTAAGTAATGAATATCGATAGCGCAGCGAGCAGTGTGTAAAGAACGCATCGGACCAGCACGCCCCCGATTCCGCCCGAGATGAAATAAAAATCTTTCCAGATCATTGGTTCGGGCCAAGGCCGACTGGGGGTGAACAACTGAAAACGTCGGGATCGCGTCAGGAAGCCTCGCGAAGCGGCTTCTGTAGCAGGTTCTCGAACGGCAAGTCCGAACAATGCCCACGAAAGAACAAAGGACAACACTCCGATGGCGAGATTTGTGACAACCTGACGGCTCCATAAGGTTTCATGAAATCCCGTCATCAGGATCGTCCCCATTTGTATGAAGATGCACGACTCACCGATTACCGCAAGGGATTTTGACAGGTAAGGGACTTTCGTTCCAATCTCGATAAGGACGCGGTTGCTGAGCAGCGGGATCAGCCAATAGACAACGATGATCAGAATCAATCGAAATGACGCCGAACGATTGCGGTGTGCGATGGTCGAACAGAGCAGACCGACTCCTGCCAACATCACCATATACGCGAACATTCCCAGATACGCTGACCAGACCTGGTCCTGTGTGACGCCACCCAATGTGACGGCCAGTAGTGTGAAAGGGTACTGGACGGAAATCAGCAGCAGAGCCTGAAACAGTCGTCCGCCCGACTTGCCCATGAGAATTCCCAGCGGACTGATCCCCGCCATCAACATCAGGCCGAGCGTGTCTTCTTCTTTCTCTTCAGTCACAGCCGTCGAGAAAAAACCAATTCCCAGCAGTGTCATGAAAACCAGATTGAGGTACCCGATGCTGGTAAAGAATCGCAGGCCAGGGGCACCGAACATGTTGCTCGTAGCAGACGCGTAGCAGACCGCAATATAGATGGCGGTCATCAAGCCGAACCGCGCGAGGTGTGGACCCCACGCACGGGCGTCGACGCGCATCGACCGTTCGAGCAGTGCCAGAACCCCGGAGAACATGGGCGTTTCCTCGATCAACGGAAATCATCGAATGTGTGTGATAGACATTCTGTCATTGTAAATACAACGAGAATGTCTTGTCACGCGTGGATGATCGTGGTGCTTTTTCGAACTTCTCAAATGAGATTCTGTTCCACTGCTTCGGAGTCTTTCAAAGTAGCCATCATCGCTCCGCGTGATGAGCATCCGTCGGAAACGATTCAATCGTTGCCGACGCATTGGAACAAAGACTTCGTTCGATTACTTTTTTTGAAAACATACGGATTGGAATTTGGCAGGTTCTCGAACGATGCTCATCACGCGGAGCGATGATGGCTACTTTTGTGCAACGAGCACTGCTTGACCCAAGACGGTCAAGCAGTGGCAAAATGATTGAACTGTTTGACAAAACAAAAGAATGTCAGGCAAAGATTTCCGTACCGAGTGGTTCAGCCGGTTCCGGCTTTGCTGGCAGCCATTGACCGCGAGGCAGTCGAGCGGGAAGGGGGCGCAGACAGATGTAACCCATCCAGCCGAACCAGCCGCATGCTCCAACGAGAATCGGCCAGAACCAACTGGATGAGCCGAAGCAGTCGCGTTCACGACGTCGACAGGCCCAACCGGTGGCAATCCCCGTCAACAGGCTGAGTCCTAACCACAGTTTAAGGTACTTGAAGAACTCTGATAACCGTCCGAGAGGTGAATTAGCTTCCATGGTAGATTCAGGAAGGAATGGTGTAGCAAGCCACGATCCGAATGCGATTAAAGGAGACGGAACTCCCAGATAAGCTGCCAATCCAATGTCAAACGGTGGGCTCGGCGGTTTGTAACTCAGCTTGGCCTCGGCAACTCGCTCGGTATGACCTTCAGCGTCCAACCATTTGATGTGGCTCGTCCAAGTCAGATTCCCCACACTCCTCCCGACGTCGTAGCTGAGAAGTCGTTGCCCATTCTTCAGTTGATAAAAAAAGGCATAGCAGTTGTCTGGAAGTGGATCGAGCTTCAATGTTTCTGATTGTCCCGACGCCCGATGGTCGATGATCATCAACTCTGATTCACCATTTACGATCAATTTTTGGATAAATGTTCCGTCTTTGTCGACGGAAAATGGCGAGAGTGAATGCAAGTCGGGTCGGTTTTCAATCAGCTTGCGAACGGCGCGCTCACGGAGCCTGATTTCATAAAGATTACCGTTCGACAAAATCCAGACATGATCTGGTCGGGCACCGGTCTGTTGAACCCATTTCTTTGTCCATTCAGCATCGGGTTCAAAATCGTGTCCAATGTGAGGCTCGATCACAGAGGGATTCTGAATTGAAGCGGTCATGATATGAGCGAAAGATGCTTGATACGAAGAATTGATCGGGAACGATTCGTCGATCGTCGGCATCTCGGATGAAAACCCAATCATGCTGATATAGCCCACAAGCCGTCGAGAGAGTGGATCGTATCCCACGAAATAGGCGGTCGACGAACGATTCGGATGAGCAATCAAGTACCAGCACGTGCTTGGGATTTGATAGTCCGAAAAGCAGGAAATCCGACTGTTCCACGAAATTGGCTCGGCAGGCTTTGTCAAATTCGGAAGATAGACCGGACCTGCAAAATCATTTTTTCCGCCGTCAGGCAATACTGTTCCATCGAAATGTCGGTATGCGACTTTTTGTCGTTGAATGCCGGATGTCATCTGAATCAGCGGTTCGCCGTCTTCGCTGATTTTGACGGACTCAACATATTGTGAGCTTGGAAAAAATGCCTGCCAGCACATGATCCCCCAGGATGCAACCGCCCCATGAACAACGGTGTAGGCAATCGTCAGCCAGACGAACATCAGCAATGAAGGGTGCGACGAACGAGACATTGGAAAGCTTTCTTGAGGATAAAGAATAAATGGGCTTTAGAGTGATCTGCGTTGTTTGCCGATCACGGGTATTCTCGGTGACGTGTGGTATTCAAAATCGAAATGACGAGGCAGGCGATCAGCACGACTAAGCCGGCATAGACTACTGAAGTCCAGGCGGGAGCGAGCTTCAGTCCCAATGCCATGCCAGTCGCTGCAATCAACGGCCATGTGCGTGAGCCAATCCAATTCGCCGGACGAATGCCGGTCAGGAAAGCCCCGAGATAACAAGCGAAGGCAACGAGCACTGAATGCCACCACGGTTCTGTCATGCTCCAGAAAAACGGGCTGGCGTGTGTTCCCGGTGTGGCCGCCCACAAACAATAAATCAAAAGCGGCAACGCAGAGGTACCGAGCAGGATCAACGCGCCGGCAGCAAGCTTGCACAGGAAAATCTGTGATCGCGGCATGGGGCGATGCAGCAGGAAAAGGCTTGTCTGTCGCCAGGATTCCATCAGCGTTTGATTCAGTCCGATGACGATCGCGCTGATGATTGCGATCGTGATAAACATGATTTCTCGGTCTGACATCACGTCGAATGCTCGTTTCGCGAGAAACGGAATTTCTGTCCCTCGCCCCGAACTGAGCAGGGGGATCAATGGCAAGTCCATTCCCGAGCCGAGCAGTTGCATCTGGGCAAGCAAGGCCAATCCAGCGAAAAGTCCACACTCTCGTAATTCTTTAGACAGCAGCGCGGTCCACACGGTGATTCTCCCGATGAAAAATGGGCAGGGATCGTTTTGATCCGCGGGTATATTCGATAAACGCATCTTCCAGATTCATGTCGACGACGTCGGTCCAGCTAGGCTCAAGTGATTCGACAATGGCTTGCTGGGCCGGTCCCCAATTGACGATCACCAGTTCGAGTTCCGTGCCGACTTTCCGCCAGGTGACGAGTCCCTCGCAGCCGGGGAAATCAGGCGGTTCGCCATCGAACACCATCACGATTTTGCGAACCGATTCTCGAAAAGTTTCTGTCGGGCAATCGACCCGCAGGACTCCGTCGACCATCACTCCGATACGAGTCGCAACACGTTCAACGTCCCCCAGGACGTGCGAACTGAAGAAAATCGTTCGTCCCCGGCTTTGAATCAGTTGAATCAAAGCTTCCAGAAATTCGCGGCGAACGACCGTGTCGAGCCCCAGCGTCGGATCGTCGAGAATCAATAGTTCGGGGTCGGGTGCCATGGCGAGTGCGAGAGAGACCTGAGCCTGCTGGCCTCGCGACAGGCGACCACACTTTTGCTTTTTCGACAATTCGAAATGGTCCAGGATCTGATCGACCAGTTTGTGGTCCCAGTGCTCATAGAAGGCCTGAGTGAATTGAACGATCTGGCCGATCGTCATCCACGAGTAGAGCGGGTGTCCTTCCGCCATGTAGGCGATTCGCGAACGCGTCGATCGGGGCATTGTCGTGATCTCGTCGCCAAGTAACTTGATCTGCCCAGCATCGGCAGGTGTCATGCCGGTCAGCATCTTGATGGTCGTCGACTTTCCTGCACCGTTTCGGCCAAGAAACCCGTAAACGCAACCGGTTGGCACCTTCAAATTGAGATCACGAACAACCCATTTCGGGCCGTAGGATTTGGAAAGGTGTTCAACGACGATCGCATCGGGAAGAGTTTCGTCTGACATGATATCGGTCTCGAAAAGGCGAACGGAATGATGAGAATTCTTTGACTTGAGCCTCGTCTGTTTTTGGAATCAGGCCCCGGCTTGCCAGTGGAACTGAGCGACCCGATCTTGTACGAGTTCCTTCACTTCATCGGCGGTGAAACCGAGCAATACCGCTTCCGTGAAAAAACCGTCCAGTAGTACTGTTAATCGTTCGCGTCGGGCTCTCTTGGTGAGATCACTACCAGGCTGAGCGACAAATACGCCCATGCCGTGTCGCGTCACCAACAGGCCGTCTCGTTCCAGTTCGGTGTAGACCCTTGCCACGGTGTTCGGGTTGATGACCAACCTTCGCGACAAATCACGAACTGACGGAAGTCGTGCATTGGCTTGCAGTCGCCCTCGAGCGATGGCCGAGCGGATCTGTTCTGTAAGTTGTCGATAAATCGGCGTTCGACTCGCAACATCAATACTGAAATCCATGGCAGTGTGTCCTTCTGTACTGACTCACATAGTACAGTTGGTCGCTGGGTTGTCAAGGCGTTTTTTTGAATTGTTAAGGTCAGGTCCGGAGGAGCGGGTTCCGTCGGTTTACAAAAACGGGGCGTTGATTAGTCCGGTACGGGTAAGTTGGGCGCTGCGATACCGTTGTTTCCGGTGGCAAATCTCGCTCACCAAAATTGTGGCTTTCGTCCGATTGTCCGCAGCTTCCCTTGACGAAAAGACATAGCGTCTGTATTGAAGGCAGAATGTCTGTGCTGTCTTGCGGGTTTAAAAACGTCGTGGGAACTCGGGGCGAGGGATTCCGGGTTCGCGTTGTTGATGTGGTTTCTCGTTGCTTGAATCAACGAGATTCAGGTTCGAATCCGCAATGGCGACTTCGTGGCGATATCGTATTAGGAATGAGCTATGAGGCGAGTTTCGCAAGTTCCGTCGATCACGAATTGCGGTCGGATTCCATCCGCAATTCGTGACGACCGTCGTGGTATTGCTTCTCTATCAGAAATTCTATTGCTGGGCTTTGTTGCTTGCGTTGTGTGGCTTGCAATCCGAACCACGCTTGCACCGGATCATGAAGCGGAGCCATTTTTAGAAGGCTCTGGGGGTGGGCCGATTGTGGGTGTGTCAGTGATTTCGGATGGAGGAAAGATTCTTGCTCTCCGAGGGGTTTCCGAAATTGTCTCTTTTGATTTGGTGCATGACCGAATCCAAATGATGTTCGAATGGAATGACCGTCCGATAAAGGCCGTATGCTTCAGTCAGGACGGTGAAATTTGTTTGCTTTCGATCGACGATCGCGAATTGTTGCTATTCCGGGGAAAGGAATTGTTGAAGTCTGAGTTTTTAAATGCGAAATCATCGGTGCAAGTGGCTTTGTCTTTGAGTGGGAAGTCAGCAATTCGAGTTGTCGATGGGACATCAGTTCGCCGATGGGATTTATCGAGTGACGAAATCGTTGAATCCGATTATTCATTCAATGAAAATATCGAGCGGATTTCGTTGGACTTCGATGGCGATCGGATGCTCGTTGTTGACTCTCGCGGAGCACTACAGCTTTGTTATGCAAAGTCTGGTGTTGTCTATCAGAAGCTTGAAGGAAACGATCACCCAAGGGCAGATCCTGTATTTTCCCGGGATGGTTCGTGCGTGGTTGTTGCGCGCAATCGGTCTGTTTCGCTCTATGAATTACCATCGGGGCGGGTTGTCTGGACAGTTCCATTTGACGATCAGGACTGGCTGACGAGTGTGGCTATTTCGCCGAATGGCCAGTTTGTTGCCGCATGTGGCATATCGGTTCCAGTTCGAGTGCTGAGTCGTGCAGGCGGAGAGGTGCTGCATCAGTTTTCAAAAACCAGCACAAGCGGAGTCGCCTTTTCGATTTCCAGCGATGCCGTCTATACGGGGGCGCGCGATGGATCTATTTGTCAGTGGTCCCTCGCTGATGGTCGTATGGTTGAGTACGGCAAAGCGGATTGATGTCACTATTTCCGATCGATGGGCTAATTCAGAACACCCAAAGAAAAAAATCGCCCCCATCCGTGGGGGCGTCCGCATCCTGCTCCATCCGTTGAATCGCTTCCGAGTGGATGCCTTCTCGAGTTTGTTGTTCGTGTGATCGGTCGAGCAACAAAAGTCTAGGTAAAAAGAACCCCCAGAGAACTGCCGCATCTAACTGTGTTGGGTGTACTGGCGAGTGGGAACCGGGCAGCAGAGTGGGTCAGAGACTGCTTTAAGGAGCCATGCAGTTCACAATCAAAGGCATTGGTCGTTCGCTGGGGGTTCGGGCTGGGAAAGATCAAGTAATCGATTGCTCGACTATTGTGTTCGATGGTAAGCATTTGCCGTGCCGTATTTTATTCGGCGCTGGTAAATATTCTTTTATGGCTATAACTACTTGAAATATTGGATTGTTACGGTAATGATCATAATTGTCAGTTTGACAATTCGGCGCGCGCCGAAGAGGATTTTCCGTTGGATCGGCGCTGAAGTACGTTGTTTCGGCGCCGAATAATTGCCTTGGCAACAGTTGGGTAAATGATGGAACGGGCGAATTGGGTGGTTCGGTGGGCTTTGGCGGGCTTTGCGGGGGCGATTGTTGCTTACTGTGTCTTCGTCATGGTCATTGTGGCAACGGCGCCAGACCTGCGGATGAGGTTCCTTCTCGTTAACCTCCCGAGTTCGAGCTCAGGCATTGTTATTGAAGACACCATCGATCTGGTTGCGGCAGAAGGAATGCCTTCACCCAAGCCACGCGACACCTTGCTCGAAGTCGACGGTGAACCGGTTCGGACGTGCCTGCGATTTATGCGAGAACAGTTTGCGATCAGAAACCGTGAATTCCATCCACGAATTGGTTTAACAAATTCGTTGCGGCAAGGCTCCCATGATTTCATTCCGATCAAGTTTTCACGGGAAGGGGATTCCGAGTCCATCAGTAGCTCGGTCAAGGTGCAAGCGGTTCCGATGCGTGAAGTCGGTTTGACTCTGGTTTGGTTCCTGCTCGAAATGATCATTTTTTCCGTAGGAGCGGTCGGTTTTTGGAGTCGCCCGTTTGACGATGCGGCTCGGTTATTTTTTGCGATGTGTTCTGTGACGCTTGCTGCGTTTGTCGGTGGTTTTCACTGGTGGACCGTCGGAAGCAGTTTTTGGCTGAATCTTCCGTTTGCTGTCTGTGGCATTCTATTGCCCGCAGTGATCCTGCATTTCTTTCTGGTTTATCCGCGGCCAAAACCACCCCTAATGCGCTGGCCTCATTTGATGATGGCATCGATTTACGCAATTCCGGCAATTTCGATTGTATCCTTTCTGTTGGTTGATGGCGGTCTTTGGTATCTGATGACATGGACTGACCAGCACGCTGACTTCAATGCCAAGCTGGAATTAATGCTGTTGAATTGGCTGCGGATCGGGATTTACTCGTACATATGTGTGGGCGCGATTTATTTTCTGGTTGCACTTGGATCTCTGACGCATAGTTGGCTTACAACGCGGAATCCCGTCGAAAAGAATCAAGTTCGCTGGATCTTGCGAGCGGGTTGTGCCGCGTCGTTTTTTATTGGATACGCCATGTATCTGGCGTTCTTTTACCGAGTGCAATTCGCGCTAGGCGGTGGCCGAATTCCAATGTTTCTGGCCAGTCTCGTCTTCATGTTTGCTTACGCGTTGGGGATTGTCCGTTACAAGCTGATGCTGATCGATCAGATCGTCAATCGAGGGATGTGGTATTACATCCTGAGCTACGGCGCCACGGTTGTCGTCGCGTTTTCGATTGCGTGTGGTACTTTGGCAATGACCATTCGTAAAGCACATACACTTGAGCAGCCCGCTTGGATCATCGCCGGTATTCTGATGCTGGCCGTCATCCTGTTGATCTGGTTGCGTGATTCGTGGCAGACATTCGTTGACCGTCGGTTCTTTCGCGAGAAGTACAGGTTAGACAAAGCCCTTCAACGAATGAACCAGGGTGTAGGACGATTGGCCGATGTCGATTTTTTGTCCGAACGAATGCTAATGTCTTGTCGAGACGTCTTGCAGTCAGAGTTGACCGCGCTGTATCTGCGCGAGGGGAAAACTTCGACATTCCGGCTGGTTGGCGCACAAGGTGCCTCGTCTGGGTTGCCAATGCAGTTCGCGGCACCCGAAGAGTTTTGTAAGGCGCTTCAAGACGATCTGACACTTCAGCGAGTGACTGCGGGATCTCGTGACAATCTGACTCCAACACAAAGCATCTTGCGTCTCGTCAAAGCCGATCTTGTACATGGTCTGGAAACAAACGGTGAAATCACAGGAGTCGTCGTTCTGGGAGGCAAACAAAACGGTCTGATGTATTCTGCAGAAGATCTGACATTCCTGACCGCACTTGGTCAGATTACAGGGATTGCTTTGCATTGTGCTAACGTTCATCAAAACCTGAAGCACTTGAATGAAGAGTTGCGATCGAAGGTCGATCAGTTGGCTCAGCAGCGTCAGCAGATCGCGATACTTGAAGCCGAACTATCGACGACTCGCGTTGAGGCTCCCATGGCGTCAGGGATCGAATTTCGTCGCGAGTTTATCATTGGTCGCAGTCCGGCGCTCGGACGGGTGCTCGACATGGTTCGCAAGGTTGCGCCCAGTGAAACCAGCGTTCTTGTTCGAGGTGAAAGTGGCACAGGGAAAGAACTCTTGGCGAAGGCCATTCACGAAAACAGTTCGCGCCGCACTGGTCCCTTGATCAGCGTAAATTGTGCTGCGTTATCATCAGGATTGCTTGAGAGTGAACTGTTTGGTCACGTCAAGGGGGCGTTTACCGGGGCTCACGACGATAAGCCCGGGAGATTTGAACTGGCTCATGGGGGAACATTATTCCTCGATGAAATCGGCGATATTTCAGCGGAAACGCAGGTCAAGCTGCTGCGAGTGTTACAACAGCGGGAATTCGAGCCTGTCGGTGGGACGAAGACAATTCAGGTTGATGTTCGACTGATTGCCGCGACGCACCAGAATCTTGAGCGACAGATCGCCGAAGGGAAGTTCCGCGAAGACCTTTATTATCGATTGAATGTCATCAGTATTGTGTTGCCTCCATTGCGTGAGCGCCCGGATGACATTCTTGACCTTGCGGTCTATTTCCTCAAATCGGCGTCAACGCGCGACGGAAAACGGATTGCGCGGTTTGACGATGATGCGTTGAATGCACTGATGCGATATCAGTGGCCCGGCAATATTCGTGAGCTTCAGAACGTCATTGAACGCGCTGTCGTGTTAGCCGAACGCGAGACTATCGAGTTAGTCGATCTCCCCTCCGAAATCCAGAAATCGGCTGCCGCGTCGGGCATTGTCGAACGAGTGGGGTTAAGGCGCGATTCGTCACGGGACGATTCTCTGCTGGTGACCGCATGGTCGGACGATGATCCCGAATCCGAGCGAAAGCAACTGGTTGATGCTCTCCAGGCTTGCGGCGGTAACAAGACCAAAGCAGCGAAACGACTCGGATTGCCGCGCAGTACGTATTTCAGCAAATTGAAAAAGTATGGCATTGCGGACGACGAATCGACTGGCCCACCTCGGTACGGCAGGCTTCCTCGTTGACGTAAAGTGGGTTGCAGGGAATGCCTTGCCGGGCGAACATGGATTAATGCGACTTCTTTTGAAATCGCCATTGCGGTCTCGCAATCATGTTTCATCCCCCGACACGAAATTGAAAAATGCCGGTTCTTGATCGTGAGGAATACATCGAGCAGGCCTACTTCTTTAAGACGTTTCTGGAACGGCTTGACGAAGATCTTCCGTCGCAGGAAATCTTGTTGAGTATCAAAGAAGAGATTCTTGCAACAACAAAATTGCCGCTCGCGCTAGACGTTTTGCGCAGCGAGATGCTGCTCAACGGACGCTTGTGCGAGGGGATGGCTCATTTGGGCCATTACTTCGCACCTTTTCAAACGTTTGTCATGCGGCAATCGGAAGAAGATCGAACGAAGTTTGATCAGCGGGTCGCCCTGCAAATCCTGGAACGGGAAGCCCGTTATCGTAGCGACAACGGCAAGCCAGCCGGGTTATTTGTTTACCAGTTCGAATGTCTGTCACGAAACCGGCTTGGCTATGATCGCGGTATGGCGGCGATTGCCGATGATCCTGTCTACGACGCAAACTGGCGAGATTGGATTCTAAAGGCTCGCATGCAATTGGGGGCTGTTGAGTTCGCCGACATGATCTATTTTCGATCTGAATTCTACCTGGAAGAACGCCGCAAGCTGGTCGATCCGAACGAAGTGGCGAACGTGCCATTACTGTTTGGACGGCAAGAAGGGCGGATCGCCAAAGCAAATCGCGGCAAGGATCCGTTATACCTTTTCGCGGCCTTACAAAGGCAACTTGGATATCCTGCCGTTCCCCGATCGAAAACGGTCAAAGACCAGAAACTTCCGCCGTATCTTGAAGTTCGAATTCAACGGATCGAAAAACGACTTCATCTACTGGAAGCTGAGGGAAAAGGAAAGCTTGATCTCAGTGAGTTTTACGTTCAGCCTCCGTCTCTTGATGATTTGATGGATGATGCTGATGCGTGAAAAATGGGACGCATAAGGCATATAAGACTAATGGGACTCATGCAATCAGGCGTGTTTTTGGGAAAATTCTATGATTCGTAAAATTGGCATCGTGGCGTTTGCTCTGGGGTTGATTCCTTCAACTTTCCTTCTTGCGGAGACAATCGATCTTTCCAAGGCAGTTGTGGTGGTTCGTTCCGGCGAGCGACCTGCAGCAGAAAAAATTGCTCCGACGATCCTAGTCGAAGAGATCGCTCGCCGCTCAGGAATTACGTGGGCCGTGACGACAGACTGGCCGAAACAGGCGTCAGCGATTATCGCAATCTCAACGCTTACCGACCCGCCGTCTTGGAGGGATCAGATTGCGAAGACAATCGACGCTGTTCCGAAAAAGGCGGAGTCGTTTTCGATTCGTGTTATTCCTGCGACAGATCGTCGGCCTGCCACCGTCGTCGTCACTGGTGTGGATTCGCGTGGTGCGATGTTCGGCGTTGGAAAGTTGCTTCGCAATCTCGATTGGAAAATGAAAGAAGTTTCGATTTCCGATCAATTCAAGGTCGATGAATCACCTGATCGGCCGATTCGTGGTCATCAGATTGGCTATCGAGATACGGCGAACAGCTGGGACGCGTGGACGTTCGATCAATACGACCAATATTTCCGCGAGATGGCAATCTTCGGGGCGAACGCGGTCGAGAATATTCCATGGCAGGAAGAGAAGCCTGGCCCGCTGCTGAAATACAGCCGGGACGAGATGAACTTTAAATTTGCGGAACTTTGTGACAAGTACGACCTTGATCATTGGATTTGGGTTCCCGTGCTCGTCAAGCTGCCGGACGAAACCAAAGAAGTCGAGTTCCTGCAGCAGCAGGAGGCGTACTACAGCAAAGTCAAACGCCTTGATGCGATCTTCGTTCCCGGTGGTGACCCAGGGGATAACAAGGCCAACGTTCTCTTGCCACATCTCGAACGAATGGCCGAACTTGTTACGAAGTACCATCCGAAGGCAAAGATCTGGTTGTCGCTACAACATTTTAAGGCTGACGACATCAACTTTTTGTATGCGTACATCGACCAGAAATTGCCAACATGGTTCGGTGGTCTAGTGATGGGGCCGAGCAGTCCGCCGATGGAACTGACGCGAAGGCGGCTGGCAAAGCCGTATCAGCTTCGGTGGTATCCCGATATCACGCATTCCGTTCGCTGTCAGTATCCCATTCCGTGGCTTGATCCTGCCTTAGGTATGACGCTCGGACGCGAACCAGTCAATCCGCGACCCGTCGATTACACGCAAATCTATCGGATGGATTATGCATTCACTGACGGTTTTGTAACGTACTCAGACGGTGTCCACGACGATTTTAATAAGAGCCTCTGGACGCAACTTGGATGGAATCCAAATAGTAACTCGCGTGAAATCGCCAAAGAATATGCGAGATTTTTCTTTCAACCGAACTCTGTCGACATGGGTGCTGACGGATTGTTCGCACTCGAATCGGACACGCGTGGTGCGTTAGAAGATAACGGTTCGGTGGCGGCCACGCTTCTGCTCTGGAAGGAACTTGAACGAAGGATTCCGGCGGCAGGAAGTTCATGGCGATTCAAGATGCATCTGTTTCGAGCGTATTACGTCGACTTTACGCGACGTCGCCTGATTTATGAAAAGGAACTCGAAACTCAGGCACTCAACAAACTTGCAGAAGCGACAAGCGTCGGGGTTTCCCAGACACTGAAAGAGGCACAAGCGATCCTCAGGCGAGCCGTGACGAAGCCTGTTGATCATGAGGCAATTGCGAGGTTATGCGCGTTTGGGGACGAACTGTTTGAGGAAATCGGCCTGCAAACCAGCGTGCTCAAGTGCCATGCCTCTAGCTCGCAGCGCGGTGCGGTTTTGGATTTCGTCGATTATCCTCTCAATAACCGTTGGTGGCTTGAAGATCAGTTCGAAAAAATTCTGAAAATGCCTGATCAGAAAGCCCAGTTAGAACGGATCGACACGATTCGGAATTGGGAAAACCCTGGCGAGGGGGGGTACTACGATGTCATTGGTCACGTCGGTCGTTCGCCGAGAATTGTCAAAATGGTCTTCGCTGGTGATGCCATGCGTCACGAAGTGGAACATCCGACACAGCGCTGGATGACCGAGAAGCCCACAATCAATCGACAGGCCTGGCACACGCATCTGGACCGCTGGCCACGTGGAATGGTCTACAATAATCTCGATCCCACCGCCAATTATGTCGTCAAACTATTTGCACAACGCGAATCACCGTTGCTGATCAACGGAGTGAAAGCCAAGTTGATCAAGACCGGAGAAACTTTTGACAAAGTCACAGAACAGATCTTTGAAGTCCCCGCTGAAGCGAGTAAAGACGGACGGATTACGCTGACGTGGGAGACCTTGGATGAACAACACTTGAACTGGCGTCAAAGGCATTACGTGACGGACATTTGGGTGATGAAGAAAAAGTAACGGGATAGGCGTCAGGGCTGTTTAATCTGAGTAATCCAATAGGTGAATGCGCCAAGAAGCTCGCCTTGTTCGACCGCATGGCACTTCAGACAATCGGATTTCGCGCGGATCGCGCCCAGCATTTGGATTCGTTCATGATCAGTGTCCCATGCGATCACGCAATCAGTCCCGGCGCGCAATTCGTTTAATGATTTCGTTTCAATTTCGTCGAGACTTCGCTTCGGTAGTTCGTCTTCGTCAGACGCAACCATGATCCTTCGAGTTTCGTAAACGGCGGGGGGATCATTCTTAAGTAAACTCACCAATTGAAGCCGTTCGACATCCCAAAGCCGTTCTCTTTGGTTAACCAACGCTGAACCTCTTAGCGAGCCTACTCGTCGAAGAAACCGTTTCGGATCCTCGTCAGATGGCAAACTCACGACAAAAAAACCAGCGTATTCAAGATCTTCGTACATGCGATGGCGCTCGTCTTCATCGAGATCATCGCGCCACGGGGTTTCTGAATCTCTGATTCGGTACACGAATCCTCGAGACGTCAGTCCACGCATTTCTTTGAACCACATCCAGGATTTGCCATAGGGCGTGTATTTTCCTGCGAATTTATCGTCGAGAGTTCTTGGAGGCCAGTCGTGGTCCTGCGCTGGAAGCGGTGCATGTTCGGCTTCTGGCTTTGGGGGCGTCGCAATTCGCGGCCCAAGGTTGGCGCGGCCAAAACCAAATTTCGGCGCGGATTCAAAAGTTCGTAGTGTCGTTTGGTTCAAACAACGAAGAACGTATGTCATAGCATCGACTTTGGCAGGAAGTTCGCCGAGCACCACGTGTTTCGTTGCCGGTTTTGGATCTGTTTGACCCAGGTCAATCTCACCTGAGGTTTTTGGGTACAAGTACTTGTTCGGTTCTCGTTCGATGGGTATTGGAATCGCGACTGATTGATTGAGATTGTCGCTTTCGGTTATGGTTTTCGATCTCAACCCAAACCCAAATATTACGAAGCACATGGCGAGACAGATCAGGCAGATGCTCAATTTCATGAAACGCCTCCTTGAGGTCACAGATCGAATTATATGACTCGGATCGGAAATGACGTAGCGGATGACGAACGTCAGGATAGCGACTATGACGGTGCGTGGAAGGAGTTGCTTCGCTCGCATCTGATGGAATCGCTTGAAGACTGCTTTCCCGAGTTCATAAAACTCATCAATTGGGATTATGAACCCGAATGGCTCGACAAAGAAATTAGCCAAATTGTTGGGCAATCGGGGCATCGAAATCGTCAAGTTGATCTGCTTTTCAAAGTTCGATTGCTCGACGGAAGTGATCAATGGATTTTGTGCCATCTTGAGATTCAGACCTCGTATGAAGCTGATTTCGAATTTCGGATCGATCTGTACAGGTCTGGACTGAAGTGGATGTTTCGGCGAGATGTTTTAACACTGGTTATTCTTGCGGATCTGAGTCCGGATTGGCGTCCAACCGAACACCATTTTAAAATGGGTGGTTTTGAAAGCCTTTGTCGGTTTCCGATTTGCAAAATTTTGGACCGTCTGGCGACTGAGTGGATCGGTAAGACTTCGGTGGTGGCCCAGGTTGCCGCTCTTCTGACGGCTGGTAATCCTGATGCTCGCTTCAGTGCCAAAACTCAGTTGGTGCGAAACCTCTACACGTTGGGGTATTCTTCGGATAGAATACGAGAGTTGTTCCGTTTCATTGATTGGATGATGCACCTACCGGCAGTTCTTGATCGTCGATTCAAGGCTGATTTGGTTGCCTATGAAGAGGAGATGCATATGCCTTATGTGACGTCCGTTGAGCGATTGGCGAAAGAAGAAGGTCTTGAAGAAGGTCTTGAAAAAGGTCGTGAAAAAGGTCGTGAGGAAGGTCGCGTGGAAGGTCGCGTGGAAGGAATTATCAAGGGCCGAGAACAGGGGAGCGCAACTCTGCTACTACGGCAACTGACACGTCTGTGCGGTGTCTTGTCCGATGATGTTGAGCAGGACGTTCGCAAATTGTCGCTGGAGCAAAGCCAGAACCTCGGTGAAGCGCTTTTGGATTTCCACACGCTGGAAGATCTGAAAAGTTGGTTGAAAACAAAGTAGATCCGATCCCGGATTCGCGATCAGAAGTAGATTTTCCGTAAGCCGCTATTTTCCCCCGCTAACTGTCCCGCCTGTTTTTTTCCGTCGTTGAACAAATGCCGGATGACTTTTCCAAGGTCTTGTTCGTTCAACTATTGAATTAATCCTCGAAAGTATTGGGCAAAATACGTCCCTCATACTTTCTGCTTCGATTGCTTTCCCGCCTTTGGAAGTCCGCCAAATGACATACGTAATTCGAAATGTAATCGCGTCGGTATACATTCTTGCCTGCGCCGCAGTTTACTCCGCAGATGATCCGTCGGCCGAGCAAATCGAAGTGTTTGAGAAGCAGATCCGTCCGCTGCTGGTTCAAAACTGCAACGAATGTCACGGTGCGAAAAAACAAGAAGCGGGCCTGCGCCTGGACACCCAAGCCGGTTTTCTTAAGGGGTCGGACGGTGGAGTCGTATTCACGGCGGGAAGTGTCGAAGGGAGTCGTTTGCTGGCAGTGCTGAAGTACGCCGAAGGTGAGACTCAGATGCCCCCAAAAGGAAAGTTGTCTGACGAGCAGATCACTGTGATTCGTAAGTGGCTGGAGCAGGGGGCCCCGTGGCCGGCGGAAGTCGCTTCGATCGACGCAACGGCCGCCGCGAAAAGTCATTGGGCGTTCCAATCTGTAAAACGACCAGGCATCCCTGCCATCGATGTACCCGGTGTTGATATGAAGTCTTTGAAGACACCGGTTGATTCGTTTATCGCGGCTGCATTAGCGGAGAAAAAACTCGTTCTTTCTGAACCAGCAGGGCGTTATGAATTCATCCGCCGGGCGACGTTCGATTTGTGTGGCATCCCTCCCACGTTCGAGCAGGTGCAGGAATTCGAAGCCGATCGAGCACCGGATGCGGCGGAGCGATTGGTTGATCGATTACTGGCGTCTCCGATGTATGGTCAGCGATGGGGGCGACACTGGCTTGACGTTGCCCGGTACGCGGATTCGAAGGGGTATGTCTTCACTGCGGAACCACGTTATCCCTATTCGTACACGTATCGCGATTATGTTGTCGATGCATTCAATTCCGATCTCCCTTTCGATCGTTTTGTGATCGAACAACTTGCTGCTGATGCTGTTGTTTCTACGGAAAAAGGTGATCGTCCGGCAGCGGAATCACAAGACCCTCGACTTGCTGCTCTTGGATTTCTGACGGTGGGTCGGCGTTATCTGAATAATCAGAACGACATCATTGACGACCGGATCGACGTCGTTTCTCGTGGTTTATTAGGGCTGACAGTGGGATGTGCTCGCTGCCATGATCATAAGTTCGATCCCGTCCCGACTGCGGACTATTATTCGCTTTATGGAATTTTTGCGTCGTCGGTGGAACCTGAAGAATTACCCGTAATCGGTGTCCCTAAGGACGCCAACGCTTACCGAGAGTTCCTGGCGGAATTGGCAAAACGTGAAGCGGCCGTATTGAGTTATGAACAGGAGAGCATCCCCAAGCTGGCAAATGAAATTCGCGATGAGGCGGGTGATTCGTTACAGCAGATTGCAAAACAAATCCCCGTCTGGTCCCAGGTTCCCCTGGAATTGAAGGGAAAAAATGAAGCCAGAGGGCCGATTGTTCAGCGTTGGCGAGATTTTTTGAATCGTACGGCCTCACAACCGCACGCTGTCCTGTCTCCGTGGCATTTGCTGGCGAAAATCGACAAAGCAGAAGATTTTCCGGGAGCCGTGGACAAGCTGATTGAATCCTGGGTAAATGGAGAGGAAGCGGCTCGTGTCAATCCGCTTGTCCGACAGGCAATTGTCGATCAAAAGCCCGGTACTTTACTGGCGTTAGGTCGTCTTTATGGCAAACTTTTCGATGAGGTGCGGGGGCAATGGGACGAACAGCAAAAGACTTCGCCCGAAGCGACGCAACTGCCGGACGGCGCTGCAGAGCAATTACGACAGGTGCTCTATGGAGAAGGCTCGCCAACAATCCTCACGTTGGACGAAGCGCGAGCGGGGTTCGGGCGTGATATCCGAGATCAAATTACAAATCGTAAGCGGAATGTTGACGCACTGAAAGTGACGTCGCCTGGCGCCCCCCCTCGTGCCATGGTTGTTCGTGATGGACCTGTCAATGAACCCGTCATCTTTGTCCGTGGCAATCCTGGTCGTCGCGGCAAGAACGTTCCTCGTCAGTTCCTGGAAGTGGCTTCCTGGTCCGAACGGAAACCTTTCACACGCGGGAGCGGTCGGTTGGATCTGGCCGAAGCGATTGTCGATCCACACAATCCGCTGACGTCGCGCGTCATTGTAAATCGGATCTGGCAGCATCATTTCGGCACGGGAATTGTGGCTTCACCGAGCGACTTTGGCACTCGTGGCATGACGCCGTCAAACCCGCAATTGCTCGACTGGTTAGCCGCTGAGACAGCGGGTGTCGATGTATCGCCGCACATCGCTGGTTCTCCAAATCGCTGGTCAATTAAGCGACTTCATCGGTTGATTATGGACTCATCGGTCTATCAGCAATCCGCGAAGGAAAATACTGTTGCGCGTGGTGTTGACCCTGAAAACCGGCTGCTGTGGCGAATGCCTCGGCAGCGTCTCGATTTTGAATCGCTGCGGGATTCCTTATTAACCGTGTCGGGAAAGCTCGACGATCGCATCGGAGGCCAGCCGTTTGACGATGTAATGAATTCAGCGACAACTCGACGAACAGTTTACACACTGATCAACCGAAATGATCTGCCGGGAATCTTCCGCGCATTCGATTTTGCAGACACGGACGCGTCGGCGTCCGATCGACCTCAAACGACGGTTCCTCAGCAGTCCCTGTTTGCCATGAATTCGCCGTTCATTCAGGAACAATCGCGTCGATTGGCTGCGGAATGTCAGGCCGCAGCAAGCAATGATCCGGAACGGATCGAACAGATTTACCATCGTGTTTTTGCACGTCAGCCGAATGAGCTTGAGCGAAAACTTGGTTTGCAGTTTCTCGAGAGCGCACAGACGACAAGTGCCGAGAAACTTTCGCCCTGGGACCGCTATGCACAGGTGCTGCTAATGTCGAATGAGTTTTTGTTTGTTGATTAGGCAGAGTTTCGATATCAGCCGTTTTGCAGCGATTTGATCGCCCGGTCGACACGCGATCGTATCTGGTCCCACCGCGCACCAGTCCATGGCATTATTATCCGGCGGACCTGAGGACGGAATGTGATGAGCGACAGTTCAACCGGTATCGATCCAAACCATTGCTCTACCGCGTGTGCATAGACTCCCAATTGAAGTTCATAGGGTAATATCAACTGATCATTCGAGGCTTGTACTGGAAAATCACCGGTTTTGTAATCGAGGACATGCCAACCGGCGTCGGTTTCGATCAACAGGTCGATCACGCCTGATATCAATGGAACGGGTTGTGCCTGTGCCGTCACTACTTCGTTTCCTGGAAGCTGATTGCTTGGCCAGGTAAGCAAAAAGTCGATTTCACGGTGGATTGTCTTGGCTTGAGCCAAGTCTTCAGCAAGTGCCGAATCAAAAAAACGACCGAGCATCGATCTTGCTTGATTGATCACATCGTGACTCACCTTGTCCGGGTTTTGATCGACGGCGTTTTGGAGCAGCTCGGGCCAATGGATTGGTTCGCGGAAGTCGACGCGTTCCAGGACCCTGTGAACGATCGTTCCAAGCGTTGTCGCCATGTCCGGATCAATGACAGCCTCGTCGTTATCCACCGATTTTCTCGGTCGTTGTGGGTGTATCCCTCCAGTGATTTCTGTATCAATGGATTCGAGTCGTGAGACGCTGATGATACTCAGGTCTGATCTGTTTCTCGGAAAAATGGCAGCGGATTCCGGGAATTCCGCTGGAGTCGCTTTGATGATTCCGGCGCGAAGTGTATCTAAAGAAATTCGTCTTTTGCTGTCGGGTTCCGCCCGCTTGGCATCACACGCGTCATGATGTACTAGGATTTCAGGGATTTTCTCGGGTGCCGCAGTCCCGGATTCGGACGAACCAAGCAATGGGTCGGTTTTCAATAACCCCGTGTTAATATCGAATCGAGTTTCAAGAAGTTCTCGCCACGGTGATTGAGCCGGCTTGTCGGGTTCGATACCGGCTGACAGAATCAGGTAATCCGCCGCACGAGTACATGCGACGTAGAATAACCGGATCGTTTCTTCGGCATCCGCTTCTTGCTCGGCGAACTTATGCATTTCGAGGGCGAGGTTCTTGACCTTGCTGCCAAACTGCTCGGGGGGCTTGATCAGTGCCCCAAGTTCCGGATGCAAAACCGCTTCACTCCCGCGCGGTGGAGCCTTGCGATCTATATCAGCCACGATCACGACCGGAAACTCAAGCCCCTTCGATTGATGAATTGACATCAGGCGAATCACATCGCCTGACTCAGGCAGCGTTGTCGCAAATTCTTCGTCAGTCTCTTCAATGACGGACGTTTGTAATCGGGTCACAAAATCCTTGAGCGCGAAAAAGTCACCCTGATCAAATTGACGAGCCATCTCAATCAGCTTTCGCAGATTGGCAAGTTTTCGATCGCCGAGAAATTCGGCGAGGATCCCAGCGTCGTACCCAGTCTGTTCGACGGCATCCGTTAACAGATCAGAGAGCGGAATCCGATCTTTGCGGTTTCGAAGGTCTGTCAGGGTCTCGGCAGCAAAACGAATCCGGTCCTTCTGGTCTTCCGGAAGGTATGCAGGCGGTTCTAAAAACAGCGTCTGGTGCAGACTCAGTGTTGTACGAGTGGCTGTAATTGGTTGAAGCTTTTCGTCTGTCGTTAATGCCGCTGCAGAATCCGTGTGTACCGCCAGCGCGTGGATGGCATCGTCGCTCAAGTTGAAAAACGGCGAACGGAGAATGCCTACGAGTCCCACAAGATCATCACAATCGTCGAGATAGCGACAGAGATTCAGCAGGTCGAAAATTTCTTGCTGAGCAAAGAATGCCTTGCCACCAACGAGGTAATAGTCGAGATCGTACCGCCTGAGTGCCGTTTCGTATTCCTGGACACTGGAAAGCGCACGGAACAAAATCACGATGTCGCCAGACTCGGTTGGCCGGAGCAGGGGGGTGCCCTGAGAATCTTTCTCCTTGGTTCGGATTCGCGGCGTCGGATCGGTTAGCAACGTCTTGATTCGGCGAGCGATCCAATCTGCTTCTCGGGCTCGCAGTTCAGCCGCATTGGCCCGGATGTCGTCATCAATGGATTGCAGGTTCAGGTTTGATGTTCTATCGACAGATGATTCCGTGTCGGCACCGTCTGAATCGAATCCCGCAAACAAAAATTCGACAGACGGAGTTGGGGAGTGTTGCTTGTTTTGGAATGGGACCAGAGGTTCATATCGCTCCATCGCCGGCGCGAACAAGTGATTGACGAAGTTCAGTACAGCAGGTTGACTACGAAAGTTGACATTCAGCGGAAGTCGGCCAGAGGCAGGAATCTCGTTGCTCATCGTCGCGAAAACCGTTGGATCAGCTCGACGAAACCGATAGATCGACTGTTTACGGTCACCAACCATGAACAACTTGCCCTGGGTTAATGCCGCTCCGCACAGGCTGCGGACCACATCGGCCTGGACCGGGTCGGTATCTTGAAACTCGTCGACCATCAGCAGTTGGATTCCTGCCGCAACTCGTTTTCGGACAGATTCGTTATCCCGCAAAAGGTTTCGCGTATGCAGTAACAGGTCGTCGAAGTCGAGTACCCCTTGAGCCTTTTTTGCGGCTTCGTATTGGTCTGCGGTTCGAGCCGTCAAGCGGATCGCGCGGCAGGCAAGTTCTGCAGAAGCAATGACATCTTCCGGCTGAAAATTAAGAATTTCTCTCAGCCTTTCAACGGATTCGCGAAGCGTTTGGAAAGCGATTTTGATCTCTTCTTTGATCTCTTCTGATTCCCAGTCTTTCTTGCCACCTCCCCCGGTAATTCGTGCGTTCTCATGGATGTCGCCGAGAATTGATTGGATATCGTTCCAAGGTGTTTGAGGCCACAATGTGGCGTTAAGGAACGCAATCCGATCAATCATCGTTTCATGCTTTGATGGCGAGCCGCTGATCGCCGTTAATGTCTTTTCGATGATTGGCGATTCACGAAATTTTCCCACAAGCTTCGGGACAAAATCGTCATGCCATTTTCGCATCCATTCAGCGGCGAGCTGAGTTGCTGATTTTTCTCTGAACGTCGAAAAATTGATTTGGAATCGTTGGCTGGCGAGTTTCCTCAATAGCTCACGCGCTCGTTCCAATCCAAATTGAACTACCAGATTGACCGCGTCTTCGTCCTCCTGCTCGATCAGGTCGTGAAGAGTGCTGCTGGCCACATGACGCAAAAGCGTGTCCGCCAGGGCGGGCTCCAGCAGTGCAAATCTTGGGTCCAGGTTGGCTTCGACCGCCTGAGACCTCAGCAGGCTCGAGCAAAATGAATGGATCGTGCTGATTCGGGCTGAGTCCAGGCCCCGTAAGATCCCCAACCAGTGATGAACGTGATCCGGGTGGCAACCGTGAAGCCGTTCATGACAGGCGGCTCGAATGCGATCACGCATTTCTCTTGCCGCCCGTTCCGTAAAAGTAATTGCAACAAGCTGGTGAAGGTCGTTTGCCGGTTCGGTTCCATCATCCGGCTCAAGCCCAGCGAGGAATCGTTGCGTGAGGACAAATGTCTTTCCACAGCCAGCGCCTGCGGAAAGCGCTACAGAGACCCCCCGAGCATGAATTGCCGCCGCCTGTTGGTCTGTAAACTGGGTTTTCCGGGTCATATTGAAATCGCCGTGATGACTCGCTGACGTGAATTAAACGCATTCAGATGGCGGTAGCGGCTGCAACGGTCACCGCGAATCGAGAGTTAACACAGTGCGAATAGTCCGTCTGGGCTGAAATTTATGGTTGTGTGCCACTGGCGTGCGTCTTCGCTCGCCAGTGCTCTTGGATTCTACGGACAATTTGAGTTGAAGACACGGCCAGCAAAAAGCTGCTATCAGTGGCACCCACAGTTTTCTTACCTAAATCAATACCAAATGAGTTCGTATAGACCGTAAAGCCTTTTACCAGTTATGTTTATGTATTAAAAGTAAACGCTCTCGGTTTGTTGTGAAGGGTCGCTACTTTTCGTCAGAAAAATCATTTCTACCTCATCCGATCGCGATTTTGCCCGGCAAGCTCCGCAAAAATAAAGTTTGAGGTCAAACAACGCCTCTACGCCTCGACGAAATCTCTACTACAAGAGATCAAAACGATCGAAAAAAACGAAAAACTTGCCGAATCCGCCGATTGGTGAACCAGAATCAAAATCCTGTGTTGCGTCCACTTGAACTTGGCGATGAAAATCTTTAGCATCCGCCTCTTCGGGCCGAAACCTTTTAGGGTTTCATCCGAGGGCGTATAGCTCAGTTGGTTAGAGCGCAGCTCTGATAAAGCTGAGGTCCGTGGTTCGAATCCACGTACGCCCACTGGGGATGTAGCTCAATTGGGAGAGCACCGGCTTTGCAAGCCGGGGGTTGCCGGTTCGATCCCGGTCGTCTCCACTGCCTTCTGAAAAAGATGGCAAAAATGGGGTGATAAGAATTCGCCGTGATTTTGCACCGGACGCTTGACGTTTGGGGAAATGGCGGATAACATCTCCCTCCCGCTCGAACGCCGGTTACGACCAGCGATTGACGCAACGATATTTGACAACTCGGTTTAAGTAAAAAAATAAGAGCTTGGTGTTCTTGTTTCATCGCCAATACGAAAAGCGGGCATAAGTCTGTTTTTCGAGATTGGGGTGGAGATCAAGATTCTAAAACCAAGTGGTCAA
>CAILLA010000146.1 GCA_903834925.1 uncultured Schlesneria sp.
AACCACACACACACACACACACACACACACACACACACACACACACACACACACACACACACACACACACACACACACACACACAGAACTCGGTCAATTAAGCGAATCTAAAATTATCGGCAAAATCGCATCTGCAAGTTTTCGTTGGCCCTCGGGATTTGGGTGGCAAAGGTCCGTCGTCCACCCCGAGATATCGGTTCCCTTTGCTTCAGCATCGGACCAGATCTGAAAATGGTCCACCAATGGGACATTTTCCTTAACGGAAACTTCGCGGCAGGCTTGCAGATAGCTGGATAACAAATGATTCGGGTCTTCACCGACTCCATTCTTCGCCGTTTTCCCCCAGCGCGGTGGTGTCATCAGAATTGGGATCGCTCCTGCCATGCGTAATTTCTCGATGATTTTCGTCAGGTTGTCTCGATATTGATCTTTACTCAAGCGAGGCGCTTTCTCGTCCTTATAGTGATAACTGTCATTAGTACCGTACATAATTGTCACAATTGTCGGCTTCAGCAAGACGACGTCACGGTCGAGTCTCATCAATGCTCGATCGGTCTGCTCACCTCCAATTCCGACATTGATGGTTTCTGCATTAATGCCACGTGCCCTCAAGTCGGCACCCAGCATCCACGCAAATGTCTCCGTTGGCCCGACGCCCGGACGAACAGCCTTGGTGATCGAATCTCCTAAGTTGACAATTCTTACCGAAGGCCCACCCAACGTGATCAGGGTGTTCACCTTTGACCATTTGATCTTGCACACCCATGTCGTACCATCAGCTCCGCGTGGATGATTCTGGCCGTTGACGATGAATTCCGAGTCGGTGACCCACGATTCGTCTGGAGTAATATTCGAGGCTCCGAAATTGCCCAGCATGACCCCTCGTTCCGGCAACAGGATTTTTTCGGTTTGTCGCATGACCCGAAGTTTGTCGGGATCAACTTGAGCCAGAAAAAGGGGAGCACGATTGCGGGCAATATGATCGTTGTTTGCGCCACGGCGGGTATAGCTCACGAATAATCCGTCACTATGAAACAGCCAATGAGCTTGCGTGTTGTAGCTGCCGAGTTCGGAACCTTCGTCGAACAACCATGGCGTTACGGCACCGTAATTCAGGCCGTCTTCGCTGACTGCAACATAGGCTCGTGTGTCGTTGCGCAGGGTTAAATAATATTTGCTGCGAAAGGATGCGAGAGACGGTTCATAAAGGCCACGTCCGCCAGCGATCTTCAGTTCGTTGCCGTGTCGAACGCAGGTCAGTTTGTCTCCATCGAAGGCGAGTTGCAGAACGATCGTCTGATATTCAATCTGCCCTGGAACTGTTGCGTAGACTGGCACGAGCATTGTGCCATCCTCCTTGATGACCGACTGAACGCAGCCGGGGGCCAGTGTTCGAAACTTGTCGCGCAGTTCCGGTGTGATTTCGAGATTCCGCCAGACAGTCCATTTGTTGATCTTGGGGTCATAGACCGTGTATGCAAAGTCGTAATAACCAGGTTTGTCGAGCAGTGCGACTCCTTTTTCGTCACAACGGACCTGGATTCCCCACGCGATCAGCTTTCCCGTCTTGGCATGCCATTGCGGAGTCACATCAGCCACTGAAAGATCGACTTTCTCATTACCCTGTTCTTTTCGCCAGGCGAGTTCAGCAATCTCCAACGGTCCGTTCCATGTCTTTCCGAGGTCATCGGTTCTCATCACCCACAACCCAGAATAATGATCATCAGCGACGAAATGTTTTTGAATCGTCATGATGACAGCCGGCTGCCCGTCTTTTCCCAGCTTGGGAATTGCTGTTGCTCTCGGGTGAAACCAGCAGAATTTCGGATTCAGTTCCTGCAATGCAACGGTCGGGTTGACCTCAAAGTCAACCTGTTGCGCGATGGAAGCGGACGTTAAAGAAAACAGAGCAATCAGGGAGAAGAAGATTTTGACAAGTGCGTTCATTTGGGCGTTTTCTAATGGAATCGAACTGACCTGGCTGACACTACTTTTTCGTTGGTTCTAACAAACGCATCGCTAAAATGCGTGTTGGAAATCGCCAAACATACGGCTCGATATTCCCGCGATGAGAGCGTGCGAGGATCTGCGGGCGGGCAAAACCGGAGCGATTTCAGAGGGGAATGAAGGGAAGACAATCACATGCGATCGGCGTTTAGTGGAGTTGTTTGAGGTTCACGGCGGATTTCGGTGTCGCTTGCTGTTCGCGAAGCTTTCGAAGAGGGCGTTCCCAAGCTGGAGCCTGGGAACGAGATAGATCGCTGGATCAATGAATGCCATTGACCGACTTGGAAGTGACGACATATTCTTCGCGCCGATCGGACTGGTGAGTCCGATGCTGACATGGCGAATTGGATGCGCCGGTCAAAATTCAGGGAGGATCGTATGTCCGTCGACACATTTTCATTATCTCGTTACCGACACTCCAGTTGGTGGTCTTGGCTGGCTTTGACGGCTGTTGTCACCTTTACTGTCGTGGTATCGATCGTGAAGGGCCAGGAACGTTCCGTTACACCTGCTTATCAGTCTGCCGTTGTCCATTGGTTTGCGGGTGAACCGCTTTACAACATGGAAGGACATGGGTTTCTCTACCTTCCGCAAGCGGCACTGACTTTTGCACCCTGGGCCATGTTGCCTCATTCGGCCAGCGAACTCGTTTGGCGCTGGTGCATGATCGGTGTTTTGGCGGCGAGTTGCATCCGGCTTACGCGGCTTTTGGGAGGTGATGATCGCTGGTTTTTTGCAATTTCGGCATCTTCCGTCGTTCTGGCGTGGGGATGTGCCAGAAATGGGCAATCGACGCTGCTTATTACGGGATTGATGATCCTGGCTGCGGCAGATCTCAGTGAAGCTCGCTGGTGGCGGGCTACGATCCTTCTTTCACTCGCCTTCGCGTTCAAACCCTTGGCGATTGTCATGATTCTGCTTACTGCCGTCGTCTATCCACAAACATCCTGGCGACTCGCGATCGGTTTATTGTTTGTCGCGGTTGTTCCGTTCCTGACTCAACGACCTGATTATGTGATTTCACAGTATCGGGCTTGTGTCCAGAATCTGGAAATCACGTTCGAAGTCGGTGAGACTGGACTCTGGGCTCAATTTTTTGGCATGCTGCAAGTCGCAGGAATTGAATTCCCTTCGCCGGTACGAACAGCAATCCGATTGTTGGCTGCGGCGACAACCTTGTTTGCCTGTTGGAAAGCCTCAAGGATTTTGGCGCCGGAACGGAGTGCCTTTTATTTATTCTCATTCGCAAGTTGTTATTTGATGTTGTTTAACTCGCGTACTGAAGGAAACACGTACACGATGATCGGACCGGTTTACGGTGCCTTACTGGCCGAAGCCACGTTTCGGTTGAAGAACCGGACATCGACGGCATGGATGATCGCTGCGGTAGTCCTGACCGTGGCAAACTATGAATTGGCGGTATTAGTGTCACCCCGGCCTAAAGCGATCTGGATTTCACCATTGGTATGCGTTGGTGTGACGGGTTATCTAGTGTTTCGCCTGATTGAAGAAATCAAAGCCGCCGTATCCGAAAAGAAATCTGCTGAAAAGCACGCGTTTGAAAATCGAATTCACGATCAGTCAGTTGCTGCCTGAAACTTTAGAGTGTCGTCAAAGAGTGTGATGCCTGGTGGCGACACGCAGTTGAGGTTGTTAGTCCTTTATCGTGTGGGCTTTACCCGGCACAAGATCTTACATGTAGCACGGGCTAAAGCCCATGCTACGTAGTCGATTGTCTCAGAATTCAAACAGGTCATTTCCGATCAAATCGGCGGATGGTTGAATCCGCGCCCCAAACGCGTGTGGTCTGAGTTCATGTTGAGCTTGAGAATCCTGTGGATTTTCCTTGCAACAAGACCGGACGATCCGGTCACACAACGTCACGAAATCAATTCCGATTCGTGCCGCAGCTTTCGGAAGCAGGCTGTGATCAGTGAAGCCGGGAATTGTGTTGATTTCAAGAACCCAAGGTTGATTCTGTGCGTCCAGCCGAAGATCGACTCGTGTTAATCCACTTGTTCCTAACGCCAAACAGGCGTTTTGAGCGACGAGTTCCATCTGTTTAATAACATCACGCGGAACATCCGCGTTAAAGACATAGCGAGTTCCATCGTCTTCGTACTTCGCTCGCCAATCAAAGAACTCACGATCCGTTTCAATTTTTATTGCTGGTAGGGTTTGCAAGTCGATCAGGCCGACAGTCCATTCGGTCCCTTCGATCATTGTTTCGATAACACCAAAGACGTCATATTGAAAACAAAGCTTCAATGCGTTCGAGAGTTGTTCAGGGGTTCGAACAATACTGACACCTAGACTCGACCCCTGCGTATCTGGTTTAACGACCAGCGGATAACCAATTTCAGCCGCGTTTCGCGAAAGTTCTTGCAAGTCGTTGTTGTAATGGATTAACGAATAACGAGGGGTAGGAACTCCAAACTGTTCGAAGCGTTCCTTCGCTGCTGATTTGCTGAACGCCAATCGGGAGGCCAGAGCGCTACTTCCTGTATAAGGGACGTTCGCACCATCGAGAAGTTGTTGAACCTGTCCGTCTTCTCCAAATCGTCCGTGGAGCGCGATAAATGCAACGTCAAATTGAGACCAGTCGATCCCTGAAAGCTCAACTATCGCGGGATCGAGATGCAGAACGCGATGCCCTGACTGAGCAAGTGCCTCTGCCACCGCCATACCACTCTTCAAACTGACGGTCCGTTCGTCTGAATCACCTCCAGCAAGAACGGCCACACGCAACGACAATCCCCTATCCAACATAAATCGCTTCCCTGCTTCTTTTGGTGCGCGTCGCACGAATTGTTATGAAGCGCGAATCCTTCGCGCGTTGTGAGATGTGTTTTCGTTTGATTCTAGCGTTGTGAGAGACGTCTCCGTTCAAACAGACCAAGAGATCAAACAACGATGAAATGATGTCATAGATCCAGAGCTATAAAGTTTCCGCTAACGCAATTCGCGACCAAAAATTTCCCCAACGCGAAAGCGATTACCCTATTCTAAACCCATCTCCCGTCGCGCGTAAAAACTACCAGAATTTGATTTCGGGCTCTAGGTGGACTCCGAATTGTTCGGAGATTTTGGAGCGGGTCAGGTCGATCAGTCGCATGACGTCGCTGGACTTGGCACCGGGGTGAGTGACGATGAAATTGGCGTGGCGATCGCTGATTTCGGCACCACCGACACGAGTTCCTTTCAGTCCGGCTTGTTCGATCAGCAAGCCCGCTCGTTGACCACGTGGATTCTTGAAAACGCAACCTGCGGATTGAGAGCTGAGCGGTTGCACGGATTTTTTCGCGATCCAGTTCATTTTCAGCATTTGAGCGATTGCCGCAGGATCGCCTGGGCGAAGCTCAAATTCCGCTTCAATGATGATCAATTCGTTGAGGTTACTTTGGCGGTAATCAAACGAAAGCTCGTCTTTCCCTCGAACGACTCGCTCCCCCACAGAAGTCAATCCGGTCACGCTGGAGACGAGTTGTGAGACCTCACCCAGACGGCCACCGCTATTGCCACAAAGTGCGCCGCCGATGGTGCCGGGTATTCCCGCCAGATTTTCAAATCCCGCCAAACCAACACGAACGGTTTCGGAAATCACATGTGAAAGGAGTACTCCTGATCCGGTTCGAACACGATTTCCATCGATTTCGACATTCCCGAAGACGGATGCCGTTAAGCGAATAACGACACCGCTGACCCCTTCGTCTTTGACGAGCAAATTGGAACCGCCTCCTAAAACATGGATTGGAAGCTGTTCGTCATGACAGACCGTGACCAGTCCGATCAGTTCTTCGACCGACCGTGGAGTGGCCATATACTGAGCCGGCCCTCCCAGTCGTAACCAGGTATAAGGGGCCAATGGCTCGTCTCGTTGAAGAATCTCATTGAATGCGTCGAGTGAACTCATGATGTATCCGGTCGATGTCGCCAGCCCCCATAGTCACAATGACGTCTCCGGGGCGCGTTGCATCGTCTAATGTGTTCACGATCTGGTCAAGCGACGAAAAAAACTGGGCAGGAACACCATTTGATGTGATTCGATTCGCCAACTCGCGCGAAATCACCGCAGGTTCATCAACGACGGACTCGCGAGCGGCGAAAACCGGTGCAATGAACACCTCATCGGCGTCAACAAAGCTTGAGGCGAATTCCGTCATTAATGCGACGGTCCTGCGAATTTGATGTGGCTGGAAGACGCAACGTATTCGGCGTGACCCCATGACTTTTCGTAAGGTTTTTAACGTAATGAGAACCGCCGTGGGATGATGTGCGTAGTCGTCGATGAATGTTACTCCGTTCCATTCGCCAACGAATTCGAATCGCCGACGAATTCCTTGGAATTTGGAAAGGCTGTCGCGAATGTGTTCGGGCGAGACACAGATCTCCGCACACAATGCCGCAGCCGCTAGTCCGTTCCAGACATTGTGCTGGCCGTGAAGCGGTAAATCGATTTCGACGACGCTTTTTCCGTGATGCTCGAGCTCAAATCGTGTTCCATTTTTCGTTTGCACCAGATTGGTGGCCTGCCAATCTGCAGTGGGATTCGTTCCAAACGAGACTCGTTTCGCCGTCGTTTGAGCCTTTTCCGAGACCAGGCGTGAAACCTGGCAATCGTGATTGACCAGTAAGACTCCGTCGGATGCAGTTTGACTCGCAAAGTCACAAAAGGCCGTTTTAAGAGAATCTAGGTCGGCGTAGCAGTCGAAATGGTCTGGCTCGATCGTCAGAATGGCCGAGTATGTTGGGTTCAGATCAAGAAAGCTTTGCTGAAATTCACAGCTTTCGGCGACAAACAAATCACCAACTCCGCTCCATCCGCTCCTCTCACTGTCGCGCAGTTCCGCTCCCAGAACCACTGCTGATAAGCGTCCGGATTCCTCTAATATTTTGGCAACCATTGCCGTCGTTGTGCTTTTGCCATGAGTTCCCGCAACGCAGACACCCGTTGAGTTTCTCATCAAATGGCCAACGGCTTGGCTATAGGAATGTTGTGGCAGAGAACGGTGTGCAGCTGCCGTCCGTTCGACATTTTCAGCTGGAATTGCCGGACTATAAATCAATTGTTGAGTATTTTCTGAAAGATTGGCTTCGGAATGCCCCTGATGGAAAACGAGACCCCGCTCAATCAGCCTTTTGATTGAAGCGTTTGGAGTCATTAAATCCGAGCCTGAAAGAGAGCACCCATTGTCCATCAGGACTTCGGCCAAAGCGCGCATTCCCGATCCGCAGATCCCGACCAGATGTGCCAATGGCAAATGATTGTTACACATAGATCGATTGGTTTCTTATTCGAATTGCGAATTTATAATGAAGAGAACTCCCGTTGCTCAATCCTAACGGATTGCGTTCTCGTCAACGTCGGATCAAATCACGTTTTCGTAAGCGTATTCCAGAAAACAACTTGTCTCAATATCAATCACTGGATTGGTTGATCCGCAGGGACTTGTTGGATACACTGATCATGTTGCAGAAACGTCGATTGCGTTTGACGTTTGCAATTGGACTGAGAAGACGTTCTACGGATTTCTGGTCGACTGACCGAGACATTAAAGCCCCGTTCCCTCTCAATTAAAGCTTTGTTCCATCGTTTGGAAACTCTGTGATGACTCAGATTATCGAAATTCGCAATAGTGACGATCCGCGCGATGCGATCCATCGCGCGTGTCATCGACTGGCGGAAGGTGATCTGATCGCATTTCCAACGGAAACGGTTTATGTGGTCGTTGCGAATCCGTTAAGCTCGCGCGGGGTCGAAAAAATGGTTGCTCTGCAACCGGAAAGTCGGCGAACACTGCTTTTGAAGTCGTGTTTTGAACTCTGGGATTACGTACCAAATTTGACGAACTACGCGGACAAGCTTTCTCGTAGAGCTTGGCCAGGGCCCTTGGCGATTGCGATGGACCGCGCCATCATTCAAGGCGTTTTTGATGATTTGAGTGAAATCGCACAAAACGCATTAACTGCAAGCGACAATACCGTAAGTTTTCGATCACCCGCCCATCCGCTTCTCTTGGAAACGTTGAAATTGTGTCCTGCGCCGTTAATTGCCTGCGCAGAGTTTACATCCGGCGTGATTATGCCGCGCAGCGCGGCAGAAGTTGCTACTCGATTTGGCGACCAATTGGCAATGATCTTCGATGACGGCCCCTGCCGTTACGGAGAATCGTCAACGGTGGTCAAAGTCGATTCAGATCGATGGCAGGTTGTTGAGCCGGGCGTTGTTTCTGATTGTACATTGAAACGGTTGTGTGGCGAGGTCTATCTGTTTGTTTGCACTGGAAACACGTGTCGTAGCCCAATGGCAGAAGCGTTATTTCGTCGATTATTGGCCAACCGCCTGCATTGCCATGATGAAGAATTGATGGATCGTGGGTTCAACGTCGTTTCAGCGGGCGTTTCAGCGGGAAACGGTGCTCCAGCAAGTCGAGAAGCAGTCAATGCCCTCGCACAAGAGGGAATTGACCTTCGAAATCACGAAAGCCAACCCGTGACGGAACGGCTTCTGCTACATGCTGATCATGTTTTGACGATGACTCGAGGACATCGACAGTCGATTTTGAATGCATATCCTGATCTGGCAAGTCGTGTCAGCCTTTTATCTTCAGATCAGGACGATATTGCTGACCCGTACGGAGGAGGTCCTCGCGAGTATGCCGAATGTAAGGAGAGCATCGCACAAAACCTTAAGAGTTTGATAGCTCTGCACATTCCGGCTGGTTCGTAAGCTCTGTGTGTTAAATGATTTTTGTTACAATTCCGACGAATAATTGATTTCCTTCACAGCCCATTCAGAGATTTGAGTCGCCTTATATGAAAATTGTTGTCGCCAGTGATCATCGCGGCTTTCAGGTGAAGGGTCGAATTCTCGCCCAAGCCGCAGAACTCGGCCATGAAACAATTGACATGGGGCCAGTGACTTCAGAAATTGTCGATTATCCCGACTTTGGTGCAAAAGGAGCTCGTTCTGTCTCTGAAGGCAAAGCAGATCGAGCGATCTTGATTTGCGGAAGCGGAATTGGGATGAGTATCGTCGCGAACAAGTTTCCTGGCGTTCGGGCTGCGCTTTGTCACGATGAACTGACGGCAGAGATGAGTCGTCGCCACAACGATGCCAACGTCCTTTGCCTTTCCGCCGATCTTCTTGGGGAAAGACTGACGTCTCGGATGATCGAAATTTGGCTCGGTACCGCCTTCGAGGGTGGTCGCCACGCACGTCGAATTGGTAAGATCGCAGAAATGGAGCATCAGGTGGAATGCCACCCGACGGACTGCGCCACCTGCGAATGATGGACTCTGCGGAACTGAGACCCTAAAACGTCCTTAGGGTAAGTTCAGCAGTTGCTCGCTTCGACTCGGCGACTACCATGCATCCGATAGCAATTGAACAGAAGTCAAAACTGAAACCGCGAACGGAGTCGTAATCCCAATGAGTCTCGACCAACTCAAGTACTCGAAAACCCACGAATGGGTTTCCATTGAAGGCAATATCGCAACCATCGGCATTACAGATTTTGCCGTCCATTTATTAACCGACTTGGTGTTTGCCGAACTTCCACCGCTCGGAAAAACCCTCGTTCAGGGTCAAGCTTTTGGAGAGGTGGAAAGCGTCAAAGCGGTCAGTGATCTGTATGCTCCGGTCAGCGGTGAGGTCATTGCAAGAAACGACCGGCTGACGGAACGTCGCGGACCTGATGGAAAGACGATCCCCGCAGAGTTAGAGCTGCTCACAACCAGTCCCTTCACCGATGGATGGATGATCAAAACCCAGGTTTCAAACCCTGGTGAACTGGTAAACTTGCTCGATCTGTCTCAGTATGCGGCTCATTGTGAAGCGACGGATCACTGATATTCTCGATAGAATATTGCAAGGTGAGAATGAGAATCAGTCGGCTGGAATCAGCCCCTCGTTCTGAAAAAAGGATTCTCAAGTGGCTTATTTGTTTTGTACGCCGGATGAGCAGCAACAGATGCTTAATCGCATCGGTGTAGATTCCCTGCAAACTCTGCTCGACCAGATTCCCGCCGAACTTCAACTTCAACGCCCGTTGGATCTTCCGGTCGCACTGACAGAACTTGAGCTTGAACAACACTTGCAGAAATTGGCGTTAAACAACATCGGCGCATCAGCACGCGCCTGCTTTATGGGAGGTGGTGCCTACGACCACTACATCCCCAGTGTTGTTGACGAAGTGACATCACGAGGCGAGTTTTATACCGCATACACCCCCTATCAGGCGGAAGCGAGCCAGGGAACGCTTCAGGCGTTTTTTGAATTCCAGTCGATGATCGCAGAGTTGACGGGTCTTGATGTCGCCAATTCCAGTCTTTACGAGGGTGGAAGCGGGGTCGCAGAAGCGGCTTTGATGGCTATGCGTTGTACGGACCGAGTTAATCAGGTTGTCTGTCTTGGTTCGACAAATCCTGAATATGTGGCAACGCTGAAAACGTATCTGACGAACAAGACGACGAAACTTGAGGTTGTTCCTGCGCCAACAGGTGTTTGCAATGTTGCAGCATTAGAGAACATTGTTACCGACCAGACGGCCTGCATCATCGTCCAACAGCCGAACTTTTTCGGCTGCCTTGAGGATATCGAAGCCATCGGCAAAATTGCCCGTCAGGCTGGTGCATTGCTGGTCGTCAGCTTTGATCCACTGAGCTTGGGGATTCTCAAACGTCCTGGCGATTTTGGTGCAGATATCGCCGTTGCTGAAGGCCAGTCACTTGGCACGCCTCTGCAATTCGGTGGCCCCTACCTGGGCCTTCTCGCCTGCCGTCAGCAATACGTCCGCAAAATGCCAGGAAGGCTGATTGGTAAGACCGTTGATCGAAACGGCAAACGTTGCTTTTTTCTGAATTTGCAAGCGCGTGAACAACATATTCGCCGCGCTGGTGCCATGAGTAACATCTGCACGAACCAGGGTTTGATGGCGCTGCGCGCAACGGTCTATTTATCGCTGCTCGGACCGCAGGGGCTGAAAGAAGTCGCCGAATTGAGCTGCCGTAAAGCTCACTATGCCGCTGATCGACTGAAGCTGATTGACGGCTGCGAGTTGTCGTTTGCACAGCCCTTCTTCAAAGAATTCGTATTAAAGTATCACCACGGTGCAGATGTCGCAATCCGCCGGGCTGCGGCAGCCAATATTGATATCGGCCCCGCCCTCAATCATTTGCCGGGGCTGGATTGGCTCACGAAGGAAGACCGGGATCAAAGCGTCTTGATCGCGGTAACGGAATCGCGAACAAAAGACGAAGTCGATCGTCTGGTCACTGCATTGGCCGCAGGCTGATGCTGGTTGTTACAAATCGAAGCGAATCCCTTGCGCAAGGAGCAATTCTTTCGAATAGTTGATCGTATTTGTGGTTCGCCGCATGTAGGCCTTCCAACTGTCCGAACCTGATTCTCGACCGCCACCGGTGGATTTCTCACCTCCGAAAGCACCACCAATTTCCGCGCCGCTGGGACCAACATTCACGTTGACTATTCCGCAATCCGATCCCGCCGCAGAGCAGAACCGTTCGGCCTCGCTCATGTCGCTGGTCATAATTGAGGATGCCAGTCCTTGAGGAACGTCGTTCTGCATCGCGATCGCTTCTTCGAATGATCTGTAGCTTTTTACGTAGAGAATCGGCGCAAACGTTTCATCTTTCACGACGCTCTGCTGAGTCGTTCCTGACAAGTTTGACGTTTCAGATTTGGCACTGGAAAAATCGACAATCGCCGGCTGGACATAGACGCCTCCATTGGGCACACCTTGAGTTAAACGCTGGCCACCATGAACAGTTGCGCCTTCGGCGACGGCTCGCTCCAGTGCTACATCCATCGCATTCCAGGCCGCTTCGTCGATGAGCGGACCGACCAACGTTTTCGATTCGGTGGGATTTCCGATCGGAAGCCGTTTGTAGATTGGGATCAGTCTGTCGATGACCTGTTTCACCAAACTCTCATGAACGATCAATCGTCGTAGAGTCGTGCATCGTTGTCCGCATGTACCGACGGCCGAGAATACGATCGCTTGAATCGTCAATTCAATATCTGCAGACGGCGTGACAATCATGGCGTTATTGCCACCCAGCTCCAGTAGTGATCGTCCTAGTCGCGAAGCGACCCGCTGAGCGACAGCGCGACCCATCCCAGTTGACCCTGTTGCTGATACGAGCGGTACGGAAGGGGACTCTGACAAGCTCTCACCAAGGTCTCTCCCTCCGATGATCAGAGACGATACAGCCTTGGGGATGTCTGGCATGTCGCGTAACACAGAGGCGACAACCGCTTGGCAGGCCAATGCACACAACGGTGTTTTTTCGGATGGCTTCCAAATGATGGGGTCACCACAAACCCAGGCCAGTGCCGCATTCCAGGCCCAAACCGCCATGGGAAAGTTAAACGCAGTGATGACCCCTACAATCCCCAACGGATGCCACTGTTCGGCCAGCCGATGGAACGGCCTCTCGCTGGCAATGGTCAAACCGTGAAGCTGACGACTGAGTCCCACCGCAAAATCACAGATGTCGATGACTTCTTGAACTTCGCCCAACGCTTCCTGGGTAATCTTGCCCGCTTCCCATGAGATGACTGCCGCAAGGTCGGTCTTCAAATCGCGGAATCGATTTCCAACACGTCTGACAAATTCGCCTCGAAGTGGCGCAGGCATAATTCGCCAGCGGATAAAGGCTGCGCTCGCTGCAGAGATGACTTTAGGAACATCGCTTGCCGAGGCAGACACCATTGTCGCCAGCTGTGATCCGTCAATTGGCGAGCGGCTGTGCAATCTCCCACCGGAACCTGAATGCTCGTTTTCGCCGATCCAAACGCCAGACAGTTCTTTCGCCAGACCGAGTCGGGCTAAGATCGTTGCAATTGAGTCCATTCTATTTCGCTCCGAGGTTGTCAATCTTTGTAAATTGAATATGGCGGGCCACAACCGGTAGCTGCGGCTTCCAGCCGCAGAAGTAAAATATGTGCGGAGTCCGGAAGCCTCCACTACAAAATCTGACTGCTTCTCAATAAATCAAAACGCCAGAACCCCTGTCGCATCACACGGCAGGGGTTTTGACATCTCTTGTTTGGAACTCAAGCACGAGCACGAATTTCCAAAGTCCCATCGTTGCCGCGCGAAATCACTTGGCTGCCTTGGCCAGTTCGGCTTCGACCACTTTGACCACTTCAGGAGCATCTGGCTTTGTTCCAGTCGGGAATCGAGCGACAACCTCGCCGTTTCGTCCGATGACAAACTTTTCAAAGTTCCATTTGATCGGACCGTCTTTAGCGGTCAACTGCTTATAGATTGGAGCGGCTTTTTCGCCGTTGACGTCAATCTTGGCAAAGAGATCAAACGAAACGTCATACTTCGACTTACAGAATTTAACGATTTCTTCTTCGTTGCCTGGCTCCTGACCGCCGAATTGATTGCATGGAAAACCGACGACGTCAAGACCTTTTTCGTGATACGTGTCCTGCAAAGCCTCAAGCTGCTTGTACTGCGGAGTCGCACCGCACTGGCTGGCAACGTTCACCACCAGCAACACTTTTCCTTTGTACTTTTCGGCAAGATTCACTTCTTTACCATCAATCGCCTTCATCTTGTGATCGAGCACTTTGGAACTCTTTTCTTCAGCAGTCACCGTTACAAACGACATGGCGACAACGGCACCAGTAAACAAGGCAGCAGCGAGCATTCTCATTGAAGAAACTCCAGGCGGGACGGATGACGCGAACGAGCCGACGGCCTCCACTGGCCGCACAATCGATAAACTCGTTACGCACAACACTACCTGTAGTGTAGCCGTCATACCCGGGATGACCAGCGATCAGGCATCAAGCAGATTCTTCCTGTCGTGGAATCACAGCGAGTCGGGGTCGTTCTGCGGGTTCTGTCATCCAGGGAGAAATCCGAGCTTCCAATAACTCGATTCGATTTCGCAGTTGTTCGCACTGCGACAACCACTTTTCCTGACCGACCGCAAATAAACGATGGAGTCGTGATTCCTGTTCAAGATGAGCCACCAGGTTCTGCTTGATTCTTCTGATGGCTTGGTCGATCAGGCGTATCTTCGAAAACGAGGGGTCTTGGGATTCGGTCGGAACGAACATCGGCTAACGCTCCCGGTTGGTTGATTCAGTGGGTGAGTAGATTTCAAGATGCCCACTGCCATCGACGCTAACGGGTGCGGAGCTTGAATTGCTTAGGCAAGATCTGCTGAACAAGAAGACTTTGCGCGGCTCATTCCGAACATTCCGTTCAGTCCGGCGAACTGATTCAAGCAATAAGCCTCAAGGAAATTAAAAGAAATCCCCATCATGCCGAAGTCATTTGATGGCGTTCGGTCAAGTATCGTTCCAATGCCTCCTGCCAGGAAGGCATTTTCCATCCAAGAACGCGTTCTAACTTGGAACAATCCAGTACGCTATAGCTTGGCCGACGTGCTCGTGCTCCGTATTCGGCTGTCGTAATTGGAATGACCGTCGGACTAAGGCCAGCCATCCTCATGATTTCTGAGGCAAATTCGTACCAGGAACAGCTACCAGAATTCGTTGCGTGATAAAGACCATATTCCTCTGTTTTGACGAGATCAAGAATGGCTGATGCAAGGTTCGCGGTGGAGGTTGGCGTACATCGTTGGTCTCCAACGACCTTTAATTCAGGCCGTTCACGACCCAGTCGGAGCATCGTCTCGACAAAGTTTCCTTTTCCGTGCATCGCATTTCGACCGTAAAGGCCGCACGTTCTCACCACGAAATGTCGTGGACAGTGAGCGCGCACCAGCTGCTCTCCCGAATATTTGCTGGACGCATAGGTGCTGATCGGCAGCGGTTCGTCCTCTTCAGTCCAGGGGGTATTGCCCGTCCGACCGTCGTAGACATAATCCGTCCCGACATGGATCAGTTTCAAGTCGTGTTCCCGACAATAGTCTGCAAGCAATCCTGGTCCTCGGCGATTGGTCAACATCGCTGCATCGCGCTCGGATTCGGCCTTGTCGACAAAATTGTAAGCAGCACAGTTAATGACGGCATTCGGACGCTCTCGGTCGAGTGTACTCGCGACACTTGCTGCGTCTGAAATATCGATCTCGTTATGTCCTAGAGGAATCGCTTGCGCTCCCAACCGAGCAACAAGATCGCTACCGAGTTGTCCCCTCGCGCCGATGACTGCCACTCGCAACATGCTGTTCAACTCCTGTCAAAAACAACGTAAGAAATCGGATGTCATGAAAAACAAGACAGAAAAAGAACGCAAAATACAGGCCGAAATTTCGTCTTGAACACGATCTTATAAGGTTTATTGCCGGTTTGCAGTCGCTTGCAAGGCCTCTGCCGCCTCTATCGCAAAGTAAGTCAGAACTCCATCCGCTCCCGCCCGCTTAAACGACAACAGACTTTCCAGCATCGCCTTCTTTCGATCAAGCCATCCATTCTGAGCTGCCGCAGCAATCATCGCGTATTCGCCGCTTACCTGATATGCAAACGTCGGTAAGCCAAACGTCTCTTTAACACGGCGGACAATATCCAGATAGGGCATTCCCGGCTTGACCATGACCATGTCAGCTCCTTCAGTGATGTCAAGCGCCACTTCGCGAAGCGCCTCATCGCCGTTCGCGGGATCCATCTGATAGGTCCGTTTATCTCCTTGTCCGAGACTGGTTGCAGAACCGACTGCATCACGGAACGGGCCGTAAAACGCCGATGCATACTTGGCGGCATAGGCCAGCAATTGAACATGTTCGAAACCCGCTCCATCGAGTGCAGTTCGGATTGCTCCGATCCGTCCGTCCATCATGTCGGAAGGGGCAATGACATCGCATCCTGCTTGTGCCTGAATGACCGCCTGCAGGCAAAGCATCTCGAGCGTTTCATCGTTGACAACATATCCGTTTCGCACCAGGCCGTCTTGCCCGTGCGACGTATATGGGTCTAGTGCCACGTCGCAGATGATCCCCAGGTCCCGCTGTTGAGTTTTAATTGCGCGAACCGCCTGACAGACAAGGTTATCGGGATTGATCGCCTCAGTCGCAGCTTCATTTTTCAGCGACGGATCCGTTGCGGGAAAGACTGCAATTGCAGGAATTCCAAGGTCCGCAGCGTGTGACACGGCGTCAACTAGCAGATCAATCGACAGACGCTCAACCCCGGGCATTGAAGCAATTGGCGTTCGCAGTCCTTTACCTGGCTGCACGAAGACAGGCCAGATCAAGTCGTTAACAGTCAGTTGATTTTCACGCATCAATCGACGAGACCATTCGAATTGCCGCGTTCGCCGCATGCGAGTCTGGGGGAACTGACCGGCTTGAAATGGGATTCGTGCAGCCATTAACAATCTCCGTCGCAAAAATTCTCGGTTAGGCTGAATGAACTTTTCTACTTATCGCGACAGCCATCCGCCGTCAATCGCGACGGTACTTCCATGCATATAGTTCGAAGCATCTGAAGCAAGAAACACACAAAGTCCCGCAAGTTCATCCGGTTGCCCCCACCGACCGACAGGAATCCGATCCAGGATTTGTGGTCCCCGTACCGGATCATCTTGAAGAACGTGTGATAACGAGGTTTCAAAATAGCCAGGACAGATGCAGTTAACGTTAATTCCTTGCCGACTCCAGGAATTTGCCAAAGACTTGGTCAGTCCCGCCAAACCATGTTTGGCAGCCGCGTAAGCGGGAATATTGAGGCCACCCTCAAACGTCATCACCGAACCGATGTTGATAATCTTGCCTCGCCCCCGAACTAACATGTGCTGAGCGGCTTGCTGAGACAGGTCGAACGACGCATGAAGATGCACCTCAAACAATTGATGCCATTCGGAAAGGGGATATTCTTCCGGCGGATGGCGATGTGAAATTCCGGCATTGTTGACGAGAATATCAAGTTGCCCTGTCTGCTCAATAATTCGATCGACCAACCCTGCTCGGTCTGACGGTTGGCCAAGGTCAGCCGAAAAGCCCCAGAACTTACGACCCGTCACGCGAACCAGTCGTTCAAGCTCGGACCAGTCACCAGAGCGACTGACACCAACAACATCCGCACCCGCTTCCGCAAGCCCTACGGACATTGCCTGACCGAGCCCCCGGCTGGCTCCGGTCACCAAAGCGATGCGACCATCAAGTTTAAATAAATCGAGGATCATTTTCGTGCTGTGACCTTGCTGTAAAACTTCAGGGAAACACGGACGACATTCCTTCATCGCCCTGTTTTGCCGTTAGCCGCTTCTTCCGAATGATTTGCAATACCGACAATCGTTAACTTTAACAATTCTTCCGTTTGCTTCGCTTCAAGCGAATTCCATGCATTCGTTGCGGTCCGCAGGATAAGCACGCTGCGCAGGTTTGCCCAGTCAGCCCGAAGATTCGGCTGGTTTAGCCGATCAGAGGCATGACAGGCCCGTTCTCAGCCGATGTCACCCGTGTAGTTTTCATCTTCATCTCGCAACGGTACATTGTTATGGCAATTTGGAACTGGGGTCGGAAGAGGGAATCTCGAATGTTAGCGGCCGAAAATGTCACCGATGCAGACGGTGTTTCGCGTCGTGACTTCCTGCGCGCAGGGGGGCTGACTGTGGTCGGATTGTCCGGAGCCGCTCGCGCCGCGTCATTGATGGCGAATTCAAATCGCCGGGCAATATTGATTCTGATGACCGGCGGCGTCAGCCAACTGGAAACTTTTGACCCAAAGCCCGATGCTCCCGCATCAATTCGAGGCCCGTTTAAATCGATCGAAACCGCTGTGCCAGGCGTGCGGTTTGGAGAATCGCTTCCAGGATTGGCGTTGCGATCCAACCGTTTTGCGGTCATTCGCTCGATGAACCATTCCTACGCTCCTATCCACGAGACCGGAATGCAGTTACTTCAGACGGGGCGGCTGTCGGTTAATGGAATCAAGTTTCCGAACTGGGGCAGTCTGGTCGCAAGTAACGTTGTCACAAAGAACGGCATTTCCCCCAACATCATTCTTCCGCAACCACTTGCTGAAACCGGTGTCGCCACTTACCGAGGCCAGCAGGCAGGAATCCTGGGAAGTGAGTGGGAACCGCAGCTTGTGACGAAAGACGTTGCGGACGAGCCTGAGTCGATCCGAAGAATGTATGGCGACACCGAATTCGGTCGATTGCTGCTGAAGGCAAGACAGCTTGCGGAACACGGAACACGCTGTGTCACCGTGAATTTATTCGATTCGCTGAAAGATCGGATCACATGGGATTGCCATGGCGACAAGAGTTGCGGTCCGGCGACACTATTTGATTATCAGGCAAAACTTTGCCCGGAATTCGATCAAGCGATGTCAGGCCTGCTAGACGACCTATCGCAGCGCGGAATGCTGGATGACACTCTCGTCGTCGCAACAAGCGAATTCGGTCGAACTCCTCAAGTCAACGAAAATATGGGGCGAGATCACTGGCCTCTTTGCTGGTCCGCGATTGTTGCCGGTGGAAAAGTCTCCGGTGGAAAGGTGATCGGCTCCAGCGATTACGCCGCTGCGGAACCTCTGGAACGACCGATCGAACCTGGCGAACTGACGGCAACGCTACTCAACTGGTGCGGAATCGACGGTGCGTCTCAATCGTTTACTTACGAAAAAGAAGCGATTTCGCTAGTTCCTCACGCCCCGGTTACCGAACTATGGGAAACGGCTTAAGGCTTTTTCGAAGCGATATTGATCGCCTGAATCACCGTATCGGAGTCTTTTCCGATGCGACTTACTGAATCCCATGCCGGCCATAAACCGGTTATTCGTCTTGCTCGGTGTCACTTTCGTTGCCGGGCATTTCGGGTCTGTCCGACGCTTTTTCCCAAGGTGGCGTTGGGCCGTGGTATTGATAATACTGGCATTCAATCCGTCCACTGTAGAGCTTTCTTCGGCGATCGGCACGACATCTGAAAAGTCGCTCAAACCCACGATGTGATGTCAGGACGTAGATTGACCAGGTAGTCAGAGGACCGAACGCATCGGCCATGTCGTCGTAGATCTCGGCTGCGGATTCACTGTCTCCCAGTCGTTCGCCGTACGGAGGGTTGGTGATGATCACTCCATATTCGAGTGATGTTTTCAACTCCAGGACATCCATTGTTTTGAATTCGATGTCGCCACCCATCCCTGCTTCGATGGCATTCGATTGAGCCAATCGCAGAACCCTGTCGTCGATGTCGCTGGCCATCAAGGGGAATTTGGGTTTGCCGAGCATCAGATCTCGTGCTTCTTCACGCGCCTGCTTCCAGTTTTCGCGTGTCAATTGATGCCAATTCTCACAGAGAAAATTGCGATTAAGGCCCGGAGCACGGTTTCGGCCGATCATGGCTGCTTCGATCGCGATTGTTCCGGACCCACAAAACGGATCGAGGAACTGACGTTCTCGATTCCAGCAACTGATTAAAACCAGAGCCGCCGCCGTCGTTTCGCGTAAAGGAGCCGCACCTGAGGTGGCTCGGTAGCCTCGCTTGTGCAGGCCGGGTCCCGATGTATCGATCAACAAAAGGGCCTGATCTTTTAAAATCGAGACCTCAATCTGATACTCCGTCCCCGTTTCCTCAAACCAGTGACGTTGATAACTCTTCTTCAAACTTTCGACAATCGCCTTCTTGGTAACGGCTTGAATGGTCGGCTCATGGTGCAATTGGGACCGGACCGATTTGCCCGAAACAGGGAACCTGGCATCGACAGGAAGCCATTCGTTCCACGGCAATCCCTCGACCTGGTCGAAGTATTCTCCGAAATCGTATGCGGGAAACCCGCCGACTTTCACGAGGAGTCGATCCGCCGAGCGTAGCCAGAGATTACAACGACAAATTGCCAATTCGTCGCCAACGAAGGTCACTCGACCATCTTCAGAGTATTGCTGGTGATATCCCAGATCGTGTAATTCGCGCGAGACAACCGCTTCCAGGCCAAACGCCGATGTCGCGATTAATTCTATCTGTCGAGCCATAACCGTAATTCGCAAAAAGATCTCAGGATAGCGAGTTTGAGAGGGAACGGGAACCTTTAATACGCGAGGCTTCTCGCTCTTCACTTGAATTGGGCGTATAATCCTCAGTTGGCGCGATTTTGCCGGAAAACGATTTGAACCGGACCGGCGACATCTGCGTTATGGCATTGAAGAAACTCTCTCTCGGTAAAACGAGACGCCCACATTTTGGCGCTGGGCTGACTGAAAAATACAATAAAAGGAATCTGCGAATGAGAAGTCACAATCCCGTGTTGAACGTTGCGACCATGGATTCATTTCGGGGCGAATTCTTTCCCGCCAGCCAAAGTATGACGATTCAGGGTACGGCAACAAAGACTCTGATTCTGCTTGGAATGTGCTTCGGCACCGCATCAATGACGTTCGCGATGACTCGTACCGGCGGTCAGCCAGCGGCATTTCCCTGGATCATTGCAGGGGTAGTCGGAAGTCTGGTATTCAGTCTGGCCACCTGCTTTAAGCCAACCTGGGCACCGTTTACGGCACCACTTTATGCACTGACCGAGGGACTGTTGCTCGGCGCGATTTCTGGTTCCTATGAACGAGTATACAATGGCATCGTACCGCAAGCCGCACTGGCTACGCTCGGAACGATGGGTGCCATGCTGTTTGCCTACAAAACCGGATTAATTCGACCTACCAACCGATTTATGTTGGGTGTCTCGTCCGCAACAGGTGGAATCGCCGTGCTATATATGATTGCAATCATCTGTTCATTTTTCGGTGTCCGCCTGCCGTTCCTGTATCAGCCGAGCTTGATTGGAATTGGAATCACGTTGGTGATCGCGATTGTGGCAGCCCTCAACCTGATCATCGACTTTGCGTCGATCCAACAGGCTGCGTCAAGCGGAGCACCAAAGTATTTCGAATGGTACTCCGCTTTCGGCCTGATGGTGACGCTCGTCTGGTTGTACGTGGAAGTCCTTCGCTTGCTGTCGATGATCTCCGGCTACACTCGTAACGACTGATTAATCGTCTTAATCGTCGCCTGTCGTATGTTCCGGCGCCGATCAATGAGCGGTCGGTGCCGCCACCTCAACCGAAGTACCGATCTTGGGGGGGTGAAAGAAAAATGCCAGTGCCATCGCAGCGATCAGGGCAGCAAAACAAGGGATTTGAAACAGTTCGCGGAAATGAACGCGACCGTTTTCAATCTGATCAACTTCGCGATTTGCGAGAGCACCGACAAATTCGATCGATAAAGTGTCCTTCGGCAACGAACCGCCGGTCACCTTCACGTTTCCGGCTCCAATCCCGTCAACCGATTCCAAGATCGCTTGCAGTTGGGCCGCAGTGGCGTCCCCAGGAATCTTATCGATCGACCGCTTTCCAAAGGGAAGCTGGTATGTGCCGTTAGCTGGAGGGAGATTCGCTTTGAGAGTCTGAACCTCGTTGGTCTCTTTGGAACCTTTCACGGTTGTTGAGGTGACTACTTCCGTCAACGCATCAAATAACGGCGGACAGGCAAAGTTAGCGACCAACGCACCAATCCCGAGGATCATCAGATTGAACAACCCCTGAGCGCTGGTTCGTGCATCCTTCGGAAAATGCTCGTCGACAAAAATGTAAACGGTGGCAAAGAAAAATGCGTAACAAACCCCATGCAGGATATTTACGGTAACTATCAACCATTTGAAGGACTCGTCACCAAAGTAGGCGAATACCGCGAATCTTGCTGCGTGCCCAAGAATTCCGATCACCATCGTCCACCGCCACCCGAGTCTCTTCAAACAAGCGCCCAACACGGCCATCGTCAGAATTTCTGCAATTTGTCCGATGCTCATCACAGGCGTGACCCAGTTCCCTGGAATTCCTACCGTGGGGAGAAAACGGCCAGTCCAATTGAAAAAACAGTTATGGACGAAGGAATCGATGAGGGTGACGATCCAAAGCACGAGTACGAACGGATGAGCCAGCAATTTCATGGACTCGAGCCACGCAAGTCCTTCGCTCGAATCTTTCGCTGGTTTCGCTGGGGTGTGTGGCAAGGTAAGACTGAATGCTGCAAGAACCAGCGATGCGATGCCAGCAACAATATATGTTTGAGCAGTCGCATCCTGCATCGCTGTACCAGTCAGCGGTGAACCAAAAACTGCACCCAGCCAGTCAACCGTGGTTTTGGGATTGGATTCACGAACCTTTGCCCAATCGACGAGCAAAAAGACAGGTGGCCATGCCGCAGCAATCCATCCGATTGTCCCCCCCATACGGACGATTCCAAATTCACGTTGAGCATCCTTCATGGCTGCGAACGCGATGGAATTTGTAATTGAGATTGTTGGCACATAGACCACGCAGTGTATCAGCATCAGCGCGAAAAACGTCCAAAAGTCGTGAACCCATGCCAATGCCAAGATCGACAGACCGCCGATGAGATGGCTGATGGCAAGGAATTTTTCGGCAGCAAAATTGCGATCAGCGAACTGGTTACCAAAAAACATCGCGAGAATCGCGGCAACAGGGAATGTGTTGAGAATTAATGACTGCTGCTGTGGCGTGAACCCCAAACTCGGAAGATAACCAAAGATTAATGGCAACCACGCGCCCCAGATAAAGAATTCGAGAAACATCATCGCGAACAGTTTTAAGAATACAGACCTCTGCATCAGGGCTTCCTTCATGGGATTGTGAATCTGGCTTGGTTTGGCTTGGGAGATGATGCCGTGGATGGTGTCGAAGGGCAAGTAATCCGTCGATTTCCGTGGTCGAAGGATGATTGGATTCCACTGATATTGGCTTCCAGCCCACTCTACAGGGGTTTTGTTCCCCAATTTCATTTGAAAAGACTGACGGCCTCGACAATTCGGCCGAATCCTAGCTTGGAGCAACTGTCGATTCCGGGTTTTCGTTCCGTGACAGGCTTAAAACTATACCGATCGCGAGCAAGCTGACGACGAGGTTGCTTCCGCCAGCGCTGATGAGCGGATGCGAAATCCCTTTGGGCGGGACCATGGCGGTGACCACCGCAATATTTAACATGGCCTGGCCGGTTAATTGTGTCAGCAACGTGAAGCTGGCCAGATAGGCGAATCTCCTTCTGTCCAGATGATTCAGCATTCGCAAACCTGACAAATATAAGCCGCACCAGAGGGCGATCAGGCTGAGCGACCCAATCAGACCCAATTCTTCGCCGATCACCGCGAAGACAAAGTCGGTATTCGCCTCGGGAAGAAAGCTCAGCTTCTGCCAGCCGCGTCCTAAACCGACGCCGTGCAGTCCACCCGCACCTAACGTGACCAGTGACTGCTTCAGTTGATAGGGAGCGTCGTCAAAATTGGCCCAGCTTTCCAGAAACCCGGCGATTCGGCGCTGCTGGTACGGTTTCATCGCCAATGTACCGATTGCAATCGGTACGCAAACACCAATGCCAAGCAGAAAATTCCGTAATGGCCAGCCAGCCAGGAAAAGAACCAGTGTGGCGCTGCCGAGCAGAAACACTGCGGTTCCCAGATCGGGTTCAATCAGCACCAGTGGAACCGAAATCAGAATAGGAATCACAAAAGGGACCGTTCCCGAAAACCAGTTGGCCAGTCGATCGCGATTCCAATCGGCAAGCCAGCACATCGTCAGCGGGACCGCGATTTTCGCCAGTTCTGAGGGCTGAGCGGAAACCCCTGGAATTCGAATCCAGCGTTGCGCCCCTTTCACTCGCACTCCGATTCCTGGTACCAGGACAAGAATCAGCAGTGCGATGGTCGCGATAAAGAGCCAGGGAGCAAACCGCTTCCAGAATTCAGGGTGTTGCGACGCCGCAAATCGCGATGCAATCAGTCCGATCACCAGAAACACCAGGTGTCGCGACAGATGAACCTGTTCAAATTCGGTCGGCCATGAGGTGACGCTGGAGCTATGGACCATCAGCAACCCGAACCCCAGTAACAGGGCGGCAAAAGCCACGAAAAGTTGCCTGCATAGTTCCATATGATTCCTTCCGACGCTGGCAGCATCGGCGATGACGACGAAGACGACAATTCGCCCTCTCGTGCGAGCCATCGGCAGACGGATTTGAAAACTTAAGGAAGAAATCTGTGGCCGCTGCCGCGAGTTTTGAATTCAGTTCAAAATGCCCGAATAAGCGCGATATCGGATCTGGCTGACGCCCCGACTGGCGGTTTTATGGATTTCCGCCCGAGGACGAATAGGAATGTCGGTGAACGTCATTTCCTAATTGCGGGTCACGAAATAGAATGTCTTGTTGGTTTAGTTAGGCCAAAGTCGCCATCATCAGGCGAAGTGATGATGGTGACTTTGGAAGAAAACCTGAGGTTTGACTGAACGAATCGGGTTTTAGGTTCGAAGAAATCTCAGTGCAAAACCGTTAGCGACCCGTTCGCGAATTTACGCGGATCAGGAACAGGACAAAACATGGAACTTCCCGTCATCAATACGAATGCATCCGTCGAGGTCTATGAAGATACGTTGGATCTGATGGACGAGATTGAGGCTCTAAAAAAAGAACGCGATGCGTCGATCCTTGCTCACTTCTATGTCGATGGGGACTTACAGGACATCGCTGACTTTACAGGCGACAGTTTGAAACTTGCCCGCGATGCGACGCAGGTCAAGACATCGACCATCGTCTTCTGCGGCGTTCATTTCATGGGCGAGTCGGCCAAGATTCTCAGCCCGGAAAAGAAAGTTCTGATGCCCGATTTGCACGCAGGATGTTCCCTGGCCGAAAGCTGCCCTGCTGATCGGCTGGCGGCGTACCAGACGGAACTGCGAGCCAAGGGACACGATTTCCAGACGGTCGCCTATATCAATACCACCGCTGCCGTCAAATCGTTGTGTGATTGGATTGTGACGAGTGGAAACGCTCGTGAGATTATCGATCGCGTTCCTTCAGATAAAGAAATCCTGTTCGTGCCTGACCAGCATCTCGGTCGGTATTTGAGTTCGGTGACCGGTCGCCCAATGATCCTCTGGCCCGGTTCGTGTATGGTCCACGAAGTTTTCAGTGTGCAAGACTTGTTGCGAGCCAAGCGGAATCATCCCGGTTCGTTGGTGATGGCTCACCCCGAATGCCCCGCGAACATTCTCGAAGTGGCGGACATCATTGGCGGCACTGAAAAGATGCGAAAGTACGTTGCGTCAGTGACGGAACCCAAAACGTTTCTTGTCGCTACAGAAGCGAACATGATTCATCCGTTAAAGAAATTAGCTCCTCATCACGAATACATTCCGGTTCCCGGAATTATGACCTCAACGGGCGAAACATGTGCCTGCAATCGCTGTCCCCACATGGCGCTCAACACACTACAAAAAGTGCGAGACTGCCTGAAGTTCTCCAGCCCGGAAATCGTCTGGCAACCCTATTTTTCGCAGGCCCAAGACGTCTTAAAAAGAAGCCTTCTTCAGTAGTAGGGCAGGGCTTCTTAAGTAGGGTGGGACAAGTCTTCGACGTCCCACCAAAACCATAACCCAACAAGCGGTTTGGAAACGCAAAAATTCTTGAAGCGAGACCAACGAAGGAAACAACGAGGGGCCACGATTAGAGATGATTAAGTTGACTATCTTGATCGAGTTCCCTTTTGCAGCCGCGACTTGACTATCAACACAGGTAAATGCAAGGCAACGTGGCCGATGTTGCCTGAATCGAGAGTTGATCGTCGATGTGACGTGAAATGAATCGAGCACGGCAGCGTCGACTCAATAGGTATCAGGTAATTCGGACATCAGCCGTTTCACAAACGCGGATTCGGCGATCCCTTCTAGACGGCTGTTACCGCCAGGATGCCTTAGAACTGAAAGATTGGGAATGTCGCAGGATATCCTAATCAACGGCGAAATAGCGATGTGTGATATAGCGATGCCAGGCGAATTGTGCTAATCCACATCTGACGAAATTCCGTACTGGCTGGTCCGTCGAGATTCAAAACGCGAATCAATCGTCAGGCCGCAGGAGTTGTGCCGACGATTTGACCTGTTTCGAAAACAGTTAATGCGGATTCAACGTCAGCCTGCGTGGGGTCATCAAGGAAGAAACGGGGTCAATTCAAATTAAGAGGAAGAGTACAACCACGAAATACCTGGCTTCGGGCTTCGCCCGCAGCCCAAACTGGAGAAGAATTTGAACCACGAAAGACACGGAAATCACGAAAAAAACAGTAGAGGCGAGTCGGGCGACGTAAGTTCCCGGATTCTTTTCTTCAATAGATTATTCACGCTCTGCAAAGAAAATAAACGTTATTAATACAAAATACACGAAACAAATACGGCAGGTGGAGAGATTCGATGATTCCTGGTTTACGGTTCAAATTTAAAGGATTTTATCAATGAATCGATTCATCGCATTGATGACGTTTTCGGGTGATTTCCCTTCACACTTTTGGTCCCGTGTTCCTAAGTGACTTTAAAGCTTCGTGATCCGATAACCGGGATGGTCGGGAGTGAAAAGTTCGTCCAGGAGTCTGACTCCTAAACCTGGTCGCGTTGGTGGTGCGATGTGCCCCTTGATGACGGTTGGGGGTTCGTCGATCAGCATCGGATAGATCGTTTTGATGTGTGCCCGGACTGTTTCTTGATAGGTCACGTTGGCGCACGACATTGTGACGTTCAGGCCGGCAAACAGTGTTAATGGGCCGGTGCAGTCATGCATCAGGACTGGGATATTAAATGTCTGAGCCAGTTCGGCTGCTCGACGGGTTTCACTGATTCCCCCTACCCATGTTGGGTCAATCATCGCGTAATCGGCGGCGCGTCTTTGCAGTACCTGGCGGTATTCTTCACGGCTGACCAGCATCTCGCTGACCGCAATCGGGACCCCTGCCCGGTCGCGGAAGTCGGCAATCGTGTCGACACAGTCGGGGCGAATGACATCCTCCAGCCAGAGTGGCTTCAGTTCTCGCATTGCCTCGGCGATGCGAAGCGCAGCGGGAAGCGTGAAGAAACCGTGACCGTCAAGCATCACTTCCATCTTCATGCCGACTCGTTCGCGGATCGCTCGGAAGGGCTGCAATCCTTCTTCGAGGTCGGCCCAACTGACTCGGTGACCGCCGCTCTGTTTGTAAACGCGGTCGAGCGACCACAGCTTCATCGCGGAGTATCCTTCGGCCAGAAGTTCTTCGGCCAGGTCGCCGGGATTGTGGACGCTGTTGTAGTTGTCTTCCAATGGGCCGGGTCGGCCTAAGTCGCCATGACCTGGCCAGCCAGATGATGGCGGGTCCTGGTTCCCGTCGGCGTAAGGGCGTCGTCCATAACTGGGGCCGCCGCAACTGTTGTAGACGGGGATGGAATCTCTGACAGCACCACCCAACAGTTTCCAGGCGGGCTGTTGAGTCAACTGGCCGAGGATATCCCACAAGGCCAGGTCGATCGCACTGATCGCTCGAAGTTCGCATCCGCGAACACCGAACGCGGATCCTCGTTCGTACAAAAACCGCCAATGGCTTTCGATCGCTGTAGCGTCGGCTCCTAGCAACCGTCGTGACATCCAGTCATGCAACGTCGAGGCAACAGCTTGTGGAACGTAATAGGTTTCGCCATGTCCGATCACAGGTTCCCCACCGGCCGTTCCTGCATCCGTATGCAGTCGCAGTAGCAGTAATCCCCCCATGATGTCGTGGGGAATCAGTGTCTCAACCGCCGTGATTCGAGGTCCGTTTCGGAACGCATGTTCTTGAATGGGACTGGAAGCCCGGAAGAGATGATCTTCGTTCTTTCGCATGGTTTTATTACTCAACGAGATTCATTAGCCGGAGGGTGACGCGTGATTTTTAGGAGGCGGCTTTGCGGAAACGGGGCACCAAATCAAGAACTTGTCGCAAAGACGCAAAGGTGCAAGGACGCAAAGAATTTAAAAGACTGTAACTGCATTGTCTCGTTTCTTTTGGAACAGAAATCCACGAAAAGGGTGCCACGGTTTTACCGTTTTCGGTAAGGCCGTGCTCTTCGGAGACCTTATCGAGCCATGAAGACCCGGCCTTGCCGAAGACTCCAAAACCGTGGCACCCCATGTTTCTACCGCAATAACGCTCATATGCGACCCTACGCCAGCTTCATCATTTCATCAGGCCCGTTTCAGTTTTTCCAATCAAATTCATTGCGATCAAGACTTTGGTTTTGGAACTTCGATCTGGACTTCGTCACCTGTGATTCGGACGGCATACGATTCGGTTCGGACTTTTGACTTGGGGTTGTCCATCCAAATCCCGTCTTTGACACAGAACTTCCAGGCGTGCCAGGGGCAGATCACATCGCAACCTTCGAGATAGCCCGAAGCCAGCGATGCGCCCATGTGTGGACACGAATCATTGATGGCAAAGTATTGGCCATCACGTCGAAAGACGGCGACCAGTGTTCCATTCAGGGGAAATGCGCGTCCTTCACCTTCGGGGATTGAGTCAGTTTTGCATACGGTCTGAAATTCAATGCTCTCGTCAGTCATCGTCCACTTTCACTGAACTATCGTCGTGCTCGGATCAAAACGGTCGTACGCGAGAACCAATAGCGGCACAAGTGCTCCGCACTCGACCACCAGTACAAATCCGGCACCGGCAACCGCTACCACGGGCGATTGTAGTGCTAATGCACCGGGCAATGCAGCGATGATGACGAAGATTGCGCCAGCTCCCAGCATTAGCATCTTCAGGGTCATGAAGATCATTTGCTTTCCCGAGTTCTGGAAGTCGCCTGGAGCACCTTTGGCCAATCGAGTCGGATAAATGTAGAAGACGAGCTTGTCGATTCCGAACAACAATAAATTCAGCGGCAACGTCAAGATGGCTCCGCACAACAGCCACGGTGCCAGATTCGTATAGACACAGGCCAAAACGACAATAAAGGTCGATTGAATCACCGAGAGCAGGATTGGAAATCCAATCAAGTCACCGATGACAACGGAGATGGAGCGAATAGGAAGTGATTTCAGATACCCAACCCGTTCGATTTCGTTTTGTATTGACAAGCAGATGAGAAAGCTCATGTAGGCCATCGAGCCTAGACCGACGAAGGGAGCGGCAACGATCCGGGTGGATTCTGATCCTGATCGACCAATCACGACGACTAGGGTCGCGGCGAATGTGACGGCCCCGGCAAGGACCCACAAAAGCCTGGATGAGGACCGAAATGTTGTTGTCATCCGTTGCCATAAAACAGGACCGATTCCACCCCAAAAGGGAAGTTGAGCGATTTTTCGTTGAGCGACCGAGGAATCTCGCTTCGATTCAAAGGCATGCCATGCCCCCTTAGACTGCATTAGCTTAAGTCGCTCCGTCATTTTCTCGCTGATCGCTAAAGCCGATTCCAGCGACAGGGCATCCAGCCGAAATGCGAGCAACAACAAGGACAGGTCAACCGCGAACGGGACCGCGGCATAGGGGAAAAAGGTTTTCCAATCAGGAGCCGTAAGAGCTCGAACAAAAACGAAAAACGGAGCGAGCATCAGTTTGCCAGCGGTCGATTCCTTGAAGACCTTGAGGTAGGCATCAAAATCATTTCCGTTGACCGACTGAACCGTTTGGGTGACTGCCACAAAAACCAGGATGCCGAATAACAGGCCGAGTACTCGTCGGATCACGACGCTCAGTTTTTCTTCCAGGATCTGTCTCAAGAACGAAACGTTCATCGTCAGCAGCTGCAAAAACGACAACGTCATGGCGACCGCCAGCCAGCGAGGGATTGCCATTCCGAACCGGGGACTCGTAAATAAGCCAAAAAACAGCGAAATTCCCGTGATACCAAGCAGGCTTTTCAAAAGTAAATAGGCCAGCAACTGCTTGCGGGTGATCGGTGCCGGAAAAAGAAATGCTGCTTCGCTCGCCGAGAAATAGACGGTCGCCTCACCCGTTGAAAAGACCAATGTATAGAACGTGAAGGCAAACAGTCCCAGCGGCAGGAAGTCGTTTTGCATTTTGTTGAGGGCATCGGAGACCTGCGGGGACTGAGCCCCGACTCGGCTGGCAAAGTAAATCGACCCCAGGCCATACAAGGACATTAGGGCGATAAATCCGACGAAAAAAAGTCCGCGCCATGTTCGCAGGCTTCGGCCCAATTGGCGAAACCCGCCGCGCCATTGAAATCGCATCAGCTTCCACAAAGCGGGATGAAACATGTTAAGTCTGCCAAAAAGGAGCCGTTGTTATTCTTTCGTGACGTCTGACACGACCGCAGCTGTCGGTTCGGTGAACTGAAAGAAGATTTCTTCCAGCGACGTATCTGTTCCGGCAGTTTCCATTTTACTTTTGGCTTCGGCGATGGTTCCCTGAAACAGACATTCGCCTCGATGCAAGATCAGTAAATGGCTGCAAAGATCATCAATCAGATCGAGCAGGTGAGAACTGACCATGACGGCCGCTCCGGCAGCCGCTCGTTCGCGAATCGAGGTTTTCAACGTTCGAATCCCGCGAGGATCGAGTCCGGTCAGTGGTTCGTCGAAGATGATGGCAACTGGATTGTGAAGGTAGGCACAGCAGATCGCCACCTTTTGACGCATTCCTCGCGACAATTCCTGAGCGATTGTGTTGCGCTTCTCGGTCAATTCGAATTGCTCCAGCAACCGTTCCGCTTCGTCAGCAAATTCGGCCATCCGGTAGACAGACGCAGTGAACTCAAGGTGTTCCCAGACTGTAAGGACATCAAAAAGCTGTGGTTCGTCGGGAATGAATGCCAACCGGCTTTTGGCCGCGATTGGGTCATCGACGATATCGAACCCCTCAACGGACAATCGTCCTTTGGAGGGTGGGATGATCCCGACCAGTGCCCGCATTGTCGTGGTTTTCCCGGCACCGTTCGGGCCGACCACACCCAAGACGGAACCTGCAGCCACTTCAAAACTTAATCCACGAACGGCGACCGTGTTACGGTAGGATTTTTCATAGCCTTCAACTCGAATCATGGGACGCTCATCATTCGTTGGGAATCGGTCTGTTATAGTCGAGATCTTCTCGACGGGTTTCAATTGGCCATTTTGATTGTAGAACGTCAACATCGGATTTACATTCCACAGACAAAAACGCTTTTTTATGTGATGGCGATTGGGGCTGGCATTGGTTTTGTGCCACTGCTTGTCCGTCCTCGGTCAAGCCGTGCTCTTTCCTCGCAACAATTAATCCTGTGCCATTGCTTCTCCGCAGACTCCGAAGCTGTGACACAGGATTTTCCTATCCATCTAAACGTAATTGATAGCTTTGCCTAAGCCAAAACCTGCGAGCACTTCAATTTCCCGGTTCTGTGTGCTACAATACTGTGCTTCAAAATGAACTTGGGACACGGAAAATCATGAGTCTGCTGGCATCCGCAAAACTCGCTCTCGCTGACGGTACGGTTTATTCAGGGAAAGCATTTGGTGCGACGGGCGAGGTTTACGGGGAAGTCTGCTTTAATACGAGCATGACCGGGTATCAAGAGATCCTGACGGACCCCTCCTATTGTGGTCAGATTGTCGCCATGACGTACCCTTTAATCGGGAATTATGGCGTTAACACAGAAGACACCGAAAGCCGGGGTCTGTTTCTTCGCGGGTTTGTCGTTCGAGAGTTGTGCCAGCAGCCAAGCAATTTCCGGTCAAACGACACCCTTGACGCGTATCTGCGTAAAAACAAAGTGGTCGGTATTGAGGGGATTGACACTCGATCGCTGGTTCGCCATCTGCGAATTCGCGGCGCGATGACAGGGGTTCTTTCAACGATCGATCTGGATGACGCATCGCTGATCAAAAAGGCTCAGCAAAGTCCAACGCTGGTCGGGCAAGATCTGGTTCAAGAGGTCATGCCGAAAGCCTCGTTCGACTGGACTGAAGGATTGTCGGAACTTGGCCTCAGCGGGACAACATTGCCATCTCCAACCGGCAAGCAACTGCACGTGGTTGCGATCGATTACGGAATGAAGTGGAACATCCTCAGGCACCTGAAAGCAATGGGCTGTCGGGTTACGGTTGTTCCCGGTACGTCGACTGCGGAACAAATCCTGGCATTAAATCCTGATGGAGTGTTCCTTTCGAATGGGCCAGGCGACCCTCGTCCGCTGACTTATGCGATCGATACGATCCGGAATCTGCTTGGCAAAGTTCCCGTGTTTGGAATTTGCCTCGGCCATCAACTGCTGGGACTGGCGTGCGGCGCCGAGATCTACAAATTGAAATTCGGTCATCGTGGTGCAAACCAGCCGGTGCTGAATAAAGAGAGCGGCCGGGTCGAGATCACGTCACAGAATCACGGATTCGCAATCTCGGGCGAGTCGCTGCCGAAGACGCTCGAAGTGACGCATGTGAATCTGAATGATCAGACAATCGAAGGGCTTCGTCACAAGGACTTTCCGGCGTTCTGCGTTCAGTATCACCCGGAAGCCTCGTCCGGACCTCACGATAGCAGTTATTTGTTCCAAGCGTTTTATCAACTGATGAGTTAGAGAAGGAATTTGTCGATGGCGGTCGAACGTAGTTTTGTGTTGCTGAAACCAGATGCCGTGGCTCGTCGTCTGGTCGGAGAAATTCTCGGCCGGTTCGAGTCAAAGGGATTAAAGATCGTTGGCATGAAGATGCTGAAAGTGACTCCGGAACTTTCCAAGCAGCATTATGCAGAACATGTTCACAAGCCATTTTACCCCATGTTGGAAGAATTCATTACGTCTGGGCCCGTTGTGGCACTGGCCGTCGAAGGTCCTCAAGCCATTTCGGTCATTCGAGCGATGCTCGGTTCGACAAACGGACGTGAAGCACCACTCGGAACGATTCGCGGCGACTTTGGTCTCAGCCGTCAGATGAATCTCGTGCATGGCAGCGACGGCCCCGATGCCGCCGCACGCGAGCTGGGAATTTATTTCAAGCCCGAAGAATTGATTGACTATTCCACGTCACTCGATCCGTGGACTTGTGCGGGCGACGAGAAGTAACTGATTGGAATGTGCCTGATAATCGTGTAGGTGGGTCGGTTTTCGACCCACCTTTTTTTACGCACTTTGTCTACATTCCAACAGGAGGGCCAAGCGTCTGCTGAGCCGCTTGGTCAATGCGTATACTTACTTCGCGGCTCGGCGGGAGGATCGCCCAGGCGTGATGAAATGACCTGAAGATGAGATGTTTGCGTAAGTAGAGACGCGGTACTTTTGGAACAGAAACCCTCGAAATGGTACCACGGTTTTACCGTCGTCGGTAAGGCCGTGCTCGTCAAACGTGTTTCTGACCAAAGAAGTCACGGCCTTGTCGAAGACTCCAAAACCGTGGCACCCAGAGTTTCGACCGCTATTGCAATCATCAAGTGCAACAGTATTGGCTACGGCAATTTGACCATTTCATCAGGCCAGCCTCGCCCGCCCGACGCAATGCGGTCATCCCCGTGCAAGCCTGTCCGCTCGCTGGTTAAGTTCTACGGGGATCTTTTCAATCAGCATATCCACCACGCTGTCCGCATTGATTCCTTCACTTTGCGCGGCGAAGGTTGTCACGAGGCGATGTCGCAAGACGGGATGAGCAACCGCCTTGATGTCCTCGGTTGTCACATGGAAACGACCTTCTAAAAGCGCTCTTGCTTTTGCACCAAGGATCAGGTTTTGTCCGGCACGCGGCCCAGCGCCCCAGGACAAATATTCTTTGACGAACTTTGGTGCATCGGGTTCTTTAGGGCGAGTTGCCCGGACGAGGTCTCGCGCGTAAACGAATACATGTTCTGCTACAGGGACCTTTCGCACGACCTCTTGTAAGGCCAGGATCTGTCGTCCGGTTAACGTGACAGTCAGCTGTGGCTCGTCGCCCCCAGTGGTTTGCTTCAGGATTCGCAATTCTTCCGCTGCATTTGGGTACTTGACCACGATATTGAACATGAATCGGTCGAGTTGGGCTTCGGGCAGCGGATAGGTTCCTTCTTGTTCGATTGGGTTCTGAGTCGCCAGAACGAAAAAGGGAACGGGCAATCGATACGTGTTCGAACCGACGGTGACGTGCCGTTCCTGCATGGCTTCGAGAAGGGCGGCCTGCGTTTTCGGCGGAGTTCGATTGATTTCGTCGGCGAGCAAAACGTTCGTGAAGATCGGACCCTGCATGAATTGGAATAGCCGACGTCCAGATTCAGGGTCTTCCTGCAAGACGTCAGTTCCGGTGATATCCGACGGCATCAGGTCGGGTGTGAACTGGATTCGGCGAAACGACAGCTGCAGGACTTTTGCCACAGTACTGACAAGCAACGTCTTGGCCAAACCGGGGACCCCCATCAACAGACAGTGTGACCGACAAAACATGGCGATCAATAATTGATCGACAACATCGTTTTGACCGATGATGACTTTGCCGATTTCCACCCGCAGTCGAGAGTAAGCACTCGCCAAGCCACGGATCGCAGCCATTTCCCGTTCGCGTGCGGTGGCATCTGCAGCGGTTGCAGGTTCGTCATTCGCTGCAGCGTTCATCTCGTTGGTCTTTCTGTGGATCGAGTTTTTAACGAAAGGGAGTTACCATCATGACGAGACGTCTGACAATTTAAACAAGGAACTGCATCAATGTCTAACAACGATCCCTGGGTCGACTCGAAAGCCGAAGTCCCGACGCCGCCCGCGAAGAAACCGATGAACGGCTGCCTCCTTGCAAGCTTGATCGTCGGCGGCCTTGGCATGGTTTGCCTGGTGGTCTGCTGCGGTGCATTTGCATGGTTCGCGTATACAATGAAGCCGACGATCACCAATGTTCCAGCCGAAGTCCGTGCCGCCAGTCAACAAGTCTTGAATATCAAAATTTCAGACGATTTTATTCCTGAAAACGCCATCACGATGGACAACATGATGTTTACCAATCGGATGGTGAAGTTCCGCCATAAAGAAGGAAAAGGTCAGTTGTTGATGGGGATGATGACGCTGAAGATTGGCGATCCCAATCAAGCAAAAGCCCAGTCGGGAGGAATGCGAGGCCCCTTCGAAATTGAATTGAAAACCAATCTGGACATCAAAAAGACGGAAACTCGCGACATCGTGATTAACGGCCAGAAGGCCTCGGTCGCGATCGGCGAAGCAGCAGATCGTAATACGGGCAAGGCGGTTCACACGGTTGAAATGAATACGAGTTTGCCGTCTGGAGAAGCGTTTCTCCTGTTGCGTCTGGACGACGATGTCTGGGACGAGGCAGCCGTTTTAAAAATGCTGGAAGAGTCAAAGTTACCGGGAGGTGAATGAGCGAGAACCAGTTCGTCACGCGACGTCGCGAGCCCGGCCGTCTTCCGCACGGCGGTTTTGGGTTCCCGACGTTCGTCGTCGGACTCGGCGATGTTCTCGTTCCAGATCATCGAGCGCCAAGCTCATGTGGTAAACCTCTTCGGCAAGATGGTCGATCCGCCACGAAACTTCGTGAACGGTCTGTTCCATCCCCGCAGAAATCAACGTGACGACTCCAAGAAACAGCAACATTTGACCAACAGCTGCGGTCAGCCAGCCTTTGGGCATGTATTCCGCCGGCCCACCAAAATAACTCCACATCACCAGCACAGTGCCGCAAGTCAGCAAACCGACTCCAGCGTAGGCACAGAGTTGGCCTGCCGCAGTCGACCAACTTGTGCGGCGAGCCAACTGCTTTTGAAGCGCGTCCCGAACCACGTGATCGTGGTCGAGATTCGTTTGAGCATTTTCGGATGAGTGGATTTTGGACTCGTCCTCTGAAGAATCGTCGTCTGTCGTTCTGGCGAGTTTGGGACCAGCGTTTAGCTTCTTTCGATCAGATCGCTTCGTTCCCGATGATTTCGGTGGCTTCGAATCCGATGAAATTGCCTCCGAAGAATCGGGATCGTCATTTTGAGCGGCGGCAGTGAACTGCGCCGATGGTGCCGGGACTTTCATTTGAGGCGGATCGAGACGATGCTCCGGCCTTGTACCGACATTTTCATGAGAGGCCGTTGACGAAGCTCGGGCGTTGACAGGCGATGACGATCCGACATCGATAAGATTTTGGGCAGACCAACGAGCTAACAATTCTCGCGCGTCCCTTTCGGTTTCAATCGTACGGGGCGCGTTGACGACTCGAGGGGGTTCAAAAGCGGCAACGCCAAGTTCCGATTGGCAACGGGCGCAAAGCATACGTCGGTTGTCCGTGGACAACTCGGCCGCGACGTCAGCCCGGCACGAAGAGCACCACATCGGTCAATTCCGCAAGGTTAATTCGAAGACGAAAGGAAGATGATAATTGGCCATGAAATTGCCAATCACCGCGCGGAGGCTACCGAGACTCTTGTTTTCCTGCAAGATCGGTTCATTTGATTGATCGTCACTGCCAAACGTTTCTGGCTTAATCGCTTACGGATCAATCATCGACGCCCGAGAAATACGCGAGCCGTCGACGGCTTCCTACGCTGAATGACATTCTCAATTTCAAGATTAATGCCGATTCGGAGGTCTCTTTCGAGAAAAGACCAATGAATTTACGAGGTTTTTTCTTCGATCAAATTTCCTCACTGCAAAGATTGCCAATACTTGCCCTGGAAATCCCTCAACGGCATTAAGGTTGCACTCTTCCCGTACTTTGCCGATCAGCGACCTGGCAAGTCGTAGGAATATCCATGAGCATCATTACGTGTCGGTCCCATTATTCTCGCGAACCCCAAAGTTTCTTTGTGGGACAACCAGCGGAGGTTCAGCTGAACTACATTGGTGGTTCGACTGGTTCGTGGCGAGTGAGCAGTGTTACAACCCATTCCGGGGCTCCGATGAAAGCGGTGACCCACGTTGACATCGCGAAAGGGAAGATTGGTCGTTCACCGATGGGATCGTCGTGGATACTGCGAGGTATCGTGAGAAACACAAGGTTTGTAACGCGTGAAGAACGCCCGAATCTGGAACCTCACTATTTCAAGCAGGGACCTGTCGAATCGACCTGCGCCGCTTTGATCCCGATTCGAAAAACTGCCGCCTGGTGGAACCTTGAACACGACGAACGGCAAGAGATTATCGAAGCAAGATCAAGGCAACTCGGTTCGGGTATGCGATTTCTTCCCGCAATTGCACGGCGATTCTTGTACGGGCGAGACTTGGGCGAACCATTCGATATGGTGACGTGGTTTGAGTACTCAAGCCGTGATCAATCGATTTTCGACGATTTAGCCGGAGCACTTCGTTCGTCGATGGAGTGGCAATACATCGAACGCGAAGTCGATATTCGGTTGATAAGAGAGCTGTGATCGTGATTTCTTCGCTCTGATTTTGAATCCACGAGACTCATGACGCCTTTGCGAGTTTCTGCGTCGTATGTCTATGATACTTCCAGTTGTTTGCCTCAAGGCCACACGTCCTGGAAGTTCACCTCATGAGTTCGTCATCGATATCAGAAGGCTCGGCACCACAGGAGGAGCCGGAACAGACGTATCGACTCGCTCAAGAATCACCGATTGCTCCCGAGGGGATTCAGCCGCCGCCCCCAGTCAAAAAATACGTCTCAAAAAAGCCACCGAAACCAACCACCTCGAATCTTGTCGCTCTGATCGGCTTCAATTTGTTGGTGTTTATCACGAGCGTCTGCGTGATGACGCTGGAATTAACCGCCTCACGCTTGATCGGTAAGCACGTTGGTTCCTCGCTCTACACATGGACATCGGTCATTGGCGTTGTACTGGCCGGGATCACGCTAGGAAACTGGTTAGGGGGGTGGTTGGCCGATCGATTTGATCGCGGGCGTTCGCTTGCATGGATGTATCTTCTTGCCAGCCTGTCGTGCGGCAGTGTGCTGTGGTTGGATCAACTGGTTGCCAATATCCCACGCCCCGATTCATTAAGTTGGCCAGCCTGGGTGCTGACATTGGTCGCCCTGATCTTTTTGCTGCCTGCCTTGGCGTTAGGAACGACATCGCCACTGGTGGCAAGCATGGCCCTGGATCGAAGTTCTAAAACTGGCTCGACCGTTGGGAACGTCTATGCGTGGGGAGCTCTCGGATCGATTGTCGGGACATTTCTGACGGGATTTTACTTGATTGATGTCTGGGGTACGCGATCAATCATTGGACTGACTGCCGTAACACTGGCACTTCTTGCAGTGATTGTTGTGGGAACGCGTCAGGTTTTCCGAACAGCGGTCGTCCTTGGCTGGCTGCAGTTGCTCGGCTGGATGATGCTGTTCGCCACATCACAATCGAATGTCCTTGCTTCAGCGGGGTACGCGATGGGTCAGTGCCTTTCGTTAGCACAATCGCAACAAGTGGCCGCTGAGACTCAAGAAAAGTGGAAGACATATGGCGGTCAGATTGGTGACAAATTTCACGAGATCGGCCTGATTCTGAGATTGCGCGATGACCCACTGAATCAATATCACGATGAGAGCAACTATTCCGATATCCTTGTCAGTGACACTGTACTTAACGACAAGACGATCAAAATGCTGCGGCTCGATAAGCTAATCCACAGCTATTACGACCCGGACGATCCGACGTCCCTGCATTATGAATACGAAAAAGTCTACGCTGCTGTGACCAAGAAAGTGGCGGCACCGTCAAATCTGGAACCGTTAGTTTTGCCGCTGAATGGGTTATCCGGGGTGACGGTGACTAATCAGGATTTACCCGATGGAGTTGTCCTCGATGAAACAAATCAGTCGTTGCGGATCGAACGACCCTCGAACGAAGTATTTACGCGGCTACTCGCACTCGCTCCAGAGGCGAGCTATTGGAAAGCGGTTGAACAACTGCAGTTGGAGACAAGCAAGCGACTCTGGGGCGGGTTTTCGTCGGTCAGTCTGACGACGTTACCGGAAGGCGTCGTGATCCCTGACGACTTTGGTTCGACTATTCGACATGACGAATCGCTTCAAGTCTTAATTGCATATCAGCCACTTTCCAAAGACGATCGGGACCGGTTAATCGCAAACACTCGTTCGGCAGTTTGGCATCAGGCCATTGCAAAGCTTTCGCGGGAATCGCGACGATCAACCGCATGCTTTTTCGGGGGTGGCGGATTCATCTTTCCCCGATGGTTTCTGCAAGAATTTCCCGGAAGCACGCGGATTGATGTCGCGGAGTTGGACCCGGCCGTCCATCAAGCCGTCAAAGCAGAAATGGGCCTGACTCCTGAACTAGAAACGCGGATTCATACGACAATTGGCGATGCACGGAATTTCGTTGACGACCTGCTCCGAGCAAATGGACAACGCCGAAGTCGCGGCGAGACGCCAGTGAATTATGACTTTGTCTACGCCGACGCCTTCAATGACTTCAGTATCCCATGGCACCTGACGACTCGCGAGTTTCTGCAGAAAACGAACGAACTGATGAGCGATCGAGGTGTGTTTCAAGCGAACATTATCGATATCTATCCTCGCACCGAATACCCCGGCACGTCGGTTGGTGTGGCCGAAGCAGAATATTCCGGTCGATTACCGATGGGAGTTCTGCTCGACGACACTCGACGAGATAAGCTTGTCCCCGCAGCCAAGCCGTTCGCACCACTGGAAGTCATGGAACTGGTGTCCAACCGATACCGGCTGCGTGTTCCGCGAACACTCACCCCCACTGAAGAACAGAAGTTACTAACGGTCACCTGGCCCCCGTTGAAGAAGCGAACGGACTTTGACGTTTCGAAAGGGTTTCAGCCTGAAATCAACGTTACTGACGAAAAAGAAGGTTGGGCAAAGGCGATCTCGGAACTTGCGAAGCAGTCGCAAAAGAGAATGCCGTACGTCGGTACGATTCCAGAACAACTCGAAGCATCCGGCGGGAAACTTGAAGGCTGGGTTCCGGCAGTCTCACCGTTTGAGTTTGTCGAGGTCTATCGAATTGGCGGCGACCGGCACATTCTTGGGTTTCGTGGGATCGTTTCCGAAGATGCTGCGCAAAAGTTGATCCAGCTAGATCCATCAAACAAGACCTGGTCTGAAGCGGTAACGACTGCCGCAAGACGATCGCGAGTCAGTGCGCCCGGCCGTTTCATGGGACGTTATGTCGCAACTGCAGCAATGGTCTTCCCCAACATCTACCTGTTTAGCACATCATTCCAGCAACCAGATGCGAGCCGAGACACGTTCGTCATGGTTTGTTCGCGTCAGCCAATCGATCTGAAATCTCTGGACGACACGGGCGAATGGACGGGTGGCCCATTCGCGTCGTTACAGACAGAGCCGGGTCGATCGGAATCGACACTGAGCGGCCAGATGAGTGCTGTGCTCGCACTCGCCGAAGGCCAGATCCTGACCGATGACTTCGCCCCCGTCGATAACCTGCTCGTTCCGGTCTTCATGTCGCAAGAGTGATCGATTTGAACTCACAAGATCACTGTCTGAGCTAAGTTACGAACGAAGCCGGGATTGACCGATTTGCGGCTCGTGACTACAAGCCGCAATGACAATTTTGGATTTTGGATTGTGGCAAGGAGTGCCAACGATGCGACGCTATGGATTTGTGACGATTCTGGGGTTGATCATCGGTTGTAGCGGAGTGAAAACCGCTCCGTCGATCGTGAAGGATGCGCCAGTTCAAGAGATTGCGGTACCAGCCGAAGTGGCCCCCTTTTTTGAACGGGGCGAACTCGCAAAAGCCGTCGAGGCGTTAACGGCCATGATCAGAAGGCAGCCTCAAGATGTTACGCTGTATTCACTTCGCGCAACGGCGAATCACCGAATGGGCAACAGTGATCAAGCCCTCGCGGATCTGGATCAGGCCATCAAACTAGACAGTCAGGATGCCAGACTCTTCAACAATCGCGGCTTCGTTCGACTGGGGATGGAACAGTTTCAAGCGGCCATTGCAGACTTCAACAAAGCGACGGAACTCTCGCCAAAATTTACGAACGTCTACAACAATCGCGGGCTGCTATATATTGCTCAGCAGCATTACAACGACGCGATTGTCGAATTCAATCATGCAATCGAATTCGATCCGCAATACGTCGACGCTTACAACAATCGGGGATTCGCCGAACTGGAAGCAGGGCAAATCGAGCGAGCGTTGGACGATTTCAACGTGGCGATTCAGCTCAATCCAAAATATGTCAACGCATTTAACAATCGCGGCCTATTGCGTGCCCAGGCTGGTGACTTCGAGAACGCTGTGATCGATTTCACCCAGGCGATGATGCTCGACCCACTCAATCCCAAGTACTACGAACATCGAGCTGAGGTCTACTTGCGGCAGGGAACTGCCGACAAGGCGGTCGCCGATGAAAGAAAAATCGCCTGGCTGCTCCAATTACATGATTTCGGGGCCAGACTCGCGACCTCAACGCGCCCTGCACGTGAACTGACACAACGGGCTCGCCACTGCCTGGACGTGAACGATTTTGAGAGCGCCATGAAGGATCTGAATCGAGCTGTTTCACTGGACCCAAGCTCTGCCGAAGCACTGTCTGCCCGTTCCAATCTGCATCTGCGGAAAAAGTCGACGCAGAATGCCAAAGCAGACGCCGAAGCGTCACTGGCAATCGAACCGAACCAGGAAGCATTTTCGGTTTTGGGTGATGTATTCCTGAGTCTTGGTGATTACGACAAAGCAATCGAAAACTTTGCGAATGCACGTCGCGTCGATCCGAGCGTAGCCGAAGCGTATTACGCGAAATCAAAAGTATTGGCCGCTCAGGGGCAGGTCGAGAAGGCAAACGACACCTTGCAGCAGGCTTTGGTCCTCGACCCGGATGTCGAAAGCCGGTTGCGTTGACCGACGAGCGATCGGAGACGAGAGTATTCCGACAAGGTTGCGGCTTGACGCTTTTGGGCAGTCAGCGACTACGGTTCTCTCAATTCATCTCGGTTTCATTGCAGGTCAGAAGTTCATGTCCACGGTTCAGTTCAAGACAAAAATCAACGGACCAATTGCCGTGATCGGCGATTTACATGGTCAAACCGAAAAGCTCTCAATCTTATTGGATCGCCTGCGTCAGACTCCTGATTTTGACCGACGCTGGGTCGTCTTTATTGGCGATTTTGTCGATCGCGGGCCTGACGCAAAAGCCGGAATCGAAATGGTTCTGGAGTTCATGAAGACCCATCAGCGAACGACTGCCATCATGGGGAATCACGAGTTTGCGATGTGCTCGGCCCTCGGTTGGCTCCCTGTCAGTGAAACGTCAAGCTGGGGTGATCGCTGGATCGAACATTACAACTCGGAAACAACGTTTTCGTCCTACGGTGCCAAGAAAGGTGACCTGAAGGACCTTGCTGAAAAAGTTCCCGCCTCCCATCGTGAATTCCTGGTCGAACTCCCATGGTGTGTCGAACATCCGCAGTTGCTGTTTGTTCACGCCGGCCTTGATCCGAACATGCCGTTCAAAGTCCAGTTGAGGATTCTTCATCAAACGGATTACTTGTTGAACCGACCTCAGTGGCTCTGCGAAAAATCATTCGTCGACATGGATCCACCTGCGGACTGCCCATTCACGGTCGTTTCCGGGCACGTCAAGGTCAGTAAAGCGGTGATTCGTCCCCGACGAATCCTCGTCGATACGACAGGTGGCGATAGTGGTGAACTGAGTTGTGTGCTGATGCCGGAAAAACGAGTCATCACCTCTGCCAAAAATGAGCCGCCAATCAACCTGGAACAGGTCGCATCGACAAGCGACATTGGTGCATCAAAATGGTGGAAGTTCTGGGGTTGAATGTTGCGAGCACCGAGGGAAGAGTCGAATGAATGTTCTGCGCAGTCCTGAGTTATTGCATCGAAGTTCCAGTCGTCTGCTAATTGTTGACGTTCAAGTAAAGCTGGTCGCTTCACTGGAAGAATCGACCCAAAAAAGACTGCTCGAAGCCTGTCGGTTTCTCGTCGAGGGAGCAAGGACGATGGGAATTCCGGTCATTGCGACCGAGCAATATCCACAAGGTCTGGGTCCGACAGTTTCGTCATTGACGGAATTCGCCAATTCTCGTCCCACGAAAAAACGATTCAGTGCCGTCGAATGCTCGGGCTTGCCAACGGCTGCCGATGACGACCGGTTTCAGGTTGTCGTCGCGGGAATGGAAACGCACGTCTGTGTGCTGCAAACCGTGCTTGATCTGCTTGCGTCAGGGTATCAGACATTCGTCGCACTCGACGCTGTCTCGGCACGAAGATCGATCGACCATGAAGTGGCCATACAACGAATGGCCAATTCAGGAGCGATCATCACGACTGCGGAATCTGCGTTGTTCGAATGGTGCGAGTCCGCTGAATCGCCCGAGTTCAAACAACTGAGTTCGCTTGTCAAATCGCGGCCGCTCTAAGTCATCGTACTCCGATTCACGATGATCCTTCACGACGTTGACCTGTCTGGTTACGATTGCAGTCGATCAAGAGTCGCACCAAACCGTTCTCGTCAGACAAGACTTTTCCGTTATGGATTCTCTGCAACGATTCATCGACGCCGAGACTTTGAATCGACTCAAAGGACTCGAACTTAAGGCGAGGCTGATTGTCGAGGGATACGTTTCCGGAATGCACAAAAGCCCGTATCACGGGTTTTCGGTTGAATTCGCAGAACATCGCGAATACGTTCCCGGCGACGATCTGCGTTATGTCGACTGGAAAGTGTTTGGTAAGTCCGATCGTATCTACCTGAAGCAGTATGACGAAGAGACCAATTTCGTCTGCCATCTGCTGGTCGATACAAGCGAATCGATGACCTACAAATCCGAAAAGGCAAAGTTCTCAAAACTGGAATATGCCCAGTACGTCGCCGCGTCGTTTGCCTATTTGATTATTCATCAGCAAGACGCGGTGGGTCTGGCGACATTTGATTCCTCGGTCAATCAGTTTCTGCGGCCAGGGAGTACCGCTGCACAGCTAAGGCAACTTTGCCATACCTTGGAACAAAGTCCCCGCCAGGGCGAATCCGCAATCGGTCCAATCTTTCACGACTTGGCCGAGCGGATTAAACGTCGTGGTTTAGTTGTGATCCTCAGCGATTTCTTCGACGACCCTGAAACCTTAATGATGGGTCTGAAGCATTTTCGGCATCGTCGACACGACGTCGTTCTGCTGCAAGTGATCGATCCCGCAGAGCAGGATTTTTCCTTCGTCGATCCGACGTTGTTCAAGGGCCTGGAAAATCTGGGCGAGCAACTGACGGAACCCCGAGCGTTGAAAAAAGCCTATCAACGAGAATTCGAAGCATTTTTGAATACAATCAAGTCAGGAGCACGGGACCTGCACATGGATTACGTCCTAATGCGAACCGACTTACCTCTTGAAGTCGCTCTTCACGAATTTCTCTCACGACGAATGTACAAAGCGGGCCGCAGATAGCGGGGTAGGGTAGGACGAGTCTTCGCAGTCCCACCAAAAGATCGAAATAATACCCACTACGAGGTCCTCACAAGAGTTGACCAAGTTGGCGAACTTCCTTTTTTACAGGCTTTTTGATGAGATGAAGTTGGCCAACTTCATCATTCTCCTCACTTTGTTACCTTCGCTTCCTTCTTGTCAAAATCTTCTTGTCCGTTTTGCGGTAGTCCCGCACCCAAAATTCGCTGTCAAAGTTCGATCAAGTTCGACCGACTTCGACAATTCCTCGTAATTCATAGGGTTTTCGAAACGACTTTCCCTCTTTTCATCGTGTCAAAGTTCGATCGAGTTCGACGCAGTTCGACCGACTTCGATCAAGTTCGGATCACATCGTTCCTTCCAGGCGAGCCGAGGATGTTAATCCTCGGATTCTTTTGAAATTGTCTGCTCTTGATGAACTTAACGTTCGAATCGTCGCCAAAATTCCGCAGTTCATGGAACGGGATCTCCTGGCGACCCGCTTGTAGCGGCTCGCGACTTTCTCGGCGTGTCGCCGCCCCTGATTCTTTCAAAATTAAATAATAAAACGACAAGAACTTTACAACCAAACAGAGCCAGTGTCAATGCAAATTCTTGAAAATAAGATAAATGACGTCAAACTTATTTGAGGATCGTTGTGGGGATATTGATCGCACTCGCATTGCAGTCGAAGGAAGATTTGAGAACGGAAAACGGACAACGCAGCGATTTGGTTGTTTTTCGCTCCTTTGTCGTCCCTTGTTCATTATCCGTTCGCGGATTTGCGAACTTGAGTGGAAATCGCTCCAATATGCAACGACCGCTTCAACCTGGGACTGCGGGGTCGTAAAAGTTCATTTCCGTCGTGAGCGACCTAAAAAAAGCCCTTGAGGAAGATCACCGTGGATGACGGAAGTTCAAATGTGGTAAAGGTGGAAGATGTCCACGCTGAACAGGACGAAAAGAATCCTGCGGCGACTGTGACAAGAAAACGATTTGCTGTTGCTTTTTCATTTCCCGGCGAACATCGCAGGTATGTCGAGCAGATCGCCGATGCCTTAGCGGCAAAGTTGTCCAAGAGTCGCGTATTTTGCGATGGATACCACGAAGCGGAACTGGCCCGCCTGAATTTGGACACTCACTTACAAAAGATTTACCATGACGATTCTGAGTTGATTGTTGTGGTGCTCTGTAAAGAGTACGACGAGAAGAAATGGTGCAGGCTCGAATCCCGGGCGATCCGCGATCTAATTGAAACAGGGCGGAGTGGTCACATCATGCCCGTGCGGATTGCGGAAGGCGACGTGAAAGGGGTTTTCGGAATTGATGGATGCGTTGAGGTCAAGGATCGCCCTGCGTCCGAAATCGCCGGCCTGATCCTCGAACGACTTTCGCAAATTACCGGGCAAAGCATTGTGTCGTTGCCATCATACTTTCCTCCGCTTGAGAAGCCACTTCAGGATGGCGAGCCGGCCAGCGAAACAGTGCCAGATGCCGCGAAGAAGAAACGGCAGGATGGCGTCAATCAGTTGAAAGCTGCCGTAATCGAGATCCTTCAATCAGAAAAGACGCTTGAGTTCATTTTGAAGCGAAATAAAATTTCGACGCAAACGTCTGCCTTCGAACTCGCCAAGAAAATGTTCGCGGTTGTTCCGACATACCACGACAATGCAGAGAAGTACTGCACCCCAATGTGCTTTCTCAAGAACTGCGACCCACAAGATACGCGGTTCGCTAAACCTCCTTCCGACGCGACAACTGCAATCTACGCGAATCTGTGGAAACTCGCAGCTTTACTTGCACCCGTTTCATTCGTGCTCGAGGACGACGATGCGATTAACAAGATGGTGACAAGTGCCACAAGAAGCGCGAAAGTCGATAAGTCGAATCCAACGGTAAGTGGTGCCATCGTCGCAGGTCTCCTGGGACGCCAATTGGACCTTGATCACCGTGAGACGGTCATATCAAACGGCATTTACTGCTTCGATGGAAGCGAGATGCAGGGATTCGAGCGACTTTACACAAGCGGCGTGCCACCGTTGACCAACATCGCAGACGACGGTTTAGTTGACGCCGTTACCAGATCGTTAGCCCCGCAACTTGGCTTGCCTGCGGAAGCATCACCCCTCGACGTGAAGACTGAACTACGCGAGTTGGAAGGCCGCGGTTCATACGTATGCCTCTGTTTTAATCGAGTACTTCATCCAGATTCGGTGCAACGATTGAACAATGCGTTTCCGAACCTGTACGTGATCATGAGCCACTCGAAGCTCGAATCAGACATTAATTCATTGGTATTTCGTCAAATCGCTCGTTTGCGAAAAACGGTTGGAGCAGAGGTATGAATTCGCGCGTCATCAAGGGGGCCGACTTTGCTCACATTCTTTCGGAAAACGAGGAGGGAGCGATCCAGGCGGCGATGGCGGCGAATCGACCGTTGCTTGTTCGTGGTGAACCGGGTGTCGGCAAGACCCAATTGGCGAAGGCGGCAGCCGTGTCGCTCAAGCGGCCTTTGGTTTCCATGACTGTCGACGCCAACACGGAACCACGCGAGATCATGTGGACGTTTGATGCCGTCCAGCGCCTGGCCGAAGCACAGGTCGCCGCCGTGACAACTAAGGACCCAGCTAAACTTCGTTCGTTGATCGATGTCAAGCGGTTCGTAAAACCCGGCCCGATCTGGTGGGCCTATTCGTGGGACACGGCCAAAGCACAACTTGGTGAACACGAGGAATCCCCCGCCACTCCGAAAGGATGGACCAGCAAGAAAGGGGTCGTGATTCTGATTGACGAAATCGACAAGGCGGAAAGCGAAGTTCCCAATGGCTTATTGGAAGCACTCGGCTCGCGTCAATTCCTGCCTCAGGGATGGAATAACCCCATCGCGTTGTCAACTCAGGTCGCCGCGCCGCTGATCATGATCACCACCAACGAAGAACGGATGCTGCCCGATGCGTTTGTCCGCCGCTGCTTCGTCCTGCATTTGGAACTCCCCTCCATTTCCGTCCACGAACCGAAAACGTCGGACGAACAAACTTTAGACAAGGAATTTGTTCAGTTCCTGCAACTGCGAGGCGACGCACATTTCGGGAAAGATGATCCTGACCTGTTACGCGAGGCGGCGATGATGCTGCTGGCAGACCGTCGCTATGCGATGCAGCACAGATTGTTGCCCTTGCCGGGACAAGCAGAATACCTCGACTTTTTACGAGCGATTGTCACGATGACCATCCCGCCGGCGGATCGGACCAAGGTTTTTGAACAGGTTCGCAGCTATGTCTTTCGCAAGTCGCGCAGGCCACAACGATGAAATCCGATTCCCGATCATCGACAACCGTGGGACGCAGCGATCTAGCCGCCGTGATTGCTGCGCAAAACAAGCGCGCGGTCGAGGCCGCCGTCTCAATGCTGGGACTCGAGATCACGCCGTTGAAACCAGAACCTGTCGCGCGACCTCCAGAATTACCCGTTCGACGAAAGCCAAAACCAGCCCCGTTTGTTGAGATTAACTCGTCCGGATATCCGCAAAACATTCAGGACGTTCGCTTCTGGCATTGGGTGGGCTATCGCCAGCTCGCGCCGCTTGAAAAGGCCGAAAGCACGGATGCCTGGCATGAATGGCATGTGGAAGAAGGCGCGGTCGCTGCTACGCATCAGTTGCTGGCGGACTGGTCGGAAATTGGTCCACGCCTGCGACATTGCCTGTTGGATGTACGGTCCAGCAGTCAGCCCGATCTCCGCAAACTCGTGGCGAAAGTCGCCGAGCGGGAGTTACTTGTTGACATTCCCTGGAGAAAGAAACGCCGGTGGGGTGCCGAAGTCTTTCTTGTCGTCGATAACAGCATTCGATTGACGTCATTTGCCCCGGATCATGAGGCGATCGTCAGAAAGATCCAGCAGATCCTGCCCGCTGCCAAGGTCCATGTGGTTCAGGGAGCCTCTCCCGACGCGCTGTGGCATCGTGTCGTCGATGGTCAAACACCGCCGCAATCGCAACCGCGTTTCGTTGCGGCACCGCCGGACGCAACAATTCTGGTGCTCGGCGACCTGGGCTGCCTTTCGCGAGACGCAAATTTCTGGCGGTTATGGCTGCATTGGGGATTGGACGAGCAACGCAATGGCGCGCGACTGATCGCCCTTGTCCCGTATAGTACGAAACGAATTGTGACGGCGCTGCGTCAGGTCTATTCGGTCGAATCCTGGCAGTCAGAGAAATTCGCCCTGGATGACCCCGTACTGCGCGAGGATCTGGTGGAACAGCTGCTGGTTCTGGCCTCGCCGACCCTTCGTTTGGAACCAGGCTTGCTGCGGGACTTGCGTTTGCTGCTACCGAACGCCACGGATGGTTCGCTGGAGGTCGATGTCTGGAACAGTCCGTTGTTAGTCGGTAATCACCCCGACGGAGCCACGATCGACCGTGACGCGGCACGGCAGCATCTGTTGCCCAAATTTGAAAAACTACCACAGGAACTGCGCAGGGAAGCGCTCGGCGGTTTGCGAAGATGGCGTTTGCGATGTCGCCATGATCCCGAAGTCTGGTTTGAAGAAGTTCTTTGTTTGTCACCCGAATCCCAGTCGCTCCTCCCACAACAAGATCTCGCCGACGCCAGAGCCTCGGTACGTCAGTTCTACATCGACAGGAAGTCAAACAATGGTCGCAGTGGGCACGTCAAAGTCTGGATGTACAACGCGACGGATCGATTGACCGACTTTGCCTATCAGGATGCCGACGTCGGCCCGTTGCTACGGGAGACGCGCCGGGAATTACATGAAGAACCAGACGCAATACTTGCCGGAACCGATTTACGGGAATTGCCTGCTGGCCCGTTGCGTCAGTTTCGCATCGATATTGAAGATGACCAGTTGCGAGTGGCAAATATCAACGCCCCTGGAACGGTCACCGGTTCGATCACGATGTCGGCCTCGCTGACGGGATCGGTTTCGCAAATCGAAATCGGTTCAACAGGCGAGCTCATCAACGACGCCTTTTGGAAAACGGGTAAGCCGGATTTTGTTTGTGATTATGACACCGACGAATACGGAGCGTGGTTTGAGTTTTCTGTTGAGCGAGCTGCGGGCCAGGGAAACGTTACCCAGCGCATGCGCTGGATCAGGCCCGGGACATTCATGATGGGCTCGCCGACGAATGAAATCGGACGAAATAAGGACGAAGTCCAACATTTAGTCACGCTCAGTCGCGGCTATTGGCTGGCAGACACGGCCTGTACTCAGGAGCTGTGGACGGCGGTGACTGAGAGAAATCCAAGTTTTTTTATTGGCGAGCGCCGACCCGTCGAGAACGTGAATTACAACGACGTTTCCGAGTTTCTTGATCAGTTGGCGAGTAAAGTGCCTGGTTTGCAACCCGCACTCCCGACCGAGGCCCAATGGGAAAATGCCTGTCGCGCCGCGACGGAAACGCCGTTTAGTTTCGGCGAAACCATCACCGCCGAGCAGGCCAATTTCAACGAAGATAATCTCAATCGCAAAAATCAAAAAGGAACGAATCGTCAAGATACAGTTCAGGTGAAATCACTCCCGTGCAATCGTTGGGGATTGTATCAGATGCATGGCAATGTTTCGGAATGGTGTTCCGACTGGTATGGAGAATATTCGCCGCAATCGCAGTTCGACCCAACTGGGCCAAAACGAGGGACGAGTCGTGTGGTGCGCGGCGGTAGTCGGTATCGCAACGCTCGCCGCATGCGGTCAGCATGCCGGGACCGGAATGCCCCGGGTGACCGTTACCGGAACTTGGGATTCCGCCTCCTGAGTGCTGTCTTGTCGGAGCCTACCAACGTGGCACAGGTGCCCGTTGCGGAACGGGGGACGGAGCAGACTTGGTTCGGCGGCGACGATCAATTTTTTCTGGAAAAGACGATTTTCGTCGATGACGACAAACCTGCCCATGTCCCATTGAGTCGCCGCAGCCAAATCCAGATCCAAACGAACCTTGAATCAATCTCTTTTCAACAGATGAAAAAACCTGACTGGGCTGTTGAGTACGGCCGCGATCTGTTCGGAATCTATGCCGACTTTGAAGTCAAGGTGGATTTGAGTAACGACGGCGTCCGGCAGCGGCTGCGCTGGATACCGCCAGGACACTTTCAGATGGGATCACCGGAATCAGAGCCGGGCCGACGAGAGGATGAGGTATTGCACCCTGTCGTTATCTCGACCGGTTTTTGGATGTTCGACACTCCTTGTACACAGAGACTGTGGCAAACCCTGATGCTGGAAAGCAATGCAAGCAAGTTTCAAGACCCAGATCGCCCCGTCGAAAACGTTGACTGGGAAGACGCATTGAGATTTGCGACCCTGCTCGCCGAACGAGTTGATTTGCAGTTCACACTTCCGACGGAAGCACAATGGGAATACGCCTGTCGGGGCGGAACCTCGACGGCAATTTACACTGGCCCCTTGGAAATCCGAGGCGATGCCAACGCCCCGGCGCTCGATCCAATCGCCTGGTACGGAGGCAACTGCGGGCACAAGTACGACTTGGAAACAAGAGAGAACGTCACATGGCTCGTTGATAAGCAATATTCCTTCGAGGAGGGCGGAACTAGAAAAGTCAAGAAAAAAAAGCCGAATCCTTGGGGGCTGTGCGACATGTTGGGCAATGTCTGGGAATGGTGTCATGACTGGTATGCAGATTATCCCGAGTTGCCCCAGACAGACCCCGTTGGGCCAGAAACCGGCTCGAATCGTGTGGTTCGCGGCGGCAGTTGGAGCCCCCATGCTCTCAACGTGCGGTCAGCCAGCCGGCACGCGAATCACCCCGATAACCGGAATCGGAACCTGGGCTTCCGCCTCCTGAGTTCAGCCAGTCCGATCGCATCCCGTCCGGCCCCCCCAAGTCCGTCCCCGCCGAACAAGTGAGCTTCTCGCACGAAGCTGAGGGACGAGGCGGTCGAACAAGATGAGAGCACAACCTGAAGTCACAACGCCTCGCACAAGATTCATTTGTCCCCTTTGGGACACCCGATAATAGTGCACCGTTTCAACGGTGGGGCCGCGAAAAGACCACGCAAACAGGAGTCCCCTAAGGGACGGCAGATTCGAACTTCACCTCGCGTCAGACGTTTGGCCTCTTTAGGCCGGAAGATGATGCGATTGGACATCGTTTGCGGGAGCGTGAACGTTGTCGCCGATCCGATTTGTCTTCCGGACCAAAGGTCCAACCGTTCAAATAGCCCAGCCCATCGGGCTGGGAACGGGCCACTTGATGACAAGAAGGCCTGAAGGGCCGACCATTCGCCGATCTTGTCATGGCACGTCGGAATTGACGGGAAGAGCATCAGATGCCCCGGTCGTCGCCATTGGAATATGGGTCATATGTCGCAAACATTGATCCGAGATTGATGGACGATCTTTGTGGAATTCACAATCGACGGAGCGAAGACCGACGTCGAACGGTCGGCCCTTCAGGCCTTTTGGGATTCTTAATGGGCGCGTCCTAGCCCGATGGGCTAGGATATTGCAACGAATGGCCCTTTGGGCCGGAAGAGAGTTCATCGTCGCGGATTTTCTATGACGACTCATACGTGAAAAAACACCGATAATTTTGACATCCGCGCGCTTCCGCTACGAACACGAATTGAAAATCTGTCGTCCCTTAGGGGACTCGAGATGAAACGTGGATCATCGATCCCCGCTGTTGAAACGGTGGGCTATTATCGGGTGGGCCAAGGGGACAAAAAACAATCGAAACTCAACTGGCGTGACAAATGTCCGAGAACCGTATGACCACCACTATTACCGAACCACCTGTCTTCGAACCACTTCCGCGCCCACCGAAATGGGCCAGCGGCTATGGTCAGGATGAATTCGGTTACTTTGCCGAATTCTCGGTGGTGACGGGTTCGCAATATTGGGATTTTGTCACGCAGCGAATGAGATGGATTCCCACTGGCACGTTCCTGATGGGTGCCCAAAAAGGGGAGCAAACATTTATCGATGACGAGAAACAGCACCGAGTGACGATCAGTAGCGGCTTCTGGATGGCCGATACGACATGTACTCAGGAGTTATGGGAAGTCGTCATGCGGACGAATCCAAGCCATTTTACAGGCCCGCTTCGTCCGGTCGAGGATGTCAGCTTTGACGACGTGCATGACTTCCTCATCAAATTAAATAAGCGACTGGGCGCGGGATCGATGGCATTACCAACCGAGGCCCAGTGAGAATATTCCTGTCGCGCGGGGACCAAAACTGCTTTCAGCTTCGGGGAATCAATCACCACTGAGCAGGCGAATTTCAACGGGAATTATCCGTACCGCTATTCACACAAGGGGAGTTTCCGCGAAGAAACTGTGGAAGTGAAGTCTCTCGCCGCGAATTCTTGGGGGCTGTTTCAGATGCATGGAAACGTTTGGGAATGGTGCTCTGACTTTTACGCACCGTACTCATCAAAGCCCCAACTTGATCCTGTCGGCCCCCAGTCCGGCTCGGATCGCGTGTTGCGCGGCGGCAGTTGGAGCGACAGCGCTCGCAACATGCGGTCAGCCTGTCGGCGCTGGTATGACCCATGTGACGGTGGCCGCAACCTCGGCTTCCGCCTCATGAGTTCAGCCAGTCCAGTCCAGCCCGGCCCCCCCTAGTCTATCCCCGCCGAACAAGTGGGTGGTTCTCGCACGAAGCCGAGGGACGAATCCGTTGAGAATGATCCGAGTACATTCTGATGTCACAACGCCTTGCACCAGATCAATTTGTCCCTTGTTGTATCCGATAATCGCCACCGTTTCAGGATCGAGGCCGCAAAAACGCTTCTGCCACGCCTGAAGAGTGGAGGAGAAATCGAAGCACGGGGTGCCACGGTTTCGAATTATTCGGGTCCGAAACTTGACTCAATGAATCAAGTGTTAGGATTTCCGCAAAAGTAGCCTTCTCGCTCCGCGAGAAGAAAGCCGAATTGCCATTTACCGAGTGACTCATCAGGGCTTTCAAGTACCAGTCGAGGTTTGCTGCAATTCGGCTATGCTCTCGCGGAGCGATAGGGCTACTTTGGTCTGGGGCAAAGCCTCGCTGTTGTCTTCGACAAGGCCGTGTCTTCATGGTTCAATAACGCGCCCGAAGAACACGGCCTTCCCGAAGACGGTAAAACCGTGGCACCCTTTTGGCAAACCAACACGAGTTGTTCGTCGGCCTGCTTAGCGACGCCCGTAATAATTTGTTGATAACGTTTGCTCGATCGAATCGTAGACTGACCGGGCAACGTCGTGAAGAATTGTCCGCAGTGATTCATCACGGTTTCAGGACTGCGAACCGGACCTTGGTAACTCCGTTTTTTGCGGCGGTGATCAGCATTGGTTCTACGTTCGAGTAACGCACACTTCGGTCGGCTCGGATGCGAAGCTCGGTCGCTGCCACCCCTTGTTTTGCGATTAACACTTGCAGTCGCTGTTCGAATTCTTCTGGGGTAATCGTTGTTGTTGCGATTGAGATTTCACCGCTTGCGACGATCGTTACAACCAGTCGATTGGGTGAATCATCATCTTCACGGGCTTCTGATGCGAGGGGAAGTTCGATTCGCTCGACATGCTCGTGTCGAATGAAATGGCTGGCGACAAGGAAGAAAATGATCAGCAGAAACACCACGTCGATTAGTGGGGTTATGTTAAACGCGAAGCCCCGATCCTGCGTGCGGGTCGGGACTTTCATCCTCGCTTCTCCCGAGGAACCACATGTGCAACAGGTAGACTGTTAGCGTCTTTCGCAACAGCCTGACGGCGCTCCTCACGGCGTTTCAGCAACTGGGATCGTTTCAAATCCGCGAACACCTGTTCGGCCATCAATGCCGTTTGGGCAACAAGTTCATCAATTCGATTGCGGAAGAAGCCGAACACGGCAATCGCGGGGATGGCAACGATCAAACCAAACAACGTGGTGACGAGAGCTTTGTAAATTCCCGGAGCCAACTCGCTGACTTGAGGATTCGCTTTTCTTTCGAATTCCATGAAGGCCAGGATCATCCCCCAGACGGTCCCCATCAGACCAAGCATCGGAGCAACGGTACTGATCATGGACAGATATTCGATCTTTCGCAGCAGCCGGGCCGCTTGTTGGCTTGCGGTATCTTCCATCGCCTTTTCCACGGCCGCGTAACCGAGTTCGATTTCCTTGATACCTGCGGCAAGCATGTAGCCGAGAAAACTGCTGCTGGCGATACAATGCTCTTCCGCAAGTTTCACCTGGCCCTGAGAAAGCAGTTTTTGAATGTCCTCTGCCAAACCCATTGGCATCAATTTCTGACAGCGAATTGTCAGCAGGTGCTCGAAGATCAGCGCCAGCATGATCAGACTGAGAACGACAATGATGTATCCGATGGCACCGCCATCCTCAAACATCTGACGGACGTTAATTTCCGGGGTGGGGGGCCGGCCGGCGGGTGCGACACGGTCTTCTCCATAGACGACCCCCGTCGTGACAAGGCAAATCAACAGAAATGTCACGTTGTGAAATATTGTCTTCATTCGGTGACCTTTTTCAGCCGATATCCGTCATTCGGGAGCATATCATTTTCATGTGATCGCTTTATCTCTGACGCTCCGCTTGCTAAACCCCTGGGGTCAGTAACAACTCAGGTAACATCGCGGAACGAGTTCCCAGCAACGGTTGATTGTCTGCCGAGCGAAATGTGAAGACGGCTGAGTATTTTGTCTCAGTCGTCGAGTTTCGACTCGCGGCATGCAACGTTCGGCAATGGAAGAATAAGACATCACCCGGTTCGAGCGAGACGAACGTTTTCGTTTCGATCAACGCCGCATTCTCGGGCAAGTCTTTGCGAAAAAACAGTTCGTCGTCCAGGCGTTTGCGATCGAGGGCGAGTTTATGTGAGCCGGGGATGACTTGAAGACACCCGTTTTCAGGTCGTTCTGTCCCCAAGGCGATCCAGGCATTAATTAATTCAGGACGTTGAAACGACCAGTATCGAATATCCTGATGCCAACCAGTTTCACTGCTGTACCTGGGTTGTTTGGTCATGATGCAATTGTGATGTGCCAGGGGGCAAACAACTCGCGGCCCAAGCAGCTGCTGAAGTCGATTCAAGATCTCGGGTCGGATCATCCATTCAGTAAATAGGAAGCTTCGGCTGTGTGCCTGCTTCAACCGGCGAATCGTTCGCCCTCCCTCGGCGTCCGTTGAAGGAGGTGCTCCCGGGTAACGTAGTTCTGCTTCGTATTCGACGGGTTCGAAATGATCTCGTAGACCGATCTCGGTGACTTGCCGCATCTTTTTGACATCGGATTCGCTTACAAGGCCACGAACGATCACGTATCCGTCTCGCAGAAACCCTTCAACTTCGGGTTGACTGAACTGAAGCGATGGCGGGACGGGCGAGGCAGACACCACGTGAAAACTCTCCGACTTTGATTGTTGATTGAATGTATATTAAGTAGCAGCCAAAGGATCTTGGGCACGTCAGGCTTTGATCCTGTTCTGATCGATGTTGAATATTCCTCGAAGTCACAGCTGCGTCGACGTCGCGGTTGTCTGTTTTTGTCGTGTGGGCTTTAGCCCGCACATGATGTTGTGTAGCACGGGCTGAAGCCCATGCTACGGGTTGTGGCTCACCATTCTCAATTTACAAAAACTGACAACCTCGGCTCTCGAAACAAAGGCTTTGTCACGGATTCAATGTCTCTCAGCCCTTAATGTCAAATTCTTTGATTTTGCGATACATCGTTCGTTCACCGATCCCCAGCATATGAGCCGCTTCTTCCCGCTTGCCACCGGTGATTTCCAGGGCGCATTGGATATAGTACTTTTCGACTTCCGTGAACGGTCGGCCAATCAACGAGTCGGCTCCGTGAATATGTCCTAGTCCCTCGGCATTATCGGGCTTAAGGCCGAGCGGGGCAATATCCCCAGGAAGGTCATCGACGTCGAGCCGCCCGTCCTTGTCGAGAATAATCATCCCTTCAAGCGCATTTCGCAATTCACGAACGTTGCCTGGCCAATCATAGGCGATCAGGGCCTGCTGAGCTTGCCGAGTGACAATGGGAATCGGACGATTGTTGCGTGCGGACAATTGCTTGAGGAACGAATCCACAAGCAAAGGAATATCACTGCGGCGTTCCCGCAGGGGGGGAAGTTCGATGGTGACGACTGCCAGTCTGAAATACAGATCCTTACGAAACGTCCCCTTCTTGATCCCTTCCTGCATGTCTGCATTCGTCGCCGCCACGACGCGAACGTTGACGTCCATCTCTTCGTTCGCACCAATCCTTGATACTTTGCGGTCTTCCAGGACGCGTAACAATTTGATCTGTGTTGCCATCGGCATTTCGCCGACTTCGTCCAGGAACAGTGTTCCCCCGTTGGCATATTCGAATTTGCCAATCCGTTTGCCAACGGCACCCGTAAAGGCACCTTGTTCGTGGCCGAACAATTCTCCTTCGAGCAGGCTTTCCGGAAGTGCCGAAATGTTGAGCGGGACAAACGGTTTGTTTTTGCGTTCGCTGTTTTGATGCAAAGCGCGGGCGGCAAGTTCTTTGCCTGTTCCACTCTCGCCAAGGATTAAGACCGTACTATCGGTGGGAGCGACACTGCGCAATTTCTCCATGACACGGTGCATGGCGGGACTATTACCAATCACCCCTTCGTAACCAAATTTCTCGTCCAGGCGTCGGCTGAGTTCGGCATTGTTGCGAAGCAGTCGGACTCGGCTGGATGCTTTTTCGACGGCGTGCCGTAGTTCGGTAATGTCGAGCGGCTTTGTCAGATAAGTATGTACGCCGTGCTGCCCGGCAGCCACTGCCGTTTTGATTGACGCGTGTCCCGTCAGCAAGATGACTTCCGCGTCAGGAAGCTCTTCCTTGGATTTGCGGAGAATCTCAAGTCCATCGATCTCATCCATCATCAGATCGGTGACAATGACGTCGAAAGTCTGACTCTCGATCAATGCAACGGCTCGTTTGCCCGAACCGGCAACCGTGCAGTCGTATCCGACGCGTTGCAAGCTCTCGGCCACAGCCTGGGCGTGAGCCTCATCATCGTCGACAATCAATACTCGGATCGAAACTCCGGAAAGATCGACAGGGGTACCTTCCTTCCCCGACATGCCTGAAGCCTCGTCAAATTTTATGGGTTGCGTGAACAACTGCCCCGAAATGCGTTCGTGGCAGTCAAATAGTTTAGGCGGATCAACGGAATAAAACTACCGCTTGGAACTTTCCATTGCGAGATGGTGTCCAAGACACCCGAGTTCCGCGTCTTTCTCGCGATCCACTTTCAGTCCGTCTCGCGACGGGAACCCTTAGTGTGCTGCCGTGCTTTAGCCGCTCGCGCGGCTAAGTGATCAAGGTGCCGCCTGGCATATCTGAGCCAGTCTTTTGCCCAGACAAACTCTGTGGCAAGAATTGCCAGCCCAAGCGGAATGACGATGACTGCCGGCCCAGGAAGCACAACCATTGCGATGCCAATTAACAAAACGGTGGAACCAATGACAAAGACGACGATTCGACGCGCCTGTATCCAAAGCCAGACGACGAAACGAGGAGGCAACGATTCTGGCTGGGCATCGGGATCGTCGGGGTCGCATCCCGTCGGTTCCTTGCTTGTCTCAGTCATTCGCCTGTCCACTGCGCCGGACGCTTCTGAAGGAAGGCCGAGATCCCTTCCTGAGCATCATGTTTCAATGCATTCTCGGTCATCACACAAGTCGCGCGTTCGTAGGCCGTCGTCTCATCGAGCTTGATTTGATCGTAGAAGGCCCGTTTGCCCAAGCTGATCGTCATTGGACTGCTGGCAACAATGGCGTCGGTCATTTCTTTAATCGCCGAGTCAATTTCTCCAACCGGTACGACTCGATTGATCAGTCCCACCGCCAACGCTCGTTCAGCCGAGATAGGAACGCCCGTCAGCAGCATTTCCATGGCGACCTTTGACGGAACGGCTCGTACCAGTGGGACCATGGGTGTCGAGCAGAACAACCCGATTTTGACGCCGGGTGTCGCAAAGCGAGCCTCCGTGGCTGCGACTGCCAGATCACAGGCAGCGACCAGCTGGCAACCAGCTGCAGTTGCCAGCCCCTGGACTCGCGCGATAACCGGCTGAGGAAGTTTTCGGATTTTCTGCATGACATTCGAACATCGAGCGAACAACGACGTGTATTCCGCTTTAGAACGACCGACCATTTCGCCCAGGTCGTGCCCTGAACTGAAAACAGTTCCGGCCGCCGCAAGGATGACAACTCGAGTTGCCGGGTCGCCCGCGATTCGATCCAGGGCTGCACCCAGTTCTGTCAGCATCGACTCCGAAAGAGCATTTCGCCGTTCTGGTCGATTCAGAGTCAGCTTGGTCACTCCTGATTCGGATTCCACTAATAACATCATTCGTCTCGCAACCAACGTTGAGGGTTAGTTTTCACATACTGCTGATTGATGAGTTCAAGCCGCCTTCACAATCGGATTCGTCAACGTTCCGATTCCGGTAATTTCAATACTCGAAACATCACCGCTAATGAGCGTGAAGTTATCCGGTGGAACGACGCCGGTCCCGGTCAACAAGAACGCGCCGGTCACGAGATCATTTTCACGGGTCAGCCAATCGACCAACTCGTCAAATTCGCGTTTCATCTGGCCGAGATCAGTTTCGCCCGTGAAGACAACCGCACCGTTACGTTCGATCGACAGACGTATTTTGGTCGCAGCACGATCCAGTGGCTTTTCCGGGATCAATACAAACGGTCCCAGTCCGCAACAACCGTTGTAAACTTTTGCTTGTGGAAGGTAGAGCGGGTTTTCGCCCTCAATGTCTCGTGCGGACATGTCATTCCCCACCGTAAAACCAACCAGCCGCTTGGCGGGAGAAATGACCAGGGCAAGCTCTGGTTCCGGCACGCTCCAATTGCTGTCGGCACGAACTCGTAAAGGTTCGCCCGGTCCCGAAACTCGATTCGGCGTCGCTTTAAAAAAGATCTCGGGTCGAGGTGCGGTATAAACTCGGTCGTAATGCGAGGCCCCTGTCTCGGATTCCTGCATCCGGGCGACCTGGCTTCGTTTGTAAGTGACACCGGCCGCCCAAACTTCCTGGCGGTCGATCGGTGCCACAACCGTCACCAGTCGCGGATCGAGCAAAGGAGCCTTGAAATCAATCAAGAACCGAGCCAGTCCGATCGGATCAGGAGAATTCAACACGTCCATCAAACTACGAGCATGGTCAACCTGTGTCAGATCCAGCAACCGGAATTGTCCGTCATCTTCCACCACAGCAACTCGATTTGAACCATCAGCCAGACGCAGCTTGGCAAGACGCATAACAATTCCCCCCCCAACATGAAACGACCTAAGAGACTAAAGTCAGTATAAAAAGATCGCAGAACCACCCCCCCACCGCAAGACTTTCAACGCGCGTCGGATAATGGGTTCAAAATAGGTGCGTCGTACTCGCGTTTTGGGCAGGATTTAACGCGCGTCGCATGACGGGTTTTCACGCGCGTTGGACGATGGGTTCAAAATAGGCGCGTCGTTTTCGCGTAGTGGGCTGGATTTTACGCGCGTCGGACGAGGGGTTTAGATTGGGTGCGCCGTTTTCGCGTTGTGAGACAGATTTTTTTGGAATTCGTGACAAACGAGTTTTCGACAGGCGAATTAGCCGATATATTGATGGACTGTACAGGTAAAGCGCTGAATGGTTTCTTGAGAGACTTTCTCGCATTTCACTCGGGGGAATTGGTCTAAATGTTTCAACATCCGGCCCGAAAGCTTGGCTTTTTTTTCCACTGTGCATTGGTGACCGGCTTAGTCGGGGCTGGCTTTACTTTGGCGTCCGATCCAACTCAAACTCCGAATGCAAAGTCGGAACATTGGGCATTTCAACCGGTGGTTCGACATTCCGTCCCGATTGTCGAATCGAATTCGGCGTCAACCCTGCTGAATCCGATTGATGGCTTCATCGTCAATGAACTTCAAAAGAACGCAAAATCTCTTTCAGCGCCTACCGATCGATACACGCTGTTACGACGAGTGACATTCGATCTGATCGGATTGCCTCCGACTCCTGAAGATGTTGCGGAATTCCTCGCAGATACGAGTCCCGATGCCTTCGATCGGGTTGTCGACCGGCTTTTGAGCAATCCGCACTATGGTGAGGCCTGGGGGCGAAACTGGCTCGATGTTGTCCGCTTTGCCGAAACCGCTGGGTTTAAAGAGGACCCGATTCGACCAACCGCGTACACTTACCGCGATTATGTGATCCGGGCGTACAATCGTGATCTTCCGTTTGATCGATTTGTGCTGGATCAATTTGCCGGGGACGAATTGTTTCCTGAGGATGCCCAGTCACTCGCCGCTACCGGCTATTGTCGGATGTGGCCAGATGAAAGTAATGCTTCGAATATTCTCCTGGCGCGTCAAACTTCGCTCGACGATCTGACAGGTAATGTCGGTGCTGCATTCCTGGGGCTGTCGATCGGATGTGCCCAATGTCACGATCACAAATTCGATCCGTTGCTGCAAACCGACTTTTACCAGCTTCAAGCGTTCTTTTCGGGGATTGTGCTCGAAGACAAAGTCCCCGTGGGAACCCATGCAGAATTGACGGATTACCGCCGCGACGAACGGGCCTGGCTCGACGAAACAGCAGAATTGCGTCGAGAACTCAATTCATTGGAACGACCTGCCCGGTTCAAAATGCAGGGGGAACGTCGAATGAAGTTCCCTCCAGAGGTTTTGGAGGCACTCGATACTTGTGTCGAAGATCGTACGACCATGCAGCGACAGCTCGCATTCTGGAGCGCGCGACAGATGGGGGTGAAGGAAGATGACATTCCGAAACATCTCGACGACGTCGCAAAAGCCCGCCGGGAAGAAGTTCTCAAACTGATGGAAGAAGCTAAGAAGCGGCAGCCTCGTCCAAGACAAGAAGCCAATGTCATGGCCGTTGTGGAACTGACGACGACACCGCCAGTGACTCATCGAATGGAATCCGGTAGCTACGACAAACCTCGTGAGGTTCTTGAACCACACTATCCAGTCGTCTTACGGAGCAATTCGGCCCAAAATCCGCCTGCGATTACTTCGCCGAACAATCGCACTTCCGGACGTCGTTCCGAACTGGCACGATGGCTCGCATCAGCCGAAAATCCACTGACACATCGCGTCTGGGTGAATCGGCTATGGCAAGGTCATTTCGGTCAGGGGTTGGTCTCCAATGCGAACGACTTTGGGACCCAGACGCAAGCGCCAACGCAGCCCGAACTGCTCGATTGGCTGACATCTGAGTTTATTCATTATGGATTCCAGTCAAAGCGTTTGCATCGGCAAGTTGTGTTGTCTGCCACGTACCGACAGGGATCGGATCGAAGTGAGTTTGAAAATGGTTCTGCGAATGAATCGCTGTCGAACTCGACTGACTATTCGCATTTCTTGCGGCAGAGACTGTCATCCGAACGGATCCGTGACGCATGGCTGATGGCTTCAGGGAAGCTCAATGACACGATGTACGGACCTGGAACAAGACCCGAATTGCCTCCCAATTTCAGTAGTTACGAATGGAAGGTCAGCGAACCATCTCAGCAGGTCCGGCGTTCGGTTTACCTGTTTGCCAAACGCAATCTCCCGTACCCGATGATGGCCGCATTCGATTTTCCTGACATGCATGAGTCTTGCGGTTGTCGGACGAAGACGACCATCGCCCCTCAGGCATTGATGCTGCTCAATGATCGCATCATCCTGAATGCGGCAGCTCAATTGGCGAACCGGGCAAATGATGAAGCAATATCCGCCGACCCAGCCACCAAAATTCAAAGGGCGTGGCAGATCGTATTTGGCCATCCCGCGAATGATGTCGAAATCCAAAATGGACTTAGGTTCGTTTCCGAACAACGACAAATCCTTGCGAGTTCACCAGGGACCAATTCTGATTCGACAACGCAAACAAAAATTGAAGACGAGGCTTTTGCGGATCTCTGTCACGCCATGCTGAATACGAATGGGTTTCTATTTGTCGAATGACGCAGCTTGAGATCATGTGTCAATCGAGCGGCGTAAGACCTTGCTTGCGACGTTCCTCGTTCAGCCACAAAAACGCACGTGGCTCTTTCTTTAGCAACTTGACGATTTGCGACGGGGTACAGTCGAGTTGCTCGGCGGTACCGGGAAGATGAGCGTGCCGGGATGCTATGACGTCCAGAACCTCCGCGAGCAAAATCGGGAAATCGTCGTGATCAGAATTAATTCCAATACGACCGCCGTGGCACCGCGATCGCCAAAGCGGAGTTGGAGCCGCTTCTGCCAGCGAAGCTGATCGAACACCGAGAGCCAGGTTCAGCCGCAATCTTTTCACCGCGTTGCGGTGGTTATCAAACTGGCTTCGACGCTCTGCCGCCTGGCCTTCGATCCCTGTCGGAATATGACGAATCACCACTGCCGATTCAGTCTTGTTGCGATGCTGGCCACCGGGCCCCCTTCGTCGTTCGTGGCGGATCTCGCAGTCACGCAACAAAAGTTCTGCCGGAATCGTCGCAGGATGCTCTTTATTTGGCGGCACAAGTTCTGACATGTTACGGGGCTTTGGCGACGTTTTTCATCCACATCAAGTTCATTTCTATGGCGACTGATCTTTGTCATCTGCGTCCGCCGCATCGACTGATGTGGTCGGGATCAGATCGAGTCTTTTTCGCATGAGATGTATATCCATACTCGCGATCGTCAGGACTTGGGTGGTCTCCCAGGCAAGTGGCATGATGAACTTGGCTTCGGTTGGGGTTCGAACGACGAGCAGTGCATTATCGCTGGTCAGTTCTGGGCGAGTCAGACGGTCGAGTGACCGATAGAGCAGCTTACCTGGATGCAGATCTTTTTCGATCATGACATACGGAGGATCAAAAAAGACAACGTCGTAGGGATACCAGTCTCCCCCTTGCGCTTTGAATGAACACCGCAGGCAGTCAACACGCCAGCACAATGTCCGGTCTTCGACTTTCAGCGCTTCGACGTTCTTGACCAGCAGCTCGTGAGCACGATGGTCCTGTTCACAGAAGACGACACTGGCTGCACCGCGACTTAACGATTCGAAACCGAGCGTTCCTGTCCCCGAATAGACGTCGAGGACTTTGCTGCCGGGGAGCCGATGCCGAATATGGTCGAAGAGCATTACCTTCGCTCGATCAATGATCGGACGCGTTGTCAGCCCAGGATTGGTCAGCAACGTTCTTCGACGAAATTGTCCAGCAATAATTCGCATGCAAAGTCTTTCGGTGGGGGCGTCTCGCCTTACGGTGTTAGCGTGTCGGACGAGTGGGACTTATGGGACAGACAGGACACATAAGTCAAATCAGGAAAATTCACGGTTCGGCACGGCAACATGGCGAAACGATGCAATTCCTATTCTGCGATATCTCGCGACTATTTTCGACCGACCGACATTTCTCGCGATTCTTTGGCTTCATCCCAATCGTCGAGTGACATCACAACTTCTCGTGCCTGGCTCCCATTATAGCCGCCGACAATACCATCTTCGGCCATCCAATCGATCATTCTCGCACCGCGCCCGTATCCGACTCCCAACGCCCGCTGCAATAACGAAACGCTACCGCGACCTTCGCGAATGACGACTTCAACCGCCTGATCGTAAAGATCGTCTCGTTCGCGTGGCTCAGAAGCACCGCTGCTTTTTCCTCCCTTGCCACTCGGTGCAGCCGCCTTCAGTTGGACTAGTTCCTGATCGTACTGCGGCTCCTGATCCGCGAAGAATTCAATGACCTTGTTTACTTCTTCGTCACTGACGTAAGTCCCCTGGGCACGTCGCAGAGCGCTCGTTTCGGGAGCCATGTACAACATGTCCCCTTTTCCCAGCAATTTGTCCGCCCCCATCTCATCCAGCACGACGCGGCTGTCCATGCGACTCGCGACCTGGAACGATATTCTCGCAGGTAAGTTCGATTTAATCAGCCCCGTGATCACGTCGACAGTCGGCTTTTGAGTCGCCAGGACCAGGTGGATCCCGACGGCTCGGGATTTTTGAGCCAAACGAATAATATGCCCTTCAACATCCTTGCCCGATGTCATCATCATATCAGCCATTTCGTCGGCGATGATGACGATGTAGGGCATGGTCTCGGGGATCGTTGTCGCTTCTTCAGTCCCCGCTTCCAAACCGAGTTTTTCCAGGACCTTTTCGCGTCCAAGTTTATTGAAGCTGTCGATATGACGGACCCCAACGGCAGAAAGGAGTTGGTATCGTTCTTCCATCTTTTCCACGGCCCAACCGAGGACAGCTTCGGCCTTCTTCATATCGGTGATTACCGGATGCATCAGGTGTGGAATGCGGCTGTAAGGACTTAGCTCGACCATTTTCGGGTCAATCATAAGCATCTTGACTTGTTCCGGACTTCGCGTCATCAGCATCGAAACAATCAGGGTATTGAGACAAACACTTTTCCCTGTGCCCGTTCGGCCGGCGATTAACAGATGCGGCATCTTGCACATGTCAACAATGAGTGGTTTTCCGCTGGCATCCTTTCCCAGGAACATCGGGATCGCTTTCTTGCTGATCTCAGCACCACAGGAATCAATCAGCTCTTTGAGTCGAACCATCACTCGAACGTCGTTGGGGACTTCGACGCCAACGGTATTCTTGCCTGGGATCGGCGCGATGACGCGTACAGAAGAGACGCGTAAACCAATCGCCAGGTCGTCTGCAAGCGAGGTGATTTTCGACAGGCGCAGGCCCTTTTCGAGTTCCAGCTCGAATTGCGTGATGACCGGGCCCGTGTCAATTTCGACGACTTTCACATTCAGACCAAATTCCTGAAAGGTCTTCTCTAGTGTCGCGGCTGCAATTTGAGCCTTGGCTGCTAACAGGTCGTACGGAAACGCTTCCGCATCATCGAGAATTGACGTGTCAGGTAAACGATAGGGCTCACGAAATGCCGATGACGGCGCTGACTCTAATCTACTGTGTGGGATGTTATTCATTCCAACAGGAGGATTCACGCGAATCGGTGACCGTCCGGGAGACAACAAAAATGACTTTGGTGCTGCGTCCAATGATTCGTCACTTGAACTCGCAGGTGCAAGTTCATCCAGCGACTTGGCTTGAGAACGTTTTGATCGCTGGCGCGGCTGGAAGGGAATGGTTTCCAGTTCCGCAGTTTCGTGGGCTGAATCCAAGTCCGCCTCGGGAGGCAGTGAAGTTTCCGGTTCATCCGTTGATGATGAAATCACGCTGGCAACGGCTGCCAGCTCTTGTGGCGACAGGTTGCCATCGCTTACGACGACTTGAGTGTTCGATACAGACGAGATTTCGGGTGGCTCGTTAATTCGAACCTTGGAAACGACAGAATCCGGCTCTCGCGCCGGATCGTCTACGGGTTCTTTGCTTTCATGATTGTCTTTGGGAATATCGTGCCCAGGTTCAGTCTGATGTGAAGCTTCAGCCACATTGATAAGGGGATCGACTGTTGATCGCTTTCCAAACGCCAGTTGACTCCACATCGTGATCGGCAACAACAAGAAACCAATTACTGTTCGGACGAGATGTTGTTCGCCCGTCAGCAACACACCCGCAATGGTTGCGGTGACAATTAACACCAGGCTGCCGACTCGAGAAAAATGCTGATCGAGCAGGATTCCACCCCAGGCCCCAACGAACCCGCCGCTTCCTACCATTGATCCCGCAAGCGAAACTGGCAGAAACCATTGTGCAGCGACGCAAGTTGCAACCAAAATGAGAATCATGCCACTGAATCGAGTGACCGGGTCTCTATAGACATCGCGTGCAAACAAACGAATGTCGAGAACAATCAAGGCTAACAGCAGAAAGTACGCTCCCGCCCCAACGGCGACGATTAGATGATGCGCTAAGAGAGCCCCTGCAATACCGCAAAGGTTCGAGGGCTGAACATGATTCGGATAGACAACTTGTGCAGGAGAATCAGCAGGATCATAACTGACGAGACTCAGCCCAAGGAACACCGCCATCGCCAGGACGGCGAGCGCCAGCAGATCAGTCCTCAGCCGCGCGTAATCGAGCATCGTTCCCCCCGCCAGCCCATTCATCAAAATCAATGAGAAAACCGGACGGCCAAATTGACCGAAACGCTCACATGAGGGTCTCGCGTCCTTGAAACCTATCACGGATATTTGGACTCGGTTGAGAAAACGCCTCGCACAACACGGTGTTTTTTGTAAACACGGTCCGGTCGTACCGATCGTGCCGACAATGACGGGTTCATTTCAACAGGTTGTCAGCAATCCACTGCCAGAGATGTCGCGCGACATCAAGTTTCTCGCCAGAAAACGCGGCGTCACTCACTCCGGCCCGATTGATGATCTCAATTTGATTTGAGGTCGATCCGATCGCCGTGGGTCGATTCAGAACAATGGCATCACAGTTCTTTTGCTTTAATTTTCGCAGAGCATTGACGTGCGCGAACTCGTCTGATTCCAGTGCGAAACCGACGATCCAACGGTTCCCTTTCTGCACTCCGAGCGCAGCAAGAACATCCGCCGTTTCGACCAGTTCAAGTTCGAGAGAGACGCCGGTCTTCGCCAGTTTTCCCGGAAACCGTTCCCGAGGTCGATAGTCACAGACGGCGGCGGTTGCAATCACCCCCTGGCAATCAATGAAAAGTCGACTGCACGTATCGTTCAAATCCTGGGTCGTTTCGACCTGATGAACTTCACAGCCCGCTGGCGCGGTCAACATCACCGGGCCGCTGACGAGGACGGCTTGATGCCCCGCCGCGATCACGGCTTCAGCGATCGCATACCCCATCCGCCCGCTACTCGCGTTCGACAAATAACGCACATCGTCCAAATACTCACGCGTCGGGCCGGCTGTGATCAAAATTCGCATGCAATGGATTTCATGATCTTGGGTTCTTGACCGTCAGCTTTGGCCGAAAAGATAATTGATCGCCGCCAGGATTTCAGCCGGCTCTGCCATGCGACCGCTTCCGATCTGCCCGCAACTGAGCCAACCAGCACCAGGGTCAACAAAGTGAGCACCGTCGGAACGTAGCTGAGACACGTTCCGCTGCACGGATTTTTTGTCCCACATGTCACAGTTCATTGCAGGGGCGATGAGCAGCGGACATGTTGCCGTAAGAACCAGCGTCGAAAGCAAATCGCCAGCAAACCCACCTGCCGCCTGTGCCAGAAAGTTTGCAGTCGCCGGGGCAACGACAAACAATCTGGCTCGTCTGGCAAGGCCGATGTGTTCACCTTGAAAGTGCTCAATCGGCCTGAAGGCGTCCGAATAAACTGGTCGACCCGTTAATGCTTCGAAGGTTGTCGCCCCGATGAATTGCCGGGCTGACTCTGTCATCACAACGGAAACGAAATCACCCTGCTGGACAATCTTACTGCATAAATCTGCAGCCTTATACGCAGCAACCCCCCCGGTCACCCCCAATAGAATCTCGCGACCCGTCATAGCCCGTGCGGCCTTGATTAAGAGTCAGTTGATGGGACTCATTTGGAATGCCCGATTGATCCCGGATGATCGCCATCATTTCCCAAGGGAATTACATGTCGTCGAGTGAAGGACCGCTGGAAAAATGTCGTTCGCGATTTTCGTCATTTCGAGTCATGACGGCTCCGCTTGCGTCCAGGTAAATCTTGTCCTGAATAATTTCCTGCACGACGATTTCCATTGGGTTCTTGGTCTGAATCTCAACCAACGGTCGCGTTCCACGGTTCAAAACAACCATCCGCTTTTGGATCAGCGAAGACAGTTTAAACCGGCCGCCGACCTTCTTGACAATCTCTTCTTCTTTCAATTCGTCCAGCATTACAGATTCCAGTTCGTCTAATTCGCATGCTTCACAATGATGGATTTAATCTCATCCACGGCTCGGACAAGGTCATCATTCACTACTTGATAACAATAACGGCTTGCTAACGCTAGCTCTTGATGGACCTTCTGCAATCTTCGTTGAATTGTTTCTTCGGAATCCGTCCCTCTGGAACGCAATCGTTGTTCGCAAATCTCGATTGACGGAGGCTTTAAGAAAATCGTCAGCGCATCAGGATAAAACTCGACAACTTTAAATGCCCCCTGGACATCGACTTCGAGAAACGCCCAGCCTTTTGCCTCTTTTGCCCTTTGGATCTCAGATTTCAGGGTTCCATACCAATATCCCGCACCAAAGACCTCGGCCGTCTCCAAAAAGTCGCCGCGATCACGCCGCTTCACAAATTCGTCGGTTGTCAGGAAATAATAGGCAACTCCGTCAACCTCGCCCTTGCGCTGCGGCCTTGTCGTCGCGGAAATTACCTTGACCAGCGGGACAGGCGACTCTGAAACCAAACGGTCAACGATCGTTGTTTTGCCGCTACCACTTGGTCCCGACAACACAAGGATTTGAAAATTGCCTTCGTACGGCGATGCGTTTGACATAATTAAATCGCCCGTAAGCTTATGTGTCAGCAAAACTTGCAGTCTGTGTTGGGCTTGATTCACGATCAAAAGGGTGGCTGCTCCACCGTGCTGCGATCACTCAACGTTCTGCACAATCTCACGAATTCGCTCGACGCTCGACTTTAAATCTACGGCCGAATGTGACAGACCGACATGGTTTGCCTTTGAACCGATTGTATTCACTTCGCGAAACATTTCCTGACAAAGAAAATCCAGCTTTCGCCCCGGGGACTTTTCCCCTTCAATCAACGTAAAGAACTGACTGATGTGACTTCGTAACCTCGTGATTTCTTCATGGATATCGCATCGATCCGCATAGATGGCAACTTCCCTGATCACATCCTCCGGCTCAAACTTGACATCCGTTCCTGAAAGCAGATCTCGAGTTCTTTGAACGAGTTTTTCATGATAATCACGTGCAACTTGAGGTGCCATGACCACGATTTGCTCCAGAACTGATTCGATCGACTGACACAACTGACGTAGTTCGAATGCTGTTGAAGATCCTTCTTTCTGGCGAAACTCCTGTAAGTGTTTCGCGGCACTCTTAACCGCCTGCTCGACCAACGGCCAGAGATGCTCGACGACATCGCTGCCAAAAGAGTCATCGCTAAGTACGCCAGGCAAATTCAGCAAACGTGTTGGATCGGGTGGTTGTACCGACAACTCACGACAGACGTCGTTAAGTTGAGTCCAATAAGATTTCAACACTTCTGTATTCAATCGAGGTCCAGCGGAATCGCCGGACTGATCGATTTTCAACGAGAGATACACAGACCCTCGGGAAATTGTCTCGCGAAGCAGGCGCTCGAATTCTGCTTCCTGCTGAAGAAATCCATCGGGGCACCGCAGCGACAACTTGAAGTGCCGGTTGTTCACCGTTCGAATTTCGACACGACAAAACCCTTGTTCGTTCTGAACAATCGATTCGCCATATCCCGTCATACTCAGCAGCACGAACTTGCACCTGAAAAGAGGCAACTTCCGATCACTGACAAAAACGTTCGAACCATTGTCGACCGATTCGACAATATTCGAGTTTTCTCAGTTCTTCTCGCCTTCGGGAGCGGGATTTTCTGTCTTCTTCTCGGCATCGGATGGCGACACTGGTTCGAGATCTTTCTTGTCAGCCTCTGGTTTCTTCACTTCGTCTTCAACCACAGGCTTTTTGTTGTCTGGAGTCTCAGATTTCGTTTCCGGTTTAGTTTCAGAATCCAGATCGAGCTTCAGATTGTCTTTATCGCCATCATCTGTAGTTTCGTCTTGAGAAGAGTCGTTCGTTGTACTTCCTTTTGCCTTAGAATCTTCGCCTGCTTTTGCTTTTGGCCGATCCGGAAGTCCGGTAGCACGTTGACCCGTCGAGTTATGCAAGGCAACGACGCTTCCCGCACAAAGAAGAATCCATGCGGCAGCGACGCCGATTGTAATTCGAGTAAAAACATCGCCGGCTTTTGTTCCAAAAGCGCTTTGGCCACCCATTCCACCAAACGCGCCGGCTAACCCGCCCCCTCGGCCTCGTTGCAATAAAATGAGGCCAATAAGAAACAGGCCGGCAAACATTAGAAGGGTCATCAATAAGTACGAGAACGTGATCATGAAACCGTCGTCTTTCCATCGTCAGAATAGAGCAGATGATTCGCTAACGTGTTTGACGCCGTTCTTCCATCAGCACAAAACAGGAAGACTGGTCAAAACAGAAGTGTTAATGTGTTTTTGCAATCTCTTCGGCAGCACGAATGATGGCCAGGAACTGATCCGATTTCAAACTGGCTCCGCCGACTAAGGCCCCGTCAATGTTCGGCTTTGCAAGCAGTTCCTTTGCATTGTCCCCCTTGACGCTTCCCCCGTATTGGATTCGGGTGGCGTCGGCGACCGCTTGGCCAAATCGGCTGGCAAGCCATTTGCGAATGTACGCATGGGTTTCTTCAGCCTGCTCGGGTGAAGCCGTAACACCTGTTCCAATAGCCCAGACTGGCTCGTAAGCAATGACAACCTTGGCCATCTGCTCGGAAGACAAGTTCAGCAACCCATTAGTGAGTTGCGTTTCCAGCACGGATTCGGTTCGGCCGGTTTTTCGATCTTCCAGCAACTCGCCAATACAAAAAATGACATTGAGACCACGTTCGATTGACGCGATCAACTTTTTGTTGATCACTTCGTCAGTATCGCCGAAAAACTGACGTCGCTCACTATGCCCCAGGATAACCCATTGGCAACCGACATCGAGCAGCATTTCAATCGCGACTTCGCCAGTAAACGCCCCGGGCTTCTCAGGGGAAACGTTTTGGCCGCCGAGTAAGACTTGGGACCCGCGAATCTTTTCAGCAATCGGGATCAAGTAAGGAGCGGGGGGGCAAACACCCACATCAACACCCGACACACCCTGCGCAAGTCCATGCACGATCTCTGCAGCGAGCGACTGCCCAGACTGCAGAGTTGTGTTCATCTTCCAATTACCGACGATAAAAAGCGTCCGTGTCAACTGATTACCCAATCATTTCACTGCGAGGATACGAGCCCAGCACTTCCATACGAACCGCTTGACGTTCAAGTTCTTCCAAAGTTCGTTTCACCTTGGCGTCTTTTGCATGGCCTTCGCAATCAATAAAGAAAATATAACCGCTTTCTGCCCCTCGCAAAGGGAAGGATTCAATCCAGGTCAAATTAATTTTATTTTGCTTAAAAGAGGCCAATGCATCTGCCAACGCACCAGGCTTATCACCGATTTGAAGCAACAACGACGTTCTGTCCCGTCCGGTCGGACCAACTGGCTTGTCACCAATCATCGCAAATCGAGTGACATTGTTTTTGTTGTCTTCAACCGAATCGGCAAGGATCTGCAATCCATACTCGACTGCCGCTTGACGACTCGCGATCGCTCCAGCACCTGGCTTATCACGAGCCAACTGCGCTGCCGTCGATGTACTGGTAACCTCAATTAGCCTTGCTTGTGGCATGTTTCGGCTTAGCCAGTCGCGACATTGCGAAAGTGCTTGCGGCTTGCTGTAAACCTCGTTGATTTCACCGCGGGAGACTTTTCCGAGGAGGTTGTGGTGAATACATAATTGAATCTCACCACAAATTCTGAGCGGAAGCCGAGTAAACATATCCAGTGTATCGATAATCCGCCCGTCGGTGCTGTTTTCGATCGGCACTACGCCGAAGTCGGCGTGGCCACGGTTCACTTCTTCGAAAACTGCCGCAATAGTATTTACAGGAATCAGATCGGATGACTCCCCAAACCGCTCTACCGCAGCCATATGCGTAAAACTGAAAGCTGGCCCAAGGTACGTTACACGACGTGGGCGGACTCGGTTTCTGACGGCACTTAAAACCTGACGAAAAACGCCTCGAACAGCATCAGCAGGCAATGGCCCCTGGTTTTCGCCTTCAATTCTTTTCAGCAAATCATCGTCAGACCGTGGATCGTAAGTCGCTGACCACCAGTTCGGATCAGATTCAATCAATTTCGCCGTTGCGGCAGCACGACGATTGATCAACTTGAGGATTTCCGAATCCAGTTTCGCCATTTCCGTCGCCGAAGTTGCTGCGGCACGGGGCGCAGAACTGGTCGTGGTTTTGGCGGAAGCCGGTGCGACACTGTTCTTTACGGCCTTTTTTGGCACCGGTTTACTGGCCATCCAAGCAACTCCGCAGTAGGTTCGAGGTTCTACATCAAAACTTGATAATTGCTGATACTAAATTTCAAGAAATCTTTTACAGCTGAACCACGATAATTGCAAGGAATCGACTTAGCTAAGAAAAAAGCCCCGGCAAACAAGTCATGCTTGCCGGGGCTCAAAGTCAAATTGGGAAAAATCAACCCTTTTGGATCAGGCGAGGAATCGCACCGGGGCTATGATCGTAACAGTCATTTTCGTGCCAAAGCGGAACTCCGGCAGCGTATCTGGCTGCCAACATCAGCACTTTTTCTTCAGAACCAGGCTTTGCGACGGTTGGGCCCCCTGGATCAATACCAAGTGAATCAAAGTCGATTTCCTCGAAAATCGCTTCTTCACCCAAATCAGAACCGTCGAAGTCCTCGCCGGCCAAGTCCAGTTCCGGGTCCATTTCGTCAACGTCAAAGTCAAACGACATCAGTTAGCTCCACAATCCGATACACATGAACACGTTGTTTTGTTCACACCAACTACCACCGCGAGTGGGGCGCAAGCAATTGCATTCCCAGCTGGGCATTGTTGAGTCCACGGGGGCAATTGTCAACGATTTTCTTTGCAGACAGAAAAAACATTTTTAATGAGAACCACGTACAGCCTGCATGAATTGCCTGACGCGCAATCATGTGGCGATCTCTGTATTCTGGGTTGGGAAACCAATGAATTGCTGAAGATCTTGACCAAATCAACACCGCTAAGAGTCATCATGTCGTTTCGTCGCTACATCCTCGCTTCTCGATCACCACGTCGGCTGGAGCTTTTGCAACTTGTGATTCATCCAGAATTAATTGCGGTCCGTCCGCCAGAATCGGCAGCCGAAGCCGGTTTCGACGATTGCCAGGACATGGAAAGCATCAAGTTTCGGATGCTGGAGATCGCTCGGCACAAAGCCGAACAAGTCCAGCGACAACTTAACCAAGAAGAATCGGAGCTTTACGAGCGACCCCGCACATTAATCATCGCCGCCGATACGACAGTGATTGTCAAGAACTCAATCGGGCAGCCGATTGTCTTAGGCCAACCACCGGAAACAGACGAATGGCGTGAAATCGTTCGAAACTGGTTCCTTGATTATTATGCTGGCAAGACGCATTGCGCTGCGACCGCGTTACATGTCATAACACCCGACGGCCGAACAGCCGAAAGGGTTGTTGAGACACAAGTCACTTTCCGAGCGAATGTCGAGCTCTGGCTGAACTGGTACCTGCTCACGGGTGAACCGCGAGGCAAAGCAGGCGGGTATGCCCTTCAAGGGGCCGCAAGCGTGTTTATCGAGCGAGTCGAAGGAAGCCTGAGCAACGTCGTAGGATTGCCTCTCGAAGCGATGCTTGAGCTGTTTGCCGAGGTTTCGCTTCGATAGTCTCGCGTCGCAGTTCGAGAGAAATTCGCTGCCTCAGCAAACCGATCGCCCAACAATGGTTTCGATGGCGGTCATCGACGAACTGTTGAAGATTGGCAACATCAACGCGATCAGCACGAACAGGATCACGCCTGCCATGACGACCAGCATCAACGGCTCCAAAAGTCGAACAACCATGTCCAGCTGTCGATTCGTCTGACGTTCCATCTTGTCGGCAATTCCAACCAGCACCTGTTCGAGATTGTTTGCCTCCTCTCCCACGGCAATCATTTCCAGAACATCGACTGGAAACTGACCGCATTCCGCCAAAGGCTGCGCGAGTGTACGTCCCGATGAGACGTGATCTGCAGCCTGAGCGATTGCCGCGCTGATCACTCGATTTCCCGTCGCGTCCTTCGCAATATTCAATGCCGTCAAAATCGGTACGCCGTTTTTGAGTAGGGTTCCAAGGACTCGGCAAAATCGTGCGACCGCCAAGCTGCGAATGACTCGGCCGACTCCGAAAATCTTTAAGCGAATTTCATCCAGCCGTAGCTTTCCGATATCGTTCGCGAAATAACGTTGAGCGAAATAGAAAGCCAGAACAATCAAACCGATCGCAACCCAGCTGTATTTCTTGAAAAAACCGCTGGCAGTCAACAGAGCGATCGTCGCCCACGGGAGCGTTCCCTCGGCTCTCATCGTTTCGAACAGCGGCTCAAACTTTGGAACGAAGAAAATCAACATCCCGACAAGAATCAAACCACCAACAACGACGAGAAACGCTGGGTAAGCCATCGCCCCGACAACTCGCCCCTTAAGCTCTTCCTGGTGCTCCGTAAAATCGGCAACCCGTTGTAATGACTCTTCCAGAAAACTCCCTTCCTCGCCTGCACGAACCATGCTGATCGTCAGTTCGTTAAAGACCGTTGGGTGCTGTCGCAAGGCTTCCGCCAACCGTGTTCCGTCAGCGACCTGGTCACGAACTTCTTGGACCACAAGCTTTAGCGTCATTTGTCGAGTTTGTTTGACGAGAAGATCAAGTGACCTGAGCAACGGCACCCCAGCCCGAAGAAGGTCAGCCAACTGAGTGTAGAATACGGTGAGAATTCGGGCGGGAACGCGTCGTCGCTTATTGGCGTGATGCGCCTTGGCCGAATCGGCCATATTGATCGAGACGGGAAACAGGTTCTTCGCGGCGAGCGATCCCAATGCCTCACGCTCTGATGCCGCCGAAACAGTCCCCTCGACCTGCAGGCCGGAAAGCTCACGTGCGACGTATCGAAACTCGGCCATGGATTACTCGTTGTTGATGATTGATTTGTCCGGCATGCCCATTTACGAAACAATTCGCCAAAGCATCATACATTGACGCCATGACGTCGATGTCAATTTTAAAATCGGATCGGCCTACTGTAAAACAATTTCGATCGCTGAATGTGCCGGTGCTTATCGAATCAAATCTCAGTGACGCGAGCCGATCTAAATCGACCAGCCGGGTCGGTATTCTCGTTTGAGATACGCGTCTGCATTTGCAGAATCTGTCTTAAACGCTTTCGTATCCCACGCAATCGGGGTCCCTGCCCGGTAGCTGACATTCCCCAGGAGCACTGCTTCCGTCAGGTTTCCACCATACTCAAAATGCGATGACGTGCTGCCGTTCGTTCGAATGGCGGTCAACCATTCAGCGTGATGCCCAGCGACGGAATTCTCAATCCACGGTTTGACCGGTGCCGCAGTCTTTCCTTCTTGCATGAACAGCTTGTGTGTTCCGTAATCGGCAATCAAGCGGCCATCCGTTCCTTCAAACAAGACTGCCGAACCCATCTTGTAAACTTCAGCTCCTTCAGGCATCCACCCGCCGTGAGACCAGGTCAAATGCACTGGAGGCATATCGCCGCGAGCAGGAAATTTGTATTCAACTCGCATTCGCATGGGGCATTCATTGTCCCCATCGTGCCCCTTCTCGCCAATGGCTGCCACCGACGTCGGTGCCCCTAATTCCAGTGCCCAGAAGGGAAGATCCATGAAATGGCAGCCAAAGTCACCAAGTTGACCTCCGCCAAAATCCCACCAATAACGCCAGTTAAAATGAAAATGAGTTTCGCTGAACGGACGATAAGGTGCCGGTCCGATCCACTGGTCGTAATGAACGTAAGCTGGCGGATCAGACGTTTTGACCGCAGGGAAAGATTGGACGCCACTTCCCAGCCAGACGTGGACACGATTCACCGATCCGATTGTTCCTGCCCTGATAATTTCGACAACGCGGCGATAGTTCGCTTCGGCATGAATCTGATTTCCCATCTGTGTCGGAACCCGTGCTGCAGCGTTGAGTTTCCGCAGTTGACGAGACTCCCACACAGAATGAGTCAGCGGCTTCTCGCAATAGACGGGAAGCCCCTTCTTCAATGCCGCAGCCACGACGATCGCATGCGTATGGTCTGGAGTACTGCAGACGAGTCCATCGAGATGCGGAACTTCGAGTGCTTCGCGAAAATCGAAAACTCGCTTAGCGTTGGGAAACTTGCTTCCAGCGGCATTCAGTCTGCGGTCGTCAATATCGCACAGGACAACGATGTTTTCCGAAGAAACACCGTTCAAGTTGGCCTCTCCTCGAGCGGCAACACCAATCACCGCCAGATTCAATTTCTCATTCGCACTTCGCGGCTCTTTCGCCAAGACCATCTTTTGACCAGAGACCGCACCAATACCTGCGGCAGCCGTTCCCGCCGCGACAGCCGCTTCAAGAAAATCACGTCGACTCAGAACATGTTTCAAGGTACGACTCCAGTGAAAAAAAGACTTCGACAATGATGAATAGAAAGCGTTGCCAGGACGACGTTCGCAGACCAATAGACCAACCGCAAGCCTGAACTGCAAGTGCTACCACGATGGTGATCGCGTCGCGATATCTCTATCGTTATCTTGTTGGTTATCTCGTTGCCAAGCTCCAGCTTGATAACGCCTCTCTTAGAAGCCCCGCTTCGCGAATGTCGAGTCTTCTTCGCTTCGTTACGTCCGCGGCCTTCTGTTCAAGAGTCTTCTCTTCGATTCTGTTGTATTCGCGGTTCTGTCCCCTTTGTTTTCTCCGATCGTGGGAACAGACTACCGCGAAGCTGCTTCACGATGAATCTGGCATAGCCGTGCCAAGGCTTTCGCGATGGAATGGGACGGCGTTGCCAGTCCAAGGCCAGCGCCGCCGTGTTTTAAGAACACCACGGGGATCCAACCTCCTTGCGCGACCGCGACTGCGGTTAGGGTTTGCCAGTTGATCAGGCGTTTTTGCGTTCCCACACGCCAATACAGAGAGGTCGGCGCAAAAATCAGTTGCGTACGGTGATTGGCCCACCACACCAGCCCCCCCAAGCTCGACGTAACGACCATCGCCAGCGTGTGGTAAAAGACTAAAGTAAGAAGTTGTCCCGATGTCCGTTGTTGGGCCCAGACACTCCACGCGGAAATCAAAAGTCCCGTCACGATCAACGTCATCATCACCAGCACAATGGCCGTGAACTTAACGCAAGTTGTTCGCCAGCGATTGAACACTACGATCGGCAACTTTTCTTCGGAATACGTAATCAAGCCTTCGTGCTCTAACAGGGTCAGGGCTTCCTGAGGGCGAGGGAATTCCGCACGGATGATCTCTTCGGGAACCAAGTTTTCGGTGTTGCGAAACGCAAGGCCCAATCCGAACTCGAAAGCGGTTTTCAAGACTTCGAAGAAATAGTTTTGTTCGTCGCGGTTTTTGGGGAGTGCCTCGCTGGCCCATCCACAGCGGCGGCAATGGCTTCCACCCGTCTTGCGATTCACGTCGCGCAGCCAGATTTCTCCCGCACAACTGGGACATGACGAAACCGGCGGTGGAGGCTGGGTGTTCGGTTCAAACGGATTGGGAGCCGGTCCTTCGAAATCGCAAACGGAGCAATCGATACTTCGCAGCGGCCATTCCAAATCATACGCATGTAATGGTCGGCCGCAATTGACGCAGTGGCTTGGAAATTCCCAGCCGAGCCATTCGTTGAAGCGAAGTTTGAGCCATGTCAAATCGGTTTCCCGCAACTGTGGCTCTTGGACCAGCGTGAATTCGCTTCCGCCTTTGATCAACACGAGCTGTGATTTGAAATCGTCTCCGCAGTCTTCTCTTTTGATGCCGAAGCGGCCATATTGGTTGAGTTCGCGATTGACTTGCGTTTCGACATCTTCAAATACGGCGATCTGATGTCGGGTCAGTCGAATGCGTTGCGGCGGCTTGGAAGTGAAGACAGAAAACAGCGAGGCCGATTTCCAAGGCTGAAACGTTACCTCGAATTGTTCAGGGGAAACATCCTGCACGACCAGACGCGAACGCGACGGAAGACCGGGAAGCATCGTCCGGCTAACTTCCAGCCAATTCTCTTTTTTATGGTAAGTCGCCATCATTGGTCTCCGATAAAAGTTCGGACTCCTGGTTTGAATCCGGGACTTGAACGCGATAGCCGTGACACAATCGAGCCAATGCCGTCGCTGCGGATTTCGTCGGAGTGATCAAGACCACGCCCGCGCCGCCGACCTTGGGGACGCACCTCTTTCATGGAATACAACGGACACATCGACGGCGACAAGTGTCTGCTTGCCTGGTCGAGTGAAGTTATGGGACACTGGACATTCTCAAGATAAGGGGCCTGAATGGCAACTGAAGGCTGGCGTCATCGCGATTGATTTTCGCCCGCAATACGTTAGTGGCAAACGTATTGCGGGCGATCAATTGCCATCTCAATTACGTCAAGTGTGAAATCCTCGACCAATGCGACCGCTCTAAGCCATTTGACATTTGCAGGATGGCTGAGATTTACATACCCGGCTTGCTCCCCGCACCTGGAATGGATTCTGTAAGAAGCAATCCTCGCCAAGTGGTACTTCTCTTATGCCTTTGTACCCAGACGCCACTCTCACTATCTGTCCCCTTTGTTTTCGCCGCACATCAGATACCTCACCAGGCTACGCCCTCTACTTGCTCGATGGAACTTGGGCACAACGGAAGCCAACGAGGTTGCTCCGGTCGGCGGGCTCGCTGGCATCGCGTAATGCCGACCGCATTCCCAGTGCCGGGCCGAACCAGCTGCCGCCACGCAACACTCGGCGGTTGAGTTTCGAGTTAGGGGGCCCGACGGGATCAGCACCTCCGGTTCGCCCATAGCCCCACCAGTCCGAACACAACTCCCACACATTCCCGTGCATATCCTTCAGGCCCCAGGCGTTCGGCTTTTTCATTCCGACTTCATGTGCAAACTCCTCGCCGATTTCCTTCGTATTCTTGTCGAACCACGCATACGTTCCCAAATCGGATTCACTGCTTCCAAAGCTATATTTCGTTGTCGTTCCGGCACGACACGCGTATTCCCATTGTGCCTCTGTTGGTAATGCATAATGCCATCCGGCAGGAAGCCGACCTGCGCGTCGTTCCTGGTCAGTCAACTTCTTTACAAACGCGATCGCATCGTCGTGGCTAATATTTGTTGCCGGATAACTTGATCCTTCCTTCAGGAAAGTTTGTTCCTTCCAGGGACTCGTCCCCATTAATTTTGACCATTGATCTTGTGTCACTTCCGTTTCGCCTAACCAATATCCCTTGCTCAGACGGACCTTAACCTGATCCTCTTGGCTGTCTCGCGTTTCATTGAACCCTAATTCTGATGCCGGGCTTCCCATCGTAAACGTCCCTGGCGGACACCAGTGAAAGACCATACCAGGAGCTAACTCTTTGGCCTCACCAGCGGTCCGTCCAGCAACCTCCTTTTTCGGTGCCTGACCAAATACGGTCGAACTCGCTAACAGCAGGCAAACAACTGCGGAAATCTTACGTGACATAACAGCCCTCTCAGCTTAGAACCGACTCGAACAGGAGCAACTCGCCTTCGTGCAAACGGACTGGTTGCGAAAATCTTCTGGAATTTATGGTGACCTTGGGAATTCACTGAAAATTCCTTCACTGCATTCTTCCCATGGCGCAATTATCGACATCAAAACGTGTTCATGAAATTCGACGGTCCAGTGCGGACGACGATCAACCACGGCGACCGTGACACGAGGGTGAGTCCCCGGGGTCGGGGTCCAGCGTGGACAGGGCAAGGGTGTTCGTTTTCCGTCCTGTAAAGCGGCCGTCATGATCAAGAACGTAGGAATTAGCGTTGCCGGACAAAAAAATGGTTGTCGGCGGATTTTTTTCGCTAAGAACGACAAGAAATTGCGTCAGGAACCTTCAGATGGAAGCTTAACCGTTAAAACCCCCTGAGCGGCATTGATGAGCTTCACCTCTGCGATGACGAACAATGACGCCTCGGGTTTGTCCGTGACGCCGTTTAACCGCTTCTCTTCGAGGCGCGGTTAAACGATGAAGACGGGTTGATGGCCCTCGTGGTCCATCAATCCGTCTTCATCGCCGACTTCTTGTCCGATTTATGCAATCAATCCTGATCAATGCCGCCGTCATACGGCGAGATGAGCATCCGTATTTGCGTCTGTCGAACGTCGAAATCCTTCGTTAAGTGATTTTGTTCGCTGTTCTTCCATTCGACGTATCGCTTCATTCAAAACCTCATCAGCCTGACGGACTTCCGCTGGTTTGGCTGAAACCTTGATATCAGGTGTGACTCCGACACCGGCCATTTCGCGTCCTTCGGGACTGTAAAACTTGGCGGTCGTTAATCTCAACGCGGCGGGAAATGTCTGTAGCGGGAACAATGTCTGAACCGTCCCTTTGCCATAAGACGTTTCGCCGACGATCAGACCTCGATGATTTTCTTGAATTGCCGCCGCGAAGATTTCGCTGGCACTGGCACTGTTGTGGTCAATCAGGACGATCAACGGAA
>CAILLA010000147.1 GCA_903834925.1 uncultured Schlesneria sp.
AACTCGTCGCCGATGAAATCAGCGACACAAAACCAATGGACGAGTTTTGGAGAAATCGATCTCAGACCCAGCCTGGGTACCGCACTTACGCAAAGCACGCTATTTAACACTCAGGATTCGCAATCAGTGTCGTTCACTCGTGTTTCTGCATTGTTGACTGCATGAATAAGACGCGAAGATTGGTTGGACTTCGAAGACATGTCCTACCCCACTTGGACTCGGGACGGCGCATTTGACGTCATCAAGATTTTGCGTCTAGCTCGCGGGCACGTTCTGTTGCGGCTTCGACTGCGTCCATCAGGATTCCCCGCAGGCCCCCTCTTTCGAGTTCGTGTAAACCGGCGATTGTTGTGCCGCCGGGACTTGTTACTGCGTCTTTTAGGGGACCGGGATGTTGGCCCGTCGTAAGTACCATCTGTGCGGCACCGAGGACCGTTTGTGCGGCCAGTTTTGTCGCCGTATCCCGAGGCAGGCCCATGCGGACTCCTCCGTCACTCAGGGCTTCTATGATCTGGTAAACGTAGGCGGGACCGCTTCCGGAAAGTCCTGTTACAGCATCCAATAACTTTTCGGGAACCTCCACCGCGAGGCCTACGTTCGACAAAAGCTTTTGCACCAATGCGGCGTCATCGTTAGTGGCGTTGGCTCCTCGACTGAAGGCACTGGCACCGCTGCCAACCAGGCAAGGGGTGTTGGGCATCACGCGAATTAATCGTGTGTCCTGACTCAGTCCAGCGGCCATTGTTTTGAGTGAAACTCCAGCAGCGATCGAAACAATCAAATGGTCTGGGCGAATGACGTCTTGCAAATCTGCCAAGGCGGCCTCCATCTGTTGCGGTTTGACAGCCAGAAAGATCACATTCGATTCTTGGGCGACATCACGAGTGGACGAAACCAACCGACCACCGGTGACTTCGACGAAACGCTCACCTGCGGCGGGGACGACGTCACGGGCGACGATCGACGCCGGGGACAAAGTACCCGCCGCCAAAAAACCCTTGGCCAGCGCTGTAGCCATCTGGCCCGCACCCACGAACCCGATCGTTAATGGTTTCGACTTGCCAGACATGCATCAAATTCCTTCAAGATCATCTTAAACCCCACATCCCCTGCGGGGGTGGTTAACGAGCCAATGCAGCAGCGCAATGATTGGCGTTTCAACGATGTTCTTGGTTCTAGGGCACTATTGATATGGAGTTAAAATTTTATCACAAAATACACGCTGAAACGCTAGCCCGACGCGCAAGCGAGGACAATGCAAGACCCTCGCGTGCGTGTCGTGCTAACGAATAACCCGGGCTAGGGCAAAGTCCCGATGACCACCCCCGCAGGGGAGTGGGGCTTCGGCCACTCAACTTCAAATGGCACGAATGACCGCAGCGGCGCTTTGGCCCATGCGGGTTCGATTCACACTAAGGGCAATGCCGTTCGTCATTTTCAGCGGTTCGTCATGAATGATGTTCAATCGACATAGCGGGTCAGGCGTTCGGTAATTCAGAGTCATCGGCAAGTGACCGTGTCGCATTGCCAACAGGCTACCGGCAAGTTCAACAGCCCCCGCTCCTGCGTCAAAGTGGCCGAAATAGCTTTTCAGAGCTGTCACAGGAATCGACTCGGCGACACTTCCCAATGATTGATAGTAAGCTCGTGACTCGGCGATGTCGTCTTTCCGAGTTCCCTTGCCGTGTGCGTTGATGTGACCGAGGTCACGCGGCGTCAGGTTCGATCGTTTGAGAGCAGCGTTGATTGATCGGGCAAGACCTAAGCCATTGGCACGGTTTGCGGGATCGCTTCCATCGCAACCGGCCCCGACGCCTAAAACTTCACAGTAGATTGGTGCACCACGGAGGATCGCGTGATCGTATCGTTCAAGTACGAACGAGGCAGCCCCTTCACCAGCGACGGTCCCGTCTCGATCGAGATCAAAAGGTCGGCAGGCAAACCGCGGGTCGTCACCAGGAGACAGCGTGTCGTACAAATTCAGTCGAGCAATTTCCAGTGGATGAATGTACGAGCTGCAAGCCCCGACGATCATGACGTCGGCGGCACCACGCTCGATGACTCGCATCCCTTCGGCAAGGGCCAAAAGAGCTGACGATTCGCAACTGGTGATTGTGTTGTTAGGACCACGCGCATCATGTTCGATGGCGACGTGGCAGGCTGGCATGTTCGGCAATTGTTTCAGCAGCCAGAGTGGAGCGATCTCGCCCAAGCCGTCTTCGGCCCAGCCGTCAAACGAGACCCCGTCAGCCGTCTGTTGCAGATGGCGTGAGGCATCAGCCAATTCTTCCGGTGTGGCCGACATATGTCCTGCGCCGAATTCGACACCCAGTCGTTCGGGGTCGATTGAGCCTTGCGGCAGAGCGGCGTCGGACATGGCCATTGAGGCGCTGGCGACCCCTAATTGGATGTCGCGAGACATCACTTTCAGAAATTTTCGTTGGTAGATGTGTTCCAATGGGTCAAAATCATGAACTTCGGCAGCCAACTTTGACGGAAGTCCCCCAGACGGGAATGCCGTCAATAAGTCGATCCCCGACCTTCCAGCGATTAAATTTCGCCAGAAAGCGTCTTGACCAATACCAATCGGTGATACAACTCCAACACCCGTGACAACCACGCGTTGTGAGTCGGAACCAGCCATCATAGCCTGACCCCGCGATGACTTTGGAAACAGATTCCCCGTTCCAACGCCTTTCCACTCTTGTTCCGGCATTCCATGCCGCTCACTGACAGATCAAACAGTTTCATTCGACTGGGACCTTCACACTTAACTTGCAAAGTCACAGTCCACGGAAAAAACGGACTCGATTTGGCCACAATCTCCGGACTATCAAAGTCTATCGGACATTGTGCTTGACTAAGTCAATCTTGTTTCTGTGGCGCGTTCAAACCCGAACACGTCGACGAAAACTGCGAGAACTGTTAGCGGACCAAGCAACGGTTCTCAAAAAAACACCCAAAACACTGCAATCGTCAGCAGCTCTATTCACGATGCCTCAAGACCCACTTGAAAAATCGTCCCAGCGAATCGAACCGCCAACACCAGAGAATATCAAGATTCGATGAATTTCGGAATCTCAAATCCTTGGAGAAGGCAGAAGAAATGCAAACAAATCGCGACGTCGCTTGCATGGCCGATACTCAATGATTAGACTGCCCGACCCGATTTCGTTCGTGGTCCTTTTGGCGCACTCGTTTTCCGGAAAACATTACTTCCGAACTCCTGTTGCAGATCTGGTTTACGCGATTTCGGTTCAGGCGACAGGGCTCAAATGGCCCTGCTTGCAGCTGTTAATCAGGATAATTCGCTCTGTTCCACTTGGGGCTAGGGCACGAGGGTATTGGCATGGTTTACCGTCCACGGACGAAATTGAAGCTGGCTCGCAAAGCCAAACGTTGTCCAAAATGTAACAAACTTGTTCGCATGCGTGTTCGCTGCAAGACTTGCCATAAGAAGTTGCGCTAGTCACCAGCTTGTGCCCGTTCGAATTACGGTTTCCTTTTGAATCCTGCTCCGAAGAAGACATTGAAACATGCCGCGCATTGAACGAGATCGCGAAATCGCTAAACGACGCCAACGTAAGGTGAAAATTCAGAAATTGATCGCCAAGTACATGAAAGCGACGGTACAAGCTGACAAAGCCGTCCTTGCGACGAAAGTTCGCCGACTCAGCCCGTTCTACAATCTGGAAGAACGCGTTGCTGTACTCAAGGCCGCGCAAGCGAAGAAGTAATCGTAGCGATCTGAATACAGTTTCCTGAAGCACGACGAGGCGTTGGTCTTGATCGTGCTTTTTTCGTTGGAATTTGACGGGCGGCAGCGTATGGTCGTAGGTCCTAGGTCGTAGGGTGGGACAAGTTTTCGAAGTCCCACCTTCACAGTCTTTTCTGCTGAATTACGCGATCAAATGATTGTGGGACTCCGAAGACTTGTCCCACAATCTCGGTCGACGGTTTGGCCAATTCCGGACGTATATCAAACGATGGTGGGACTTCGAAGACTTGTCCCACCCTACCAAGAGGAATGTTTCTTTGACGACTTTGACATTCGCGGAACTGCTTGGTCGGTTGAACTCAAATGAAATCAGTAGCGTTGATCTAACGGCCAGCTGCCTGGAGTCGATCCGCAAGAACGATCCGTCGGTTCATGCGTTTCTACATGTCGACTATGACGACGCGATCAAGCAGGCGGAAGCAGTCGACCGGAAACGGGCTGCCGGAAAACAAGTCGGTTTACTGGCGGGGATTCCCGTTGCAATCAAGGATGTGCTTTGCACGAAAGGTCATCCGACCACTTGCGGCAGTCGGATGCTGCAGAAATACATTCCTCCCTACGATGCTCATGCGATCACAAAGTTGAGACAGGCCGACGCCGTTTTGATTGGCAAAACAAACATGGACGAGTTCGCCATGGGTTCGTCCGGTGAGAATTCCGCATACGGATCTACTCGAAATCCCTGGGATCTGGAACGAATTCCCGGTGGGTCGAGCAGTGGTTCGGCGGCTGCCGTCGCCGCTCGGATGTCGCCACTGTCACTCGGCAGCGATACTGGCGGTTCAATACGTCAGCCAGCGGCCCTTTGCGGGATCGTCGGAATGAAGCCAACCTACGGGCGAATCTCTCGATATGGGTTGGTGGCCTACGCGAGTTCACTCGATCAGATCGGCCCGTTTGCCACCGACGTACAGGGGGCCGCAACATTGCTCGAAGCGATTTCGGGACATGACCCTCGGGATTCGACAAGTGTTCGGCAGCCCGTTCCCGCCTTCAGTCAGTCGTTTGATCTACCGCTCGCGGGATTAACGATCGGGGTTCCCGTCGAACATTTTGCTGAGGGCCTCGATTCCGAAATCGAGCGGGCTGTGCGAGACGCACTCGCTGTCTATCGATCACTTGGAGCCGAAATCAAGGATGTTCATTTACCGCATTCCAAGTATGCGATCGCCACGTATTATCTGGTTGCCACGTCCGAGGCATCCAGCAACCTCGCTCGGTACGACGGAGTTCACTACGGGCACCGGGCGGAAGAATTCGGTAACAGCCTGGTGGAAATGTATGAAGCCAGTCGAGCTGAGGGATTTGGAGATGAAGTGAAACGCCGGATTATGCTCGGTGTTTTCTCATTGTCGGCAGGTTATGCGGAAAAGTACTATTCCAAGGCCTTGCAAGTTCGCCGTTTGATCCGAAGTGATTTCGACGCGGCATTCGAAAAGGTCGATGTCATCGCCGGTCCGGTGACTCCAACCGCCGCATTCAAAATCGGCGAAAAAACCAGCGATCCACTCGCAATGTATCTCTCGGATATTTACACGATCAGCGCAAACCTGGCAGGAATACCAGGGATCTCAATCCCCTGTGGGTTCACGACATCGAATCTGCCTATCGGATTACAGCTACTGGCTGCTCCTTTTGAAGAAGACCGATTGTTTCGTACAGCCAGAATGTACGAACGCGAAACGGGCTGGCACCACCGTGCGCCCGCTGGTTAGGCCGTGATAAAGTGGTCGCGTTTTTCTGCATTGAATTCCCGAAAAATATTCGGTTGCCCGAATATTTTTATTGCGATTACAAACTCGACAGAATAGTCTGGCCGCAGTTTCTAAACAGGTGTCTGTTTAGTGGTCGGTTTTCGAATCGCGAGTTGGTTGTCTGTCTCGATTTAGGTCGGGCGACTCAAATCGAAAAAGGGGATCAGTAGAATGTCTTGGGTTCAAATTGCGGTTTTAGCACAAGCGGCGGACGACGGTAGTGGCGGGATCGCGGCCTTGATCGTTCCGCTGATCTTTCTGGCGTTCGTGATCTTTGTGATCGCCGGGATGTGGAAAACGTTCGTCAAAGCTGGCGAACCCGGTTGGGCGGCGATCGTTCCAATTTACAATGCCATTGTGATGTTGAAGATCGCAGGCAGACCGGCCTGGTGGGTGATCCTGTTAATAATCCCCTTTGTTGGCGTAATTGTGGCGATTATCGCCTTTATCGATTTCGCAAAGAACTTCGGAAAAGGTCCTCTGTTCGGTTTGGGACTCGCGTTTTTAGGATTCATCTTCTTCCCGATTCTCGGGTTTGGCGATGCGAAATACATTGGTAACAAGGAATAAAACCAGCATTAAAATCGCGGGAAGAGCCCAGAATCAAAATCGGGGCTCTTCCGCCTAACGCTTTGCACGTTGTTCGAGAATCTCTTTCCCATACAACCAGAGGTCAGGAGTTCCCCAATAAAACGCCAGACCTTGACGGCTATTTCGGCGGTGACTTGAACATCATAATTCCTGCCGCAGCACCGGCGGCAGCGGCGTTTCCACCCGATGAACCAGTGTTATCCGTTGTCCCCTGGATGTTAAAAGTACTTGAGGTAAACCCGGATGCTGCTGCGGGGGATGTCGACGTGGGAGGAGTTGTCGGCGGAACGCGACCTGGTTGTGGCAGACTGGGCGCAACGCCTGGCGTGAACGATGCAGGGGTTGCCTTATTTTCTCCGGGATTCTTAGCTAATGCTTTGGGTGGCCCCGGCGGTACGACGCTGGGATCTTCCGGGAAGACTTGAGCGACATTTGTCGCAATACCAGAAGCTGGCGGACGCGAAATTGACGAGCCTGACTTCTTCCACCAGCTGACTCGTTGCCCCGCAAAACTTGCACCGGTATAGATTGACCCCCGCTGGAATGGACCGGTACCAAGCACCCAGGTATCTCGGGCATCGGCTGTAATCGGACTGGCACCTGATTGCCACAGTGCCTGTCCCGTCGTCTGGTTGTAAGCAAAGACCGCAATTTTTGCGACACCCTTTTGAAGCGTTTTTTTCGCAAAGGGAATCTCGGGAATCACCGACGGAACTCCCGCTGCTAACGCACCGGCAGGCAAGCTTGTTTGAGGGATTCCGATCAACACGTCCTGGCGATTTGTTCCGATCGCCCCGGCCCGAGCTTCAACCACATATGTCGCTTCGTCTCGAACAGCCTTTAAGAACACCCCTTCCGCCAGCAGTCGTTGGCGAATGGAACTGACGATATATCCTTCGTCGGAAACACCTTTCAGATACTGTGGGTCAAAGAAAACGTCCTTACCATTCAAAACAGAGAAATCCATTTCACTGATCGACCGATCAATCGCCGCCGACAACAGGATCTGCTCGGTTCCCGTCCGTAAAGTATCCGACATCCGCGTGGTCCCGCAGCCACTAACAAGGAACACCAAAACGCATATCAACGCACAGCCCCCAGGCTGCGCGTCATCGCGATGACCTTTCATCAGGTGGTAGAAATACTGAAGAACCAGCATGGAAATTTGCTTGCCCGAAACGAACAGGGAATTCTATTTTTTTTGATGGGAGAGAAGCGAACTGTAAATGGTGAAGCCAGTTCCTCCAAGACGACTTTCAACGAGTGATGAAAGTGGAGTTGACGTGCAGGTGGACATGGGCCTCCACGACTGAGTAGGCCAACGCCGCGAAAGATTCTTACCGTGCGCAACATTCTTCGTGGAGGCTCAGCAATGAAAATCGTGTTGTCGAAGCAAAATCATCCTTGCAATAGGATGCAAGTGACGTGAAAATATGTTCCGATACCCTGCCTGGGTCGCTGACTTGATTGAAAATTAACCAAAGAGACTGGTGATGTCGCTTCTTGATGCTTTAGTTCGTAAATTGGCAATGACCCCGGCCAGGCTGCAACCACGAGTCAGAAGAAGCATCGCAGCGGCCTCGCAACAGCTCGAGATGCGGTTGCTGCTGAGCGGTGCGCCGTTGCAATTCACTGATCCTCACCCCGAGGTGGGTAACCAATTCGGGGCGACTGTCACGGTATTATCCAACGGCAACGTGGTCATTACTTCTCCTAACGATGACGCAGGCGGCGGTAGTACGGCCACTGGAACCGGAGCAGGATCCGTTTATTTGTATAACGGCCAAACCTTGGGACTGATTAGCACGCTCTCGGGATCTCATTCGGGAGACCAGATCGGCTTAAGCGGCGTGATCGCCCTGACCAACGGAAACTTTCTTGTTACCAGCTCAAGTTGGAACGGCAACAGGGGGGCTGTGACTTGGGGAAGTGGGTCCACGGGCGTGAAAGGAACTGTCAGTGCGACCAATAGTCTCGTCGGTTCCGCAACGGGTGATTACGTGGGAATGAGCGGTATCACAAAGCTGACCAATGGAAACTATGTTGTCGATAGTCCGATTTGGAACAATCGGGTCGGCGCGGTGACGTGGGGAAGCGGAACGACAGGTGTAACGGGTTCCATTAGTGCCACCAATAGCCTGGTCGGAACGACGGCGGGTGACAGCGTGGGGGGAAGTCAAAACTTCTACTTCGGCGGAGGTGTCAAGGCGTTGACCAACGGGAACTATGTTATCGCCAGTCCGGATTGGAGCAACGGAAAAGGGGCTGCGACCTGGGGCGACGGTACGAAAGGAGTACGCGGAGTCGTCGCCATTACGAACAGCCTGATTGGAAGCAACACAAATGACGCAGTGGGGGTGTCCGGTGTGACGGTGCTGGCCAACGGTAACTATGTCGTGGGAAGTCGGAATGCGGTGACCTGGGGCAATGGGACCACGGGATTCAAGGGGCAGATCAGCGCGACGAACAGTCTAATCGCGTCGTCGAACAACGTGATTGCGTTAAGCAACGGAAACTATGTTGTAAACAACCCGTACTGGAATGGCTCCTATGGTGCGGTGACATGGGGTAATGGAACGACGGGCGTTTCGGGGGTCGTCAGCTCGACCAATAGCATCGTCGGAAGCAATGCCGGTGACGACGTAGGCTCCGCTGGTGTCACGACGCTCAGAAACGGCAACTACGTCGTGGACAGTCCCCAATGGAATGGCAATTGCGGCGCGGTAACATTTGGCAACGGAGCCAACGGTGTAACGGGAAGTATCAGTTCAAAGAACAGTCTCATTGGTGGCGTGGCTGGAGATTATGTCGGTAAAAGCAATAGTTTCTACGGGGGAGTCGTCGAATTAACGAATGGAAACTATGTGGTTTCAAGCCCGAATTGGGGCGACGGTACTTTCGACAATTTAGGCGCGGTAACGTGGGGAAACGGAACTACGGGCGTGACAGGACTTGTCAGTCCGTTTAACAGTCTTGTCGGATCAACAGGAGGCGACTATGTCGGTGCCGGTCGGCGCGGCAATTCAATTACGCCGCTCGCCAACGGGAACTATGTAGTCGACAGTCCGGATTGGAGTAACGGGTCGCTTTCGGAAGCCGGTGCGGTGACTTGGGGTAACGGGACGAGGGGTATAACGGGAGCGATCAGCGCGGCCAACAGCCTCGTCGGGTCCAGCGAGTCTGATCAGGTAGGTCTGAACGGCGTCACCGCGCTTACCAACGGCAACTATGTAGTGGATAGCCTCAATTGGCAAATCACACAGTCCTTTTTCCGTGTGAATGTGGGTGCCGTAACTTGGGGTAATGGCACGACGGGAACGGACGGAATCGTCAGTGCTTCCAATAGTCTGATCGGGTCGACAGACGGAGAAAGCGTCGTTGGCAGCGGCGGTGTCACCGCCTTGAGTAACGGCAATTATGTCGTGAACAGCCCTGAGTGGGGCATCGTATCAACCGTTTTCAACGCCGGTGCAGTGACTTGGGGCGATGGAACAAAAGGATTAGTGGGGGTCGTCAACTCGACGAACAGCTTGGTTGGAAGCGTCGATTTTGATCAAGTGGGGAGCAATGGAATTAAAGCGTTGACCGATGGCAATTACGTTGTTTCAAGTTCAAACTGGTCGAACGGTGGCATTTCAGCCGCAGGCGCAGTGACTTGGGGTGATGGCACGAAAGGAGCGACTGGAAAGATCAACGCTTCCAACAGCTTGATCGGTACATCCTACGATGATGAGGTGGGCCGCGATCAAGCGACTGCCTTGCGCGACGGCAATTACATTGTGAGCACATCTCGATGGAACAACCGTCAGGGCGCTGTCACCTGGGGCAGCGGTGCGACGGGCGTCACGGGTGTTGTCAGTAATAACAACAGCGTTCTTGGACCATCCATTAGAAATTCCAATAATTTCAATACAGAAATTACCACTACATATAATGATGTGTATGACACATTTTACGCGTCGTTTTCGGGGAATGGGTCGGGGCGAGTCTATTTAGGAGCCACCGCGACCGGTTTCCCCAATATCACGACAAACGGTCCCTCCATTAATGTCTCGACCTATATTGGCGGGGTCACGGCTGGAAACAGCACTGTCGACATCGGTAAGACAACCATCGGCACGCCCGTGACTCAAACCATTAGGGTGACGAACGAGGGAAATGCCCCGCTGACGGTTCAGCCGGTGAAGGTGACAAGCGGATTCACCGTGCTGAACAACTTTAGGGCTGGTGAATCGATCGCAGCGGGGGCGAGTGCTAACTTCACGCTGCAATTGGACGCGACAACGACGGGCACATTGAATGGGGTCGTCACGATATTTGACAATGATTCGACGGCTAACCCGTTTACTTTCAATGTCACGGGAACTGTGAACGCATCGAATGCTCAGTTTGTTGATCCACATCAACGGACCGGAGATCAATTTGGCGGGTCGGTTACCGTCTTAACGAATGGTAACGTCGTAATCACTTCCCCGAACGACGACGCTGGCGGTGGCAGTACTGCGGCAGGGACGGGTGCCGGTGCCGTCTATTTATTTAATGGTCAAACCGGTGCGTTGATCAGTACGCTCACCGGATCAAACGCAGGGGACCAAATTGGCACAAAGTTGACTTACGGTGGCGGTGGTGTATTCGCCCTTCCCAATGGAAATTTCGTAATCGACAGCCCTGTCTGGAACAGCGCAAGAGGTGCGGTAACCTTTGGCAATGGCCAGACTGGAGTGAGTGGACCGGTCAGTGCGGTAAACAGTTTGGTCGGAAGTGTCGCCGGTGATGGAGTTGGTTACTTTCAATCGGGTGGTTCAGGGGGAGTCACGATACTGACAAATGGAAATTATGTCGTCAGTAGTCAAAGTTGGAGCAACTGGACGGGCGCTGTCACGTGGGGCAGCGGGAAAACTGGCGTAATTGGGACGATCAGCGCCTCTAACAGTCTCATCGGCAGCAACCCGGATGACTTTATCGAAGATAAAGTAACACCACTCAGCGACGGTAACTACGTTGTGGACTGCTCAAACTGGAATTCGGGACTCGGTGCGGTAACGTGGGGCAGTGGGACGACGGGCGTCGCGGGAACCATCAGCGCCAGTAATAGTTTGGTTGGCACCTTTCAAGGTGACCGCGTGGGATCTGAAGGTGTCACCGCACTAAGCAACGGCAATTATGTCGTGGACAGTTCAGTGTGGAATGACTATCGCGGCGCTGTGACGTTGGGTTACGGAACAACGGGAGTCATCGGAGCCATCAGCTCGGCCAACAGTCTGGTGGGAGATTCTGCGTACGACGAAGTGGGAAATGAAGGCGTTACGGCATTGATAAATGGTAATTATGTCGTCGACAGCACCTGGTGGAATGGCTACCGTGGCGCGGTGACATTCGGCAGCGGAACATCAGGTGTCACTGGATTTGTCAGCGCCGCAAACAGCTTGGTAGGGTCGACAGGAAATATTTCCGGCACGGGTGACTCGGTGGGCTCCAACGGCGTCACGGCGCTGACCAATGGTAATTACGTCGTAGACAGCGCATCATGGAATGGCAGCTGCGGCGCGGTGACTTTCGGCAGCGGAACCGGCGGCATTGTTGGCGTCGTCAGTGAAACGAACAGCTTGGTTGGAATGGTTCCAGGCAATAAAGTTGGTCAGAGTTCGTCCGGCGCCAGAACCGGAGGTGTCACGGCGTTGCCGAACGGCAACTACGTCGTCGTAAGCCCTTATTGGAGCAATGGTAACGTTTCGCATGTGGGTGCGGTGACATTCGGCAACGGAACGGTGGGTATCACTGGATTCGTCAGCGCGGCCAATAGTTTGGTTGGATCTCTGGGAAATGGTACTGGTACGGGAGACTTGGTGGGCTCCAACGGTGTCACGGTGCTGACCAATGATAACTACGTTGTGGACAGCCCATCATGGAATGGGAACCGCGGCGCGGTGACATTTGGCAATGGAACAGGCGGCATCTCCGGCGTTGTCAGCGCTACGAACAGCCTGATTGGAACGACTTCGGGAGATTCCGTAGGTCAAACTCCGTCGGGCGGAGGAACCGGAGGTGTGACGGCGCTGTCGAATGGCAACTATGTCGTTGCGAGCCCTGATTGGAGCAATGGAAACATAGCGGGTGTGGGGGCAGTGACGTGGGGAAACGGAACCACGGGTATTAGTGGGACCGTCAGCGTGGCCAATAGTCTGGTTGGGGCGAGCCGTGGCGAATCTGTTGGGATCGACGGTGTCACTGCGCTAACGAACGGCAATTATGTCGTCTCCAGTCCGTACGCGTCTATTTCAGGGGGCTCAGGCGCGGTCACCTGGGCCAATGGGAAAACCGGCCTGACGGGAACGATAACCACCTCAAACAGTCTGGTTGGGTCATCATATTTTGATTTTGTCGGCGGCGGAGGAATCACAGCGCTCAGCAATGGTAACTATGTCGTTGAAACTTCAAGATGGAGCGGTAACCTCGCTGATAGTGTAGGGGCCGTGACCTGGGGAAATGGTGCAACCGGTGTTAGTGGAACTATCAGTGCGGCAAATAGTTTGATCGGGACATCGTTTCGCGATAAAGTGGGCAGCGGTGGTGTGAAAGGACTGAGCACTGGAAATTACGTCGTGATCAGTCCGTCCTGGAACGGTGGACTTGGCGCGGTGACATTTGCAAATGGTGGGACGGGTCTTACGGGTACCCTAAGCAGCGCGAACAGTGTTGTCGGACAGTCACCGCCAAATGGAAATGTCAATCTGACAATTTCAATTACCACTGACGACGCGCACGGCCGTTTGTACGCGATATTCCCCAAGGACGGTCCGGGGTTTGTCTATCGTGGATCTACGGCAACAGGATTCACGGTCAACACGAATAGCGGCCCTTCAATCGGAGTCGCAAGCAATTCCGTTGGGATAGTGAATGGAACAGGAACACCAAACTTTGGAACGGCAAACATTGGCGTTCCAGTGACGCAGACGATCACTGTGACGAATACAGGAGCCTCGCCACTTGTCGTGCAACCGGTGTCCGTGACTGGCGGATTTAGTGTACTGAATAATTTTACGTCGAACGAATCGATTGCGTCTGGGGCCAGCGCGAATTTCACGATTCAATTGAACGCGACGGCATCGGGCACGCAGAACGGCTTGGTTTCGTTCGGCACCAACCTCTCTTCCTTAAGCCGATTTACCTTCAATGTAATAGGGACGGTGACGGCACCGAAAATGACCGTCCAGCAAGGCTCGACGACGCTGTCTAACCACGCCGGTACAGTCAACTTCGGGAGCACGCCTTTAGGGAGTCGCTTGACGCAGGTATTTACCGTAATGAATCACGGAAATGCCCCGTTGTTTGTGACCTCAATCACCGCACCAGCAGGCACCAGCGTGATCAACGACGCTGTAACAAAGCGGTTCATTACGGCAGGCACAAGTGCCAGTTTCTCGCTGCAGCTGAATTCGACGGTTGCCGGACCGTTGAGGGGTGTTGTCACAATTAACAATAGCGACTCGACGGATGGCCCATTTACATTTAATTTTACAGGGATGGTTTTGAAAATCTCGAATGTGGTCACACCGACGACATTCATCCTGGCGGAAAAGAGTGCGAACGGGACCAAGGTAGGGACGGTTTTGGCGAGCGACGTCGACAAACAGCCGCTGACTTATGCGATTATCGGTGGCAACATCAATGGTGCCTTCTCCATTAACAGCACGACTGGCCAGATTACGGTTGCGAACTCGTCTGCTCTGTTGCTGACAACCAATCCGTCGTTTGCACTAACGGTCCAGGCGACCGACAGCGTTTCGTCAGGCTCTGCAACAATCACGATTAACCTGGCCAGAATTTCGCTTTCGAACACCAGCATTGTCGAGACCGCCTCCAGAGGCACGATCGTTGGCCAATTTGCTACCACTGAACCGGGAAGCGGCAATATTTATCACTATTCGCTGGTCCCTGGCAAATACTACGACTTCAAGTTCAAGATCGACGCGAACGGCAATCTGACGGTGAAAACTGGCCTCAACGCCGCGATCCAGAACAGCTATACAATCGATGTGACCAGCACGGATCAGAATCATCGATCAATCACACAAACCTTTCAGATCTTGATTCTCGGACCGTCGGACATCCTGCTCTCGAACAATCGCGTCGCCCAACGCTCAGGTATCGGCACGGTTGTCGGAAAGTTCGCCACGACGGATGCCGGGACCGGAAATGCCTTTAGCTTTAGGCTTCCATCGAACAAATTTGATAACGCCGACTTTACGATCGACGCCAGCGGCAATCTGATTTTGAATGTCAACCCCAGTAAGACGGCCCGCAAGCTGTTACTTGTCGACGTTGTCACCACCGACCAGCGTGGATTATCCCTTACGAAGGTATTTGCTGTCTTCCTGAAGTAACGCCTGCCCCCCCCCCCCAAAAAAAATGAAACCTCACCTCCCACGCGGCAGTGGGGTTTCGTCCGATTGGCTTCGTCGTTGCTTGTTGAACTCCAAATCTCACTGTAAAAAAATCGTAACGGCTTGACCACCACCGGATGTCCGTTCAGTGAAGCTTGCCCCGATATAGAGCGAATCACTTCTTTTCGGTCATCTCATCCTCGTCAGCCTTCTTTTCGTCGGCGTCTTTCTTGGGTTTGGTCTTTGAAGTCTCCGTCTCTGTTTTCTTGTTGTCCGCCGATTTCGGCAGAACGATCTCGCCCTTGACCTTGACCTTGAATTCGGCGGGAACCACCGTTCGACCGTCAGAAGAGGCTCGACCGAGCAGCTCGAAATCGGTGATTCCGGCAGGAAGCAGAAAATAAAGTCCCCCTTCAGCGTCTTCATAAACACATCGGTAAAGGCCTCGTCCATACGCCGCAACCAGTTGATGTCCAAATCCTTCGACGAGCGACGGAATTGCGAGTGCATCACGGAAAACAGTTATGCTATCAGCAGGTGCCTTCTTCTCGATGACCTTTTGGTATGCCTCCAGAAACTCGGTTGCGGCCAGATTGACCTGCCTGGACCGCTTTTCGTCGAGTTCTGAAGCATGTTGCCGAAGATATTTCTGGATCGCCTCGACTCCGCTTGTTTTGACTCGATAGAAATGCGACTGGGGACCAGTCGCAACAGAGATCAATAAACCTTTCGTGCTGCCCGCCAATTCGACCTGCATGCTGTTGCTATTCATCGGTAGCGGATTTTTTTCAAGTTTTTTCAACAGATCTGTTACGTCGTCGGGCGAAAGCTTAAAACGAGATTTCTCGATCAGCGCTGGACGCAATTCGATATTCTCGGACGTTCCTGCGATCAAGTCGCCCGTTAAGCGTTCGGCCGTTAATAATGAAGCAATGACGTACCCCGCGAAGACAATAAACAGCAACCCGATAACGCCACCAATGACCAGGAGGTTGTTGTCTTGTTTCCGTTTTTTGGAACGCTTGGCAACAGGCTTGGCGGGAGATGGCTTAATCTTCGGCAGGTCACCAATGCTGGGCTTGTTCAGTCCAGCGGGATCAAAAATCACTGGCGAAGATGCCACTTGTATCACCGGAGCAGGAACTAAAGCAGGCGACGGACTGACTTCAACTGGAAGTGGCGTGATGATCGGTGGTATTGGGACCTGCGACACAGAGTCTGAAACTGGTTGTTCGGTCGCATAGGGAAGCACAAATGGCTCTTCCTCTTCGACCGGCTTTTCGACTCGTTTCGGCGGGGATTTTCTTGGGACGGTGATCTTCATTCCGCACTTGGGACAGCGGCCTTGACCACCTCGTGCGTTGTCCGGTACACGAATCGTCGCGCTGCAATACTTACACGGAAATTCGATCGACATGATTACTTTATCGCGAGCAAAAGGAAATTGCATGACATCGTCGCAAAGTTAAATATCTCGCCTTAAAAACGAAATGCAACAGAAAACGAATGGAATGGGCGTTAAAACGAGTGAGGGATCAAGCCGACGTACGGTCTCTCATTCCGATTTGACAGGCACCCGTAGCTGGACGCTTAAGCAAACACACTAAACACAAGACCACCGCCGACTAAGTCAAATACAAATTCGAATTCGGCTATGATGCCTAAATCCACTTGGCGTGCCAGAAATCCCCATCTTTACGCAAAAACGCAAAACTGCTACTAACCTCTGAATGCAATCTAAAAATGTGCGTTTAGAATAGCCCATATTTACGCAAAAATGCAAAACTGCTACGAACCGTCGTTCCATTCGATTTCTGTCTCGTTCCTTTTATTTCAATTCCTGAAATCTCATGTAACTGTTCTCGTGGTTGAAAAGCTTGGCCTCTTATCGTTGAAACTACCTGCATTGATGAATACGCGGCGATTTACGAATGCGGCCGTCGATGCAGAAATGGGCGTTGATTTTGCGTGACATTCAAAAAATCGCCGTCATCCTTTGGGTCATTGGGGTTTTTACGCCGCAAGAGATATTTCGTTTCAATGCCGTCCGAATCGCATTTGCGGCGGATGAAACAAGTCAATCGACTTCGGATCGCGAGCCCCGACTCCTTGGTTTCGAAAATGATTTCGAAATGTCACCGGCCGCAGGTGGGGGAAAAAAAGAGGAGCAATTTGTCTTGCCTGCCGATGCAGCTCGAGGACGGGGGCGTCCAGATATAGACCCAAGAGGATTCGGCGGGGGGGCATGTCCGCGTCGGAGACTGGGTCGATGTCTATTTCACGGCGAAAATCAGCGGGCCTGGAGTGAAAGAAAGCCTGCGCCAGGTGCGGATTGCTTCCAACGCACGCGTGATCGTCAAGCGAAACAACTTATTACCCATCTTTGCTCCATTGCCAGCGGGCAAGATTCCATTC
>CAILLA010000148.1 GCA_903834925.1 uncultured Schlesneria sp.
CCGGGAAATGCTGCACGAAGAATTCCTCAAACCTCTGCCAGCAGACCCAGATCCAGTACAATTCTTCAGCAAATTGAAATCACTCTTCAACCTCTGCTTCTGAAATCCGATCCCCCAACCGAGGATCGCCTAAAGTGCAGGACGTAATAGTGCCATCACATCGTCCGTCGACTGAAGTTCGGATTCGGACTGACTGACGGGGGCACCTGTTGTGGTCATACCTGATTCAGGTTGTGGATCGAAACGTGATCGAGGGGACTTTTGCTTACGTCTCTTAACCTCAGAATCAAGAATTTGTCGGGTCACAGACAACGATTCCCAAAAGCCCGTTGAGATCAGTTTGCTGTCGCTGAGTTCAAGAAGTCCGCAGCGTAATGTCAGCAGGTGCCCAGAAAGATTTCCGCTGTCGACAACTGAGACATATTTGGGAAAGAGTGGTTGTAGTGATTGTGTGTCGTACCAATTCAAGAAATGACCGTGAAACCGCTCAAGTCGACCCATGGTTCGCATGGCATTGCTGGTCCGATCGAGCAATTGACCTGAAGTAATGAAGCCAAAATCGTAGGCAGCAAGGTTCGCTAACAGCGATAGACCAATATTGGTTGGCGAAGTCCGATGTGCGATGACGGGATCAGGAAATTCCTGGAAGTTATCAGGTGGTAGCCAATGATCGTCGGGGCCAACAAATTTTTGAAAAAACCGCCAGGTCTTCCGAGTCAGACGGTGCAGAAATAACGCTTGTTCGTGGTCGAGGACATCATTTCGTTTCGGAATGGGTTGGCTGATTTTCCAGGCGATCATCGGGGCTAGGGCCCAGGCTACTAAAAACGACGCGGCGATCCAAAGCGATTCAGGTCGCCAGGTCATCAAAAGGACCGTGACAACGACCGACGCTGCTGGAGCGACCCACATTCTCTGATACCAGGAAATAACGTCGCCTGTTCCTTCGCATTCTGCGTCGCTGAAAGTCTTCCATTCGAGCATCCTGCGGTGAGTCCAAGCCCTGCGGACGATTGTTCGCACAATTGCATCAAGGCTGAAACAGGCCTCATACGGAAGAAATGCAATGGTCAACGCGGATTGCGTCAAACTGATTCCAACAGAATTGAACGACCTTCGTAAATGTGGAGCGAGGGGTAATTCCGTTGCTTTGCGAAACGCTGAAACAAATGACGCGCAAAGGGATGGTATCACCGTGATTCCGACGATAATCGCCGTCACAAATCCCGCTCGCGTGATGTCCAGCCAGCCGAGAATCAACACCAGGGTCATCGAAAATGGAACGACGCTTCGTCGAAGGTTGTCCAGAATCTTCCAGCGAGAAAGAAGGCTGATTGGATTCCCTTTTGCCGGTAACAACCATCCCGCGATTTGCCAATCGCCTCGAATCCATCGGTGCCGTCGGCTGACATCGGACTGGTAACTGGACGGAAAACCTTCGAAGACACAGATGTCACTGACCAATCCTGATCGAGCATAACAGCCTTCGAGCAAATCATGGCTGAGAATACGATTTTCTGGAAATCGTCCGTCGACAGTGGTCGAAAACACATCGGCATCGTAGATCCCTTTGCCGATGAACGAGCCTTCATGGAAAACATCCTGATAGACATCGGATATGGCACGTGTATAAGGATCAATTCCTGGTTCACCGCCAAACAACTGTAAGAACCAGGACGGTCTGTTTTTTTCGAAGCGGACTGCGACTGAAGGTTGCAGTATCCCGTAGCCTTCAATGACGATATTACGACGTGGATCGATCTGAGCCCGATTGAGCGGATGTGCCATCGTTCCCACAAGCTGCTTTGCTGCATCGCGGGGAAGTAGCGTATCGGTATCAAGCGTGATGACGTACTTCACGTGCGACAGCAGTGAAATATCGCCGACAACCAGAGAAAACCCTTCGGTCGAACCTCGCCGTAAAAGCGTATTAAGTTCGCCAAGCTTCCCTCGTTTTCGCTCGTAGCCCATCCAGACTTGCTCTTGCGGATTCCAGCGACGCGGCCGATGCAATAAGAAAAAAATGTCGGTGGAGAACAGGTCTGAATCGTCTCCGGTGTTCTCGTGACCAGCATGATCTCGATATTTTGCATTCAGGGATTCGATCCCCGCACCGGCTAACGCGATGAGTGCGTCATCTTCGGGCATGACCTGCAAATCGGCATCCCGGACATCTGTAAGCAAGCAGAATCGCAAGTGAGGATCACGATTGGCGAGGTAGCGGACTTCCATTCCTTCCAAAAGTCGTTTCACACTGTCATGTGTGACGAGCATCGTTGGAACCACGACGAGAGTATTATATTCCTCAGGAATTCCTTCAGAAAAATCCATTCTCGGCAAGCGATTGGGCCTGACAAACATTGTCGCCAACCAGTTCACCAAACCAACACCCAGGTGAGTTGCACTGACGAAAAGGAGAAAGGCAACGAACCACAAGCCGGACCAATGACCGTGAAGGGTCGTCGTTCGTTCTAAAACTCCAGCCGTCACGAGCATGGAAATCAGGCCAATTCCACCGACATAGAATAAAAGTGGTTGCGTGCTTGCGATTCGTGCCGCGTACGAAACAAGGGAATGACGCATATGAGTCGTTCGTTCCAGTTCCGGCAGGCCCTTATCGACGAGATAATAACCGACGTGTGACTTCCGATCGGTCGATCCCTTTTCGACTTCCCCGTTTCGGGCCAGGTGGATGGCGTTCAGAGAAACGTCGTATTCCGTAAGTGGACTTCGCTTCGCGATTGCTTCGATCACGTGTCGGTATTGGTCGCGCGTCGCGAAGTCCATGTCTGAGTAGACGCCGGCAGGGTCATCTCGCAACGAATGTTCGACGACACTCAATCCCTCAACGAACTCGCGCCAGTCAATCGCTTCAAGTTCTCGCAAGCTGTTGATGCTGTTGCCGATCGAAACCTGATCGACAGCCTGCTGATGACCTTCGATCTGAACCATCTGTTCGATGGTTTGACCATTTTCCGCCAGTCGCTGTTCGACCCAGGTCAGCGGAAACGCGAGTGCGGGGCTTTGACATTGGAGACGACGCGCCAGTTCCGCGACAAATGCACTAGAAAGAACAGGATTCGGCCGCGCCATGTCGGCCAGACACAGTACAAGATCCTTCGGAGATGTCTCGACACAATGAATGAACTGGTCGGCCCAGCGCGAGGCCGAGTCGCGATCAAGGCGACCGGTCGCGATCCGCGCTGCCACGCGCCGTAAATTTTCGATCAATGCTTGCCGCATCATGATCGGAACCGCCCAAAGCTCACCCAGCTTCAGTGATCGACCTCGCTGATAGGCTGCAACATATATCCGCAGAGTGTCCGCATCGATCCTTCCATCGACGTGCGAAATCAATTCGAGCGCCAGATCGTAGACGCAGGGGTATCCGGCAGACGGGCCGTTCATCAGGCGAGGAAGGTCTCGGCTGTACCTGGCTGGAAGATGTCGACGTGCGGTCCGAATCTGTTCTTCAATCAAGTAGTAGTTGTCGAGCAACCACTCACCTGCCGGTACAATGTGTCGATCGTGCTGGACCGCGTCGAGCATCAGCTTGTAAGCTTCGCGGAGAATATTCTGATTTTCGGTCAGCCGAACCAGCAATCGGTCTGGCCCCGACCGAGGATCGATTTCGTGCCATGTGGCCAGCGTCTCGGCATGTTCTTCTAACTGGCTCAGACTGAACAATTCTGAGCGTAAGGGCAAATCATTTCCAAATTCTCTGAAAAGACCATCAACGCCGATCCGTGCTTTTAAACGCTCGATTCCCTGGCGAATCGTCTTGCTGCGTAGCTTCAAGTGTGATTCCTCTATACAAAAAAATAGGCCGACGCAGCGAAACCCCTGTGAAGAGGTTCGTTGCGTCGGCCTACTATTTACCTAGCCAACCCGTGGGGATGGCTCTTGAAACTAGTCTACCGAAGCGTTGCCCGCACGATACTGCGGGCAATCATCATTCAACCTGAAGCGTTAAGAGTACTGCGCACAGCGTTCATTCTCAACCGGCTTGGCGAGATTCAATCGCCTCGAACGTCTTCCGCCGCCGATTATCGTTTGCTGCCATGCGTTGCCTCCTTGCCAATCGAGAAATAAAAGCTCGACCGAATTCGATTTATCAAGCTTACCTCGTACAATCGAAATTCAAGGTGAAGTTTGCAGAACTCTTTAAGAACATAATGATGAAAACATTCGAACCGGAAAGCCTTGATGTCAGATTTGCCTCGAACTCAGGTCGAAAGACGATTGAAGGAAACCATTGCACCGATCGACGGCCTGGTTCGATACAACTCCTGACAAATTGTTCGATTCGCTTGGCCATCACATTTTTTCTATTGAGTGTGGTTTCGACGAACGTTGGAAACGCTGAACCGAGGCCAGCCGTTGTTGTGACTGATGCTGCAAGAAAGATTCATGCTTCCGGTTTCATTTTCGATGGACATAACGACCTTCCCTGGGCGGTTCGAACAGACTTCTCGTCGTCGTTCGATCAGGCGGATATTTCCAAAAATGTCCCGAAGTTACAAACCGATATCCCTCGCTTGAGACAAGGAAATGTCGGGGCGCAATTCTGGTCTGTCTACGTCCCCGCCACGACCGCCGAAGACGGAACGGCATTCGCAAAAACCGTTGAACAGATCGAACTGGTCAAGGCGATGGTCAAGCGATATCCCGAAACGTTTGAATTGGCACGGACCGTCGGCGACATCGAACGGATTCAGAAGTCCGGAAAGATTGCCTCGTTGATGGGTGTCGAGGGTGGTCACAGTATCGAAGATTCAATCGAAAACCTGAGACGGCTGCATAAGCTCGGAGCGGGATACATGACGCTGACTCATTCGGACACACTCAGCTGGGTCGACGCGGCGACGGATGAACCGAAACACCACGGACTGACCCCATTCGGTGAGGAAATCATTCGCGAGATGAACCGATTGGGGATTCTGGTCGATCTGTCACACGTTTCGGCGGAAACGATGAAGGACGCCATTCGAGTTTCTTCAGCACCCGTCATTTTTTCACACTCGTCGGCGCGTACTGTTGCCGATCATCCACGCAACGTCCCCGACGACGTTCTATTGCAGGTAAAGAAGAATGGGGGGGTGGTGATGGTCAATTTCTATTCGGGCTTCGTCCACCCGGAGTCGGCTCGTAAACGAGCCAACATGTTCCAGGTCAACCGCGAATTACGAGCCCAGTTTCCGCTCGAAGCCGATTTTAAAGCGGCTCGCAAACGCTGGGATGCTGAACATCCCATCGAACGGGGTAGCGTCCACGATGTTGTTGACCATATCGATCACATCGTGAAAATCGCAGGGATCGACCATGTCGGAATCGGTTCCGATTATGATGGGATCACGCTGTTGCCCGAACAGTTGGACGATGTCTCGACCTATCCTGTGATCACGCAAGAGATGCTTAACCGTGGCTACACGGCGACACAAATTCATCAGGTGATGAGTGGCAACATCCTGCGAGTCATGCGAAAGGCAGAAGCCGTTGCGGCCAAGGCCCAATGACGTTCTGGTATTACAATTTAAGGCGAGGATAAAAGGCCACCGCTTGACCGAAGACGTTCAAGCAGTGGCAGCCGAATATTGCGATTGGACAACGGCCTTGAACTATTCCGGCTTCTTTTCGTCATCCTTATGTTCATCATGACCGTGTTCGTCGTGTGCCGAACCGTCAAGATGATAATCGATATGTCCGATGTAAGGTTTGTCTGCGATGGTGATTCGCAGATCTCCGTGCAGGAACCCTGCCTCCATTAACGTGTGAACCAGATCGTGGTCCACGAGTACGAACTTGGATGCTTTTCCTTCAGCGTCTCCGGTTTGCGCAGCCGCCTTCAGTGTGAGCGGTTCTTTCCCATCCAGTGCGACAGAAAGATCGGCAGCAGCGACTGCTTCTGCAGTCTTCGCGTCTTTGCCCAGGACATAAACAATCACTGATTCCGAATCGTGATCAACGAGAACTTCAGCGTGGTACTCTTCATCACCCAGTTCAACGATTCCGCCGCCATGCGGCCCCTTTTCACCATGCCCGTGATCATGATCGGGCAGCGCCGGTGCTTTTTTGACTTCTGTGACCGGCTTGTAGTCACCCTTCTTGTCGCACCCGAATGCGCCACACAACAGCACCAGACTGGCGACCATACTGAACCGAACCATCTTCGTAACGTCCTTCCGTGATGAAAAAACAAAGTTCGTGCCTCGCCACTCAGCAATTGGACACGATCAGTACACAGTCTGAACCACGCCAACGATTCCTGCAACCGCAGCGGCTTCCCCTCTTGGAATCCGTTTCAAAACGAACCTGACAAGATTTGAGTTTGTGACACAATAATCGACCCGTCTGAAACTTCGTTCTGAACGTGGCGTTCGCTATGCTCTCAACTCACACGGAAGGGAGGAAGGCATTGCTTGGGCTCAAAATGGCCAAAATTGACAGGCTTCCTTCTCACGGCGGGATTTTTTTCAGGAGTCATCATGGTGGTCGCCCGTCTGACATCAATGGCCTGTTTGGCGATGATGGTTTTGGCCGATGATTCGGCAACGATTGTGGTGAAGGTCAACGGTACGGCCATTACGGCCGCAGATGTCAGTTTTGCCGCTTCACAGCAAGGGATTTCAGCGGCGGAACGGCCTCAGTCAGAGTCGAAATTGATCGAACGATTGATCGATCGACAACTCATTCGCTCATTCCTGGCATCGAAAAAAATCGAGCCTCCCGCCGAAGATTTGCAGTTTCAAATCGCTAGGGCTGAAGCCCTGATTCGTAAGGGTGGAGAAGACCCGAAAGTCTTGCTGGAAAAACTTGGTTATACCCCGGAACGACTGAAGGCGGAGCTTGGTCTTACTCTCGCATGGCAGGTTTACGCTCGGAAAACAGTCACGCCGACAGAAATCAAATCCCATTACGAAAAGTACCGACAAGAGTTCGACGGAACGCAGATTCGGGCCAGTCAGATCTTTCTAAAATTGCCGCAGCCTGCGAACGATGCGGAAAAAGCAGCTAAGATTGAACAGCTGAAGGAGATTCGTCGACAGATTCTTGCAAATAAGCTGTCGTTTGCCGAAGCGGCCAAACGCTATTCTGAGGCTCCAACGAAAGATCAAGGGGGAGATGTCGGCCTGTTCGGCTTTCGGGGTAAGCTCCCGGCAACGGTCTCTCAAGCTGCCTTTAGCTTGAAGGTCAACGATGTCAGCGAACCCATCGATTCGCCGTTTGGATTGCATCTAATTCAGGTGACCGAACGGCATCCCGGTGACTTCAGTTTGGAAGACGTGCGTTCTGTGATTATCGATCGACTGTCACAACAACTCTGGGCTGAAACCGTGGAAAAAGAACGAGCAACAGCGAAGATCGAGCGAGTATCGACCCCCTAAAGGGTTGGCAGACTTCAGAATTCCTGTGCCACTACTTGCCCGTCTTCGGTCAAGCAGTGCTCTTGTGCGGGTAAACGAAGATGGCGGAAACATCATCACAGAAACGGGTTGCGGTGGGGCTGCTCTTCGGAGGGTAAATGAAGAAGCCACTGCTTCTCCGAAGACTCCGAAGCAGTGGCACAAAATTCTGGTTAGCGGCTGCGAAAAATCCTGTTTGAGAGGAATGGCTTGCGACCAGGTTTTTCATCGCCACAATATGTCATCACTCTGCTCGGAAAATGAATTGAAGGAAAGACCCACTGATGACTGCAAGGTTGATTGATGGTAAGGCGATCGCGGCGTCGATTCGCGACCGACTGAAAAATGATGTCGCCGAATTTCAAAAATCGACCAATCTCACTCCAAAGCTTGCCGCGATCCTGGTTGGTGAAGACCCTGCCAGTCAGGTTTACGTCCGTAATAAAGAACAAGCTTGTGCGAAGGCTGGTATTGCTAGTGACGTGTACCGCTTGTCTGGGGCGGTTAGTGAGTCGGAATTACTCGAAGTCGTTGCGAGACTAAATGCCGACGATACAGTGCATGGGATTTTGGTGCAACTCCCTTTGCCGAAACAGATTAACGAAACAACGGTACTGGATGCCGTAGCCCCACTGAAAGATGTCGACTGCTTTCATCCCGAAAATGTCGGCCGATTGGCTCAGGGGCGACCCCGGTTCTTACCGTGTACTCCACACGGCGTGCAGGTTCTGCTGCGCGAGTCGAACGTAAATGTTGATGGTGCTCACGTTGTTGTGCTGGGACGCAGCGAAATTGTGGGAAAACCGGTCGGATTGATGCTGGTTCAAAAGGGAGAGACCGCGAACGCCACCGTGACGATTTGCCATAGTCGTACGAAAAATCTGGCGGAAATCACTCGTTCCGCTGATATTTTGATCGCAGCCATCGGCAAACCTGAATTTGTTACGCGGGACATGGTCAAGCCAGGTGCGGTTGTCATCGACGTTGGGATTAACCGAGTCGGCGATAAGTTATTGGGAGATGTCGCTTTCGACGAAGTCCATTCTGTCGCGTCGGCAATTACCCCAGTACCTGGCGGGGTCGGGCCAATGACAATCGCAATGCTGTTGGAAAACACGCTGATGGCGGCAAAACTGCAGTCGGCCAACGCTCATGCGTGAAAAGGAAATGGCGTTGGGTGTTCAACGCAAAGCAATTATTGACAGAGATTTAAGTCATTACCACAAAACACAGTGATTCGTTAGCCCGACGCGCAAGCGAGGGAGAACAAAGCAAGACCCTCGCTTGCGCATCGGGCTAACGAATCATCCGGGTTAGACAGATTTGAGCGGTTTTAGTCCGATGAAAACACTCAAATTTTCGTCCGTTGCATCTTTCTGACCAGACGATAGACTGTAAGCGATTTCATAGAGTGTGAAAAACTGAGAGATCGGCTGCGATTGAATCCGCCCGACTGTCGCTGTTGGTGACAGACGTGAGTGTCAGCGTCGTCGATCGAAAGATGAAACTTAGGCAAGGTTGAGAAATGTCGATTACGAAAGAACGAAAGACGGAAGTTATTCAGCAGTATCAGCGAACGGAAGCTGATACGGGGTCCCCAGAAGTTCAGGTTGCGGTTCTTTCACACCGCATTGCACAGCTGACCGAGCATTTCAAGCTGCACAACAAAGACCATGCAAGTCGCCGGGGTTTGTTGATGCTGGTTAGTAAGCGTCGTCGGCTTCTCAAATATCTTGAGGCTTCCGATTCCAGCCGCTACGCAGACGTGATCAAGAAGGTCGGTTTGCGCAAGTAGGTCTGTTGGCGTCGATTTTGACAGGTCGGGTTAGGTCGGTTTCTTTGGACTGGTTCGTTTCGGGCCAGTGTCCAATCGACTTTCTGCCTTGGTCGTGAGTGCATTCCACTCGCAGTTCGGTGCTGCGCAGATGAGTTTGATCCGACGGGGCATTTCAGGAAGCCGGAATTTGAAAACATCTTTGTAGGAATATTGCCGTGAAAGTGGTTGTACAACGTGAATTTGCAGGCCGAACGATCAGCCTGACAACGGGTGAAATGGCCAAGCAGGCTGCTGGTGCGGTATTGGTTCAATATGGTGACACGGTTGTCTTTGTCGCCGCTCAAAACGGTCCTTCGCGACCCGGAACCGATTTTTTCCCTTTGACTTGCGATTACCGTGAACGATCTGCTGCCGCCGGCAAGTTTCCTGGTGGTTTTATCAAGCGAGAAGGCCGACCGACTCAAAAAGAAATTCTCACCAGCCGATTGACCGACCGACCTATTCGACCTCTTTTTCCTGATGGATATGTCGAAGAAGTTCAGGTGATGTCGAACGTGCTGTCTGTCGACTCCGAGAATGATCCAGATGTCCTGTCGATCATTGGAGCCAGCGCCGCACTTGGGATCGCTCCAGTCCCGTTTAATGGCCCGATCGCGGCTGTTCGCGTCGGATTGATCGGTGAAGAATTCATCCTCATGCCGACCCGGACGCAGGTCACCGAAAGCCGACTCGACCTGATTGTTGCCGGAAGCAAAGACTCAGTCCTGATGATTGAAGGGTTTGCTCAGCAGTTGCCAGAAGAGCAGATGGCCGATGCGATCATGTTCGCTCAGCGCGCTATCGTTGAATTGTGTGAATTGCAAGAAGAACTGAAACAAAAGGTCGGTCGCCCTGCGTTCGTTCCACCCGTTGTTCCAGTTAACCCTTTCGACGCCGAGTTGCGGGAAAAAGCCTACAATCGACTTCGCGATGCGAAGATCGGCAGCGTTAAAGCCGATCGCCGTGGTGCAACCAAGGAATTGAAAGAAGAACTATTTGCGTCGTATTTCCCTGATGGTGCGGTCGCAACAACTGCCGGTTGGACAAAAGACCAATTTGGTGCAGCGTTCGAAGGTCTGCAGCACCGCGTGGTGCGTGACTTGATCTTGGAAAACAAGCGGCTTGATGGACGAACCCCGCAAGATCTGCGAGCCGTTTCGTGTGAAGTCAGCGTTCTGCCAATTGTCCACGGCTCGGCCATTTTCACCCGCGGCGAAACCCAGTCGCTGGCGACGATTACACTCGGAACCATTCGTGATGCACAGCGAATCGAAGGTTTGTTCGACGAAGTCCAGAAACGATTTATGCTGGACTACAACTTCCCGTCCTACTCCGTCGGTGAATGCCGACCAATTCGTGGTCCAGGGCGGCGGGAAATTGGGCACGGTGCGTTGGCCGAGCGATCTGTCTACTCCGTGATCCCATCAGAGGAAAAATTCCCTTACACGATCCGAATTATTTCGGACATTATGGAATCGAACGGAAGCAGTTCGATGGCTTCTGTCTGTAGCGCTACTCTCTCGCTGATGGATGCTGGCGTACCGATTACCCAACCTGTCGCCGGGATTTCTATCGGACTTGTCAAAGAAAAAGACCGTTACGTCCTGCTGACTGACATCATGGGTGATGAAGATCATCATGGTGATATGGACTTCAAAGTGGCCGGAACCCAAAAAGGGGTCACCGGGATTCAGCTCGACCTGAAGATTGACGGAATCAACGAAGAAATCATTCGTGCCACGCTCGAACAGGCTCGCAAGGCCCGAATCGAACTCCTGAAGACGATGCTCACCTCGATTCGACGTCCGCGTGCGGAAATCTCGGTCAACGCACCACGGCTGCTGCGAACAAAGATCGATCCTGCAAAAATTGGTCTGCTCATCGGCCCTGGCGGAAAGACCATTCGCGCGATCCAGGAAGAAACCGGCGCAACGATTGATATCGCCGACGATGGGACCGTGATGATCGCGTGTTCAAAGAGCGAAGGCGCAGAAGACGCACTGGCTCGCGTTGAGGCGATGACCGAAGAAATTAAGGTTGGCCGAATCTACAACGGAACCGTCAGTTCTGTGAAAGATTTCGGTGCCTTCATCGAAATCGCCCCCGGAAAAGATGGTCTGTGCCATATCAGCGAACTCTCAACCGGATACGTCAAATCAGTTGACGAAATCTGTAAAGCAGGGGACAAGATTCAGGTGAAGGTCATCGCCATTGATGACCAGAACCGAGTCAAGCTGTCACGCAAGGCCGTTTTGGCGGAACAAGCCGAAGCGGAAGCAGACGGTGCTCCAAAGGCCGAATCCGATAGTGACGCCGAAGACTCAGACGACTGATGAAATCTTATGACCACTGCTTCGATAGTTTTGTCGGAGCAGTGGTTTTTCGTATGATAACCGCATGTCGCGTATGGTCGAATAGACTTCATCAAGGAGTGGAGGCTTCCAGCCTACGCGTATCTTATGCTTCAGCGGCTGGAAGCCGCTGCTACGGCTTCTGGCTCGCGATCTCAAGTTCCAGAACTAACTTCCGTGTGTGTTTGATTGCCGATTTGAGACCGTGCGATGGACCCGAAGCAGCAACCACACAGTGACCATCACACGTTGGCTCGTGACCACGAGCGGTTGCAGTCACAATACGCCGAGATCGCCTCTTTGGCCGGCGGGCTGGCTCATGAGATTCGTAATCCGTTATCGACGATTGCACTGAATCTTGATCTGTTGTTGGAAGATCTGGCTGTTGGTGATTCCGCGCGTGAACGCCGAATGCTGCAGAAGGTCACCACAGTGCGTAAGCAATGTGTCAACCTGGAGCGTTTGCTGAATGACTTTCTTCAGTTTGCTCGCGTCGGTTCGCTGGAGCAGCAACCAGCCGATCTGAATGTGCTGGTCAAGGAGTTTATCGACTTCTACCAGCCGCAAGCCAAGGAACAAGGGATCGAAATCAGCCCGCATCTGGCGGCGAACCTTCCTCTTGCGAATATTGATTTTCGTCTATTTTTGCAGGTATTGACGAACCTTTCGCGGAATGCCCAGCAAGCAATGCCGCGTGGCGGCGTTCTTGAGCTTCAGACATACACTCGCGATGACCGAGTCATGCTGGACATCATTGATACTGGCGAAGGGATGACTGCTGAAACGCAAGCCAAGATGTTTGACACTTTTTTTTCAACAAAACAGGACGGAAGCGGACTCGGATTGCCAACCGTCCGAAAAATCGTCGAAGCCCACAGTGGGACGATTCACTGCGACAGTGAACCTGGACGTGGCACACGCTTCAGCATTGGGCTACCGATCGCAACAAATTCAACGCGATAAGTGCCCGCATTCTGTGATTTGAATGGCTTCTGGAAGACTTCGTAAGATGCGTATCCCATTCGAGTTGGAATAATTTCATCCAGTTGGACAGATTGCAGCCAAATGAAGAGTTGGAAATCGGGCCGCATGCCAGTCAAAATCCTGAATTTGACACAAGAATTCTTTCCAATTCAGCCACTTTGACCATTGCCACGGCGAAAACGACTTTCTTGGCATTTGTGTTGCTTAACATTGAATCTTCTTTGTAGACGAAAAATGTCAGTTAAAATCTGAAGCGTCAGATAACCTCGGTCAGTGTCACGAGGTTTTGTTTTGTTCTGAAATGGAGTTCGGTCATGCGCAGGTCTTTTGTTGCTTTGTTAGTCGTCGTGCTAGGAATGTTTCAATCGCTTTACGCGAACTCGCCGGGCGAGACGATTGTCGAATCTGAACAAGTCCTCAGCGAATTAATGTCCATACCTGGTAAGCAGATTCCTCATCGGCTCTTGGAGGAGGCACAGGGTATTGCCATCATCCCCAACGTCATCAAAATTGGATTCGTTGCTGGGGCACGTCGCGGCCACGGTTTGGTGATGGTGCGGGACCACGATGGCGAATGGAGTCTTCCGCAATTTGTCACACTGACAGGCGGCAGTGTTGGTTGGCAAGCAGGTATCCAGGGGACAGACGTTGTTCTCGTCTTTACGACACGCAAAAGTGTGGAAGGACTTTTAAAAGGAAAGTTCACGGTCGGGGTCGATGCATCGGTGTCAGCCGGTCCAGTCGGACGTGAAGCTGCGGCTGGAACTGACGCGACACTCCGGTCTGAGATCCTGTCATACTCCCGCAGCCGAGGGCTGTTTGTCGGCGTCTCTCTCGACGGAACGGCTTTGGAAATTGATCACGATGCTCACGCTTTTTATTATGGTACACCGTCGGGAGCACTTCCGAAGCGAGTTCCAACTGCCGCTGCAGATCTACGCCATTTTCTGGCGGAGTTGACCCCTCGTCATACGACAGCGGTCGTAACCGACGAACGGCCGGCACCTGTCGTTTCTCCACGGCTCATTGAGGCTCTAAGACGATCGTTAGTGCGAAACTCCGATCAATTGCAAGTCATTCTCAGCCCCGAATGGAAACCGTATCTGGCTTTGCCAAAAGAACTGGACGAGCCGGGGCATTACCCGTCACCAGAATCCCTGACTCTTGTGCTGAGTCGATTCACACTCATTAGCACCTCGCCCGACTATCGGCGTCTCGTGCAACGCCCCGAATTTCAAAACACCTATGAACAACTACGCGAATACGAACAAGCCGTCACGTCCGCTCGCCCTGTTCTGCAACTGCCACCTCCTCCAAAGCATTCACCAAGGGATTAGTGATTGATCGGAGGGTATAAAACAGAGTCTTGAAAAGAAAAAAGAGGCCGCTCAGTAGCGAGTGGCCTCTTTTTTTATTTGAATTTTCCTGGCACGACGCTTCGAAAGGCTAACTCTTATAGTTTGCCATAATCATGGCAATTCGTCCTGTTGCAATCTGCTGACGTCGCTTTCGAATCGCTGATGCAAGCAAGCAGCCGACTGCCCCAACTCCGAGCACGACGATGCTCGATGGCTCCGGGACACTGGCAGCGTTCGCAGAAGAGAGGGTAGAGGCAACGTTGGTGAATACGAAAGTTTCGTCATTGTAATTCTTGTCACCTCCGCCCCGAAGGTCCTCGAAGCCAATATATGTTCCATTGGGGATGTTGTGACCAAGACTTCCGGTATAAGCCGTCGAATAAATATGATTCAGTCCTGGCCCACCGTTGTCATACGCGGAATTCATTGAGGGGTCGGAATAAACAATCAGCCCACCGAGTGTGTTGTTTTTCATTTCGAACACTAGTGTGTCCCCCTTTGTCACGTGCCCTAAGTCAAATTCAAGTCCAATCGCAGACGAATGATTGTCCAATCCAAATCCAGATGAGCTCTGTACGCCATTAATAAGCATACCCAGCTGGTTGTCAAAGGACGCTGTCGAACCCGCAAAATAAGCCATGACCTCGCCGGTATTGCTGGCCGTAAATGTATAGGTTGTTGGATTCAGTGTCCCTGAGTTCGGGTACGGAATCGCACCTGCAAACGCACACTGAGTGCTTACGGCGAAGAGCGTACAGCTGACAAGAAGAGCCTTGATAATAGGTTGGACAGACATTCGATCATCTTTCATTAGAGAGAATCATGCTTATTCTGATGGAAACGCAAGCGGCGCATTGCCGATTCGCGTTCGTAATCGAGTTGACTTCGAACTTACTTCTTTATGGGCAAGTTTCCCGCGAATGAAATCGGGGATATGCCGGTGGGTATTAGCCGCGCCTGACAGGCAGAAACTCTGCGTCTTAAGCGAAAGCCAAAGGGGGCAGCTCCTTTCGGGAGCGAATCAAGATCGAAGCCGAAATCATTCGGCAGGCTGAGGCAGAACATCCAGGAGACAGAGGCTTAAATTGCTCGGCGTTTGCCGGGCCTCTCCGCGTCACAGCCATGTAATTATTGACCGCTCGACTTCTGCGACCAGTGCCGATTTTCGTTTTCTTAATTTCAACTCAAAACGAATGAGTGCCACACGCTCGTCAAGATCGTGCGATTGTTTAGGCAGTGGAATCATATGGAATTGACGATCCATTGTTGGAAAAGCTTGATAAGATCATTCCAGAATGCTTTTCCCCTTCAGAAATCCTGAAAAAGGAGAGCGGCATTGGACGGACAACGAAGTTCGAATCGGGAGGCGAGACGATAAATTTTAACTTCATTGTGTACTGGTGCAGTAATTATTGCAGTGTTGTTTGTGTTGTGATTTTCGCTGTGGCGGTGTTTTTTACTTGATTTAGCCTGCGGATAAGCGGTTTTTTTATTTTCGATGCGTTGGCCTTCCGTTTGCGTTACGTGCTTGCAGCCAATACCTCAAACTCTCAATAAAACGCGAAGAAAAGAAAAATGTCCACGAACCGATTAGACAGCCGACCACGGAAGCGACGAACCTCCAGCTCACAGCAAAGTGAGCTTCTTGAAATCCGTCAATTGTTGACCGCATCACCAGTTGTTGCTGCTGCTCCAGCAGCGGCAACGCCAACGGTCGCATGGCAGTCCAACGCACCTCAAGCTCTGCTGGGCGATACGTTCCAGGTTGGTTTGACGTTCAGCAACCCAGGCGGAACGGGCTACGGACCGTATGTTGATATCGTCGTTCCTCGGGGACAAATCGCCGATCAAGGAATTCAATACGTTTCAGGAAGTGCTCGCTTGCTGGATTCGGCACTCTCTGAAAGCGTGGTTCAATTCGACACAAACGGAAACGCAGTCCACCCATTCGCCATGGACGCAGCAGGCAGCCTGATCACGCTTAAAGGGAACCCAGGAGATCAACTGGTCGTTCTTCAGATGCCTTTCGGAAGCTTCGTACAGAATCAACCGTCGCTGCAAATCACAATGCAAATGACGATGGGTCAACATGCCGCTGTCGGGACACAGCTTTCGCTCGTCGCCTCCAGTGGTTTTCGGTACGGCAACGACGCTCTCGACAATCCAAAAACAGACGCGCCAATTCGTGGCACCTCGGCAACACTGGCTGTCACACCAGCTCTGGTCACAACAAGAATCTCTTATCTCGGACCCGAGAACGAAACTGCAACGGGAGCAAATTTCGTTCAAAGCTATCGCGTCGATGTTGATGTGGCGATTGGAGCGAATATCAATCAACTGACATTGGACAATCTGCTTGACAGCAATGAAGTCTTCGTCGGAATGCGGAATGTCTCGTGGGACCCGAAATCATTCAAAGTACTTTCAACACCCGTCACTGGTGTTGCCGCCGCGAACTCACACCTGACATTGCAATTGGGATCAATGACAGGTAAGGCAGGATTGGATGGAAGCTACATCCTGGATTTCTATGTTCCCAATTTGAATGCGAATAGCCAGCTGGTCGCTGACCCGATTCTTGGAACCGATGCAAAGTCTGTTTTCTCGGTCCAGGCAACAGGTTCATGGGTCGTCACGCCAGCAACTTCAACGACCGCAGCAGTCATTAACACTTTCGCATCCGCCGCAACTCATACGCTTGCTGATCAAAACATCGCCGTCCAGCAATCGTATCGAATTGTCACCGATTCGAATGCCAGTGGGCTTGGGCCAGGCGACGTTCTTGAGTATCGAATCAATTTTCAGGTTTCAGACTATACCTGGATTCAAGACTTACTCCTGAAAACCGCTGTTCCAAACGGACAGCGACTTCTCTCGGATATCCCTGTGACATTTACCGCCTCGGGAATTAAGGGATATGCCGACGGTTCGGTGACAACCAGTAAGATCGGATTGAGCCTGCTCACGCAAGGCAAAACAACGGGACAGCTCGACTATCAATTCGACGTGACCAAGCAACTGCAAACACTTGGACTCGACGGAATCCTGCGGGGCGGGGCAACCATGGGCTCCACCGGTCACGCAGTGACGGGGAGCATTACCTATCGAACCGTCGTCCTCGACTCCTTTGAAGACGGTGTTCCTTCGGGCGATCTGCCAGTCGATGAAGGGGACGTGTTCTCAAACCGCGTTCTTGCGACGGGAACCACGGTCAACCCCAGCACCCAACTCGCCACGGTTAATCACGCTTACAACGACAGTGGTCTCAGCCAGCAAATGGCAACGGGCAGCCTGTCAACGACCGTTTACGCGATCAATGGCCTGCCTGCTTCACCTGGCGCACCTGTTAAAGCGGGCGACCTTGTGACCTACGAAATTAAAAGAAGCGTCATCAGCAGTGATATCGAAAACCTCTCGATTTCCGAATATCTGCCACTGCCAATTTACCAGGTCGGAAGCCTCGTATGGCAAGGGAGCAACCCAGCGAACAACGCAGGATCGATTCGAATTGGTTCTACAGACACGTTTCACTCGCTGTACAACATCACCCCGCAGATTTCGATCGACAAAACCGGAAACAGCGTGAAGCTCTCGTACGGGACGGTGAATTCTCCTGCGAACAAAACGACTACACTCGATCTCCTGGTGACGGTCGCCGTTCAGGATCAGCCTTTTGCAGACGGAATGTGGCTGACCGGAATGGCTCGTTCGGATCAAGGATCTTCTAACAACGGCAGCTTTTCTCAAACGGCAATCACAAGCGTTCAATACACAAGACCTGTCCTGTCGCTTTTGAAATCGGCGATCAGCAGCGACAACCCTTCGGCGACACTTTCAGGTGCAGTCAACAACACCAATATCAGCCGGATTGATTCTGGCGATACCGTCCGTTTTCAAATTTACGTTGAAAACACCGGACTTAGTCTTGGCGGTGCCTATAACGTTTTAGTCAAGGACGTGATTCCGCAAGGTTTTGTCATCCCAGCCGCAGGACTTGGAATGACCGTAACGGATTCCAGTGGAAAAGCCCTTCGATATTCGCTGGTGAATTCCGGCAACCCAAACTCGCTTCTGAGTGGTGGAATCCAACTGATTGACACTCTCTCAAGTGGCCAGGCGACGAATGGAAGCAACCGACTGGTCGTCCAGTATAATCTGCAGGCGGTCGACGTGGTTCACGCTGGCATTGTCAGCAGTTCCAGTGCATCACTCGTTGTCTATACGGCGTTGCCTAAGGGAAACAATTACGTCACCACGACGTTGACTGACGGTGCCACGGAAACGATTGCGACACCGACCATTCAACACACACTGATCAGCACCGATCAGCCAAACACGACTGGTAATCAAGTCGTCATCGGCGAAACGGCAACTTACAGTGCACTGGTCACGATTCCCGAAGTGACGATGAACAATTCTGTTCTTGAGATCGACGCTCCACGTGGATTGACAATCAAGAACGTCGTCGGGGTCAAGGTTGACGGTTCACTGAGTCTTGCAACGACCGATGCTGGTAAAATTCTCGCCTCGGCGACGATTTCAAACCTCTCGTCGCTGGACCAGGATGCCGGACGTGTACTTCGGCTGCAGATCGGAGACATCGTCAATAAGGATCGCGATAACACGCACGCCGAAACGATCGAGATTATCTACACAGCCACCGTTACAAATGACGTCACGAACCTTGTTGGAACCAGCCTGCGAAGCAACGCCGTCTGGTCCTACGACACGACCAGGTCAACAGCCCTGCTCGCCAGTGAAGTCAAGGTTGTCGAACCGAAACTGGTCGTGAACACGACATGGAGCGCTAATAATGTTGATGCCAATGACTCGGTCACCGTAACGATCGACGTCGGTCACAGTTCGTCCAGTGGCTCAACCGCTTTTGATATCGGTTTCACAGACACGTTCCCCAACGGAGTAACCTATGTCCCAGGCTCACTAACGTGGGTGAGCGGACCTGTTCCGACAAAATTGACCGACAGCACGGGATTGATTCAGGCCACATGGGGTTCGATCGACAAGGGGACAACCTCTCGTATGCAATACAAGGTCATTGTGAATAAGGACGTCCCAGCCGGATTGCCTGTCGCTGTGACATCCAAAGTATCCTGGACGAGTATTTCCGGTACGCCCGGACAAATTGCCAGCACCAATCCATTGGCCGTTGAACGAACCGGAAACACCGCCGACGTTGGCGGAGCAGCCAACAACTACCTCGTCACCACCAACTCGAATATCGTTATTGCACCTGTTAAGGTCGCGATGACTTTGATTTCAACGACTCTGTCGCACCCTGTTCTCAATCAATTGACGATCGGTGAACGAGCAACCTATCAGATTGTGCTGACTGTCCCTGAAGGAGTTACTCCTCTTGATCTCAACATTCCTCAACAATTTGCGAGTGGCACATTCCAGCCAGAAAGCCTGACTCTTGTTTCCGTCGGGAAAAGCTTGATTGCACCGTCTATTGCTGCTGGCAAAACGCTTCTGGCGACGAACGGTCAGCTCGACTGGAACTTGGGGGTCGTAACAAACGTGCCGGATAATAAAGTCACGACAGGTGACACAATTGTCTTCCAACTTACCGGGTTGATCCCCAACGTAAGCTCCAATGTGGCAGGTAGCCACCCGGCTGCTATGGCAACAGTGAGTTATCCATATGGACCTGTATCCGCAACGTCGGCGATCACGGTTGTCGAACCTCAACTGACAATCGTGCAGAACGTCAGTCGAGCCAACGTTGATGCAGGCGACGTCGTGAATTCGAGCCTGGTGATCTCGCATTCCGGGGGAACAAGTCACGTTGCCTTCAGCCTGGATCTTGATTCTCTCGTCTCTCCCGGGTTAACACTCGTTCCCGGCTCAGTGAAAACCAACCTTGGAACAATCGTTACCGGGAATGGTTCATCGGACAAAACTCTGCAAATACTTCTTGGTCAAATGAGTGATACTCAAACGATTCAGGTCCAGTATCAGGTCAAGGTCAGCACCACCATCGCCCCGGGATCCACGTTGCAACTTCCCGCCTCGGTTTCCTGGAAAAGCATGTCCACCACCGAAGGTCGTGCTTATGCAACCCAGGTATCGACCCCAATCACGATTAATTCCAACACGTTAGCAGGGACCGTGTTTGCAGACTTCAATCAGGACGGCAAACAGCTACAGGGAACGGACATTTCACTGTTCCAAGTGCCGCTTCAACTCACAGGAGTCGATCATCTTGGTAATTCGATCCAGATGAGCACAACGACTGATGCAAGTGGACATTATCAATTCGCGGGTCTTCGTGCAGGAACGTATTCGATTACTGAAACACAGCCAGCCAAATGGTTCGATGGCAAAGACTACGCGGGAACCGCAGGTGGTGTTGCCTCGAACGATCGAATTGATGTGACGTTGCCGCTGGAAAGTAACGTCGTTGCGACCGGCTATAACTTTACAGAATCTCCGTTAACCTGGATTGCCGGAACTGTTTACGTCGACGCGGACCAAAATGCGAAGCTTGGACAGGACGAAGCAGGGGTCGCCAATGTTACGATGACGTTGACGGGAACCACCGATCTCGGTGTTAAGGTAAATCGAACAACGCAAACGAACGATCGTGGATACTACGTCTTCGATCACCTGGATTCAGGCACCTACAGCGTTTCTGAGGGTACCACACCAGGATACTTCGATGCCTCGAATCAGGTGGGAACACAAGGCGGATTCCTGACCGGCAATACGTTCAGCAACATCATTGCGAAAGCAACTGCTCCTGGTGAAATGTACAACTTTGGCAAATATCTTCCCGCTTCAATCTCGGGACAGGTCTATATCGACTATGACCGGGATGGTGTCTTGGACCGAAAAGACGCGTTGATTGCCAATGTGGAAGCAGATCTGACTGGAGTCAACGACCTCGGACAAAAAGTGGCCGCGATTGCGTACACCGATGCCAAAGGAAGATACTCTTTCGGTAATCTCCGTCCTGGCAATTACTCTGTTTCTACGACTGCCGTTGAGGGCCTGGATTTCGAAGTGGCCAACGTGGGGAGAGTCCTCGGAGCTTACGGGCCGAGCTTCATCAACGGCAAAGCAGTGGATCTGGGGTTCGCCTCAATCCAATTGGGTGCAGGGATTGCAGACGTTGGTTATAACGTCGGTCACACCGATCCGAACTATGATCCGACGATCCTCGCACGATCGTTTGATTCTCAGGTCGCGTTCGACGGAACACACGGAAATGATTCCTTCTCTGTACAAGTCAGCTCAACTGGGGCGACGATTTCGATTAACGGAAAGTCATTCCAATTCGACTCCAGCTCGTCGGAATCGTTCCGCCTGCTTGGCAGCTTCGGTACCGACACTCTGAAGATTTCCGCGAGCGAAGATAAAGAAGAAATCAACCTGCATAAGAACTCGTCAACGGTGACTGGCACCTGGTTTGAGATTCGCTCTTACGGAATGGAACAAACGTCGTTTGTTGGCGGCGGAAACGAAGACGTTGCTCGGTTCTACGATTCCGACACCGATGACAAGTTTACCGCTGCTCCGTTCAACGCCACGATGGAAGGGACGGGATATAAGAATCATGTCGAAGGCGTTCACCGAATCTACGCGTATGCAACAAGTGGAAGCGATGCAGCCAGTCTGACGGGAGCTGTCGGACAACGAGACAACTTCAGTGCGGAACCTGGCAACGCCCGACTGTATGGCGATCAGTTCTACCTGTACGCCAGCGGTTTCGACAGCGTCATCGGTAACGCGACGGACGCATCAGATCGAGCCTATTTGTATGGATCGACTGGCGATGACCAACTGCAAGCCAGTCAATCGGTGACGACGCTTCAAGGCAAGGAATTCAAGTTCACCGCCAACAACTTCCAGTACTCACGAATTCAACTGGATCAGGGTGGAACTGACAGTGGCGTTCTGACGGGGTCAGATGGGAATGATTCGTTCTTTTCCAGGCCAACGGAATCGACTTTCAACGTCGGAAGTACTCAGATCATTGTTCAGGACGCTGAGAAACTAGAGGTCAGAGCCGGGCTTGGGACCGATACCGCATCAGTCTATGACACTCACTACGACGATACGTTTACCGCAAGCCCAACGAAGGCGACGATGGTCAATCAGGTGTCGAGCACCACGATGACCGGCTTCGAAAAGGTTAACGCTTATGCAAATGCTGGCGGCATTGACCAGGCGTTTATCAGTGGAAGCAGCGGAGCGGATGTGTTCACCGCATCCCCGACCGACTGGTCGTTGACAGGGACCGGTTACTCGTTAAATGGTACGGGATTCACGCAAGTGACGGCCTACGGAGATGCATCCGATGTCGCCAGCCTGAGTGATTCGACGTTCAATGATTCGCTGCTACTGTCGTCGACGATGGCCACGTTAAGCGGCCAGCTGTATTCGAATTCGGCGGTGGGATTCGGAACAGTGAAGGCAGCTTCGAGTGGCGGCGATGACAGCGTGACGTTTGTTGACGATACAAAAGGGGCCACAGTTCAAATCACCGACACTGCGGCCATCTTCTTCGGCAACGGATTTAACGATAAAGTGACCGGCTTTAATCACTACGATGCGTTCTTCCAGAGTCTTGCAGGTAACGACAACGTTCAGGTTCAGGGTCACGTGCAATACGTGATGATGGCTGTGAACTCCGACAAAGGAAAATACAAGCTCAGTCTCGGAGTCTCTTCAACGACTCCTGCGATGAACTTGAACACAACCGTCGATAAGCTGAACCTGACAACCTGATGAGATGAGTCCGGAGCATAGACGAACTTGAGCAACGTCCGTGTTGCCCTGAGAACCTTACAAGTGATGCCTGATCAACAATGGTCAGGCATCACTTTTCTTTTTCCGGTTGAGTTTCCAGACGGTAATCCCGTTGTCGCCCCAATGCAATCTCAAGCGAGAGCCCCGGGCGATGGCTGTATTATATGCAGCCTGCGTACGCCGCTATGGGTATATATTGCTGTTATTGAGCTGGTTGAGGCATATTTTACACGACTTGCCGTTGTGGTGTGCATGTATAATTTACTTTTATTTCCTCGATTCCCCTTGATTAGGTGTAAAAACACGAAAAAAACGACTTTCTTTCTTCTTTTCTCCGTTTGGCACGCGACTCGCGATAGTAGGGATCATAACCAGTACAAACCTCAAGCCAACCTAAGCCAATACGAAACGGAGACTTAAGATGATTCACAGCACCACAACCCGACGCTCACACCAACCACGACATGCAGACCACGGTTACCTTGCTGACGAAGTTGTCTCGTTCAACGAAGTCCAACCTGCCTTGAGCTTTGTGATTCCGCTGATGAACGAAGAAGCGACTCTGGAAGAGCTTTTCGCCGGTATTCAAAAACAAGCCTCGAAGTACGGTCACTACGAAGTCATCTTCATCGATGACGGCAGCACCGACAGGTCCTGGGAAGTTGTTCGTGGCCTGGCCAAGC
>CAILLA010000149.1 GCA_903834925.1 uncultured Schlesneria sp.
AAGACAAGATGCCAGTGGTTTGGCATCACACAGTATGCGCAAATCCGCATCGGGACTTTATCGAGCGTCTCTTCCACGCAGTCTTCAAACGCCGAGTAGTCCGCAGGCTTGCGAAACAAAGTCTGCCGCCCCACTCCACGATTTAATACGTGAAAGACCATTCCACCGGGAGCAACGCGGCTGATTCTTGGCATAATACCGATCGATGCTATCGCATGCCGTCTATTTCGTCAATAAAGGACCTGTCCCCTTTTCTTCGAGGTTGTTGCCGCAATCTTCCCCGCATCCAAAGGGGTGTCTCACTCGCTTTGCAATTCAGTCGCGCAGCACTGCTGGCGAAAGATTTCGCTAGATTGGGTCTTGCACTAGCGAAGATCTTCGCTACACTCTGGTTAGCGAAGATCTTCGCTAACCGATTTTGGCATCGAAGTGCAGAGGTGGATTCATGCGTGAAATGGGATCTTCTCAGCCGACGGCGGTCGAGTTGGAAATATTGCGGATTCTGTGGGAGTTGGAACCGTGTCCGGTGCGAGAGATTCACGCCCGACTCAATGACGCCAAGGGGACTAACTATTCCACCACGGTGAAGATGCTCTCGGTCATGCTGACCAAAGGGCTGGTCAAACGGGACGAAAACGCCACGCCGCATGTCTATCGCGCGGCGATGACTCGGCAGCGGGCCGCGAAGCAGTTTCTCAGCGAGTTGATTGAAAAAGTTTATGACGGGTCTGCGATGAGCCTCGTGCTCCAGGCACTCGCCAGTGGCAAGGCGTCGAAGCCAGAGATCGAAGAAGCCCGAAGGCTGCTCGACGAGATGGAGGACAAGTCATGAACGCATTCCGGACAGTTGAGTGGCTGTTTACAGAAACCGTTGTCGAGCGCCTTGGTTGGGTGCTGGTACATTCGTTGTGGCAGTTCGCGCTCGTGGCATTGCTTACGGGTGTGATCGTCCGAAATATGCGGCGGAGTTCGGCGGCGACTCGGCATGGCGTGTTGGTGATCGCGTTGGCGGTGTCGGTGGCCGTTCCGTTGGGAACGTGGATGTTTCTGCAAGGCAATGTGCCGCCTGATCATTCCTTCAGTCGAAGCATATTAACCGTCGATCACGGCGCGAATGCCGCAATCAGTCCGGAGGCTGACGCAACCCGGCTCCCCAGCGATCTGAACTTCGCAAGTCATCCCGAACCGGAAGCTTCAACTTCAGACCACGCGGTGCCGAGCGTCGCGTCCGAAGCGCTTCGGGTCGATTCGCCGTCGAATCCGGCCGTCGTTCAATCTGGTCCGTCCTGGTCGGAACAAGTCGCTACGGTCTTGCGACCTTGGCTGGAATGGATTGTGGTGGGATGGAGTCTGGGCGTCGCGCTGTGTTCTCTTCGTCCGTTGTTGGGCTGGCATATGCTGCGGCGTTTGCAGCGAGTCGGTGTGTCGCCGGTTTCAGACGAAGTGCTCGCGACAATGCGTCGCGTGTCAGAGCGGCTTGGCCTGCGTTCCGCGGTGCGAGTGCTGCAATCGACGTTGGCTCAAGTGCCGGTCGTGGTCGGTTACATGCGACCGGTGATTCTGCTGCCGGTCTGCCTGATGACGAGTATTCCCGCCGCGCAGTTGGAAGCGATTCTGGCTCATGAGCTGGCACATGTGCAGCGGCATGACTTCGTGGTGAACCTGTTGCAAACACTGGTCGAGACACTCTTCTTCTATCATCCCGCCGTGTGGTGGCTGTCGCACAAAATCCGCGTCGAACGCGAGCACTGCTGCGACGACCTTGTGGTCGAGTTGCTCGGCAACCGCGTCGAGTACGGCCGCGCTCTCGTGGCAATCGAGGAATTGCGCGGCCGAAGCACAGTTCTCGCGCTGGGAGTTGCCGACGGCTCGCTGTTATCGCGCGTGCGGCGCCTCGTTCGAGTTGGCTTTGATCAGGATGTCAATTCTCCATCGGCAGCAGTCCGTTTGAGAGATCGTTGGCCATTTGCGTTACTCAGCCTGGCGTTTGTCGGCTTGGCGTTTGCGCTATCCATGAGTTGGACGGTCGCGGCCAAGGATGACGCCGCGAAGGAGCCGCAGCCAACAATTGCGAAGTTGCCCGGCGATGTGACCGTCGAACTGATCGGTGTCGGGTTCCATCCTTCCAAGGATCGTGAATGGTGGAAGGGGGATGGGAGCAAGCTTGAACAGCCGCCCACTCTGAAGTCGCGGTTCTCTCTGATTCCCAATTCCACAGAACGGGATCAGTGCCGGGAATTCGTGGTTCACATTCGTGGACTCTCGAACGAGCCTTCAGCCATCACGGTCTATGAAGTCGGCAATGCCTCTGCCTATTCCCTGGCCGACGGGTTATGGGTTGGCGAAACCCGCGCCGGCCCGTTCAAGTCCAAGACCACATCGATCCGTGTTGGACTGACGACGGCACCTTATGGGCCGACCGTGAGCCTCAACGCCACAGGAGAAAAACAGGTGGTCGCCGAGATGCCTGAGTATCTGAAACCGTTCGACGCCCTCATCTCACCATTGGGTGTCCAAGAGATCGACGGGCAGACCGAGTTGCTGCTGGCTGGTTTACCGTATGAAGCACTCCACAAATCGGCCGTATGGGAATTGCACGCCATCGATGTTGACGGCCAGAAACATCGCAGCTCGTCTGAGTCGACTCCGGTCACTGGCGAAAGGCACGTTGCCTTCAAGCTGCCGCTGTCGCGAATCGCCCGTTTCGAATACCGACTGAGACCATATCAGCATTGGGTGACGTTCGAAAACGTCTCGTTGCATCCGGGGCAGAAGACTGACGTGAAGGTCACTACCTCGCATCCGAATGCGGATGACGAAGCAGCCGCCGAGAGAGCGGCGTGGGATGCGTTGGACGCCATGACTGTCAGTGTTTATGGCAAAGCGTCACACCAGCGCAGTCTCCTGCGTCATCTTCGGCAACTGGAGAAAGGGAAATTCCCTGAGAAGGGGCTGATAGAACTGCGTCAGCAAACACGACAGCCAATTCGTGAGGCGGACTTTTGGAGTGTTCCGGCGGAAGCGTGGCCCAATATCGGGCGGCTCGTGTCGCTGCGCAAGTTGAGCATCGTTGGCAGTGACGTCCGAGGAAAACCAATGGAGGAGATTGGAAATCTCCGCCATCTGCATCGACTCGTCGTGACGAATTCAAAGTGCCAACCGCAGGATTTGGTGTCGCTCAATCGGCTGACCGAATTGGAACAGTTGGAGGTCATGTTCACCGTGTTTGACGAAACCGCTGCCTGGCGCCAGGAACAAGTCGGTAAGCTTTCGGCGGCGGAGAAAGAACTTGTGGATCGCGTGACGGCCGCGTACCCGAATCGAGAACACATTCTGTTCGCTGCGATTCTGACGGATCGGTCACTCGAACACCTCGACGACCTCAAGCGGCTGCGATCGGTCAAGTTGATCAACACGTTCGTCTCCAACCGGGGAGTCAGGACGGTCTCGACGCTTCCCGCCTTGGAGGAATTGGAATTGAGCGTCGTCGATGAATCGCCCGACGTAGTACGTCTGGTTGGCAAAATGCGAACCCTCAAGCGATTGTCGGGCCTGAGTCTGACCGACAATGCGCTGGCGGAATGGTCAAATCTCACTCAACTGGAAGAACTTGAGCGAATCGCTGGTGGCGTCACAGACCAAGGAGTCGAACATCTCCTGAAGTTTTCGCAACTGCGGAAGGCCGTGCTCTGGCACAGTCAACTTACTGACGCCGGCCTGCTACGACTCGCAGAATTGCCCCGCCTCGAATCACTCGACGTACGATTCTCAAAATCGCTGAGCAAGACGGGCATTGATCGGTTCCAAGAGCGAAAGCCGACATGCAAAGTTGCTCATGATGCGACAGCCAATACCAAAGTTGAGCTGGCACCGAAGCCGGAGTCCAAAGAGCCGCGCTTCGCGTCGGGGCGGAAGGCCGACGTGACGGTCAAGGTCGAGTCGATCGAATCTAGTCCGCCGGACGATGCACGAGTGGAAGCGGCTCCCAAACCCATCTCGTTCAAGGAGGCCAAGCAGCTCGTGGAAGGATTGGGTGGCCAATGCAATGGCGACAGCGAGTCAGACGAGCCTGACGCAAGGGTTCAGCTCAACGGCAAGGAAGTGGACGATGCCACGATTCGAGTGTTGGCCGGCTATCCGAAGCTGAAGTCGTTGTGGTTGTTCGGAATGGTGAACGTCACGGATGACGGACTGGCATCGTTGGTTCATTGTACCAGTCTCGAGAATCTGCAACTGCAAGCGCCTGCGGTTACTGACGTGGGGGCCAAGCATCTGGCGCGATTGACCAAGCTCAAGTATCTCACTCTGTCCAACACCAAGCTCACGGACGATGGACTCAAACACATTGCGACGCTCCCTCAACTCACGAATTTCAGTCTCTGGAGCGACAATATCAGCGATGCCGGGATGCAGCAACTCGCTCGGATGACGAGCCTCAAGGATCTGAGAAGTTATTGCCCCAAAGTCACCAATGACGGGCTGAAGATGCTCGCACAATCGACGATTCTGGAATTCCTGCAATTCTCCAGCGAACACGTGACGGACGAGGGGGTGAGTCACCTTGCCAGCCTCAAGACGTTAAGCGGTCTTGGTACCAGCAACGTCCGTTTGACTGACGAATCGCTAAAGGCGATCGGAACCTGCGCGAATTTGGGATTCCTCTCACTGAGCGAAACCCAAATCACCGATGCCGGGTTGGAGCATCTCAAAGGGCTGACGAAAGTCGATCGACTGCATTTCCACGGAAACCGATTCCTCACCGGTGAGGGCCTGTCGCATCTCAGAGGTCTGCCACTGAAACAGTTCACTCTGATGGGGCCAAGTACGTCCGACAAAGGCTTGGAGTCGCTTGCGGCATTTCCTCAAATCACACACTTGGCAGTTGGGTTCGGGGCTCAGTCACCCCGGAAAGACGAAGCCTACCTCCTGACGGATGCGGTATTGAAACATTTGGCAGCCCTACCCGCACTGGCCTACTTGTCGATTGATGGAGCCGCGATCACGGACGCGGGTGTGGTCGTGCTGAAGCAAGCCAGCTTGCAAAACGTCCTTTGTTTGCGCTGCCCACAGATCACCGTTGGCGGAAAGAAGATTTGGCAAACCTCCGCTCCCCACGTCCAAATCACCGGCGATTTTCCCGAGCCTCGCGCTGGGCGCGGGGCTCCCATCCCCGCCCTCGACCCGACCGCAAGTCTCCCAAATTCGAACGTAGAGACGACCCCGCCGAACAACGCCAACAGAGACATGCGGCCCAAGTTCGCAGTCTTTCCCGACGGGCGCAGCGTTGAGTTCGTCGGCATCACGAAGAACACCGCTCCGGCGAAAGATGGGTGGAAGCCAGATGGACTTCCGCTGGGGGACGATGTCGGTTACTGGCCCTCCACGACTGTGCTGCACAGTAAGAATTCCTCGGCGTCGTATGTGGAGAACGGGCCGCATCCTGAACCCGATGCCGAAGCGATTGATCTTCTCTTCCGGTTTCGCGGCCTGAAAGCGCAGCCTTCCATCACATTTGATCTGGCCACGAACGGAACCAGCCATCCCCTGCTGCCTGTGAAAGATCCTTACGACATCCGCGTCTCGACACGTCGTCGTGGTGAGCTTTCACCGGGTGAGCGATGGACGATTCCCGAAGGCGAGATGCGCATCGGGCTGACCGATGAGCCGTGGGGGCGGTACGTGAAGATCGGTCTCGATGGGAAGGTTCTCGATCCGATTCAACCTGATGAACGGTACGCCTCGACTTACAGGCTGTTCGAGGTTTTGGAAGCGAAGCCGCACGATCGGATTCCGACGGGAACCGCGATCCTCATGCGTCAACCGGTGAGCCAGACCGATCCCGAAAACCCCTTGCATCGTTACGCCTTTGAGTTCCGCGCCATCGACACCGAGGGCAACAACCATTGGGCAATCGAATGGGAAGGCCGCGGAATCGAGCGAACGCAGTTCAAAGAGAGCCAGTACGGACTCGCATCTCCGGGAGTTCCCGCCGGCAAGACGTTGTCGCATTACGAATACCGCGTGCGGCCGTACCGCCACTGGATCACGTTCACCGGAGTGAGCCTCGAACCGGGCAAGGAATCGGACGTAAAGGTCTCGGTGACGTCGCTGCCTCCCGAGAGGTACGTCGTCGCGAAGCTGCCGAGTGTACGCGGCGGGGAGGACGATGTTCCTGCTCGTCCCCAAGCAGTGCCTGGCCGCGAATCGTTCAAGGGCCGCGTGATGATCGACGGGGCGATTCCGCAAGTGCCCCCGATCAAGGTGCAACCGGGTTTGTCGCTCGTCATTCCTCGCAACGACGAAGACCAGCGAAGGAACGAGAAGGCCATTCAGGATATTCCTGTGGTTGAGATTCCCGATGATTCGCTGGTCATCAGCAAGGAAGGTGGCCTCGCGAATGTCGCGATCTATTTGAAAAAGGCCCCCGCGAACTGGAAGCCATCGGCCCCGCCGGAGACTCCGGTTGAACTGCGATCAGACGACAACCGCTTTCAACCACGCGTGTCGTGCTTGCGAGTCGGCCAGCCGCTCCGGTTGATTGCTCCGAAGAACGAAGTGGATAACTTATATGTACAGACGGTTCGTTCAACCCCCTTCAACAGACTGCTCGTGCCAAACTCCACCGTCGACGTCGCCAAGCCGTTCGACAAATCGGAAACCGGTCCCATTGCGGTGGGATCCAACCTTCATCCGTGGCAAAAAGCCTGGCTGTTCGCTTTCGATCATCCCTTCGTGGCGATCACCGATGCCGACGGCCGTTTCGAGATTCCTGACCTGCCGGCAGGCGAGCATCATTTCACCGTCTGGCACGAACGCCGCGGATACCTCAACAAAGATCTGGTCGTTCGTGTGGAACACAGCAACGTGACCGTAGTCGATTTGAAGTACACCGTCGAACAACTGTTGCCAGTTGACGTCGCACCGCCGATTCAAAAGCCTGAATCGGGGTATCCCGTCGTCAAGCAGAATGCGGAGGGTGAGTTGCTTCCGGACGGTTGGATTCCGTGTGAGTTCGGCCTTCAGTATCGCGTTCGTACCGACACGCCGTCGTTGGTTGCGGGCGAGTTGCCGTTGCTATTTGTCGATGTCCGCAATCGAGGCGATTTCAAAGACATGGGGCTGGAGATGTTTCAAGGGTGTCATGCGGTGGCTGTGGACGGCCAGCGGTTTGTCAGAGCGGATACGACGTGGGGTGGCGTCACTCCGTTGGAACCGGACGGCAAACCGCTCACACTGGCCTTCGCGCTGTCGAGTGATTGGCTGCGCGAGAGGGAACCGAAGATGCCATTGCGACTCGCTCAAGGCAAGCACAGCATTTCATTGTCGATGATGATCGCTCCGGTTTATCCGTCGCCCGATGATCCACAGACGACACCGGTTTCGCGGAAACCAATCGCCCGATCACTCGTTTGTCGGCCGGTTGAAATCGAAATTCGATCGGGGGCATGGTCTGGTCCGCACGGCTCACTGGGTTTGGAGAATATCCGCCGCGAAGTGATCGCAATACCCGAATTCCATTCACCCAAAGTGCCGCCGAATTTGCAGAGACTCGTCCAAGAACACCAACCAGCCGCCGGCGATTTCTTGGTGAAACTCATCAAGTCGGACGCCCCCAACCTCGAGCAAGCGGCAGCCAGCGTGTTTGCGGATGCGTGGGACTCGATGAACCAAGAGCAGATCGAAAGCTATCTGCTGGCGACCATGACTCACTCTGTTGATCAGCGGTCGCAGTACCCACAAGGCGTCGACGGCATGATCGGCATGGGGCCCCGGCATCGACCGGGCTATCTCGGCATGCCGCCAGATCGAAAGTATTCCGCCGAGACGATCACGACGTTGAAACTCGATGGGGTGCAAGTCGACCAGCCCATCAAATATCCGGGGCTGGGATCGCTGTCTCATTGGGTCAAGACGAAGGACTTGTCGCTGGGCCGACACACCCTGCAACTCGCCACCAAGTTCACGTTCATGCGCGGCACCGAGACCTATCGCGGCGAGTTCAAATCGCCGGAGTTCGTCTTCGAAATGGTTCCGGCCGACACGGCCGACAATTTGATCGCGCCGCCCGACGAGCAGCTCAATCGCCTGGTGCGCGAGGCGTTGCTCTTCGCGGAAACCGAATATGAGTTGGACCATCCGCCGGGCCGCGAGAACTTCAACAGACTTACGCCCGAACCGCCGGAGAGCGAGAAGTGGCGTCCGCAAATTGGTTATGGAGAGAACAAATTCGGGATCACGAATCTTCATGCACCGGTTTGGAAACTCACAAAACGACTTCCCGTGGATCTGAGTTTCTCCGTCGAGTTCCACGTTGAGAATACGGACATCGTAATACGTTGCAACGACCTGGTCTCTTTAGCGGTGGACGGCGAGCGCGGGAGTTACTTCAGTCCGCATGATTACGGAATGCCTACGGAAATGATCAAGCACGCCGACAAAGACGGCTTCGTCAGCGGACGGCTGGTCCTTAAACCGTCGCGAGCCGCCGCACTCACAGACCCGAAAATCAAACGCTACTTCGGTGGCGAAATCACATCGAAGCCAGTGCGATTCAAACTCTCAACCGTGAAGCGTCCAGACGACGCAGAAAAGAATCCGGGGCATGAGAAAAATAACTAATCACCAAAGCCGAAGCCGGACGCGAAGTCGCTCGAATCGGACAGGGCCGCGCTGCAGACGAAACCGGTGGCAGTTGGACTCTTCACAAAGCTAATCACGGCAATTTCGAAGTCCGCCCGTACATCGCCGAAAACATCGCCGAAGGAAGCGGTCGTTTCACCAAACCTGACCGGTGCAACTTCTTCGGAATCGCACGAGGTTCCATTCAAGAATGAGTCCCGCTGATTGAACTGGGCTTCCGCAGAAAGCTGCTGACACCCCAATACCACGACAAGTTGAAGAAAATGCTGGAAGAACTCTCTCGAATGCTCAACGGCGTGATCAATAATTTGGACAACTCGGCTGTATAAATGTGTCTGTACCGCAAAAACAAACTCGGCAAACCGTGGATTCGGATCCTGATCCTTTTCGCCCTTTCACCTTGCCCACTAATTCCTGGAATCCTCAAATTCCGCATGAGGTCGTGGTAAATGTGATGTGGTTTGTTAAGGCGTTTTCGGTAGCATCAATCTCCGTGCGTGCAGTAATGAAGCCGTTTTCGTGTGCGACTTCTTCGAGCATTGTCCCATGAATCAGCTTAACCGCCGGGTTCGCGAAGGGAATCACATCGTGCAGACTCTCACATCGACGCTGTTGACGGCTGCGTTCTTGATCCTTGGCGGATCTGCAGCAGGGGCTACGGACGAGACGAACGAACTCACCACGCTGACCATTGAGCACGCACGCAAACTGGTGGCCGAGCACCCGCACGAGCTCGCTCTCAACGGTTTAACGTCCCTCAGTCCTGCCGTTGCCCGGGAATTGGCCAAACACAGTGGCCATGTGCTGCTGCTTAACGGTGTATCACACTTGTCGCCAGATGTTGCTCAGGCGCTCGCAGAGCACAGAGGAGCATTTCTGGGACTCGACGGCTTGATCACACTCTCTCCCGAGGCGGCCCACGCACTGGCCAGACGCCAGGGAAGCCATTTCGTCCGCTATGACCTGACGACGTTGTCCCAGACCTTCATTGCAGGGCTTGGTGCCAATGCTCAAGGAGTGCTGTCCCTGGGAGGCTTGAGAGTTCTGTCGACGGATGTTGCCGCCGAACTCGTGCGACACCGGGGCGACCTGTTACTGAACGGACTCATGGAGCTCAACCAGCCGGTGGCTGCCAAACTCAGCCAACACCGCCGTGACCTCTACCTCAACGGAATCACTACGCTGAGCCGCGATGCGGCTGCAAAACTGGCACTCCATCAACACCACCTCTCGCTCAATGGTCTGGTCCGCCTCCCGCACGATGTTGCCCTGGCATTAGCGCCAATCGAACATCATCTAACACTAAATGGCCTCGACCAACTTACGCTCGACGAGGCAGATGATCTTGCACGGTTCCAGTGTGGCCTGGAATTACACGGTGTCACCACGCTATCTGCCGAGATTGCAGGAAAGTTGGCAGCACATAAACGTTCCCTGGATCTCGATGGACTCGCAACGCTGAGCGCGGAATCGGCGGCTGCCCTCGGGCGACATGCCGGTCATAGCATTTCACTCGACGGTCTTAAGACCATTTCTCCAGCCGCCGCTGCGGGGCTCTCGCAATACCGGGGCGAATATTTAAGCCTGAATGGCCTCACTGTTTTGACTACCGAGGCCGCTGCGGCGCTTGGGCAGCGTCGCATTGACGATCTCAGTCTCGATGGGTTGGTGGAACTCTCACCCGAAGCGGCGCGGGGGCTGGCCGGGCATCAGGGAAGGCGGCTATCGCTCAACAACGTGACTGTGCTCTCCGACGAGGCTGCGGAGGCTTTGTCACAACATCGAGGTCAATACCTGGATCTGAATGGCTTGACGATGATCAACAACGCTGCTGCGGCAGCGCTGGGGCAATACCGTGGGCGAGGGTTGTGCATCCAGGGAATCCATATGCTGTCCGAAAAAGCAGCCGAGGGGCTGATGCACTATCGGGGATTCTTGTTCGTGCCATACATGACGACGCTGAACGAAAAATCTGCGGCCTTGTTGGCTCAGCAGGACTACGGTATTTTGTTTGCCGATGAAGTGACCTCAATCACGCCTTTGGTGGCCACGGAGCTGGTGAAATGTCGGGCTAAGAGTCTCCACCTGGACGGACTGACCGAACTCTCACCCGAGGTCGCCACCGCTTTAGCCCGGCATGCCGGCGACACTCTCAGGTTGAATCGTGTGCGGAGCTTGTCGGACATCACGGCGACGGCTCTGTCGCAATACCGTGGTTTTCTGTTGTTGGGTAGCGTTGATCAGCTCTCAATGGCAGCGATCGAGGCCTTGGCGCAACATCGCGGAGGTCTGAGTCTGGGGATCGCTGTACTGGATGACCAGGCAGCCGAAGTGATGGGCAAGTCACTCGACGATCTCCATCTGGATCGTGTGACAACGATTTCTCCAAAAGCCGCGAACTCGCTCGGCCGACTGCGGCACTACCTGAGTCTCGATGGCTTAACGACCATCAGTGAAGGCGCGGCCATAGGGCTCAGTCAGCACGAAGGTGAAACGCTATCTCTCAACGGACTCACGACCATCAGCGAAGGCGCTGCCTTAGCGCTCAGTCAGCACAAAGGAAAAAAGCTATCTCTCGACGGACTCACGACCATCTCCGAGGAGGCGGCGACACATCTGGTGCACCACAAAGGGAGCGTGAGTTTGTACGGCCTGAAAACGTTGAGCAAACCCGCGCTCACCACTCTGAAACAGAACCCGGACTTCTTGCTGCCGGATGAGTTGGTGAATCCCGATCCGTGCGATCCACTTTGAACGCGTCCTGACGTCAACCCTTGGTGATACGGCAAGATTGCTGTCCTGCGACCCAACGGGTCAGCCGTTCAAATAGCCAGGGTCGTAGGTTCCCCGGAGGCGCTGGTGCCATCAGTAGATCAAGGTAAAAGGCATGAAGGGCCGATAATTCCTTCGATCCACGATTATCGAACCTCGCCAGTGACAGAAAGCAACCGAACGGACGGCCTTTCATGCCTCTTTTTATGACTGTTGTCCAATCACCAGGGCCTCCGGATGACCTACGACCCTGGCTATTTGGAATCACCGGCCGCGTTGGGCCTGAAGAAATCTTGTCTGTTTTGGGTGTCGCATCCGGCCCTCCACAATTGGTGCCGTCGATTTAGATTTGCGTAACGACCGAGAACTTCCCACTCGGATACGGCTTCTTGTCCGATAAATTAAACCGAACGTCGCTCTCAATCGCCGCCAACATCGCCGAAGGCAACGGTCGTTTCACCAAACCCGACCGCCGCAATTTCTTCGGAATCGCACGAGGTTCCGTTCAACAACGCCGTTGCAGACTCCATCATTTTGCCCCTCGATTTTCACCCCCTTTTTCATTTCCGCTTTTGTCACTTCTGACGACAATCAAATTTCCGTTGTTCACGGACCAACTCACAAATAGTGCGTCGTCTGGACATGGAAACACTGCGGGACGTTGAATATTCAGCTTGTTCTCATGGAATCCAACCAGGTCCTCTCCACTCATGGCTTTCAGAACGTCTTTTGAAACCTCGTTCGAGACAAACTCAACACGTCCATCGACAAATAGAAACTGACAACCATCCCGTGTAGAACGACCATAAGTCGGTGGCTTCGGATTGATTGAGTTGAGTTCACGCCAGTTGTATGGGCATCCCCAAGGTACGAAATCTCCATCAAGTTCGCCGACAAGAAATAACTGATCGGTTCGAGCAATGTCACCGAGTTTGACAAAGCTGTTGATCGCCATGACGTGAGCATTCGCAGAGTAATGTGCGACTGGAAACTCCCAATGACTACGCACTTTTGGTTCGCTCGGGTTCTCAAAACATGAGTTTGGATTTAGGAACAGCCCAGCATTTTCCGGTGAGTCCCACGGCTCATTGAAGTTCACGAAATTGTAGAACGGTGAGGCGTCTAAGAACGGAAGAATTGAAGTCATCCAGCCGTGATAAGCACGTCCTTCAAGATTGAAGATTCCTCCCGGTGGAAATCCTTGGAAAACATCTGCGTAGTTGTGCAGAGCCAATCCAATCTGCTTCAAGTTGTTTCTCGATTGCGTTTTCCTAGCCGCTTCGCGACTTATTTCAATCGTTGGTAATAGCACGCTGGCAACTAAAAGGGACATCAATACAACGACCGCAATTGTTATTCTCTTTTGCCACATTGTCGAATCGTTTCGTTGTTGGATTCAGCCAGCAAGCATTACACCCATTGGTGTTTCCGCGACCAAGTGGGAAACCTGATAGTGGCGATGTCGTTTCCATTCAGTATCCACAAGTCATCTTGGTTCTACAATCCGTTTCACACCTGAAGGTAAACGCCGTCAAATCTGATCCGTCTCGCACTCATTGACCAGTACGCCCCCCTCCGTCAGAATTCCGCTGGCAATGACGCCCCTGGAAATTTGTCATGATGCAATCAAAAGACGAAACCAAAGAAACACCGAATCAGCCCCCATGTCCTTCCAGGCCGGTTTGTCCGGTATGTGGCGGTTCATTGATTGAAATTCGGGCCAAGCTGCAATGTTCTCGCTGCCATACGATTTGCGAGACGTGTTGCGAAGGTGGAAGAGGGTGAGGTTGTTATTCGTCACGCTTTGAGCGATCCCAAAAATACTCGCATGCTTTTCCGATGACCATTCCGGCAAGTCCGCCACCGATTGGACCGAAAACCATTCCGGGAATCGCACCATTACCGCAGATGAAAGCGTTCGGATTCTCGGCACGAATCTTTTGAACTTGAAGCTGGAAAGCGAGAGTACCCAGTCGAAATCCAACCACTGCCCCAAGGATTCCGAGCAAGCATCCGAGGGGTTTCGTTCCTGTGGGTTTTGTCGTCATTGGGAATCCATGCTTCGGTCCGTCGTTGAAACCACTCCGCCCGCTGCTCGCGAGTCGGTGTCACTTCACGGCGTTAATGACGTGAATGTTGATGGGAGTTCCGTCAGGAACGATCTCAGTCAATGACTTGGCATCGACCGGTCCGACATCCTGCGCAAAGAAATTGACCACCTCATCGGCAGGTGAAATCGCCGTACCAGATTCCGCTGCCGCGGACTTTCCGGCCAACTCGACTGCCGATTTCGCTCCCACGCTGCGTAAATAGTCCTCACATTCCCCTGAGGCAAAATCGAGAGCTGCGACCAAATTCTTAGGATCACCGTACACCTCGTGAACTCGATTCACATCCGCACCGTGCTTCACGAGAAGTTTCAGAAGCGGCAAATTCAGAGCTTTGTTTTTACTGTTGATCGCAGAAATCAATGGCCGTCCCAGATTCGGATTGGCCCCTCGCGACAACAAATATTCCACCATCTCAATCATCGTCGCATCATCGTCGCATGCGTCAATCGCCTGTACCAAGGCCGTATTTTCACTTTTTGGACACCAGTTGATATCAAGTCCCTGGTCCAGCAGCCATTTGGCGAGTTCTGGTTTCATCATCATAACGGCCATGCAGACCCAATTCCAAGATGTATTGCTCCACGAGAGCATCTCAGGGTGCTTTTCAAACAGGGATTTCTGCAGGCGAAAATCGCCGTCCGTAATCGCGTCAAAGAATTCGCGTTCCAACGATTTATCTTCTTCTTCATCTTCGTAGTTGGAGGGCGCCGTCATTTCAGTAACCTTTTGATTTTGTCGTGATGATACTTCGCTCACTGCGAGTGACGGACCGCAGCCAGCGCATGTCGCCACGACGCCGATCAAGCAAGCGTTCCAAAGTTCGTTCAGGATCGGGGACGTTGCACGTCGACAAGAATGCGACGAACCTGCGTAAGGCATTTTTACCCAATAAGGCATGAAATGATATCCCATTATGACGACTGTCAATCGAATTGAAGCCAACCTGCGGTTGCCGTTCAGACTTCCATTTATTGAGAAAGTGCAGTGTCCCAATGACTTCCTCTGATCGTCGGATTTTGATTGAAGCCCAGTGTCCTCGGGGTCCCTCACTCCGAAGCCTCACCGCCGCAACGACAATGGAATTCAGCATCCTCAGTGAAGCTGTGAGGTCCCCATTGCTCAAGAATAAGCTCTGGGCAGGTAAAGTGCTCGAAGATGGTTTCCAGGTGATGACGTGATTTGGAATGACAGCACAATCCCCAATCCGAATTGAATTTGGCAAAGAACGAGCAACCGCCGCATTGCCCGCCATTTTGGTATTGTAAACCAAGAAATGGCTCTTGCGGCCAACTGGCAAGGTATAGCTGCTTCGATTCCAAATTCGACCAGTCTGTCGTAGTGATACTATTTGTATTCATATCATTCCTCCCCTTCGACGTCCAAAAAATGGCTCGTTGAAAATTTCCTTGGCAACTATCTTTGTTCCAGCAAGTTCGATGCAGTTACGATCGAAAACGGCCCGCGCACATGGGGCACGTTTTGCCACGGATCAGTGTCCCCCGGTTTGAATCTCAACGCGACCTTTTGAGATTCGTATGATCATCATTTCAACCGCAGTCTCGGTAAAGGCCGGTTCACAGTCCTGACCCAGATGACTCCTAAAGTTCCAGAAACTGGTGCATGGGAACAAATGGAAGTCGTGTTGCACCAACAGGAATTTGTTTCCGGGCTTCTTCAATGGTCGCAAAGAATTGCGGACCGTCGAGCCTCTTCACGTTGGTCACAAAATCAAGAGATGAATACTCTGCAACTATGTAATTCCGAGGATCTTCATATCCAGGCGGTGACTTCAGAATCCGGTAAAACATTCAATCATCCCTTTTGATTGGGGCGACTCAGTGGGCGAACAAATGTATCAGGAACCGAATATGGTTTTCCGTTCCTGACGCCTTTCTTACACTCATTTCTTTCGTTTGGCTGTTTGTTTGATGCCGTTCTGAAACAGGACCAGCGAATCACATTTCCCTTTCTTGTCCACATTGAATGTGATCGTGGCGTCAACCACTTTGTAGAACCATTCGGTCTCGGAACGGGGAAAGACCTGATACGATGACTGACCCGTCAGGCCGATCATCAGCTTGTCTTCCTTAACCTCTACAGTGAACACTGCCCCCGGGGCCAGTACGTAGCTGCCGACGAATTTCTGTAATGCTTCAGTTGGCACATTGATCGGCTTTTTGAATTTCCGTGGAGCGACCGTCGCACCGGAAATCATTCTTAAGATGTCGGTCGCCAATTGATCGACCTCTGTCGTGGCGGTGTTGGTCAACAAGACCACGTTCGTTTTGAATTGACGGTTGACGAGAATCATTGAGTGATAGCCGCCCGTTTGACCGTTGTGCCAGCGAGTTCCATCAATTGCCAGATGCCAGCCAAGCCCGAGCGGCAAATCACCCGTTTTGAGCGGCTTCTGATGAACGGTCCAGGCCATTTCGATTGCTTCACCCAGTTTGTCTTGGGGAGGAGCCAGATTGGCTGTGGCGAACAGCAACATGTCGCTGACCGTGGTGCGAACGCCTCCAGCCCCTGCCAGTACCTGCATATCCCAGTTGGCCGCCGGTTTTCCATCAGCCGTATGCCCGGGCGCGAGACGCGTTTGTGAGTCTTTGTCGAGGGTGATTGTCGTGCTGGACATCTTCAGTGGCACAGCGATCCGGTTCCGCACCAGGTCTTCGTAAGTCGATTTCGCCTGCAGCGACAACAGTTGACCAAGTAACCCCATACCCAAATTGGAGTACTCGCTTTTTGTCCCCGGGGCCTGCGCGAGCTTGTAATTGTTCAAGAACGAGTACAAATCTTTCTCCAGGTAATCGGCATACGGATTATTAGGGTCGCCGAACTTCATGTTATCGGGAATCCTGGGCAGACCTGACACGTGCGTTGCCAGATCCTGCAGTGTGATGGCGCGGCTAACGTCTGCGGGCATCTTCACACCTGCAGGGAGCAGTTCGCCAGCGGGCTGGTTCAGTTTAACCTGACCGTGAACCACCGCGTCGGCCAACAGAGTTCCGGTCAAGACCTTGGTGACTGAACCCAATTCGTAAATCGTATCGCCATCAGGAACTCGTCGATCATCGCGACTTATCCGGCCATATCCGAAGATTTCTTGTCTGCCGTCGCGCAGCACGCCGATCGTCATGCCGACGATGATGTCGTTCTCGAGATAAGGTTGGACAAGCTGATCGATGCGCTGTCGAATTGATTGTTCTTGTGCTCGAACGTCAGCAGCAGACCGCATCATCATCGCGGCCATGACAATGCCAAGTGGAATCACGCCGATGTTTCGATAGAGGGTCATCTGATGTTCCTCAGGTTCCAGAACTGAACAGGGAATAATTTCAATGGAGACGGATTGATTGTCCGATTTCTGCTGAAATCGTAACATGAAAAAACGGGTAAAGCTCGCTGAATACTTTGGGTGGAAACCGCGACCGACAACCAGGCCGAAGTCGCAACGGGAAGGTGTCTTTGACCTTCGCAGTACTGGCTTCGCCCGCAACCCAATCAAAAGAAGAATTTGAACCACGAAAATCGCGAAAAAAGAACAGTCGAGGCGAGCCGGGCGACGTAAGTCCCCGGATTCTTTTCTTCAATAGATTCTTTGTGCCCAACAAAGAAATCAACTGTTAGTACTACAAGACACAAGTCAGATTCAAGGTGAGATACCTGCTAAGGAGGGCCTTGGCGAATTACGCCAATGACGAGAATCTCGATTCGTTTGCGGACCGATAAAAGTGGTGGAACTTGGATTGTCTGTAAATCACGTAGGACTCTCTGGACGGGACTTTGACGAAGTGAATGATCGTTACCTGCGATTGTCAGACACCGCATTCAGCGACACGAGAGTGAAGAAATTGATGCCACTCAAAAAAACTCCGCAGCATGGTTTTGAACGGGTCTCCCATAACCGACCAATCATTGGTCACCCTCTCTGTATTCAAATCGCTCGAAATCCTGTCGATCACGCGAACATCAGTCACTGCCAACGATGTCATGGAGCTCAAAAAGATCCAGCCAGCGATAAAAATCACGGGACCATAACGAATTCGCCCCACCCTCGTTTCTCGTGGGGCAAGAAATTTCGTTTGGGTCGATTGGCGCGGCTTGACGAGCAGCAGGTACGCTGAGAAGAGAGTCAGGGGGACGACGATGGACCAATAGGGAACGGAGAGAAACTCAAAGTGGACTGGATTCTTGGTCCAACTTTGTTTTCTTTCATTGCGAGTTTTGAGGATGTATCTGCATCCATACAAACACCATTCCGTTTTGGCAGGCACTTGGGGAAAACCATTGATTTGGGAATAAATACGGGTGGTTGTGGTCCAATGACTTCGAGGGTGAAGGTCGAAGCCCATAAAGTCTATATCCTGGTATTCGCCAGACCAATTGACCTGCATGATCTCGGTACTGAACTTCACAAGCGTAGGAGCGGTATCACCGGAGACTCGATTTGTCTTGATGCGACGATAGTCGATGTATCCGTTTTGAGAAAACAATGTATGCAAAGTCGAGTCGAACGGAATGTTAATGATGTCGACGAGTTCACGACTTCTCACCCATCCTGCCATGAACACGCACGCCGTCATCAACGTCATCAAGCCAACCTTCCGTCTCCATCCTCGAAAAAACGCCCTCATGATGCGGCCCTTCCCTTGTCGGAAATGAGTTCAGAAGTCTTGTTTGGGGTCGATTTGTGGGGCGTTGAAACCAAAAGCCAAAGTGAAAAAAGGGACAGGGGGACCGTCAGGAACCAGTAGGGGAGGACGAGGGTTGACATTGCGATTGTCGTTGAACCGTATGGACGATAAAGGCCATCAGAGAAATGAATTCCCGCTCCCAAATCGACTTGCCAGGCAGGGTCATCCAAAACTGGAATGAACTCGTATGTTCCGTCTGCCCGCTCATTCGCATGGGCGTTACTTCGAATAGGAAATGAACTAACACCGACGAGCGGTGAATCTGTGAAGGGATTCGTTTTGACAACCACAACGTGTCCAAGGATTGGTTCCACGCCTAAACGCCAGAAACTACCGTTTACTTCTACCCAATCGGAAGTCTGTGAACTCCTGACCCACCCAGCCATAAATACGCACGCCATCAGCAGCGTCACGACACTGATTCTTCGCCGCCATCCCCGAAAAAAGTCGCCCATGATTCCTCCAAAACGAATCGACAATCACTCCAGTGATCTTGCCTGCCTGATTCGATCAGGGATACGATGTCAAAATGTCGTGAGGGCGTCAAATGGGAGTGGTGGATACTGGGTCTATGCCAAAAGGATGGATGATGCGTGCCTTCCAACTATTGCTAATCACTGCTGCGATCTCGGTTCGTGTTGCGATCGCACAGGAGCAATCCGACGAATCGAAGATCATATTCGCAATTGAACGCTTGGGAGGCACGGTCAACAAAAATGAAGTGCCGGGTCAAGAAGGTCTGAGTGTGACCTTGGTAGGCCAAAACGACTTGTGAAATCTGTCGGTCAACGGTCTGAAACGATTGAATGAGATTCTGAAAGAAGCGAAGGGGGTTAAAGAATTGAGGGGATTTAGGAATCTTACGAAACTCAGCCTCAGTGGAACCAAACTGACGAATACAGGCATGAAGGAATTGCGCCATCACGACAACCTCACTTGGCTTTACCTTGGTGGAACGCAAATCACGGATATTGGAATTCAAGAATTGCGGGGACTCTCCAAACTGAAGGTTCTCGACTTATCGAAAACCGAGTTAACCGATGCCGGACTGAAGGATTTGTGCGAGCTTGAGAACTTATCGACGCTCGATGTTGGCTCCACCAAGATCACGAATGCAGCCCTGAAACACTTTCGTGGATTAACGAATCTTGCATATCTCGATCTGTCAACTACGGAAATCACTGATGTGGGACTGAAGGATTTGAGAGAAGTCGGGAGCCTGTCCTCGCTTATTCTCAGAAATACCAAAGTTTCAAACGAAGGGTGAGGAACTCAAGAAGTCAATCGCAAAGACGCTGATTGTTTTGCGGCAGGGTGGTATTATTCAGTAGTGGCTTCCAACTTTTCCGGCGCAAACACCAACGCCGTCACCACCGTCAACATGCCGATCTTCCTTCTCGACCCTCAAAAGAACTCCTTCATGATGCCGCCCCTCCCTCGTTTTGAATGGGTTCTCATGACGATCACTCAAGGTTGGCAGTTGGCGACATCGTACTTTGCAAAGTCAATGGGTCGCAGTGCCTTCATTTAATCAAGGCAATTCAAGGGCTTCGATTCCAGGTCGGACCCAACCGTGGCCGCATCAACGGTTGGGTTTCTTCCAACTCGATCTACGGGAAATGTATTCTTATTGAGGAATGAAGTTCTACTTCGAAATCCCTAACGATCTCTTGGCGATTCTTTCAACCAAGGAAAGTTTTCTCCCCAATCAAAACGTGGGATTTCTCGCTCGAACATGGCGCTGTGGACCTCGTTTGCAAAACAGAATTCTCCGAACCCGTGGTCGTAGTCAGTTTTGCCTAACCAGTGAAGCGTCCACACTCCGTTGTGTGAATGGGCTGCAACGGGGCTGTAAACCTTTTTCTCCCATCGCTTACCTCCAAGGTCGCACATTTCAAGACGCTCTGTGGCCAACACAAGCGGGCAGTAAGGGTACCCCCAATTCAAGCACTCGCCATGCGATGGTCCGAACTTCGTCCAGCACCATCGGTGAGCCACGCCTACTTCTGGAAAATCCCCCTCGATTACGACCACATGCGGAAATCGTGAGTGCAGATCATTACGTTCCTCTGAATCGTAAATGTCATCGAGTTTCAAGTATTCTTCGATACTACTCGCTCGCATCAGTTCGAGTTCCCAGGCTTCTTTTCAAACTTCAGAATGAATTGAATTGCATCTTCAAGCGTCGTTCCACAAAAATCCGCATTCGCAGTCAGCATAATCCGAGCATCTTTGGCGAGATCCTTCATCCATTTGGCAGGAAAGTTTTCTTCCTCATACGCTTTTGTCGGCTGGCCAAATCTGTGCGTGACGTTGAACTGAGTCAATGGCGAAGTCGGTTTAAGAGATTCCCAATCAACCTCAGAATTGCGTGCGAGAGCAACAATAAAATCGAGAATCGGTGCGTTTCCGAATCCTGGAGAATACACCCGACACCAGTTTGTTGCCGACCGGATGATTTTCGAGTCCAGTCGCCACCGCTCGAAAAAGAGGGTGAGGCTGAGCGGCACAGCAATCAGAAGTCCAAAACCAAAAAAAGCCATCGACCCTTTGGTGAAAACATCAATGCCAAACAAAATGACCACGACGATAAACGCCCAAAAACAGCCGGTCGCATCCGTAGGACGGCGATGGCGTAAAATTGGCAACTGTTGATCCGTGGAATTGGACTCTGGCATCGCTGAGCATATCGTGAAGTAGGTAATTGATTATCGGTTGCGCAAAATACGGAATGCCTTCGCCATCTGCAACGAAACGAGCCACAACCTGCTCTACGACCGAGTACCCTCTCCAACAACATTCTTCCGATGCCACCCGATTCATGGCTGTCCTGATGTGGTCCCCTCAACCATCGGCTCTCAACAGCCCTCTTGATTTAATCCAAAGCCCCAGGATCGCCACGGTTTGAAGAACTCACGCATGACTATGCTGCCGTTTATGGAAGGGATGGGGATGGCGTTTTGAATTTGTCGGGACGGGGTTTGGATAAGACGAGAAGCCAAGCTGAAATCAGAGTCAGTGGCATGACGATCGACCAGTAAGGGATTGTCACAAATGTCTCCCAAACTCCTTCCTGCCGTTCTTCATCGAACTTGCCAATTCCGAATCCACACCATCGCCATTGCCATTTCATGCGATCGTCATTGAATTCGGAAACTGCTGCCGATGTTTTCCAAATTGGATATCGCTGACCTAGATCAATTGGTTCATTGATGTCTTCCGTTGACTCTTCGTGATCTCTAGTCCATACAACTGTGTTCCTGATCGAAAACAGAGTATCGAACGTAATCAATACCGCCGAACCAGTAGTTTGTTGTCGAGCCGGAAAAATCAATGCGTCGGTGATCACGAGGCTCCTTATCCATCCTGCCATGAATAACAACGCCATCATCAGCGTCAGCACGCCGATTTTTCGTCTCCGTCCCCGAAAGAATTCGCTCATTTTGTCGGCCCTCCCTCGTTTGCGGTGCAATCCCGTTTTGCGTGATGCAATCTACGAGTTGTGGTCGTGATGAGTCAATTTCGCAAGTGTGTTATTCTTCTCGGCTGTTTTTCATTCGAGGATCGGATGGATTCGGCACACAGTTCCGCAGGGAGGCGGTTCAATGGGAGGGATTTCCGTGGACGGTCGGGACGGCAAGTTCATCAAGACGGTGGCAGAGATGCTCATTCGGTTTACGGGTGAGGTGTTTCCGAGGTTGGCTGAATGGGAGCGGCGTCTGAAAGCCGACCCGCAGGATCTGGAAGTCTTGGAACAGGAAGTCCAGCGGGAGTTCGCGCGAGGAGCCGGATTGTTGGTGGCCGGTTTGATCTCGGTCGTGATGCAGACGCCAGAATTTTCCGCCTCTGCCGAGCAGACGCGACAGGAGTATTCGGTCCCTCTGTCCAAAGGGCGTGAACGAAGGATGTCGATGCAGCTTCTGGGAGGCGTAATCATGTGGATCACCTCGCTTTACTGCGAACCGAGTCGGCGCCGGGGCAAGGGCGAGAATGAGGTCGAGGTTGTCTCGGGCCTGCACATCGAACAAGCGCAATTCGGTATGGCGAAAAAAATCTCGCCTGGGCTGGAGAGCATTGTGTCGCGGCAGTCGGCCCTCTGTCCGTCCTTTGAACTCGCCTGTGATGAACTGGATCGTCAGGGACTGTCGCTGGATCTGAAAGCCGTCCGCCGGATTGCTCAACAGTGCAGCGACAAACTATTGAAGCTACGAACTGCGGAACTCGCGTCATGGCGCGCCGGAACGTTGGCGTCCACGAACGAACTGGCTGGGAAGCGCGTCTCGATACAGATCGACGGAGGTCGCACAAAACTTAGAGGATTTCTGCGAACGGCGATTCCGCAGGTGGAAACGCGAGACGAAAACGGTTTGGTTGTGAGCGATGCTCCCGGACGTTCAAAACGCGTCGCGAAACGAACCTTTGATGGCGAATGGCGCGAACCGAAGCTAATGACGATCTTCATCCACAACGAAAAGGGACGGCTCGAGAAGAAAACGCAAATGACGATGGACGGCACGTTTGCGGGGCCCGATGCGATGGCCGAACTCGTCGCCATGCACTTGCATCGCTTGGGGGCGGCCAAGGCGCTCAGTCTTACATTTGTGAGCGATGGGGCGGTCTGGATCTGGGATCGCATCGATCAAATCGTGGCTCAGGCGGGAATTCCGAAGGAGGTCGCGATTCACCAGGTTCTCGACACGTGCCATGCCGTCCATCACGTTTCCTTGGCGCTGGCCGCTCTCGGCGTGACCATCGAGCAACGAATGCCTCTGTATCGCGATCTTCGCACCCGACTTCGCAACGGAGAATGGGAGTATGTCGTAAAGGAACTGCAGATATTTGCCGATGACGATCCGAACAATACGGATCTGCAAACAGAATTGAGTTATCTCCAACGCCACGGCGAAGCTGGCCGACTGAACTACGCTGACTTTCGCAGGCGCGGTCTGCCCTTGGGTAGCGGCGCGATTGAAAGCAGCATCCGCCGAGTCATCAATCAGCGATTGAAAGGAAACGGGATCTTCTGGCTCGAAGATCATGCAGAAGAAATGTTACAGCTGCGCGCACTGGTCATCAGCCGCCGCTGGGACGAACGAATTAAGCAGATGCGATCCTGGACTAAGAAAAACCACCTCACCGACTGGCGCTGGACACCTCGCCCGATGTCCTGCAAACTTGAATCGCAAATCTTGGACGCAAAAAACGCCCTATAATCATTGGTTTTTAGCTACGCAAAATGGGATTGCACCCGATGAAAAAGAAAAAATACAAACCCGTTGAAGGCGACATTTTCAAATATTTAATCACTGACGGCGCAGTAAATGACGGGTTTACAATTTGTGGTTACGGGCGTGTGTTAAATAGCATGACCGCAGCCTTTTATTCAAACTATGCATTGCCGCCAAGAAAGGTCGGTTTTGTCGCAACTGTCGAGCACGTCTTAATTCTTGACGTCGCGTTTGTCGTTGGTTGTACTTTTGATGGATTCGATAATGGAAATTATGACGTTATTGGAAATGTTCCTCTAGAAAATAAGTTTAAAAAACCAATTCAGTTTTATCATAGAGCTTTTGGCAAAACTGAATGTCGGATTTTTAACATTTGGGACAGCGATAAAGAAACCTCTATGGATATCCGTAAAGTTCCTGTTCACATTGAACATTGGGGCGCATATAGTCACGTTCATGTCGAGCAACGGTTGGGTATCTACCGAGCAAACGAAGATGCATAACAAGTCGCTCAAGCTCGTTCCGGCGCTTTCTCGCCTTCACTGGACGCGATTCATATTTAATTGTGTTTGTCGCTACGCTTTTATCCAAAAAAACGAAATATAAAACTCGCCGTTTTGCTCGGCGTTAGCTATCAAGGGATGTACATGGGCGCGTCCGGTGTCGGCCTGTTCCACGATGACGTTGCGGCGGATGTACGCCGCGAATACCTCGATCTGCTTGCCAGTGGCAGCAGCGATGCCAAAGTGTTCCGGACGATTGTCGGGGAGTGGAAGGAGGCCATTGCAGATTCTGACGATGGCCCGGTCTATTGGCTTGCTCTCGCCGCAACGCATTGGGAATAATGCAATAGCGACGGCTTGGCAGCCCGGAATGGACCCAAGACGGCGGCAGTCGCAAGTGTACATCATCATGAAGGTCAAGCGATCGGAGGCGGGGGCAGCGTTTTCGTTTCCGCCTGTCACCTCGCCGACATCAAGCTGAAATGGTTGGATGCTGACACAGTTCGGATCGCCTATCCGAAGGACGTGAAGGTTGAGCAAAAGGACACGACGAGCTTCTATTATGGCCGTACGATTGTGGTAAAATATCGGCGAGTTTGAGCACGGACTCTCTTGCAGTTAACCAGTCGATCAACTTGATCCGCTGACCATTTAAAGTGTTGGCCATTGATTGGAATGCCGCGGCAATCGCGGGCAAGTTACCTTACAGCGTTCGATCGATGAAATGATCTCTCACAGAGCCACGAAGACGCGGAGAGATGCCTGAGAACGAGATTGACCAACCCTCCGTGATTGATTGCCTTGTGAGAAACCGAAGAGATCGATTCAATTCGATGAACGTCCGGGTGACGATGCCCGCGTTAGTCGATTGACCATGTTCCTGATCATTTCGCGAAATGGATCGGTAGCTGGGTCTCGGTGATGACTTGTACGTCGTCTTTCAGCTTGCCGATTGCACGAAATCGCAAGGCCATGTTTGAGGTCGGTTGGAAATTCGGATCGACCTGAATCAGGATGTCAGCGTGCGACTGATCCGGTTTGATTTCCGCAGGGGTCCCAGTGATCCCGTTGGCTGCCTCGATCAATTCGACTCGCATGGGACCTGAGAACTGACTGGTTCGTTCGAGAATCAGCGGACACCGGATCGTACAGCCTGGCGTCACGGTCAGGTCGCGATTTTCCGTTCGCAGTTTTGTCACCGTGGGGAGCGTGCGAATCATGCAGCGCATGGTTGAAACGACCAGCATTGTTTGCTTCTGGCCAAACTTGTCCTGGAATTCGACGTATCCTTGTGAATAGACATTCGAATGAGCCTGGACATTGATGTGCATTGTTTCCGGCAGATACAGCGGAAGCATGACCTGTTTTTGATCCTGGGGGATTGTCGTTGTGACAATTTCAATCCCATCCAGATCTTTGATTTGACGATCCGCGACCTGGAGATGGATCGGTCCGTTAAAACCCTCAAGCCGTTCGATCTCCATGAGGTATGGATAGATCGTTCCTCGATGCGCGTACTGGTAGGCCTCGTTGCAATAGAGTTTAAACACGGGCTTGTGAACGACGGTCAATTGTATGTGATCGATTTCTGTCGCACCCACGCCGACTCCATCAACGTCATGGCCGAGATGCGTGGCCGACGCCCGGCGCAGGATCTGATTGCCGTTGATGTCCGCTCTTCCCTGGATCTTCAATGTCACGTCGCACGAACGTGCCTCGGCGTCGGCGATGAACACGAGTTTTGTGGACGTTTTTCCCGTTGCAACTTGTTGCCCTTCGATGCGAATTCCTTCCGGCAGTCCTTCGACACTTAGTTCAATCGGCGCTGTACATCCTCCGAGACGCTCGATCGTGACGTCGACTTCGGTTCGTCCCCCTTGAACCACGTTGATCAGATCATTCCTCACCGAAAGTGTGAAATCAGGCACGCTTTCCTGGAGCTGGAGGCGATAGATGAACTCCGGACCTCCCTTAATCCCCTGTTGTAAATCGCGGGAACGGATGAAATAGGTTCCATCGGCCGGAGGAGTCCATTCGATTCGAATCATACCCCGCGCCGCCTGGACCGCCGATGCGCTTGCCAGAACACCACCATCAGAATTCGTGATCGCAACAACCGGCAACGAAGGGGACCACCTGGGAAAGGGGGAGCACTCGAGAGTCAGAGGTACATCCTTTCGACCGTTGAATCGGAACCAGTCTTCGTCCGCAATGGTCTCAAATTGTCCATTCATGACCCGTGGCAGGGTTAGATCCGTGGCCGAGTCGCGTGTATCGTTGCCCGGTGTCTCGACCGCTTCAGGAACGTGGCTAACGGCCAACGGTATTGTATTGGCAATTTGTGAACTGCGGTGCCAGAAGTCGCCAGCGATGTCTGGAACGGCGACGCGATCAAGCACTGTTTTTCCTGGGCCACGGCCAGACAACGTCAGAAACGCAATCTCAAATGTTGTTCCCGCCTGGCCACCGGCAGGAAACGCGAATTGGGCGATCGGCGTGGTCGAAATCGTCATTCGATACACATAACTGGGACCGCCCCGATAAGTGACGTTGGAAATGAGCAGTTGGTACTCACCCGTCGACTCGGCCTGGAAGGCAATCACGGGATCAGAGCCGATTCGTGATTCGTTCACCAAAATGCGATCCCCACCGGGACCGAACACTTGAACAATCGGATCAAGGGCCGAGCCGAGTCGCGTTGCAGTCACATCAATGCTGACAAGATCACCCGCCTTGGCTTCGAAACGGAAATAATCGAGATCGCTTTCGCCTGCAATCTGGCCATTGATCGTGACCGGCAACTCAACACGCTCTGCCCGGTTGGGGAGCGAATTCGGTTCTGTTTCCCGGAATTCGGGAAGATCCCCCACAATAAACGGTCGCCCCCCCGTACCGCCGCGAGCGCAACTCAACCGCCAGATCTTCAACCCCAGGGGAGCATCGTCAGCAATCTCAATTTGTGACTCCCATTCCCGTGGAGCGGTCGTCGGCTGCTCACTGGGCTTACGGCGAGGTGATGTGGCATAGTTGCCGGTTGCCGTGTTTCCTAATTCCAAGGGGGCTGAGACACCGTCACCAAACAGGCGAAAGCGAGTTCCCGGTGGCAGGCATTCACCCCCAACGCGAACGTCCACTTTCGTTCCTCGTCGTCCACCTGCGGGGAAGATATGAGTGCTGGTGGGATCGGTGGGGACTTGTTGGGCATTCACATTCTGCGTGATCACAACCGAGCAAATGATAACGCCGCAGAAACGCAACGTTCGTCGCCATGTGGCACGAACGCCTTTGTTCGCGCGTCCAAGGTTGGTCTGATTGTCGATCATGATTTCTCGAAGATCTGAGTTTGCCGATTGTCATCGCTGACGAATCATTGTGTTCGTGTTACGTCGTTGTTGGGAATTGCACAACAAATGGAGGCGAACCCGGTTGATGGTTACAAGAACAGTTCATGCACGGCACGCCCACCTCCTGCCAGTTGTACCGGACGCCCCAGTGGAGTGTGCAACGTCAAATCCGGGTCGATACCGATTGCCGTCAGTATCGTCGCTGCCATATCGGATGGCGTGATTGGCCGATCGATGACACTCGCCGCCTGCTTGTCGGTCGCACCAATTGTCAGTCCCCGCTTCAGACCTCCACCCGCCATGACAATGGAAAACGCTTGCGGCCAGTGGTCCCGGCCAGCCATGACGTTGATTCGCGGCGTCCGACCAAACTCGGTCGTGAGCACAACGAGTGTGGAATCGAGTTGTCCGCGTTCATCCAGATCATTCAACAAGGCGGCGAATCCTTGATCGAGGGCGGGCACGAGCAGATCGCGTAGGCTCTCGGTATTTTTCCGATGAGTGTCCCAATGGCCATTCTCGATTGTCACGAATCGACAACCCGCCTCGACCAGACGTCGGGCGAGAAGGCAGCATTGTCCAACGCTGGTCATTCCATAGGCCTCGCGCGTCGCCAGGCTTTCGCGATCAATATCAAAAGCCTGCCTGGCCGCGTTACTCGTCATCAATTGATACGCCTTGTCATAGAACGTATCAAGCGATTGTTCTTGCCGGCTGAGTGTTTCCACCGGCTGTTCGAATCGATTCATGACTCGCAGAGCCGATTGTCGGCGAAGGCTACGATCGCTGTTGACACCTTCGGGCAAAACGATGTCCCGGACAGAAAAGTCGGGGGCAGCGGGGTCGGCCTCAATAACGAACGGAGCATAGCTTGGTCCCAGAAACGAAGGTCCGCCACTATTCAGAAAATTGGGAACCGACACATAAGGGGGGAAGGACCCGGTGTTTCGACCGAGCCTGGCCACCATCGAGCCAAATGACGGGTGCATATTGTTATTGGTGACGTTGCGATTGAAGTTTCCTCCGAAACCGGGATGTTGGCCCGTCATCATCACATGGTAACCCGCCGTATGATCGGGATCGCCGTGCGTCAGGCTGCGAAGGATCGCCAGTTTGTCGGTGACTCCGGCGACGTGAGGCAGGATCTCTGAGACCTCTATTCCAGGCACCTTGGAATTGATCGGTAGAAAATCACCGCGAATCTCGGCAGGAGCCTCGGGCTTCATGTCCCACAAATCCTGATGAGCCATTCCGCCAATGATGAAAATGAAGATGCAGTTGACGTCCTTTTTCGACTTCCCTTCGGCACCGCTGGCCCGTTGAAGCCGGATGATCTCTGCAAGGCTCAATCCACCTAATGACCCCGTGCGCAGAAATCCGCGTCGATCAATTCCATCACGAAATGGTGGTAGCATGACTGGGCTCATTTCACGAATAAGAAGTCATAAGAATTCAAAAGCGACCAGAGGAAATCTTCCGCCGCCTGTTTTCGGGGGGATCCGGCAAATAGTGTTTGGGCGACCTGTCGCTCCGGACCCCTCGGCATCCGACCTACCGCAGCAAGACAAAGCTCATCAATCATCGCGTCATTGTCGAGGTTGGAAATTTTCAGAAGCTGAGCCACTCGCCCGGTTGGACTGGTGACCTTGGACTCGACCTCGGGTGCATTCATCAGATGTAGAGCCTGAGACATCGTCGGTTCGCTGGACCGACCGCACTCACACGGACTCGTTCTTTCAGGGCGGCCGAAAATCTCCAGAAAATACGACGGCAGTCGATTGTCCCAAAGCTCGATGGCCCGAGTTTTCGGAGGTCGACCAGGAAACGATTCCGGTTCGCCCGTCACGTGACTGATCGCATCCAGTAGCACTTCTGCGGGTAATCGTTTCACATAATGGTGCGAAAAATCCTGCTCGTCATCTTGATTGGTTTCATTCGTCGCGCTGGCAAGTTGATAGCTGCGCGAGTTGGCAATCAACCGCATCAATTTCTTGAGGTCAAAGTTTCCCTCGACCATCTGTGCTGCGAGCCACGCCATCAATGGTTCATTGGTGGGAGGATTCGTGGATCGCAAATCATCTTCGGGTTCAACGATTCCTCGTCCGAAAAAATGTTTCCACAGTCGATTCGACACCAGTCGGGCAAACCAGGGATTGTCGTCGGCCACGAGCCATTGTGCGAAGACGCGTCGTGGATCAGTCGCCGTGTCCGTGACGATGTTGCCATCGAGGGGTCGAGTTGGAACAAGCCTGTTCGACAACGGAATGCGAGTTTCTTTCAAGCCAGAATGGTAAACGAACACTCGCCCCGGTGCGATTGGCTTCCGTTCGACACCGTTGAAGAAACCGACCAGGCCGTAAAAATCGTCCTGCGACCAGTGTTCGAAGGGATGATGATGGCACTGGGCACACTCCATCCGCACGCCGAGAAATGCCTGACTGACAGTTCGAGCGAGTTCTTCGTTGGTCTCGACCGCACGGTAAAGATTGGCCGGACCATTCGTACCAGAATTTCCTGTCGCCGTGATTAACTCAAAAACCCATTGGTCATAAGGCCGGTTGCGTGCAAACTGGTCGCGCAACCAGTGATGCAGTTCATACGCCCCGCGTTCGCCCAGCTTCTGGCGATCGACCATCAGAATGTCAGACCAGATCAGCGCCCAATAGTCCGCAAATTCGGGCCGTTCAAGGACCAGGTCGATCCATACCGACCGCTTGTTGTGTCGAGTGTCGGCCAGGAACTCACGCACTTCTTCCGGTGATGGAAGCGTGCCAATCACGTTCAGGAACAGTCTTCTTAAAAAGGTGGCATCGTCGGCAAGTTCCGCGGGTACGATTCGCATTTTCCGCAGTTTTGCAGCCACGAGGTGATCAATATCATTCTGCGGAGCGAATTCGAAGGACGGTGAAATCTTCGACCGAGGAACCTGCAACCGGACACTGCCGACCTGTCCCATATAGTGAACCGTAATCGCCGCTTCGCCGGGGACTTGCCCGACTCTGACAAGTCCATGCCGGTCGACCTCAACGACCTGCGTCGCATTCGACACATAGCCTGCGGCATCTGTGACGTCGCGAGTTTGTCCATCGGAGTAATGTGCGGTCGCCAGGATCTGCTGTTGAGCTCCAAACTCCATCACGCGTTCGGTTGGGCTGACCGTCAACTTCACCAGTGTGCGCGATCCGGGCTGGTCGGGCGGCATCCCCTGTCGAATCCACGCTTCCAGGATTTCATAGTCCGGCGAACCTGGCTTGACCCGCTGTCCACCGCCGTGTGGCGAAGCCCCCGTCGCTTTCTTTAACAGGAGACTCGACGCGGGATTTGCGGCAAACAATCGGCGTCCGCGTCCCTCTTTGACCAGGGCATCAAAGTCGGCATCCTTGTCGAACCCGAAGATGGAAAGTTTAAATCCGTTTTGTCCCGATGCCTTTCCATGACAACCGCCGCCGTTACAACCGAGTTTTGAAAAGAGCGGCAGCAGGTCATTCACAAAGTCGATCCGACGTTCCTCGGACAAATTCTGCACTCGAACGGGAACAGTGGCCTCCAAGTCTTCGTATTTGACGAGAAGCAGAGACTCTCCATCGGCCAATCCGACGGCGACACCATCGGCCAGTCGAACGATTTCGCGGTTTCTGCTTTCGTAATGAACTCGACGGGAAATATCGATGAGCTGTCCGTCGGATCGCATGGCCGTGACCAGCAAACGCTGCATGCGGTTCGCCCCGCGTAACGTGATCGATGACGGTTCCACGGTGATCCGTTCAATCATCCCCGTGTCATCGGCCAAACCATCTGTTATCGGACCCCAGCAACAGAACGCGAACACAACAAAGAAACCGACCCATCGGCTCGTTAAGGGGCGGTCAATTGTTTTTGATCTCAGCATCGTCATGACTTTAGATTAGCAATCCAACATTTTGCATTACCCAACCGACGAAAAAAGCGGATCAGACCTGCGAGCCGACGATTCGTTTATTCGAAAATATGTTCGCAACCACAAGAACAAAATCGTTCGCAATACAGATCACTGCACGTTGATGCATTGACAGGATAGCATAATGATCATTCGACGCAATGCGGTACGAACGAAGGAAACGCGCACGCCATTAACAGCGTCAGCGTCTCGACTTTTCGATGCCATCCTTTGAAGAACTCAAGCATGATTCACGCTCGCTCGTCGGAAATGGGTTCGGTAAATTTCTTTTGAGTCGCTTCATGGGGTTTAAGTACGCTCAAATCCGCTTCGGGAAATTATAGAGCATCTCTTTCACGCAGTTTTCAAACGCCGAGTTTTCCGCAGGCTTCCGAAACAACGTCTGCCGCCCATCTCCACGATTTAACACGTGAAAGACCATTCCACCGGGAGCAACGCGACTGATTCTTGGGATGATGCCAATTGAGCCTTTCGCATGCTGTCGATTTCGTCAATAAAGGCCCCGTCCCCTGGTCCGTATTCTGGCGGACGAACGGGAGTTTCTGTTAACAGGTCATTCGCACATCCCAAGTGATTTGAGTGAAGGAGGTGTTCGCAGGATTAACCCAGGTGCAATTCACCGCGCAGAACGATTTACTGTTGCCCTGCTCGACTTGGCAAACGGAAAGCTTGAGTTAATAGAAGTGCCGATCTCGCGATTGAGGCGAACAATTCAGTGAACTCGCCCCTTAGTCACTGGTGACTAATTGTTGTAGTATTTTGTCTGGAAGCCCGTGTTTTTTTGCGGGCAAATTACCTTGAACGTTTGGCGGAGGAGGAGGTCGCGAATGGAGAGTTCGGCCTTGGAACAAGATCTGCATGAACTCGACGTAATCGGCGGGTACGACCAGGACATCGGTGAAGACACGGTTCGTCGCACACTCCCCGAATGGGACGTAGCAGCGGTGAAGAAGCTGACCAACCGTGAACAAGTTCGTCAATACCTGATGTCGCTTCCCGACGACTTTCTGATCAAAACTTACCGCCACATCCAATACCGCCTCCTATCAGACGGCACGGCTTGGGATTTTTACGGGTTCGCTTTCGTTCGCCGAAATTTGGAGGGGCCTGTGAGCGTAGACGCCGCCCAAGTGACAGCACTTCCACAGGTCGATGCCCAAACCGAGCAAGATTATGCTATGGGTTGGCGACCGCTCGGGCCGCCAAAGGTCACGGAGAACCCATGCCCGAAATGTTATGGGCATGGCGTCTGCAGTTGTTGCCTGGGAACTGGAAGCGCGTAGCATGCAGAACCAGTCATCCGATCGGACACCCCGTAGGGTACAGGTTAATGTGGTCGTTGAAATCAACGTCCACTGCCGCCGTGTTAACTTGGCTGTTTTCTCTGAAAAAACGGGGAACAATTTGTGCCGGATGTTCGTCTATCATTAAAAGACAACTTCTAATTCCAACTGCTTTTGGAGCAATCACGGTGAAACAGGCAAACGCCATTCTGGTCGCAATTGTTTTCTTTTCGACAGCCTGTCTTTACGCGGACTACACTGTAGAAAACAGAGGATCATGGCCCAGCGACTGGCCGAAGGAACTGGAGTCACTCCGAAAACAATCACGAACGCTGGAAGGACCGCTTCATCCATCGTTACATTATGCGATTCCGTTCACAAAGCGGGATGAGTTTGAGGCTGCCTGGCCGAACATCCTGAAGGTCAAGACGAAACGGGCGCCGATCGTTCTGCGGCGCGGCCCAAGCTTTTGGTTTGAAAACAAGAAGCATTCTGGGGTATGCGTCCATACACCGCCTGAGGGTCAAGCCCGGATCTCCGACAAAAAGGATGCGAAAGGAAATTGGGAAGATACCATTTACATCGAGTTGATTGTGGATGGCGAAATCGTCGACCTGAACCGAATCTTGCTGCCACCAGACACACCGATCATCGACGAGCGTTTCAAAAATGATTAGTTATTTGCAAAGAGGAGCAATGATGACGCGATTGCAAAAGAATCTGAAACGCCGCCTCGCCGTTGCCATCGCAGGGATGGTCTTCGTTGGCACGACTGCGATTGCCTTGGCAATTCGACACTCCGATCCAACACCGCTGTCGGACGACGAGACACTTAGTATAAAAAATGCGATTCACGCAATTGCTACGGGCAATATTAGTAACATGAAACAAAATCGAGACGGCAGCGTTACCGCGTTTGTTGCCAGCGGTTCGCATCACAAACAAACTGTTGTCGCTGCAAAAGTTGGCGAAAAATGGACCGTTTCAGTAGCCAGGGTATACTTCTAGACAAGGATAACTCAAGGGACAAGTTGTGCAACGGGACGGATGACAGCGTTGTTTAGATGTGTGGATATAGGACATTTGACGTAAACTCAAGCCAAATATACAGCAGTGCCATTCGTTCCTGACACTTTTTCTTCGTTGCGCTTTTGTTTACTGATCCAGACGGATTTCGATCTCCGTTGCTGCGGCGCCTGGAGTTTGATTGCCTGCTGTTCCCAGGGCATCAACCTTGATGAAGGCCTGTGATGATCTGGCTGTCGAGGTGTCGAATTCGAAGTGCAGCACATGATTTCCCGCAGTCAAACCCCGTAGCCGACTGTCACGCCGTTCAACGTTTCCCAACTTGACTGTTGTCAGCAGGTCTCCCGTTCGATCTCGCGCCTCGATGAGGAAAAAAACTCTGATCCGGATCTTGTCATCACTCTTTTTCGGGACGATCACTTCTTTCCACGTCCTGTCCACAGTGACGACTTCAGTAATTTTTATGCGGCACGGTTCCGGTGGCCGGAGTTTGGCGCGACGTTTCCGAATCTCATCCCCGATGAGTTCGATTCCTCGTTCGCGAAATTCCTCTGCGGTTGCGTTCGTGTGTATCGCAATCGAGACTTTCCAGTCGGGAATGACGAGCAGATTGGAACTGGTCGTGCCCAGGCTTCCTGCATGCCCGCAACTCGCTCGATCTCCTCTGTAAAAGAAGCTGCAGAGTGAGGTATTTGAGTTCGCGACCGGTGCCGCAAGGGACGTCCAGGTTTCCGGTTTCAAAATGGTTTGCGAAACCTCTGTCGAATTGGTGGCAATTAATCCGAAGCGTGTTAGATCGCTGATGGTACAATGTGAACCGCCGCTGGGGCGAACAAAATGATACTGCACCGATTTTGGTGGATCTGCAATTGGAGTATTGTTCCTCATGGAATGTGGCCATGGTCGTGTCAGGTCATCCTTTAAATTCATGGACCAGACGCCCCATGATTTCAAACCCAGTTGCGTCCGATAGAGACTCCCTGCGAGGGCCTCAAACGATCCGTGTGCGACTTTCTCGGCCATGGTCACCGCCAGTGTCACCCCGTTGTTGCTGTAAACCTCTTTTCCTTTCGGACCGCCTGGCGAGGCCAGAACGTCCCTCGCTTGGCGCAACCGATCTTTGGGATAACTGGCCAACTTCAAATTGTCCTCGAGACGTTCCACGTCCCGAATCACGCCAGCGGTATGTGTGAGCAACTGCCCCAAGGTGATGTCTTTGTGCTCCGGTCGACAGATTACCTTCAGTTCGGGAAGCGCTTCGAGCACGGTGGTGTCGTAAGTCAACTTGCCCTGTTCAACCAGAGTGGCGATCCACAACCCAGCCATGGGCTTTGAGATCGATGCCACGGTTAACTTATCGTCAAGGGTGGCAGGTGTGCGTTCGCCCTTTTTCCTGACCCCGACGACTGCGGCTTCTACTTCATCTTCAATGTTGCAGGCCACCCAGACGGCAGGCAAATGGAATTCGGACTGCAGTTGCGTCGCGATTTCTGTCAACCACTTGGATTGAGGTAATGAAGCCGCTTTCTGTGCCTGTGACGACCGTGACGAAAGTCCGAAAGCCAGCGGAAACATCAACGTAGATTTTAGTAGATCACGACGTGACGTCATACGTTATCCCTGGAAAGGAGCAATACGGGAAGAACGCAATCCTTTACCACATCGGCTACAAATGAATCAAATCATATAACCTCCGATCCGGTCTTTTACTCCCAAGCGAAATCCCGTTCGCTGGGCAGTCACTTCCCGGCTGGAAAGAGATTCCGGGTTTGTTTGGGGATGTAAAAGCGACGTTGGCCGATCCGGCTTCGGGTCGCGTCAATCGTTTCCTGCCATCTCGGTTTCCGAGTCGCCCAGATTCACGGCGAAATCTGATTGCAAAACGCCATCGCAGAATTATCATGATATCCGTGATCGCTGAAAAACAACGCGATATCGCGGATATCCTGGGGAATTTCGTGTTCGGTTTAAGTTTCGTCTTAAACCTGAGAGGAAAGTAGCGACAATGAACGGCACTCCCGAATTTAGCTTGAACGGCGAAGCTCCCAGCGGCCTGTTGCGGACGTTAAATGCGATCGCTCTACTCTATCCCGCATTATTGGTCATCGCATTCTATGGAACCTGGTGTTCGGCCTGGCTCTCGCTGGGACATCCGCCGCGAGCATCGCTGGATGACCCGGCGGAGACACTTGGAGCAATCTATTGGGTTAGCGGAATCGTCGTTCTGCTGATGCCGATGGGTGCTGCCATGGCGGTTGCCAGTATGGCGGGACGCTTTATTTTCGGTGGCTTTTCGAAAATCACTGGGATCGTTTTTGCTGTATTCAATGTCGCATTGTGGATCGGCGCGATCGTTCTTCTTCGCTCAGATCCGATCGGAGTTGTCAATTGGTGGTTTGACTGAAACCTTTCGTTTCGGACAAGGGAGTGAGTCCAATTAACGAAACAGAGCAACGTTGAGCCAACGATATCCTAAACGTTCGGCGCCCTACATCCACAGTCACGGCACTTCAAATGTCAATCCGTCAAAACATGTACGTCAATCTCACGTCGCAAAAACGAATGTTCGTTGAAGGGGAACGACTACCCATTGATCACGACAAGGAACAAGTTGCTGCGCTCATGCTAGATGCATACAGAGGGACGATCGATGATGAAGGGGAGTCCATCGTCGAGGCGCGAGCTGAGATTGATCGAACCTTTAATGGTGAATACGGGAGATTTTTGCCAGAATTCTCAAGAGTTGTCGTGAGAGACAGCCAGATCATCTCAGCCATACTCGTCACAGAATGGCAGGGTACTCCGTTTATTGCATTTGCGATGACCGCTAAGGCATGGCAACGCAAGGGCCTTTCAAAGAGCTGCATGATCAATTTGATGCAAGATCTCTATGAATCGCAATACTCCATCCTTCGTCTTTCCGTGACCACAACGAACCTTCCCGCAGTAAATCTATATGTATCCCTTAGTTTTGTTTCCCAGCAAAACGCCTGACAAATCGCTCAACGTGAGCCGCGTGCGCGCCCGTTACCTTCAACGTTCGTTTAGATCTATCCAACACAAGGTCGAATATGATTAGCAAATCGTCCCCTATGTACCAATCACGAGATCTTTGATGCGTTACAAGACCCCGTCTAGACTACTGGCATCCGTTCTGATCCTGTTCCTCAGCTCCGCTGCCTCGGTCGCCGATCAACCGCCGTCCTTCGATCGCGAAGCCGTACTCGCGAAACTCAAGGCGAACAAGGTCAGCCTGCTGAGCCTGAAGATCCCGACCAAGGACGGTGGGCCATTGCTCGCCCTCGGGACCGGCGAAGACGGCGGCGAAGCGAACAACGCCACCGACGAGAACCTCCGCCTCGTCGCCCAACTGCCGGAACTCGAGCGGCTGATTGTGTACAAAGGAAAGTTCACGGTGGACGGCTTGGCCGCCCTCGCTGCTATGCCGAAACTTCGCTACCTTCAGTTGTACGCCACTGATGTGCCAGCTGCAGCGTTCGCAGTTCTGGCGAAGCTTCCGCAACTGAAGTACCTGAGCCTCGGGGAATACCCTGTGATAGACGAGGTTCTCGGCTATGCCGCGCAGGTCAAGGACCTCAAGGGATTCGACCACACCAAATCGGCGATCACTCCCGGCGGCTTCCTGAAGTTCCTCGACTCGGTCGAAAGTCTGGAACAACTCACCCTGTTCGGCGACTATGTGGACGACGACTGCGTGAAGCGGATCGGCCAGATGAAAGGCATGACGCGGTTCTGGACGGACAGTAAAAGAGTCACCACTGCCGGATGGGTTCACCTGGCCGGGCTGACCAAGATGTTGGATCTGTTCCTGTCCAATACCAGCTTCGGTGACGAAGACCTTCAGGCGCTGGAAGGCATGAAAGACCTGAAATCTCTGGGCCTGAACAACACCAGGATCACCGACGCCGGGATGCTTTCACTTTCAGGGCTAACGAAACTGCACGACCTCGGACTGGACGGTACGAAGATCACGGACAAGGGTATGGCGGCGATGAGAGGGATGACTGAACTTGAGAACCTCTATGTTGGGATGACCGAAGTGACCGCAAAGGGGTTGGCCATCGTGCCCAGGAAAGAACGGATGGTGATGATGCGGACGGGGAATGGTGCGCTGTCGGCCAAGCAACTGGATGAAGTTATGCAGATGTATCCGAAGACGCAAATCTTCGACCCCTCTGGCTATTGGACCGACGAGCGGATCAAGGGGGCGATGAAGGAGCTGGGCAAAGAGCCGCCGATGCCGAAGAGGTAACGATTGTCGAAGAAAAACCGATATTCTACTTTTCACGCCTGCTTTTGCAGAACAAGAAACGAATACCTGAAAAAAGCAAAGACCAAACGATGAAAATGACAAAATCAGTTATGAGTGTCATTAAAAGTTTTGCGTTGTTTTTGCAAGTGCGTTCCGCGGGTTCGCTCCTGCTATTTCTGCTGAATGTGTGCGTTGCCAGAGAGGACGGCGATGAATTTTCTGCTCCGATCGATCCTTCGAAGCAAAACCTGGCTGCCGCGATTTTGTCAGGAGATCTGGCGGCCGTGAGAAGAAACGCCGCCGACCAGTTCGATGTGGAGCAAAAGAGTGAACTCAAGGCTTACGTTTTAAACTATGGTTCGGGAGAAGTTGTCCGATACCTTAACCGTCACGCCCAGCTTGGGATTGAAGACTTGCAGATCGCGGTGATCGAAAGCGATCTCGAAGCCGTAAAACGATTGGTTCCCAAACAGGCGCGAAGGTCCCCATTTCATTGCACCAGTGACGCACACACTCCTTTACGCCTTGCCGTTCGACGCGGCAAAGTTTCTGTTGTTAAGCTACTGCTGAATCAAAATGTTCCGGCAAATGAATATCTTCTCATGTTCCAGCCTGGAAACGGATTGAGTGTTTTCTCTGAGGCAATCCAACAAGGCAACACGGAGATTGTCCAATTATTGATCGCAGCAGACGTCACTATTGAAGACGATTCATCGGCGTTCGTCCCGGTCGAGAATGCGATTTACAAAGGGAAGCCAGTTGACGAAATACTGAAGTCATACCAAACAAGGTTTTTCGCTGAAGATGTGGATTACAAGCGGCTGGCCGAGGAAAGAAAAGCAATGCTGCAGGAGTTGCTCGAAATCGGTCTGGTGGAACAAATTCGCATTCCTGAGGCAAATGCAAATTGTCCCCTCGCTGTAGCAATTCATGCAGGCCGAGCAAAAGTGGTTGCCGCCATTTTAGAGGGGGGAGCCAATCCCAACATCTTGATTGGAGGAAAGACACTATAATCCATGAGCACAATCCGCCACGGTAACAAGTCAGCCCTCGTCGTCGTAGACGTACAGGTCGGCGTCGTCTCTGACGCTTGGAATGCGCCTCTTGTCGTCAAGAACGTCGCACGTGCCGTTGAACGGGCTCGTGCAGCGGAAGTCCCTGTGATCTGGGTGCAGCACGAAGGTGATGACCTGCCTCGAAACTCAACTGCATGGCAGCTTGTGCCGGAACTCGCGCCGGCAGAAGCTGAGTCCCGAATCTACAAACGATTTGAGTCCTCGTTCGAGGGGACCGCATTGGAAGAGAACCTTGCATGCATCGGTGTGACGCATATCGTCCTTGCAGGAGCGCAGACAAACTGGTGTATCCGAGCAACCGCCTACGCAGCCCTTGACCGTGGATACGACCTTACGCTTTTGAAGGACGCCCATACGACAACCGGCATCGAACTCGGGAATGGATTGAGCGTGGAGGCGGCAAATATCATCAATGACCTTAACGTCACAATGACGTGGATAAGATATCCTGGCCGTAACAGTGGAACCGCAGCGACTGAAGAAGTGGTTTTCGCTGTTCCTGGTGGGGCTGCGGACTAATCATTCACTCGAGCCGTCCCATCCCGCCAGCCGCTTGGTCGACATGGCAATTGGGGAAATTGCGTCGTCAAGTGCTCCGAAAGAAAACTTGCGGCATGAGGTCGACGGAATTGGCTGAGGATCTCTTGGCGATGGCTTCTTCCATTTCGGGGTGACTTGCTGTTCGCGAAGCGGAGCTTCGAATAGGGCGTTACCAAGCTGGAGCTTGGTAACGAGATAACGGACGCTGCTGGAGCTTGGTGACGAGTTAGCCAAAGCGATTATCCTGAGGTTTTTTCTGCTGATGCTTCGTTCGTCCTTGCTTGAGGGCGGCTGGGCATTAAAAATCTTCGGGAAGGTTGGAACTTCCTTGTTGGCGTGACTGAGTCGTTGCCTTGGCTTTCGACCGGTGCTTGAGTTTTGGGTTGGGTCGGTTGAAGTGATGGGCCTTGATCCGATGTCGACTCCAGAACTTCAACCCGAGGTGCGGGTGAGCTTCGCTGGAATTTTGATGGATCTGAATCGTTCAGCAAATCGACCACGGAAGTTGAATGGCTGTTGATCGATGCCTCACTGCGATCGGATGATCGTGGTTTGGTCTGACTTGACTTGGATTGAGATGCCGTTTGCCCCTGAGGGATACGAAGCGTCATGCCAGATTTCAGGTCGTTGACATCATTCAACTGGTCCTGATTGGCTTGAAAGAGTTCACGATAGCGATTGGGACTGCCAAGTCGTTTTGCGGCGATGGAAGAAAGCGTTTCTCCCTTTTGGACAACGTGAGTTGCCCCTTCATTGGGACCGGCGTCCGACTTACTGTCTGTAGCGCTCTGGCGAGTTGATGTCTCGTTTCGATGACCATCATCCGGATTGCTGGTGTGATCACCTGGGACCGGAATCGGATCGAGTTCTTCAACGTCACTCTCAGTTTCCGACAAGCTTGCTCGCGGTTTCCGTGAACCAGCTGGCTTCTTACCGGCGGTTGAATCTGAGGGACTCCAGAACCCACGAGCATGGTCTTCGTCGACATCTTCAGCCTCTGACTGGTGATCGGCGACGGTTCGCGTGCGAGCTCGGTCTGCGGCTTCAACGACTTCAATCCCCTTTAAGTAGGGACGCGTTGATCGTTCCGCGATCCGATCGTCGAGTTCCTGAGCATGCTGTAGTCGTGGTGAGTTTGAGACTTCAACAGTCTCGTTTCTAAAGAAAAATGCGGCACATGCCCCGATGAGGAGCACTCCCAGTGCTAAGCCAATTCGTTGATCCTGGTGCATTCCGATCTCCCGAAAATGATCCCTATTCAAGACAAACATGGATCACGCCGGTGCGTTGTGCTTCAGGAACTTGTCAAAAAATGTCGTTAATCCTTGATCGCGGCCATCTTTTGATCGATTTATCGGTCGTGCCAGGCATATCGGATTCGACGATATTCCAGCCTTTAGCGAATGTGCTGAACGATCAAGGGGATCTGCCCGTTGCGACTTCGCGACGTTCAGGTTCTTTTGTTGGCGACTGACTTGGTGTCGGGAACACGTTACGGGGCGTCAGAGCATCTGCTGGCTTGGGTTGTTCGAGCGGTTCCGGCTCTTTGGGCAGTACCATTCGCTCCGGGTACAAGAGCCGTTTGGATTCGGAAAGCAGGAAATCGACATTCATAAACGGTTCAGGCCCGCTATCGTGCCATCGGATTTTGCCTTGACCGTCAATCACAACTGTTGCGTGCATCGGCGATAATTCGAAATCGTCGAAAGCCTGATAGTGTTTGAATGTTTCCAATGATGCATCAGACAGGATCTGAAACGGAAATTGGCCTTCCTTGTTGTAACTTTGAAGCGATTTTTTCAGGTTTAAAACACTTTCGGAACTGATGGCGACCAGTTCGATCCCCGCATCGGAAAACTCTTTTTGTTTCGACGTAAACGCCTTGAGTTGTTCGACACAATGCAGGCAGCCAAATCCTAAGTAAAAGATGGCCACGACCGGTCGGCCGCGATATTCGGCCAACGAATGTGGTTTGTCGTCACTATCGGGAAGTGACCAGTCTGGAGCAGAACCTGGCTGCCAGGAGAATGGGCCAAGCGTTGACAAATCTGGTAGTTCCGCCGAATTGCGTGCGATGGGTTTTGGCGAACGCCAATCATTCCCAAAGCCGAATTCCATTCCGATCGGCTGCAATCGAGCGAAAGGTGGAATGTCGAGATCAATGGAGCCAGAAATGTCGCGTAATGTTTGAAACGTCTTTTTGGCTTCGTCCTTATTTCCTTGTCGATATTGCATGCTGACGAGGGCTGCCAGTGGTCGGACTTGATTTTTGCTTTTCCCAACCCAGTCACGCAGTCGTTTGAGAGACGCGTCCTGCTTTCCCGCCAGCAGTTCAACGTCGGCCAGAAACGATTCGTCAACATCATGAGCCTTCGTCAATCGATCCAATGCGTCCGCCGGTTTCCCTTCCGACAGCAGTACATATCCCTGCAATTCGTCAATCGCTCGCTCAAGCAAGCGGATTCGTTCCGCTGTTGGCTGGGTTGCCTGGTTTCGTTTGGTTTCGACAGCCTTGGCGTCGTTTCCTTCGAAACGTGCCCTCGCGACGACTTCGTCTGCGGCATTCTCCGACTGTCGTTTTAACGTAGCGAGCCGGTGCTCAAGAGTTGCGAGTTGGGCACGTCCATTGGTGACGTCATTCCGACGAAAAAAGGCTCGGCCAAGATGACGAAAGTATTTAATTTGTTCGAGTTCATCTGTCGTAGGCGCGAGGATCTGCGTTTGAGCGTCGGCGATCAATGAATCCCAAAGCTCAAATTGAGAATATGCTTGAAACAACCGAAGTCTGCCGAAATGGGCGCTTTTCCCACCAGGAAAGGTGTTGTATTTCGGATGTTGCGGTAAATCGATTGTGTTTTTGGCGAGCGTGATGGCATCGTGAACTCGGCCCAGAAACTGCAGGTTTTTGACGAGCCATTCATTGTTGTGTGCAAAGTTATGAATTCGATCAGGAAAAACTCCGTCGCGCATCATGTAGGCATGATCGGTTCGGGTCGAGGCTTCCTGATGCCATACGGCGTCAAAGTACTGGTTTAACTCACTGTAGGTGTGCCCCGACATATGCCACATGTGAGCAATTCCAGGTGCGGAAAGTCCGCACCTCTCGGCAGAATTGACTGCCATTGTGGCCTTATCGTTATCCCACAGGTGAACTCGATAATGATGGACGGGGTGAAATGGGTTCACCGCCAACACGTCGTTGATCAATGCATCAATGGCATAGTAACCGGGGATTTCCAGATCACCCCGATTCTGCCACAGGGCTAGTCCAAGCGTCGCTTTTGCTTCAAGGTCATCGGGAAATCGGTAAAGAATCTCTTCAATCGCATTGACATAGTTACGGGCACGATCCTTTTTCTTTTTATTATCATTGCCGATGTCGGCCTTGTACCATGCATCAAGGGCGTCGATATATTTACGCTCGCGTTCGGTCGATTTCTCTTTCCGTTTGACTGCTTCCGCGATGAATCCTTTCGCCCGCTTTTCGTTATTGGTATTGGCGAGCGCCATCCCGTAATACGTCATGGCACAATCGGGATCGAGCATGGCCGCCTGGCGAAAGGATCGTTCGGCTTCGAAGTACCAGAAACCGTGCAGTTGCCCGATTCCCTGGTTGAAAAACTGCTGAACTCGCTGGACTTTCGTGGTGATGGGAAAGGTGACACGTCCCGTGGTCCCCAGAAGAGACGCCGCGCGACGCGGCCCTTCGTCGAAGGTCTCGCCGTGCATCGAGTGACCCGGATGGGTGACATTCTCAGGATTGAGGGCGCTCGAGGGTTCAGCCGGATCAGCGGCCAGCATCGCAATCGTAAGCATCAACGAAAAGTGGGACATAATCAAATTCCAGCAGTTCAAGTCACTCAGCCAAATCGAGCAATTGGGTTAGCAGTCGTTGCAGTTCTTCACCGCGCGCAGACGTGGAAACAACTTTACCCTCTCGATCAACAAGGAAAGCCGTGGGGATCGAGGAAATACTGTACCGATCCGCCAGGGTCTGTCGCGGCGCATCCTTAGTTCGGGGAGCATTGTCGACGATCTGCACCCAGGGAAACGACCGCTCGCGAACGAAACGTTCCAGGGCTCGACGATCGTTGTCGAGACTGACGGCAACAACGTCAAAACCCTTTTCGCGGTATTTGTTATGAGTTGCCTGTACGTTTGGCATGTCGGCGATACACGGGCCGCACCAGGTTGCCCAGAAATCGACAAGTACCACTTTCCCCCGGTAAGACTCCCAGTTAAAGTCATCGCCGTTAAGCAATTTACCGTCTAATTCGAGTTTTGAACCTGCTAACCGAATACGATTGGCCTGGCCTCGAAATTGTGTCGCAAACGCTTTGGTTTTGGGATCGACTTCCGATTTCAAGATTTCATCAGCCAATCGTCCATAAAGCGATGCAGCTGAATCAGCTTCCCCCACTTTTAAGAACTGGGTCGCCAAGAATTGGACATCACTAACAGATTCCATTGAGAATTTTTTCTCGCGAGTGCGACTGACTGCGTCATCTGCAAGTTGCGTCCGCTCGGGAACCGACATGGAGTTCAGATTGAGAGATTTCGCAACCAGCAGATAGTCATTCGCCACATCAGCCACAACTTGGCGCTTGTCGTTTCGTAGACGTTCAACTTCTTCGAGTGCCTTTTCGGGTGATCCACCACCACCTGTTGCCAGCAAAATCGTTCCAATCAGTTTTTTCGAAAGGACTTCCTTCAGCGTTTTGTCGTCAGTTGATTGAGTCAGGATCTTATCGCCCGCCCGGATCATGGCCTTTTGAGTTTTCACCATGTGATCGGAATACTGGTCTGGACTCGAAAACTTTGGGCGACGTTGCTCGAGTTCTTTGACGAACGCCAGGATTTTCGCCGGACTTCCGTTGGGGACTCGGAAATTCGGGTCGTTTTCTTCTGCTTCGGCAGAGTCAGTTGTCAATCCCGACCGATTTCCACATCCGCTGGTTCCAAGTGCCAAGGACAGTAAAACGACCGAAATGCTCGCCAACGAATGAAACCAACGTAACTGACACCGCATCAATGATCTCCAAGGTGTTGAATCGGTTTGAAGATACCCAACCGGGATATCTTGTTGCCAGCATCAATTATGTGGAAATCAATTCCCGCATTCGCTTCAGGTGCCTCGGAATGGCGACGAAAGGATCCTCTTCGGACTCGTATTCCAGAACCAGAAATCCTCGATAGTGTGCGTCTTTCAATATCTTGACGACGCGAGGGAGATCCGCCAGTTCCTTTTTACCGCCCGCAAACACATCCACTTTGATTTGAGAATTAATCGCGTAAGGTGCGATTTTTTCCAACTCGGCATAGGGATCATCGACCCGGAAATTGCCGCCATCAAAATTGACACCGAACCAGGGTGACGGTTTGACTCCTTTAATAATCTTCAACATTTGTTCGGCTGTTGCGGTAATCCCGCCGTGGTTTTCCAGAGCCAGACTGACCCCCTTGGTTGCCGCGTAGTCGAGTGACTGATTAATTCCTTCAATACACCGTTCACGGGCGGCGTCTTCAGCATCACCTTTGGGAACATTTCCGGCAAAAATGCGGATGACTGGTGCGCCTAATGCGGCGGAATGGTCAATCCATTCCCGACACATTTTGAGATTTTCCTG
>CAILLA010000150.1 GCA_903834925.1 uncultured Schlesneria sp.
ATTCGATGAACTCGGCGTCGATCACGCATTCATTGACGAGGCCCATTATTTCAAGAACCTGGAGACACCGACCAAGATGGAGCGCGTCGCGGGCATCCAGACTGGCGGCTCAGAGCGGGCCTTCGACGTGTATATGAAGGCCCGATACTTCGACGAGCAACACGCCGGGCACGGGGTGACTTTCGCCACCGGCACGCCCATCAGCAACACGATGGTCGAGATGTATACGATGCAACGCTTCCTTGACCCCGAGGGATTGCGAAGCCGGGGGCTGGAACATTTTGACGCTTGGGCGGCCACATTCGGCGAAGTCGTGGACACGATGGAGATTTCGCCGGACGGTGCGGGCCTGCGGCCGCGAAGCCGGTTTGCTCGATTCACCAATCTGCCGGAACTCCAGCAGATGTTCCGGGCGTTTTCCGATGTGCAGACTGCCGAGATGCTCAACCTGCCACGGCCGAGCCTGGAAACCGGCAAGCCCATCGTCGTGGCTTGCCCGATGTCCGAGGAGCAGCAAGCCCTTCAACAAGAACTGGTGGAACGCTACGATCGGCTCCGCTCTCAGAAGGTGGACCCGCGAGTTGATAACGCTCTGGCCATCACCACCGACGGACGCAAACTGGCGACCGATGCCCGGATGCTGTCGGCCACGGCACCCGACTTCCCGGAATCGAAGGTCAACCGCCTCGTCGAGAACGTCGTTGGCGTTTGGAAGAAGTCCGCCGCGACACGCGGCACGCAAATGATCTTCGCTGACATGGGCGTGAATCCTACCCCGTGGGGGTATGCGCCCTACGAAGAGATCGTCACCAAGCTGGTCGTCCACGGTATCCCTCGCGAGCAGATCGCCGCCATCGGTGACGCCGAATCCGACGCCAAGAAGCAAGCCCTCTTCGAGAAGGTTCGCAACGGTGCCGTGCGGGTGCTGATCGGCAGCACGCAGAAGATGGGGACCGGCACCAATGTCCAAAAGCGATTGGTCGCTCTGCATCACCTTGATGCACCCTGGAAGCCAGCCGAAGTCGAACAGCGTGATGGTCGCATCTTGCGCCAGGGGAACGAAAACGCAGAGGTAGCCATTTTTCGCTATGTCACCGAAGGGTCATTCGACGCCTACATGTGGCAGGCACTTGAAACCAAAGCCCGCTTTATCGGCCAGGTCATCACCGGCGACAACGCCGCCCGACGGGCCGAGGACATTGGCGGTCAGGAGCTCTCCTACGCCGAGGTTAAGGCGATTGCATCGGGCAACCAGGCCGTGCTGACGCTGGCCGAGGCCGACGCCGAGTTGCAACGGCTCACCTTGCTCAAGAAGAACCATCTCGACGAACAATACGTCGCCCGCCGGAGCGTGCGAGATTTACCCGCAATAATCGCGGGACTTTCAGGTCGCCTGTCCAATCTCACGACCGATCAGGCCACCGCCGCCGCTCACGCCGACAATCCAGTGTCAATCGGTGGTCGAACCTATCCGCGCGAGGATGTGATCGCAGTCCTGGGTGACAGATTGGAAAACTTGCCCTCAAACGTCCGCGAGGCGACTCGCATTCCGCTCGGTATCTATCACGGCCTGAACTTCGGGATTGTCCTTAATCCCAAGTTTCCACCCGACGTGTATCTCGACGGAGCAATCACCCGCCAGTCAGGTCTGTCCCGCGAACATCAGGGTCCGCGTGCCGTTCTGAATAACCTGGAGCGCCTCGCCAACGCCTACGGTTCCGAATGTGATCGCGTGAAGCAAGACCTCACCATCGCTGAATCCCAGCTTCGCGACTATCAGGCCCGACTGGGCGAACCGTTTACGCATGACGCCTATCTGGCGGAACTGACCAGCGTGCGTGACCAGCTCAAGGTTGGACTTTATGCATCTTCCCACGAGTCAGGTAAAGAAGCAGGACAGAGTGCCTCAGAACTGGCCGAGAAGATCAAGGCCCTCAAATCCGCAAACAGCATCGAGGCTACGCCGCAGCGCGCCCGCCAGAAACATTCATCCGCCGAGGAACCTGTCACCACGCGTATTCGCCGCAGAGCTAGAACCGAAGGCGACGTCGACGATTCGGATATGTCCGGAGGACTCGAATCAGGTACGCATACGTCCAACCCGGAGAATCCAACGCCGACAAAAGAATCCACATCGTCAGGACATGCAAACGGGCAGGCAGCGAGTACACCCGAATTCGGGAAGCCAATGACGTTCCAAGACCGACTTGCGATGGAGCGGCAAATCAAGAACGTTCTTGGCTCTCTTCCACCTGAAACACGTAGGGTCTGACCGGGGCGCGTCAGACTGTTCGCCGATCTGGAATGGTGTAGAATCCCGTTTCAAGCCATTATTCCATCTACGCGAGACCGAGACATGGATCTGACAGACTTCCAGGCGACGCTAAGCGAGCATCTACGCACTGGTGGTACGAGTTTCTTGACAGACATCCCCTGTGGAAGTGGGATCATTCACTTAGCGAACGTCCCACATGAGACATGGAAACCCGGCTTTCTTTCGCCGAATCCGGGCCGGTGGAATCTTCCAGAACAGCCATCGAAATACTTCGCTGATGACCTCACAACGTGCATGGCGGAACTTGGGTATTGGCCTGAAGCGAAGCCTTACGGCAGGGTGGTAGAGGTCTGGGAAACGACTAAACAATTCCAGGTGTTCGATGTCACTCGATTGCCAGGTGACCTGCGCCAGTATTTGTACGAGGAGAAAGATCCGAGTCGAAAATGGGATGCTTCTCACGTTCTCGTCAATTGCATCAACGGCTTTGATTGGGCAGACAGCGTTGGCGGAATCTACGCTCCGAGTGCTTCTGGACTCGCTTTGAACACCGGAGGAATGTGCCTTTCAACCAATCCGACGTTTGGCAATGTCAAACCGATTACTCAACACACATTTGAAGAATACGACAATTTCATCCAATGGTAGAGTTCGTATCTTATACATAATCAATGAAGGCGATGTTCAATCGATAGCGAGACTGCGTTGTCCAGAAGAACGGCTCGTGCGAATTTAATAGAGGGAGAGTAGAATGAGCGACGGCAAGCTCGCCGGAAGTGATGGCGAACGCCAATCGTCCGGTACGGTGCTGGAATCTGCTGACGAAGTCCGACGAGCGATTGACGATGCCAGAAATGTGCCTAAATCCGCAAAGGATTCCTCCGGCAACCATTCCACATCATCCGGTCAGTCACCGGAGACGCAGTCGTTTCGTCCCCGCAATCGACCGCCAATGGCGATCCTGCGCCTCCATTTTGACGGTGAGGAAGACGGCCAGGAGATTGCTCTTTTGACATCTCCTTATGTAATTGGACGGATCGAGGGAAACCTCGTCGTGGAACACGACAGTGAGATTTCAGGAAGACATGCGGAACTCGTCCGTCTCAACGAAGACGGTCGCCACTTCTGGCAACTGCGTGACCTGAAGAGCACCAATGGCACATTCGTTCGGGCGGGCCTAGCAATGATGAAAGATCAACAAGAAATCCTCATCGGAGGTAAGCGGTATCGGTTTCAAACGGAGGAAATGGATGCTGAGCCTGTCCAGCACGATCATTCCGCAACTCGAAAATCTCAAGCGATCCCCAGCTCTGGCCAACGACGACCATTGCCCAGTCTGGTGGAAGTCGGCGACTCAGGCAAGGAAACTCGATTCGCATTAACGTCAGATGAAACATGGATCGGACGCGATCCTCGACTTTGCTCCATCACTCTCGACGACCCAATGGTCAGCTCGCGTCATGCGAGACTTTATCGTGACAAGAAGAACCGATGGTTGCTGGCCAATGCCAGGTCGCTAAACGGTGTCTGGTTGAGGGTCAACCGAATTGATTTGGGAGCGAACGCTCAGTTTCAAATCGGTGAGCAACGGTTCTCCTTTCGAATTCTGTGAATCGTCGGAAGCGGTCGAGGAATGACATGGCAGACAGTTGGTTGATTGGCAGTGCTGCGGACTGTGATCTCGTCGTTCCACACCCGAATGTTTCCGGACATCATTGCAGGCTAAGTCGCACTGTACTGGGCTGGTCGCTGGAAGACCTTCAATCGTCCAACGGTACATTTGTGAACCGAGTGCGAGTCGTCGAACCGATCTCGGTTTCGCAGAAGGACACGATCACTCTAGGCCGATCCGTCGAAATGCCGTGGCCCGGTTCCATTCCGCCGCAAAAACGGAGTCGCAACCCATCCGCCGAAACTGAGAATACGCGAGGAGATCAGGGGTCTTCGGTATCTCGCTCGAATCCAGTGACCGGACCGGCGGGTCCAACAACAAAGCCGGTTGAAGTCACGGTTGCCATGCGCGGCACCACGATCGTTCTCGGTCGAGATCCTAATTGCGACCATGTCCTTGATTATCCAATGGTGTCGTGGCGACATGCGAAGATTGACCGAAACGGGACGAGCTTGTTTGTGGAAGACCTCAAATCTTCCAACGGCACGTTTGTCAACGGCCAGCGGATCAGTGATCGAACAGCGGTCAAGCCCGGAGACGTGGTTGGCCTGGGGAGTTATCGCTTCGTCCTCACTGGAGATGGCAGTTTTCGCAAGCGAGATTCTCGGGGCGATCTCACGCTGGAGGCCCGAGACATCCGCGTCGAAGTCCCCGGTCGGCGACTTCTTGATGAGGTTTCGCTGACGATCTGTCCGTCGGAGTTCGTAGGGTTGATGGGGCCCAGTGGTGCCGGAAAAAGCACGCTGATGAGCGTGCTAAACGGCTACACTCCACCGGCGCAGGGGCAAGTTGCAATCAATGGCCGGAATCTGTATCAGCACTTCGACGAGTTTCGGGGACTGATCGGTTTTGTGCCGCAGGACGACATCATTCATGCGGAACTGACCGTGCGCGAAGCGTTGTTCTACTCCGCGCGTTTGCGGCTTCCCGTGGACTTCAGCAACAGTGACATTCACAAACGCATTGATGCGGTTCTGACTCAATTGGGCTTGAGCGGAATTGACGACGTTTTAGTCGGCTCCCCAACCCGCAAGGGAATCAGCGGCGGACAACGCAAGCGGGTCAATCTGGCGATGGAGTTGCTAACGGACCCATCGCTTTTGTTTCTGGACGAGCCGACGTCCGGGTTATCTTCAGAAGACACATTGATCGTAATGCAGGTGCTACGGAGGCTGGTTGATTCGGGCAAAACGATCTTGCTGACGATTCATCAGCCTAGCCTGGAAGCCTTTAAGCTGTTGGACAACGTGGTGGTGATCGCAAAGGACTCCGAACTTACAGCGACAGGGCGGTTAGCCTTCTACGGCCCGGCCTATCCCGACGCCGTTCAGTTCTTCAACCCGCAACTTAAAACTGCGGACGCACCACTGGCCCCCGATGCTCTGCTGCGCGGTCTCGCGACCCAGCCAACCGGCACATGGGTCAAACGTTTTCAAAGTTCCAAGTTCCACCGGGAGTTCGTCGCTGAGCGAACCAGTAATTTGGCTGGCGACGAGTCAGCAAACGTTTCACTCCGAGCAAAGCATGAACCGGGATTGACGCAATGGTGGACACTGGTTCGTCGAGCGCTGTCGATCAAATTTCGCGACGTCACGAACAGCGTCATCTTGCTGGCTCAAGCTCCGGTAATTGCAATCTTGTTGGTGATGGTCTTCGGCGTAAAAACGGCTGCTGAAATGACGGTGGAGAATTGGGCGTCCTCGGCGCAGGCCACATCAATCACTGTGTTCCTGATGGCGCTCGCCGCAATTTGGTTTGGCTGTTCCAATTCCGTCCGCGAAATCGTTTCTGAGTGGCCAATCTACGTGCGAGAACGGATGGTCCATCTGCGAATTCCTTTGTACATTGCCTCCAAACTTACGGTACTTGGCGGACAATGTGTTGTACAATGCTTGATTCTCCTCGGCGTGGTCCATTGGGGCAGCAGTCTGCACGGACCGTGGTTACCGATGTTCGGCCTGTTGCTTTTGGCATCGGGGGTAGGCCTGGCCATTGGATTGTGCATCTCCGCCACGGTGAGAACATCGGAGGTCGCCATCGCTCTGTTACCCTTAGTATTGTTGCCTATGGTAATCTTGGGCGGCATTCTTCAGCCACAGCACGAGATGAAATCCGTCGTTCGCTGGTGCTCGAATGCGATGCCATCGCGCTGGGCATTCGAGGGGTTGTTGCTCATCGAAGCCGCAGAACGCCCGAAGAGCCCGGCGATCAACTTGGCTGGGGCGAATCCATCAGATGCGACAACCAAAGACGCTGCGGAGCCTGCGTCGAAGCACTCTCGCGCCAAGCCGAGCGTTGATATCGCAGAAGCTTACTTTCAAGGAAAAACGGACCGCATGGGAATACGCGCTTCCGTCTTCGCTCTGGGAGCCATGTTTGTTCTCCTTATACTCACAATACAGACGGCCCTTCGAATGCGCGACGTGCATTGATTAACAGCCGAACTTGCAGCGATTCCAGAGCCGGGAGCTGTCGCCTTATTCTAATACCAGCTCTTCGAGACGACGAACTCGTTCCGCAGACGGCGGGTGCGACCGCAGGTGTTTCTCGATTTCTTCGGACACAACCGCACCTGGAGACTTCGCAGATCGCTTTTCAGCCTTGTTGACAAAGTGCCGGGCAAAATGACGCGGCATCAACAGCGATTCTTCACGCGATCGGCCCGCTATGATCATGTGACGGAACGCCCACTCATCGGCATCAAACTCTTGATCCTCGGAGTAACCCAGCGCGATTAGAACATAAGCTTTCTGGGCCAAGGCACTTGCATTTCCACCAGCCAGTTCACCTGCGCGAGCGCTGTATGTTAGGCCCCGCCTGCATTGGCCAAGATCGACGTGAGCAATCTCGTGTGCCAGAACGAACTGAAGTTCCGCATCATTGTCCGCAAACTTCAAAATGCCTTGGTTCAAGTAGACGTAGCCCCCGGCGTGCGCAAACGCGTTGATTTCCGGTGACGCCAGCACGGTAAACGTATATTCGACCTCCTTTCGCTCGCGCTGTTTCAACATCGGTTCCGCTAGTTCGCGCAATCGCTTGGACATTCCAGAAGAGTTCATCACTTTGTGCTTTCGGCAGACCAGGAGGTGGACTTCCTTGCCAAGTTGAATTTCTTCGGCAATAGACAAACCGACAACCTCCTGTCCAACGTCATCGGCCGCTCTGGCAAGTCCCTGTCCCAACTTGATCGCGTCTCGCAGACATTGGCTGGGATCGAATTCGGAAGTGGTTAGGGGCTGATCCGCTGGGCGCGAAATTTTGGGAGTCGATTTGCTGTGAGGCGATGGTAGACGCTCACGGCTCGCGTCAGAGGCAGTCGGTGCGGATGGTTGAGGAGTTGTGTCCGCAACATCTGTCTTCAATTCCGCCGTCTTGTGGGCATCATCCTTCGTCGGGACAACCACTTCGGTCGGCGAGGAGCTTTCTGGAGACTCTGCTTTTCTTCCCGCATCAGTTCCCGCTGAACCCGGCAGGAGCACCTCCCTCGCGTCACGCAGGATCTTTCCCGGCACTTCAGCCGCTTTGTCGATCGAGCGTTCTACGCCATCAACGATCCCATCGCGAAGAGCATCGGCAACTTGCACACCAGCGGCGTCGATGGCCTCACGGGTTCGCCGCCCCTCGTGCTGGATTACCACGACTGACACCGCCATCAAGACCAATGCAATGATAACGAACTGGATCGCAGCCTTCTTGGGCATCTGAAATCCTCCGGTCGGCGTGCGCGCCAGACGAATTGAAATAAATGTTTTCGACACAGGATATCAAATTGATTTTTAACCACTCGACAGGGCAGAACTTTCAGCAACACTTGTTCACAACGGTCTTGCTAAGCCGCTGTCAGACTACTTCGTCACGTTAGCAGCACCTTGAACCTGAAAGTTACGGGATGCAATGCAAGAGCAAAGCACCGTAAAGAACCCTAAAAACGCCCACTCGAATTTCCCACCACCGTGGCCGAATCAGCTTGTCTTGCAGTTTACGTTCACAATTTAGAGTTATTAGCGCCAATTGGAAGTCGCCGTCTCATCAAGCGCACAATGGGCAAGTTCGCAGCGTCTGTCCGTCAGGGATCAATTGCTTCAATCGTTCTGCGAACGTCGTTAAGAGTCACCCGCGTTTCATTTCGTGAAATTGAGGATTCTTCAACAATCTTGCCACTCCCGCAATTCCGACCTGCATTGATGGTAATGCAACCAATTCTCTCGGATCATTGAGTTTCCCATAGAAGACTGTACACTGAAATGTTCACTGTCGCTAGAACTACCGACGAAGATGATCAGTCATGTCCGATGACGACGTTGTCGAGACGTACCGTGATTGCAAGTTCCGAGTTCAGAAAACCCCGTTTTCGACGGGTAGTCGCGTAGAGACGAACCTGCGGTATTCGGCCATTGCGAAAAAGAACGGGAATCAAGCTACCTTTCGCGGTGGTTCCATTGATGAAATCAAACTCAGAATCGACCAATTTCTGGATAATTAGGGGCGGCATCTGATCTGAGGGGTTTGCACTCACCCACGCCAGTACGATTTGGATTCAACTGTTGTAGGTGGAATCCAATGGCTAGTCTCCCGGTACGTGGTGTCATTTCGAAATCCAGATCTTGATGTGATCGGCAGGATTTGCCCACGGATATCTGAGTTTCTCATCTACGTTCTTCATCGCCTCATTCTCTATGAGTTCGTCAATGAATCCGATGCTGCCCCGTCTACCCCAAGGTGGAATCCATCGCGTGCCATCGAATTTGTAATAGATCCATATTCTTTCTCCGCCGGTCGTGGTCTTCCACGTTGAGATGATTCTGCCAACGAATGGGTAGACCAAAGATGAAGTCGGTTGGGTGTCAACATGGACATCTTGCAATTCCTTGGACAAATGGACGCCGCAATGCGGACAGGCGACGACAACTCCGAGAGCTTCGACCAGCAATCTTCCGCCACATTGTCCGCAACTCAGTTCTATGGGCATCCCCGTACCTGCTACGCAAAGCGTAAGTCGGATCGTGTTGGCAATCGGCTGTAATCTAAAGCACTTTCATGCCCAACTCGATGGATATGGTTTTATAGACGGCCCATGCCAAACCGGATACGCGTTCCAGAATATGCGTCATGTCGCCTTTTCGGGGTAGAATTGTATCCGTCCTTGAGAGAACGCTCGGACGAACAAGACTAGAAATAAATTCTCGCTCCATTTTTCCCTTCGTTGCAATTTCACTTTTTTTCACGTGTCCAGCGTTGTGAACAATCTTGTGGCGACAAAATGCGACAGCAATATAGTAGTCCACAAGATTAAATCGGAGCCAATTGTTCGAGCAGATATCCTTGAAACTCGAAAAAACGTCCTGCAGTTCTTGGAGTAATTCGTCAGAATTGCGGCGGCACAGCCATTCGACGTACCTCGCATAATACTCGGGTTCACCCTTTTTCTTTTTTAGCTTTGGAAGGGCATCAAGAAATCGTTTTTTCTGATTCACATTCAAATTGGTTCCTCGTTTGGCAAAGTAAACCAGCCCGCCGAAAACTTTCAGAAAGTGTTCCATTGCTTCGTAAGTTAGATTCAATGATTGGGCGTTTGCCCGCTGCTCTTGCTCGGCGATGAGCGTCAACATCTGTCGATCAAATGCCTGCACTCGACCAAATGGGAAAAAAGAATGGTTCTCATCGAACACGTTCAGGACTGCCAAACGTGACGTAGATCCGAACGCCACCGGCCGAGCGGCTGGCGGAGGTGGGACTTTCAATCTACCCGCGAGAGTCCGTTCTCCCAACCTAACCGCGATTTCAGTGGCGCGCCCATTCGTTTGCACGGCAAATTCGATCTGCGCGAGGCTTTGAAACAAGTCTGTCAAACACGTGTCGAAGACATTTGCCTTAGGCATCTTCCGACCAGTTCTTTACGAGTACAAATATACAAGATCCATCGTTCAAAGCATGGCACCATATCTTTAATCAGGCAATAAAATCTGTGTTTCTTGGGCGAGGTCCATCGCTTCTCGGCACGCTACGTCGTCCAACACCGCATATCCAGTGTACGGATTGTTTACGCGACCCATCTATTTTTTAAATTTCTTCACTCGAAGCTCCAAGTCCTTTTCTCCCACACTCAACTCTCCTCGATACTTTGCCAAGGCTGCTGCACCAGTATCGGAAATATCAGTAAGAAACGGTAACGAAAGGTTCGCCCCTTGATACTTGCTCAACGCCGCTGAAACGTCGTCGGCAAGTGTATTCACACCGATCACCAAGCCTCTAGCTTGATAGCGAGCAATGATCTTTGCTGTCTCGACACTGATCTCGCCGACATCAAAAAAGCAAATGCCACCACGATATTCAATTAACGCCACCGCGACATCTTCAGGAAGTTCATTCACTGCCTCAAACCAAATGCCGCCTTCGTGTTTCGCAATAATGGGCCCCAAGTCTTTCACAACATCAAAACGATGGAACACCAAAGTACCTTTACCGCTTGCCAATGCGGTTGCCGCAGATTCGGAAAGACGTGAAAGATTCGGCAATTCGAGTCGCTCATTATGCTTGCTGAAGCTGTCAGCTACATTTCCATCAAGATCCTTAATTCCACCTAACACGAGGCGCCCCTGGTACTTCGCCAGTCGCGACGCCACAGTCGCAGACAACGAAGTTATGCCATTCAAATAAAGCAAGCCCCCTTGATGCCTAGTCAGCGATGCAGCTTGCGATGCTGTTAGCGTTGTCACCCCATTCAGAACGAGAGTGTTTTTATGCGGCGCAAGAGCCGCCGCCTCATCATCCGTAAGCGACGTAATGCCATTGAGTACGAGCTTACCCGGATGCTTGGCCAACGCCGCAGCGATCGATGGGGATACATTTGCAAGTCCGCTCAAGGAAAGTTCACCTTGGTGTTTGGCGAGGTGTGCCGCCGTCGTTTCCGAAATTTGCTTTAGGCCGCCCAGTATGAGCGTTCCTCGATTAGTTGCGAGCGCGATCGCAACGTCATCAGGCAGTGTCATTAATCCGTCAAGGACGAGGATGCCATTTGACTTGGCCAAAACCTCGGCGATCGGAGCAGGCATGGCCTCGACTCCCCTGAGGGTGAGCATTCCATGATGTTTTGCGAGCGCAGAGGCAACATCATCGTCTAACTTTATAATCCCATCCAGTCCAAGAACATGCTTATATGAGGATAATGCCGCAGCAACCGATGGTGTTATCGTTCTAATACTGCTCAGGAGAAGCTGGCCTCCTCGGTGCTCGGATAGAGCGGCAGCTTCAGACTCGGAAAGAGCCGTTATTCCTTGGAGGAAGAGGTCACCTTGATGTTTCGCCAATCCGGCAGCGACGCCTTGCGGGAGCTTCTTTAGTCCGTCCAACATTAGTGTCGTTCCAGCCTCCCTATGCTCCGCCAAGGCTGCTGCGGATTCCGGTGAAAGGGATGTCAGGCCGTCGAAACTCAACGTATCTGCCAGGGATCGACCAAGAATCGATGCAACCGGTTCCGAAATTGATCTCAGTCGATCTAGAAAAAGCGGTCCGACATGTGTTGACAACGCGATGGCGGCCGTCTCAGTGAGCGTAGTCAATTCCCCGAGATTCAGACTACCGCGGTGTTTCGCCAGCTCGACCGCTGAAGCATCTGTGAGTTGCGCGAGGCTTTGAAGATCCAGTTCGCCTTGAGTTGCCCCCAGCACTGCTGCCGCAGATTCATCAATAGAACAGAATTTTAACAGGCTGACGTTCTTGGAATCTGCGACATACTTCAGTGCGATGGCTTTCGTGAGCCGATACTTTTCTTGCTCGGACTTAATGGATTTGGAATAGTCCGGTCGCTGTCTCTGCTCGTACAGCATAAGATCCAGTGCCCATTCTTCCTCGTCTAGCTCCTCTTCGGAGCCGCGGACTCCGGTATAGTTCTCTTTCGAGAGTTTTGTCACGAGAACTGCCTGTTCATAGGCACCCGCCTCTGCAAGAGCGGCGGCGAGAGTGTTCTGGAAGGAAGAGTAGCACCAACTGGAGTTGTGGCAAGCCTTCTTGGCGTATTCCACCGCCAGTTTGCCGTCACGTAAATCCAGGTCCAGACAGGTCGCGAGCAGCCAAGCCAGATTATTTGCCGCCCAAGTGCAGCCGGGATCGAGTTCAAATGCCGCCTTGTAGTCAGTAATTGCCTGGGTATACTCTCCAGCACGCGATGCATGAAAGGCATGCCTGTACAGCTGGAGCGCAGCCGATTGCGGAGACTGCCCGTCATTGTCGTCATAGAGAAGTGCCCGAATGTTCAGAGCAATCTTGTCATGGGCATCAACCTTCTTGAATGCGAGTCCTGGATCTACCTTGAGAGCCTCTTCAAGTTCCTTTACTGCAGCGACATGTCCACCACTGGCAATTTTGCGTACCGCCTCTTCAAGCTTTGCGGCCGCGACTGCATCCGCATCGGCCGGACGTCGCATCTCTGTGGCTGGCGGCAAGTCGAATTTCAACGACGGTGGAGGTGAGTTTACCTTGTCAATGGGAGCTGACTGAAGGGACGTGACGGTTGGCATGGTAGACTCCGCCACGGTCCGTTTACGAGGAGTTGGTTGAAGCTCGACATCGACGACAATCGTCGTACCACGAACGACGATAAAGGATTTGGTGACTGTCTCAAAATCAACAGCTGTTACGGTCAATTGGTGCGGGCCTTTGGTGAGGGCGAGTGGCTTGTCCAAATCCGCGACTGTAAAGTCGTTTCCATCGACCGTGACCTGAGCGGATTCGTCACTGCCCTTGACGGTAATTTTGGCGAAGCCGCGACCCGTCATCACGAAGACTGTAATGACCACCAGCAGGATAACGGTCGCACAGCCTGTCCCAACGGCGACGAGTTTATTTCTGCCGGTCGGCGAAGCCTGCTCAGGAGGTGAGACTGGCGGCTCCGTGATTCCTGACGATTTCTTCGGCGAAATCGGCGGCTTGACCGTCTTGGTTGAAGGTCTCGCGCTGCCAATGGCTGACGTCTGTGTGCTTGGCGACGCGGAGGGATTGTTCACGGTACGTAACGCGGTTTGTTTCGCCTGTGCCCGTGGCGTCTCCGATGGTTTCATCGCCTGAGAAGAAGCGGGCGTGGGCGCACGAACGACTTTTGTTCCTGTCCCGCCCGCAGCAGCGTCACCGGCAGACTTGGAAACGACCAGTTGCCGCAAGTCGTCGGACACTCGCAGTCCCGTCTGGCAGCCGGGACAAATCACGCCCCGGCCACGCATCTTGTCCGACAGCTTCACAATCTTATCGCAAATCGGACAGTTGACCCTTATGTCGTTCGTGGCTGATGAAGCGCGGACTTCCGACAGCACGGCTTCTGCAAATTTACGGCAATTTGCGAACCGGTCACCAGAGGATTTGGACAATGCCTTCCGAAGCACTGCGGCTAGGCCAGCCGAAGCATTTGAACTCAGCGAAGACAGGTCCGGTGGTTCCTTCGTGGAATGCTGAACCAGCACGGCGGTGGAAGTAGCGTCCTCGAATGGCCGTCGGCCCGCGAGAATCTCAAACGTCGTCACGGCCAATGCATACTGGTCCACGCCGCCATCGATGCGATGGCCCATAATCAGTTCCGGAGCCATGTATTCCGGCGTGCCAATCACCAGTCCCGCTCCGGTGACGGTTCTTGAACCAGCCGATGCGTGACTCGCTGCCGCCAGCTTGGCGATTCCAAAGTCACTCAGGTAGGCATGGCCGTGCGCATCAAACAGAATGTTCGCTGGCTTGACATCCCGGTGGATATACCCCTGCTGATGCACGAAATCGAGAGCATCGGCCACGCTCGACAGCCACGCTTCCAGCGAATTCGGCGGCAACGGCTGGATCTCACCATCCGCTTTCGTTCTCTGTCGATCTTCGAGGCTGCCTCCTGGTAAGAATTGCATGACCGCAAACGGCAGACCATCTGTCTCGCCGACATCGCTAATCTTGACGATATGCGGGTGCGACAGCGCCACCAGCGAGCGGATTTCGCGACTAAAGCGCGTTGCGAACTCTGCGTCCTGCAACATAGATGCGTGCGGCACCTTGACCACGACTTCGGTGCCCAGATTGTTGTCCCAGGCCCGGTACACGACCCCCATGCCCCCTTCCCCGAGAGCGGCGTCAACGCGATATCGCCCACCTGACAAAACCTGACCAATCAAACTCCGGCCCGGATTTCCCACCATGCCCAAACCCCTCGGTCTTGCGGATTGCTTTCACCATGTAGAGATAATAACGCCAATTGGAGATCGCATTCACTTCGCGGAAACATCAGGCGACTTCGCAGCATCGGTCTTTGCAGCCTGATCCTCTGTCGGTCACGGATTTGAGCGAGTTCGAGTGATTTTAATGATCTCGTTTGATTGGTCGTCACGCGTTGCGTCCTTGCGCAGCTCAACAAAGGCCACGGAACCCGGTGTGCCGTGCAGCATCCTGAGCCGCATGATCGCCGCCTCCTCATCATCGGCAGTTGGCATGGTAAGCATGGTATCGCTTGACCCTTCGCCAATTGCGATGATCTGCATTCCATCACGAATTCCAGCCTTGTATGCATCGCCCCCTTTTTTTACTGCCTTCGCAACGACGCGACCGTCCTTAACCGCAACGGCTAACCCAAAGTTGCTTTTCATTGGTGGCTCACCACGTTTCGCACGAAATACGATGTGCGTGTTGTCATCCAATCGCTCACCGTCAAAGTTGGCTTCGCTCCGGTCGCTAAAGGTGATCGAATGCGTGACAGCACCATTCCCTGATGTTACGACGGTCGAATCAGTAATTTGCAGGACGGCCGCAGAGGATTTGTGGTTTAAGGACGTGGAGGAAAGTTTGGCAAAGTCCACAGCTTCGGTAGTCGGGTCGTCGATCACCCAATTCGATGGATCAACCGAAGGGATTTCAAATTCGCGGAGAGTGTAGACACCTGTCCAGAGTGTCGGGCGCTTCTTGGAGAATGCAACCGCTCGGGGGCCAAAGTGAAAGGTATTGTTGGCCGTCTCCTCAAGATCGTATTGCCATACCTGCTTCAACTTCGAGATATCCCAGATTCTTATGGACCTGTCAGCGTCACATGCGCTAGCCAGCAATTGGGAACCATGCCAAGTGAGCGCTTCGACGTCGCTTTTGTGCCCACGCAGATTCCCTATGCTCTTATTCAAATGGACATCGACAACCTCAATCGGTCCGTCTTCATGCGCAATGGCTACTAGCCGCCAATCAGGAGACATTGCATGACAAGTGACACGAACTGAACCGTGCCAAGTCCAAGCAACACGACCTGTCAGAATATTCCACAGCACAATGGTCGTTGCATTGTTCGTCGAAACGAAGCGACTCGAAGGTGAGACTGATCCAAGATCTACGGTGCTGCCCCAAATCAAAAGATTAGACTGAGCCCCGATCGTTGACAGGTTCCAGTTGTGTGACAGCTTGCGATTCCCAACGTCCCAGATTTTCAGCATGGCGTCTTTATCAAGAGTCGCAGCGCGGTTGCCGTCACGGGACATCGCAACCCCTTTTATCTTGACACCTTCTTCTACTGCGAGTTCACCAGCCTCTTTTCCATCGGCGATGCTCCAAAGGAGGATCGTGCGTTCTCCAGTTGCTAAGATCGCTGTTTTTCCATCTTCAGACACGGCTGCTCCGACGCATTCTGTTCTGAACTCTGGAAGGGGGAACGCGGATGGGCCGGTTATCGACCAGAAACCAACATTGTCGCTCGCATCTCGGGCGATGAGCGTCTCGTCCTGTACAGAAATCGATAGCAAGCCTCTTCCTCTGAACGTCTTTTTGATGTTCGCCACCTCGCCGAAATATCGAGGTGGAATCGGGAAGTAGCTTGGAGCAATCGTCGCCGTCTGCACGTCGGCGGGACGCTCGCTTAGCGTCATTTCAAGGACAACCTCCCTTTTATCGCGTAACACGACGACCGAATGCTTAGTACCGGCTTCGATGCCATTGATGCCAATCGCCACAAAGTCTTCTGTATTCCTGATGGCTTGATTATCGAATTTCACGAACACGTCGCCGCATCTGACTCCTGCTTTTTCGGCGGGGCCATCCTGAGTGACGTAAATAACCCCCAGTCCCCCGTCGCTCGCACCGAGCGCATCGGCAACGACTTTGCTGAGATTGGCAGGCCAATACTGGAGTCCCATCCAAGACGGACCTCGCTTCTTCGATGCTTCACCGTCCCTAATATTCACAATTACCTTGGCGTCGTCATTCTTTGCTTGACCATCGCCGGACTTCACTTGACCAGCGACTATGGCGTGATTTTCATCGACCTTGACCTGAGCGGATTCGCCACTTCCCTTGACGGTAATTTTGGCGGAGCCACGCCCAGTCATCAAGAAGATCGTAATGACGATCAGCAGGACAACGGCCGCACTGACGGACCCAACGGCGACGCGTTTGTTTCTGCCGGTCGGCGGAGACTGCTCAGGGGCTGAGACTGGCGACTCCGTGATTCCTGACGGTTTCTTCGGCGAAGTCGGCGGCTTGACGGTCTTGGTTGAAGGTCTCGCGCTGCCAATGGCTGATGTCGGTGTACTTGGCGACGCGGGGGGATTGTTCACGGTACGTAATGCGGTTTGTTTCGTCTGTGCCCGTGGAGTCTCCGATGGTAGCATCGCCTGAGAAGAAGCGGGCGTGGGCGCACGAACGACTTTTGTTCCTGTCCCGCCCGCAGCAGCGTCACCGGCAGACTTGGAAACGACCAGTTGCCGCAAGTCGTCGGACACTCGCAG
>CAILLA010000151.1 GCA_903834925.1 uncultured Schlesneria sp.
CCACCGATAACAGGGCGATGACCGAATTGATCGGTCTGATCGATCCGAATGAGCCGCCATTGATTCAGCAACTGCGCCGAGAATGTCGCTTGATGCACTATTCCTATCGAACCGAGAAAGCGTATGCCGGTTGGGTTGAGCGGTTTATGAGACGGTTCTCACTTGATCCCGCAAATACTCTCACCGCCGTGGGTGAACACGAGGTGAAGACGTTCCTCACCGAACTGGCCGTAGAAGGGCATGTCTCATCGAGTACCCAAAATCAGGCGTTCAGCGGTTTGTTGTTCCTGTTTCAAAAGGTGCTCAAACGCAAACTGCAGTTCGTCGATGCGATTCGGGCCAATCGCCCCAGGCGGCTACCCGTGGTGCTGAGTCAGGACGAAGCCCGTCGCCTGCTCGACGAATTGTCGGGTCGCGACAAATTGATGGCTCAGTTGTTGTATGGTGCGGGACTGCGGCTGATGGAATGTCTTCGATTGCGGGTCAAAGATGTTTCGTTTGAGTTGGGTCAAATCATCGTCCGTGAAGGGAAAGGGGACAAAGACCGCGTAACCGTCTTGCCGTGTTTGGCGCGTGAGGGCTTACAGGTTCAAATCGATTTGGCGAAATGTCTCCACGAAAGTGATCTGCAGGCAGGTGGTGGACGCGTTTGGTTGCCGAACGCTTTGGCGAAGAAATACCCAAATGCGGATCTTCAGTTTGGTTGGCAATTCCTGTTTCCGGCACACAAACTGTCTCGCGATCCCCGGAGTGGTATCGTACGACGGCATCACATTCATGAAAGCGTATTGGCAGTTGCGTTAAAGAAAGCGGCGCGAAAGGCGCGGATTTCTCGACCCGTCACATCGCATTCGCTGCGTCACTCGTTTGCGACGCACTTGCTTGAAACCGGCTCAGACATTCGCACTGTGCAGGATTTGTTGGGTCATGCCGATGTCTCAACGACGATGATCTACACGCATGTGCTTAATCGGCCAGGGCTTGCCGTTCGTAGCCCGCTTGACCGGTAGCGTCGCTTTGGTCTGAACCCGATGAAAGGCGTACCCGTTGGAAGCTCTGCGCGGGGATTCGGCACAATCGTCAAAGCGTTGCCACATAGGACTTTGCTCTTGCCTTCGGTTCATATCCTTACACCGAAACCGACACTGGTTTTATTTCGCCACCGCTTTGAGGCTCGTGAATCGGCTGCCTCGGGAAATTCTGTTTTCATGAGCAACTTCCAATCGTTAAGAAACAACTTGCTAACAAGGATTGACAACCGATATGTTTGTTGTGATACTGTTGTCGTTACTTGCGTTAATGAGAGTGGCTGATGTTTTCTGGTCGTTAAACCTGAATTCGGCGGCGCAGGCGGGATTGGCGTTCAGCCGATCACTTCGAAGGTCGCTGGGCTTAGTGCCTGATCCCAGACCAACTGCGGGGAAGGTCAACCGCAATTGTCAAACGAACAATGACACCTCGGTTTTATCAGTGACGCCGGTTGACTCGCTTCTCTTCGAGGCGCGGTTAAACGATGTATTTTGTCGATGAGAGAACTAAACAGAACGAAGAGCCCGAGAGCTTACGCTTCCCGGCTCACCGGCGAGGCGCGATTGGATTCGAAGTCGGTCGAACTGCGTCGAACTCGATCGAACTCGAACACCCCACAAAACGGGGAAACAATTGCTAAAAACCAATGAATTATGGGGAATGGTCGAAGTCGGTCGAACTTGATCGAACTTTGACACCAAATCTTGCGGCGGCGTGATGAAGGCTAAACAGAAGAGAAGATTTTGAACAAAAGGCAACGAAGGTAACGAAGTGAAGAAAAACGCGTTTGACAGGGTGACGTCTTTGCTGTCCGGGGATCTGGCCGTGCGGACTATATTCTGTATTCCTTCGTTTCCTTCGTTTCCTTCGTTGACTTCTGTTCAAATCTCTTTGTGTTTCCCGATTTTTGTGCTGGATTTGTTGGGTCTTGAAGACTCGACCGCACCCTACGAGCCAGCCAGTTTGAACTTTGTCAACTTTGGCAACTTTGCCAACTTTGTCAAATTCAAAACCTTCACAAAACCCTACAAAAAAAGGAACTTGGTCAACTTCACCAACTTTACCAACGTTTTTTTTCAGCGACGGTGAGACGCCAGCTTTCAGAGAGCAAAGAGATCGGGGAATCGATTGCGTTTCTTGAACGGATCTACTTTCAACTTACTTCAAATCAATTTTCTGGCGGCTTTGGCTTGCCCTTCCGGCTGACGAAGGTGGTCAACGCTCGCGAAGGTGTTCAAGCCGGACGTTCTTGGTTCTTCGTTCTTCGTTCTTGGTTCTTGGTTCTTGGTTCTTGGTTCTTCGTTTGAAAGGCGTGCTCGACAGTGCTGAAGGCGCTCAACGGCAAACTTTGTTCTGTGGTAAGAAATAGGTCCTATACGTCCCATGGGTCCTACAGACCTATGAGACCTATGAGACCAATCCGGTGCGAATCCTAACCGAGGTTTTGTCCTTTGGTGAGACGAACGATCTGGGAAACGACATTGTCCACGTTGCGCGGGAAGCTTGGGAAATTGCCAATTGTTGCCAAACACTTCCCATTGTTTCCCAAAGTCTTCGACGAAATTCGTGTTGACTTGATTACTGAAGAACACGAAGAATCCGAGGATTCACATCCTCGGCTCGCCTAGACTGTGCTCCTCGCGAGCTGCGGAATTGTAGCTGCTGCTGGAAACGGACTCGTCTACCTCTTACATTTCTGATTCGCGAAACTCGCGACGTTTTTTTGATGCGTTGAAAATTGAACCCCGCGCGGCGTTTGATTGGGTGTGATGATTTGGTTATTCCAAAAAACTCACTCTGATTGCTGCGAAAGGAATCCTGTGTCACGTAAGCCGTTGTTGATCATCTTTATTACCGTGTTTGTGGACCTGCTCGGGTTCGGAATCGTTATGCCGCTGTTGCCACGGTATGCCGAACATTTCTTGCCCGCCGATTGCTGGGTGGAACTTGCCGCTGATGAAGCGGGCGGATCTGTGGTGCAGTCGATTCCGTTTGAAGGGAACGCGGTTCTCACAAAGAAGTTGACGGGGCGTGGGGGAATGTTGCTGGGATGCCTGATGGCTTCGTTTTCGGCCATGCAGTTCCTTTTCGCACCGCTCTGGGGGATTGTTTCCGATCGAATTGGTCGCCGGCCTGTGCTTCTTGTGGGGTTACTGGGGTCGACAATCTTTTATGGACTGTTTGCCCTGGTGACTCAATGGGGAAACTCGGGACTGATTCTCGGGATCAGCCCGCTGATCTGGTTGTATCTGACCCGGATTGGTGCGGGGATTGCCGGGGCGACGATTCCGACCGCTCAGGCTTATATTGCTGACTGCACCGATGAGAAGACTCGGGGCAAGGGGATGGCGATCATTGGAGCCGCCTTCGGGATCGGTTTTACGTTTGGTCCGCTACTCGGTTCGTTTTTCGCTCCTTCGACGTTGACGGCGGCTCCGAGTGCTGCACCTGGTTATGTTGCGGCGGTCCTTTCAGGGATTGCGTTTCTGTTCGGGTTAACGTCGTTGCCCGAATCGCTGAGGAAGGATACCGCGAACCGGGCTGCGAGTCATGGCTGGCTGAAGTTTGGGGCGATGTTCCGAGTCCTGTTCCATCGGACGCTGGGGCCAATTATTCTCGCGGTGTTTTTGACAACGTTCGCGTTTGGTCAGTTTGAGCAGACTCTGGCCATGTTGACAAAGCGATTTCATGTCAGCGACCGGGGAAATTTTTATGTTTTCGCCTATATCGGACTGATCCTGACGCTGGCTCAGGGGCTTTTGGTTCGACGTCTGATTCCGAAATTAGGCGAATACCGGTTGGCGCTGATCGGAGTTGTCCTGATGACGGTCGGGTTGTTGCTGCTCGGTTTTACGGCAAAGTCGGGCACACTTGGGATGCTGATCCTGTTCTTGCCAGTCGTGGTAATTGGATTTGCAGCGACAACTCCATCGCTGCAATCGATGTTGTCACTGAATAGTAGGGATGATGAACAGGGTGAAGTGCTTGGAGTCGGCCAAAGCATTTCCTCGTTGGCACGAATTGCCGGGCCGGTCGTTGGATTGACGCTTCAAGCTCGTGATCAGGCCCTTCCCTATTGGTTTGGGAGTCTGCTGATGGCACTTGGAATTGTGATGGTGTTCATGTTGAAGTCGGTGATCAAAGGGCGGGCGTCGGATGGTCAAGCGGTGCCTGTGGGGCATTGACGGTCCAGGCTGAAGAGCACTGCTTGACTGCGGACAGTCAAGCAGTGGCACGGGAGCCTGCCTTTTGACGGTCCAGGCAGAAGAGCACTGCTTGACTGCGGACAGTCAAGCAGTGGCACGGGAGCCTTCCTTTTGACGGTCCAGGCTGAAGAGCACTGCTTGACTGCGGACAGTCAAGCAGTGGCACGGGAGCCTGCCTTTTGACGGTCCAGGC
>CAILLA010000152.1 GCA_903834925.1 uncultured Schlesneria sp.
GAACAAAGCTCATCACGCGGAGCGATGATGGCTACTTTGGTCTGAGGCGAAGCCTCGCTGGAGTCTTCGACAATGCCGTGTCTTCATGATTCGATCACACGTCCGAAGACCACGGCCTTACCGAAGACGGTAAAACCGTGGCACCCATTCTCGTGGCGTTCGTTGGTCGAATTAGACTCGCTTACAGCCCGTGATTCTGGATTCAGGCGCAGGCACGCAACATTTGATCTCACCCCCCGCGTCGTGGAAGTGGACAGCTAACAAACAAAGCAATCGCCGCAACGTTGTCCACGTTCCTCGACTGCTTTTCCTTGCCGATAAAATGCTCACAATTTCACGGGGTCGATTACGATGACACCGTTTCCAAACGCTGACATCCGATCGAAATGCTTTACATTGAACGTTAACAAGTGTGTTACCGAATGAACGTGGCAAACCGCAATGAGTCGGGCGTCGTGAACCTGTTTACCGACGATTCCCAAGCCTCGGACAATCGCCTTCCAGGTTTCAAAGATCTCGTTGTTGTCTTCCAGTAATGGGAACGCTGCCTCAAAAGCTGACTCGAGCCCTTCGGCAACCGAGGTCGCGAGACCTAAGCCATTCACGTTCACGGGTCGCGTTGCGAAGTTGCGAAATTCAATGAGATTCTGAGGTGTGAGATGCAACACCTCGCCACGTCGATGAAGTTCCGCAACCGCTGCGACTGTAATCGGGTGAGACAAATCCGAGAGATTGGCCAATCGGCCCAAGATGCTGGTGTCGATGAGGATTGACATTATTCGTACAGGCCATCACTGCCAAGAGCCGAATCGGGAACCGACACGCCACAATCGACGGCAGCACCGAACAGGCATCTCTCCCAGTCATCCTGAGGTTCGAGCGGCAACCGACTTTTCAGGAACCGATTTCGGAGCGTGTCCTGCACCAAGTCTTCTGGAGCGACGCCACGCTGCCGAGCTTGCTCGTTCAAGGCGGCTTCCAATTCTGGAGCGAGGTTGATAACCATCAAGTCACTCTTCTTTGCGTTCATTGAGGGAATAAGGACAAATTAAGAATAATCAACACGCTGCTTATCACCAATTGTACAGCGAGCCAACCGACGAGGGTAACTGTAGTTTCTCAGCCCACTTGCTCGGGATGACGAGGCTCCCATTAAACGCCGTATCAACCCAAGCCAGAAACTCGTGTGGCTCGTCATTGTTACCAGCCGAGACGCGAATCGGGATCAAGGCCTGCAAAGCTTCATCGACGTGCCCCTTCATTGCTCCATCAATCCAATGTGAAAGACGGCATCGTGGCCAATTCGGATCGTGTGCGACAATCGTGACGGATGCGCTGACCGAGCCGCTCTGACTGCGGCATTAAAACTGTCTGCCACGAAACGATCCCCAGAGACCGGTTCGATCGCCACAAATTGATCACGATGCTCTGATTCCAACGCCTCGCGATATCGTTCGTAGATCGCTTTGGCCTGGTCAATCACGACTCTGGTTTCATTTGTAATCATGCTGTTCTCCACCGTCAGGAGGACTTCGCTTAAACCGAATTGAGTTATTCGATCGAACGGTCCCTTTTGAATTCCTTTCAGCGACGATCCGTACCGTATGCTACGGACTCTCCAATTGCCCTTCAAGCGATAATTTCTCGCCTCAGGGGTTCGCCACGCGATTCCGCTCCATTTACCAAAAAACCTTGGCGACACTTCCCACGTCAAGTTGCTCAAGAGTCGAAAGTCGCCATCCAAACGAGATCCCACCCCCTCCACTGTTTGAACTGAATACAAGGGTAGTTAACGGGCCTTTGCCCTGGTGGCCGAATCAGAGACTCACATACGGTTGATGATCCTCATCAAAATTTCCTCGTGTCAGTTGCGCGCGAATCATGCCGCGTAATCGAGGTTTTCTCGCTTCCACCCGTGTTGCGTGTATTGTCACAAGAAAAAGAGGCCGAGTCTCTGGAGTTTTCGATCGGTTCCAGGAAACGGGATTCGCCCAACGAGCTGGAGATTAAACAAACCGAACACTCAAATTGATTTCCAAAATACGATTTAAGGAATTAAAATCAATAAGCATTAAACCGATCACCGAATACGGTGCCGGCTATTTTTCGTCCGCTCCGATAGAATCACGGAAATGGATACCGTTTACATCGAAACATCAATCGTGAGTCACGCCACTGCGTGGGCAAATCCCGATCCGGCGATTGCGGTACTCCAAGCTCATGCCAAACGCTGGATGGCTGAGCAGCGGCCACTTTACGACATCGTCACGTCTCAATTGGTGATCGATGAAGCCAGCATGGGTGATCCGGATGCAGCCGAACGCCGATTGAAAATGCTCGATGGAATTCCTGTGTTGCCTGCGAACCCCGATGCAGACCTTGTTGCCGATCAGATCGTCCGTCGATCAATGATGCCCGCCTCCGCACGAATCGACGCATTGCACGTTGCCACTGCGGCATTGGCCGGTGTACAATACCTGCTGACCCAGAATTGCAAGCACATTGCCAACGCGCACGAGCTGCCTCGGTTATATCGATTGCTCGATGAGCTTGGTTTGTCAGGCATGCTGATCTGCACACCAATCGAGTTCCTTGGTGGTAATGACGATGACACATAATGCAATCCTTGATGAACTGCACGCCATACGCAGGCAGTTACTCGCCAAGTACGACGGCGACACGTCTGCGTATCTGCGTGATGCTCAAGCGAGACTCGAAGCGTCTGGACGCCCGATCGCCCACCGCACGCAGCGAACAATCCGACGCATGGGATTGGACGAATCTGCGGGGGAGATCAAATCGTCGCCGTCTGGTGATGATTGCGTTCAAGCTACCTTGAACGTTCGATAGCTCAGACGAAAAGACCGAGTTTGTGATATTCAATTGAATATCGCAAGATGTGTCGCTGATTGTTTTGAACCACGCCTTCGGCGAGAAAGTCGAAGGTTGAGAGCCTCCACAGGCGGTTCGCCACGCGATTCCGCTCCATTTACCAAAAAAACTTGGCGACACTTCCCACGTCAAGTTGCTCAAGAGTCGAAAGTCGCCATCCAAACGAGATCCCACCCCCTCCACTGTTTGGACAGAATCCAACTGTGGTTAACGGGCCTTTGCCCTGGTGGCCGAATCAGAGACTCTCTTA
>CAILLA010000153.1 GCA_903834925.1 uncultured Schlesneria sp.
ATTCACTCACCGACCAGATCACTTGTTCTCACTACATCGCATCTGAAGAAAAAACATAGGCGTTTTTTGAAGTCGCAATGCAAAAACAAGGCGATTATTTTTTTGAAACGTCAAATTTTTCATACTTCTGGGGAAGCTGGGCTAACAAGTGGCTGTCACAGCGGCCCTTCGTGGTGAGAGTAAATCTACTGTGGGGCGACCTATATCTCGTCCATAGCGATTCCCGCAGTAATAATCATCCTAGTCAGATCAATCTTCGAATCGACTTTAAATTTGTCAAGAATGCTTCTTCGCCGAAGATCAATTGTCCGCAGCGAGAAGTTCAATCTAACCGCAATTGATTTCAGTGGCGTGGAGTGAAGCAATTCACGAAGTACCTCGGTTTCTTCGGGAGTTAATCGTTTCAGGCACGCTTTGACGTGCTGTTTGAATTTACGATCTTCAAGCTTGGCCTGGCTTTGGGCCATCGCTTGAACAATCGCTTCCCAAAGCTCCTGCTCACGGTAGGGCTTTTCCAGAAACGTAAAAGCACCTGCCTTAAATGATTCAACTGCCAGACGAACGTCACCATAACCCGTGATGACGATTGACGACAGATCCCATTGATGGGCGGCGATTTCCTTCAACAGTTGTAATCCGCTCATGCCGTGCAGGCGAATGTCTGTGATCAGGCAACCATGTGGCTCGTCGGACATCGAATTGAGAAACTGCTCGGCACTCAAGTAGGTCTGAACGGGAAGTCCCATCACGTTCACCATCCGCTCGATTGACTGGCATACGGGCCAATCATCATCCACAACATAAACAGCACATGAATCGAGTTGCAACTCATGGTCTCCTGTGGTGTCGTAAAACGCTTCAGCTGATCGTCGTTACGACTTGTTCTCAAAAAATGCTTTTCCATTGTTTGAGTACCCTTAAGTACACTTTAGTTATCTTATCGCCACAAAGTTGATGGTAAAGTCAACCCGCTATGCCGCTCGCAAATTTTTGCGTAAATACGTAATTCCGTCGGGTTGTATTGTTGTGTTTCACCGATCAAGCGTGTCAACTCGCATCTATTGGTCGGTTATGTTTTATAGTAGTTCGATGGAAATATTTTTGAATTCTAAGGAAACATTTATCCCATTAGGTGGCGCCTCTTCGTGGCTGTGACTCTCGTTCAAGCTGGGTTTTGCGGTCTTTTTTGTGTGCGTGTATCCCGTTTGTTAAAATGCATCGCTTGTGTGTTGTCTTTATTTTATTGCTAGCGAGATGGGTGGTTCGTTTTGCGTCTTGTGGTGCGCAATAACGATCGGCTTTGTTTCGTTGGGGGAGCCGGGTTGTTTAACCTGATTTATGAAATCTTTTTGCGTGCGTGCGTGCTGTGCTCGTCAATCTGCACGTAATAACAAATACAACGAAACCCGATTCGCGCAAAACACCGAATCTTGGATGTTTTTATCAGTCCAGTTCATGCCTGAAGGGCAACGCCGTGATTTTTCTTTTGCCTTTATTTTCACGTGCCACTGCTTCGGAGTTCTCGGAGAAGCAGTGTCTTGAAATCGACGCTCACTGTGTCGCTCGGCACCGCTTGGCGTAAGACCGTCAAGCAGAGGCACGGTTTTTCGTGGAACCCCTGTTTTCCCGATGAAAAATCCTTCACGGCGTTGCCTGAAGGGGCGGTCGATCGGCTACGGTCGAAATGATATGGCCGAGGCGAATTTGCTTTTGATGGTTGTCGCTTCTGATTTGAATGGTCACGTCACTTTCGTTTTGGAATGCTGAAAGGGTTATCGCCTCTGCATGGCCTGACGAATCGCAAAACGCAGCATCAGGCAGCGTGTCGAGAATCCATTGAATCAGAGCGATCTGTACATTCGCATAATCCATCAATACCGACCCAAGGTTTGAGTTCGATGGAATCGGTACAATCTCGCACTTGATCGTTTCTTTACCTCGTTGAAGGCAAAAAGTGATGATCTGAAAAGTTTCTTTTAGAAAGTCGGAAACGACGGTTTCAGCAGGCTTTCGGTTTTCCGGCTTCGCAATCGTAGCGATCACCGATATTGTCGAAGACAAACGATCGACGGCAGCGCGCATATCGATCAGCGATTGCCGGATCAATTTCAGGTCAGGCGATGCTTCCATGCGCTGGGTCAGATAGCTCGCCGCGAATAGCGTATTCTGAAGAATGAACAGCGGTTGCCTGGCCTGATGTACCGAAGCTGAAAGTAGCAACGTTTGTCGTTGAGGATTCGACAGGCCGCGATCTTGCATTTGCCTTAATCTCTTGAGAGGGGGCTGAATCGACGAACCCGGTTTGTCGTTCTAGATTTCGTTCAATGGAATTCCCGATGTCACGATCAACTTGGTCAATTCGATGTTGGTTTCAACTTTGAATTTGTCGAGAATGCTTCGTCGCCGAAGATCAATTGTTCGCAGCGACAGATTTAACTTTGTTGCAATCGCTTTCAATGGGGTTGAGTCGAGCAATTCACGCAGAACAACAGTTTCGTCGATTGTCAATTTGCCGAGGCGCGCTTTGACTTCCTGCTTGAAACCTCGTTCAACCTGCTTGGCTTTGCTTTTGGCCAGGGCCTCAACGATCGCGTCCCAAAGTTCCTGGTCGCGATACGGCTTTTCCAGAAACGTAAAGGCCCCTGCTTTAAATGACTCTACTGCCATTCGTATGTCACCAAAACCCGTGATAACAATGACCGGCAGCTCCCAGTTCATCGCAACAATTTCTTTTAATAGTTGCAAACCGCTCATCCCGAGCATGCGAATGTCTGTGATCAGGCAACCGTGCGGCTCGTCCACGACAGAACTGAGGAACTGTTCGGCACTTCCGAATGATTCAACAGCCAATCCCACGCTTTGCACCATAAATTTGATCGACTGACAAACGTCTGCGTCATCATCAATGATAAAAACCGTGCCTGAATCTGATTGCAATTACAAATCCTCCGCCAATTCTTAAATCGAGGTCTCTTCTACGCGCCTGCATTGATGCCGTTTTAACAGTATCAGAAGATGATCGGGGTCAACAGGCTTGGTCAAGTGATGGTCAAAGCCTGCCGCGCGCGAATTTCGCCGGTCTTCCTCCTGACCCCACCCCGAAACGGCGATGATTAATGCTGTTTTTCCCCAGGAATTCTGTCGAATTCGTCTCGCCGTTTCAAACCCATCCATCCTCGGCATACCGATATCAAGTAGAACAACGTCCGGTTGGTACATTTCAGCAATCTCTAACGCTTCCAGCCCGTCGTTTGCGGTCTGTGTTTCATTTCCAATGAGTTTGAGCATTAAGGCCAGACTGCTGGCGGCCTCATGATTATCGTCGACGACAAGGATGCGGCGCATGCCCATATCGCTCGGCAAACTGGTATCGTTTTGCTTCTGATCAGGCTGCAGGTCAGCAGCGTACGGCAGAAAGACAATGAACTCGGTCCCCTTGTCTTTTCCATCACTGCGAGCTTCGATGTTGCCACCGTGCATTTCCACCAACCGCTTGGCAATTGACAAGCCAATCCCCAAACCTCCATCAAACCGATCCGGACTTCGTTCAACCCGTGTGAACAGGTCGAATATCCGAGAAATCATCGGTGATGGAATTCCCCGTCCGTTGTCTTTGATCGCAATGACAATCTTGTTTTCCAGAATCTGAGCCTTTAGTTCGATCCGCCCACCATGTTCGGTGAACTTCGCTGCATTGTGAAGTAAATTGCAGAAGACTTGAGACAGTCTGGAGAGATCTCCGTGAATGTGGATCGGCTGCCGCGGGATCGTGACGGCCAATTCATGTCGCGACTCATCAATGTATGGCCGTGCGGTTTCTACGGCGTGCTGAAGGATCGTTTCCAGATTGACCTGTTGCATCTTCAGTTCGAGTTTGCCTCGGCTGATTCGGCTTACGTCAAGTAAGTCATCGATCAATCGGACCATATGTGCCAGCTGTCGCTCCATCATTTGACGTGCCTGATCGGCAGATTGCTCGTCATCTTTTGACAGCTTCAAGATTGTCAGTCCGGTACGCAACGGAGCTAATGGATTTCTTAATTCGTGCGCCAGAGTGGCCAGAAACTCATCCTTCCGGCGATTCGCGTCCACGAGCGCCTCTTCAGCAAGTTTGGCCGTGTGGATGTCAATGCACGACCCGATATAGCCCTCGAAGATACCACTATGGGCCATAGTAGGGGACACCGTTGTCGAGGATCCAGCGGTATTCTCCGTCATGGCGTTTCAGTCGATATTCCATCGAGAACGCCCGCCGTTCGTCGAAATTCGTGGTATAAATTTTCAAGCAGCGGTCAAAATCATCCGGGTGGACATTCTCGGTCCAGCCATTTCCAAGTTCACGTTCTAAAGGACGTCCCACAAATTCTAACCAGGGTTTGTTGAACCCGTTACAGAGCATGTCCGTACCACTTAGCCAGATTAAGACTGGTGCCGCATCGGCAATCGTTTGGAATCGATCCTCGCTCGAAAGCATGTTTTCGCTTTGCTGCGTGTGCGTCTTCGTGACGACACCAGACTGTTCGATGGCCAAGGCCAGGTATGGGATTAGCAGTTCGAGAAAGCTGCGGTATTCCTGGTCCAGCTCCAGCCGGGGATTAATCCCCACGATGGCAAACCCGATCACTTGTTGTTTGCCGGGGATTTTGATCGGCAGGACGATGGCTCGACTCGCCGACTCGGGCCATGCCCCTCCGGAAACTCGTCCAAGATGAGCAGGCAAGTGCTCGACGACAACGGCTTGCGCTGTTTGAATTGCGGTTCGGAACGGCCACGGTGATTGATCAATCAAAATCTCTGAGGGGCACGACAACGAATTCTGGGGAAGCCCATGTAATGCGGCCTGCCTCGCCACTTGCCCATTTTCGCTCAGTGTATAAAGCAGCAAGAAAGGAAAGTCGTGCTGATTTTCCGCGAGTGATTCGAGGATTCGCTGATACGGATCGAGACCGTTCGCCGGAGTCTGGCCAGTGGTGACGAGGGCCGCGAGACGACGAACTGAGGTCATACGTCGTTCGCCAATGACTTTTTTTGTCTCGTCTTGCACGACACACAAAACCCCTTCAACATCTCCATTGTCATTGACAAACGGACTGTACGACAGCGATGAATAACTTTCTCGAATGCCACTGATATGGGGTTTGCATAACAGCAGGTCATTCCTCTTCTGGCTGTGTCCGGTTTGCATGACAGACGTGACCGAAGAACGGATCATGCTCCAGCCTTCGGGCCACGCGAGACGGGCGGGCGAACAAATCCTGGCGGGATTGCTCTGATCAAAGAACTGGTTTGAGAATTCGTCATTATAGAAAAATATGAAATCAGGTCCCCAGCAAAGCCACATCGGTAGAGGTGACTTAAGCAGGATTTTCAATGACGAGATCAGGCTGTTTGGCCAAAATGTGATGGGGCCGAAAGTTGTCTTCGCCCAATCAAATGTTCCCAGTTCTACGGCCATTTTGCTTTGCTTTGCGATGTGATCATCCGAAAAAGGATTCCGTTCTGTTCGAAGTGATGACGTGCTCATCTTTCGTCCTTATTCGGTCAGCAGTACGAGGTGATTTCAAAAGAGAAAATTGAAAACCGGCAGGCGTCGAGAGAACTGCGCGATGATGTCGTTCTTGAGCTGGCTTTTTGCAGGAAGCACTGTTCCTCGTTCTCTTCATGCACTTCGCGAAGTCAAAACTGGGAATAGTAATTAATTTCGTATTCGTTCGTTAATGCCTGATTGGCTTTGTTTTCAAAGAAAACGTGATGACGTGACGTGATTGCGCAGTAACGCAATTATTGCCAGCGAAATCTCGCCATCGCGCATTTGGTGAGATGTTGGCAATCACGGTCGCCGTCAGTTGCTGGAGGTGTGACAAGTGATCACACTCATTACCGTGTACTAGAAAGTTTTTTCTCGACTTGGTGACAGGATGATGTGTGATGTGTTCACGCCTATTTGCAAAAAGCGTTTTCATACGTAACTTCTTGCAGCGGAATCTGATCGCAGTGGCCGTGCTGCTGTGTGGGTTGAGCGTCATTTGTCAGGGGGACGAGAAGCTCAAAGGGATCGCTTGCCGGTCGGTCCATCTTGGCTATACCGCTGCCGAAAGTACGGCTTTCTGTGTCGACGTAAAAGTCGATTCGTCGGCTGACGGGACGTACTTTATGGTCTGCGGCTGGGATTCGGGATACTTCGGTCTTCAAGAATTAGCGAACGGGAAAAAGCTGATCCTGTTTTCGGTCTGGGACCCGCACGATCAAGATGATCCGAACTCTGTCCCCGATGAGAAGCGGGTGAAGACACTGCATAAGGACGAACAAGTTCGCGTTGGGCGATTCGGCGGGGAAGGGACCGGCGGTCAGTCCTTTTTCGACTACAACTGGAAAATCGGTGAGACCTATCGATTCTTGGTGAAGGGCAAGAAGAATGGTGACCGTAGCGAGTACTCCGGTTACTTCTTCGTTCCCGAACAAAATTCGTGGAAACATCTTGTCACGTTTTCTACTCCCAACGGCGGCAAGCTTCTGAAGGGGCATTATTCGTTTGTCGAAGACTTTCGCAGAAATCGGGTCTCAACGACGAAGACACGTCGAGCACATTATTTCAACGGTTGGTTTCAAACGCCGACGGGCGAGTGGCAACCGATCACCAAGGCCCGATTTACCGCTGATGCGAACCCTGTCGTGAATATTGACGCTGGTGTCGACGAGGATCGATTCTTCCTGGCAACGGGTGGTGAAATTACCAATGACCATGTTTCACTCGGAAAGTCGATGACCTTGCCTGACGATGCGAAACGAGTTGCTCCGACATCGTTGCCCGAATCAGTAAAAGAGTAAACTTTCTGATTTTCGCTGTTAAGACTAGGGCAAAAGCCCGTTAACCACCCCCGTAAAGGGGGTGGGGTTTTGTTTGAATGTTGACCCTCTTCGTTCGGGAGCAGAATTTCCGTGCGAGTTTTTGTTTCAGAATATATTGTTGGTGGAGCGTCATCGGGATCGGTCGTATCTGCATCGATGCGACGAGAGGGCCTTTCGATGCTTCAGGCCGTTACGGAAGATATTGCTCGACTACCTGATTGTTCGGTCGTGACAACGCTCGAAACAGGATTCCATTTGTCACCGAATATCGAAGTCATTCGTGTCGATCGGCCGAACGACGAGTCTGCTTTGTTTCAACGAATGCTCGGCGAAGTTGATGCTGTCCTGGTGATCGCACCGGAGACCGAAGGAGTACTTGCCCAGCGGTGCCGACAAGTCGTTGTAGCAAACGTGACGTCCTGGAATTGCTCCGCATCAGCGATAGAGCTTTGCGGAGATAAGCTAAAGCTGGCCGATCATTTAACGGCTGTTGGAATACCAACGATATCGACGCTGTTGGTTGATCTCAATCAACCAACAGCGTCGATGTCGTTTCCTGTTGTCCTGAAGCCACGCGATGGGGCAGGGTCGTGCCTGACGTTTCTGGTCGAGAATTGCCAGCAATGGGAATATGCCGATCAGTCATTTCGTGATGCTGATGCTTCACACAAATGTCTGTCGCAACCACTTGTCAGGGGTCGGGCTTTATCGGTTGGAGTGAATATCAGTCTGGATGGGGAACGGATCGAATGTCTGCCTGTCGGTGAACAACGTCTTTCAGACGATGGCCGGTTTCAATACCTCGGGGGAATCCTCCCTGCCAGCATATCAACGAAGGCTCAGGCCACCATTCAGGATCTTGTCATTGCAACATGCCGTTCAATCGAAGGACTGGCGGGTTACATCGGTTTGGACTTATTGCTGACAGACGATGAGTCACCGTTAATCGTCGAGATTAACCCACGACTCACGACGTCCTATATCGGCTATCGGCAACTTTATACAGAATCGATCCCAATGCGATGGTTGCTGTCAGCCGACAAAACACCACCGTCACCATGTCGAGCAGGTCCCATCGAGTTTGCGCCAACAGGGAAAGCATAGGTACAAAAAAACGTAGCGCAAGCTCGCAAAGGTCTATTTGGTTTGCCCATCCGTGCGTGCTTTCCGCAAACCTGATGACGAACGGGGGCCGCTGCCTTGAATGGATGTCGTGATTAAAGTATCCCTGTAAAACCCGAGCCAATTGGAACGAGTTGGGTCCGTAATCATTGAGTTGAGAGAGACTCCGTCCCATTCGTATTTCGAATGGGACGGAGTCTCTCTCAACTCAATTCCGCAATAAGGTTTCAAATATGCTTAATCGGCGTTCGTTTCTTGGTACGGTTGGGGCCGGAATTATCGGGGCAGGACAGTTTGCATCAGCAGTCGAGCCGCTGGCAACTGCTCGCAAACGACTGGCAGTCTTAACCACGGAATGGAAGTACCACACGCACGCCTGGCACATGGCCGAACGGTTTCTGCACGGCTATCCCATCAAAGGGAAATGGCATCGGCCTCCGTTAGATGTTGTTGCAGCCTATGTTGATCAACACCCTGATGGGGATCTCAGTCGAGGCCGGGCTGATGAATTCGGTTTTAAAATCTATCCGACGATTGCCGAGACATTGCGCTGTGGTGGTGATCGGCTGGCGGTCGACGCCGTTTTGATCATTGGCGAACACGGGACTTACCCCAAGTCGGAATTCGAACAGACGAAATATCCGCGTTACGAATTTTTCAAACAGGCAACCGACGTCTTTCGCAAAGATGGAAAATCACTGCCCGTTTTCAACGATAAGCACCTGTCGTGGAAATGGGATTGGGCGAAAGAAATGGTGGATCTCTCTCGGGAATTGAACTTTGCATTCTGTGCGGGATCATCGCTTCCCGTCACCTGGCGAATGCCCGATGTCGAACTCCCTTACGGAACCGAAGTCGAAGAATTAATGAGTGTCTCGATCGGCAGTATCGACAGCTATGACTTTCATGCGTTGGAAGTGATTCAGTGCATGGCCGAGCGACGGCGGGGTGGTGAAACGGGTGTCGTTGCCATGCAGGCACTTCGCGGTGATGCCGTCTGGAAAGCGATGGAGGCAGGGAGTTGGGCCAACGGTGGATGGGATCCGAAGCTGTTTGACGCCTGTCTTTCTCGCACTCAGACGCTGGCTCAGCCAGCAACATTCAGCCACCGTTACCCGACGCAAACTCAAATGCGAGAATGGGTCAAAGATCCGGTTGCCTATCGTTTTGAATATGCAGACGGCGTCAAAGCAACAATGTTGATGATGAACGGCCTGGTCGGTGACTTTACGTTTGCCGCGCAAATCAAAGGGGAGGCTGAGCCACTGTCGACGTTGTTCTATCTTCCACCTGTCCCGAATGTGGTCTACTCGGCCGAACTAATGTCGAAGGCGGAAGAGACGTTCATGACGGGAAAAGCACCGTATCCCATCGAGCGGACGTTACTGACGACGGGGCTGGTTGAAGCGGGTGTGCGATCGTTGGGGATTGGCCAGAAACGAATCGAAACTCCACACCTGGCAATTCGTTACCAGGCCCCGAAAGAATCCACTTACGCTCGCACTTGAACGCGATCGCTTATTCGTGTGTCGAGCCATCCGGTTGCAAGACACCGGACACTGTTAATGATTCCAGCGGAGTCCCTGTTGATGCGGTCACAGCCACTGCGGCCTGCATTAATTCGTTGAGTGCATCCAGGTCGGCTCGCTGATTTTGGAGCAGGCTGTTTCGAGCTTGTAAGACTCGCAGGATATCGACTTCACCCGCTTTAAATTGTTCTTCCAGACGTTGAAGCTCGACGGGCAGGGCGGCTTGTGGTACGTCGCCATTTTCGAGCATCAGTTGTCGTGCTCGTTCATATCGATTTGCTGCTGCGATGGCTTCCAGCCGGGCACGGGTCGCCAGATTGTTCGAGGTCACAGCACGTTGATTGAGTTCTGCTTGTCGTTGTCTCAACAACGGAACTCCGCTGTTGTTAACCGGGATATCCATCTGACCTTGAAAGCCAAGGAAGACTGTCCCGAAATCGTCTCTGGAGTAGAAAGGTCCGATCTGAACGTCAGGAATTCGGTTTGCATTTGCCAGGTTGGTGTTCGCACGAGCCGTATCGACGTCAGCTCGTGCCGCCATTACGTCAGGGCGACCCGTCGCCATGTCGGCCAATTGAGTAGAATCAGCAGGTCGCCAAGTCCAACGGATCACATCGTCGTCGAGTTCCAAGGGCATCTCTGGCGGCAAGCCGAGATGTCGTTTGAGATCGAGCAGCGCCGTTTGCAGATTGGCTTCGGCAATACGTAGCTGTTGTCGGGTCGAACGAGCATCGAGCCGGACAATTGCCACATCGGCCGCCGTGGACTGACCTTCCTCCAATTGACGTTTGAGAATCACCAGTAACTGTCGATTGTTTTCGGCATTGATGTTGGCCAGGTCACGCAGACCTCGTTGATAGACGGCAGCAAAATAGAGCCGCTCGGTCTGAGCGACGTTCAACAATTCTGCTTGCAACACATTCCAGCGGATCCCATTTAATGCGGCACAAGCCGCTTCTTCGCGGTGCTGCTGTTGATGGCCAAGTTGAATCTGTTGCATCAAAAGGACGTAATGGAACGTTGGCCCTGATCCACCAGATGTACTCCGTTGATAGGGTGTCGAACGGACTTGGACAAACGGGTTAAAAGGATATGTCTGAGCCACTCCGACAGTTGCGGAGCCAACTCCCTCGGCTTGACGGAGCGAGTTCAGATCTGGGTTCTGGGACAGTGCCGTTTCTACTGCGCTTTGGATCGAAAATCGACTTGCAGGGATAGCAGTTACTGGAGGGACAGACACATCATTAATTGCCTTAGCCGACACTTGCTGGACGGTAGCAAGCGGCGACTGACCTGTTTCCTGGTCAATTTCTTCGTTTCCGGATAATTGTCCCGTTGTGGAGGCAACGACCGCTGCTTCGGCAGAATCTGCCGATTGAGAATCCGATTCATGGGCGTTCTGACGACTTCGTATTTCAATCGGGCGAGACAAAACTCCGATCGAACTTGCTGGACGATGAGCCACGGACGCGGTGCGGCATCCCGGTACAAACGATAGTGCGAGAGTCAGGACGATTCCCGTCCGGTGAATATTCATGACGTTCCGTGTCCATCTCGCGGTATTGGCAAGTGACTGCATCCCTGCAATCCTGCTTTTGTTTTCGACCCCTATCGAGTTGCGAGTCGAGCCAATGCCTGGTGTAGGACATTCGTTAGACTCGGATCGTGGCGAATATACCTGACGAGATGATTACGCCCGACAATCCTCATGTAGGGACCGCGAGGAGTTTGCAGGATGCGACGGCGATCAGACAACAACGCACTCTGGAAAAAAGGGAATTGAAAGGAAGCAACTCGGCATCGCCCTCCAAATATCATCGAATTGCTCAAACCGTGTCAGGGGTTGTTTCAGCTTTGTTCGGATCATCGATCACTGGACCAGACAATGGGTTAGTCGTTTCCGGAGCAATCTCGAGTCGCGCAGGGATTTCCATCGGAACCACTGGAGGAATTTCCAGCTCGTTGGATGGAGAAGCATTATTAAGAGATGGTTCAAGAATCTTATCTTTGTCGGCAGCAGCATCGGGTTTATCTAACGTTGTGGATTGAGGTTCCTTTACTGTGATTTCCCGCCAGAAACGACGCAGGCCTGACGGAAGTTCTGGAGCTTCCCCAAAGTCGACATCATGAAAGTAAGTCTGTGAGACGTGGGATTGATCCTGTCTGGTTTCCGCAATCGTCCATCGGAACCACTTACCCCGCCGACCGATCGTGAAGCGAATAGGTAATTTGTCTGATTTCCAGCCGAGCAGTTGTGAGTATCGCAGATTGCTTGGAATTGAGCTTGAACCCATTCCTCCCATTCCCATTCCCATTCCTCCCATTCCCATTCCTGGTGGCGGGACAATGTTTTGGGAGATTGAGGTCCCCAACGAGCCACCGTCCCCGCCAAAATTGGGTGAAAGTCGTTGTATTGGTTGAGAATTACTGGCATAAAGAGGCAACGTGTCACGTAGAAACTTTTGCTGGGCGACAGGAAGTTGTGAATCGATTTCGATCCACAGGTCGTTTTCCAGTTTGGCGACCTCATCGTCGAATTTCTCGATCACCACGGTCGCTGGTAATCCGTTATCGCTCGAACTGATTTTCCTGTGACGAGCTTCAATTTCCAGATATTTGCTATGAATCTCGGCCAGTAACCGGTTCAGGATCACCCGATTTTCAATTGTCAAAAGATCTTCACCGTAACGAGCATTCAACTTTGGACCATGATCCGTGAACTGGACGATCGCATTGGCTTCAGTCGGATCAAGCGTGGCCGCTTCAAGCTGTCGTTTGATTTCGTCGCTGGCTTGCTGGGCCTGCTTTTCAGCTTGGAATCGTGTTAACGAAGTTTGAAATTGCTTGATTGCAGCCTCTTGTGCCAGCATCTTTTGTTGAGTAACGCGTTGGTGGGGCATGGATGCCAGGATTCCAAACAGTACCATGACCGCCACTGTTGCAAAGAATCCAACCAGCATCGTGATCAATACTTTAGCCACGGTCCATGGTCGGCGCGGTTTCTTAACGACTGACAAAGGAGCCACACGGGACTGGCTTCGGATCGATTCAACGTCACATTTGACATCACTGGCTTGCTGATAACGGCGGTCTGGTTCCTTTTCGAGTGTTCGCAGTACGACGTCGTCGAGTCGCACGTCGAGTTGATACTTCTGCGATGGTGGAGCGAATCGGCCCAGCGGTAGCTCACCCGTCAGCAGTTCGTAAAAGACCACTCCCAGCGAAAAGATGTCGGCTCGATGATCAACGCCGCGAGTTCCCTCCATCTGCTCGGGTGCCATATACATCGGTGTTCCCATCACCTGATGCGTTCCCGTCAAGTTTGGAATATCTGGCGAATTGCCGAGCAGTTTTGCCAGGCCGAAGTCGGCAATTTTCACTCGGCCACGTTTATCAATCAGGATATTTTCCGGCTTGATATCACGGTGAACAACCCCTTCTTCATGAGCGAACTGCAAGGCATCACAGATTTGAGCGACAATTGCCAGAGCGTCTTTCGCAGAAATTTGACCCGCTCGAATCGCCTGTCTTAATGTGACGCCGTCAATGAATTCCATCAGCAGAAAGTAGACGCCGTCCCGTTGACCAAATTCATAGACGGTCACGATGTGCTGATGGCTTAGTAGCGCCAATGCTCGGGCTTCCCGCTGGAATCGTTCGGCAAAACTGGGGTCGTGTGCGACTTCATCGGGCAGAATTTTAAGTGCCGCCCAGCGATCGAGTTCCCGTTGCCGCACCTTATAAACGGCTCCCATGCCCCCTTGTCCAAGCAGTTCGATGATTTCCAACTGAGGAAACCGGGGAGCCAGTTCGGCAGGAGTCGGCGGTGTCCAGCTTCGACGTCGTCCAGACGCAGCGCTACTACCAACTGAGCCGTTTCCGCTTAGATAGGTATTCGGCGATAACCCCTGTTGGAGCAGGCATGTTGGACAGACCCCTGGAGGAAAATTGGCGGGCAGATCTGATCCACATCGTGGACATTTCGTTGAATCGCTCATGACAATACCTGTCGAAGGAAACACAGTGCGAACGAGAACCTATCATAAAGAGAAGAATCGTTTCGCAAACGTTACAGGAAATTTTGAATCGAGGTGTCAGTTTTTTCGATTTGGAACAATAAGCCACAAAAATGGGTACCACGGTTTTACCGTCTTCGGTAAGGCCGTGCTCTTCGGACAGTTATTGCACCATGAAGACACGGCCTTGTCGAAGACTCCAAAACCGTGGCACCACGTATTTTGATCGAGCTTCCGATCATAAGGCGTAACAGCACAACCCTACTCCCGTTTGGCCGTTTCATCGGATCCAGGCTACACGAGACCGTTTTTGGCGATACACTGATAGCAACGCTTTCTTTCGCATGTCTGGAACTCCCATGGCTCGCCCCTCATCCATCGTTTCTCGTCGCTCACCTCGGTTCGCAACGACGCGATGGAGTCTTGTGCTTCAGGCAAAGGATAAGCCCTCGCCCGACGCCGCTGAAGCCCTCGCCGACCTGTGTCGTGCCTACTGGTATCCGTTGTATGCGATGATCCGGCGCCGATCCCGTGACGGGCACGAGGCTCAAGACCTGACTCAGGAATTCTTTACTCGGCTGCTGGAGAAGGATTTTCTCGACGACGTTGATCCGGCCCGAGGCCGATTTCGAGCTTTTCTGCTCGCCGCGGTCAAACATTTTCTCTCGAACGAATGGGATAAGGAGCATGCCGCAAAACGGGGTGGAGGGCATCGCATTCAGTCGCTCGACGTTCAAGCGTTTGATTGGGATTCAGGAGAATCGAGGTTTCTGACAGAACCGTCGCATGAACTGACTCCCGAACGACTATTCGAACGACAGTGGGCGATCTCGCTGCTGGACCGGGTGCTCAAACGCCTTCGTGATGACTACCTCAACCTGGATAAAATCACTGAGTTTGAGACGCTCACTCCGTTTCTTTCACGCGATCGCGATGGAGCGAATTATGCAGAAGCGGCGGAACGACTTCATGCCAGCGAATCAACGGTTCGCGTTGCCGCTCATCGCCTCCGTAAGCGGTATCGTGAACTGCTACGCGAAGAAATTGCTCATACGGTCTCGACACCGGAAGAAGTTGAAGATGAGTTGCGTTATCTGTTTGTCGTATTAAGCTCAACGAAGGCACAATGACAGATCAAATTCACCAAGTCGTGAGTGTCATGCCGCAGAGGATGTTTCGTCCAGAAAACACTGGTTCCACAAGAAACCGTGCCACTGCTTGACGGTCTTCCGTCAAGCAGTGCCGAGCTTCAAAGCAAGCATTGATGTCAGTACATTGCTTCTCCAAGGACTCGAGCGAGGCGTCGTCTCAGACCAAAGTAGCCATCGTCGCTCCGAGGTTGTCAGTTTTTGTAAGTTGAGAATGGTAAGCCACAACCCGTAGCATGGGCTTCAGCTCGTGCGACACAACATCTTGTGCGGGCTAAAGCCCACACTACAAAAACTGACAACCTCTCCGCGTGATGAGCATTTTTCGAGAACCTATCGAATTCCAATCCGTATGTTCTCAAAATGGAATTCAAACCAAGAATTTGTCCCAATGCGTCGGCAACGCTTGAATCGTTTCCGACGCATGCTCATCACGCGGAGCGGTGATGGCTACTTTGGAAGAGATCCTGAAATTTGACTCCATGAGTCATGTTAAAAAAATCAAAGCAATGGCCCGTTGAGACACAGCCCAAAGACAACTCTTTTCCGACGTTGTCCCAATCGCCGGATTTCGAATCCTTGTAGCTGACTTGCTTTGACAATTCATACATGCCAAAACACCGACACTTTTGAATTCGGCTCTCCCCCTCACATCGCCCTAACAGGAAAACAAAATCCATGACAAATGACGTAATAACGTTTATGAAACATTTGTCCGTAGTCACGATCGTGTTCTCCATCATCATCGGTGACAACCCAGTGATCGCTGCCGACGCCGGTCCACCCAACGTGCTGATCATTGTCGCGGACGATCTGGGGTATTCAGACTTGGGATGTTATGGGGGCGAAATTGAAACGCCGAATCTCGATCGTCTGGCTGCAAACGGTTTGAAGTTTTCGCAGTTCTACAACACAGGTCGATGCTGGTCTTCTCGGGCATCCATTTTGACTGGCTATTACGCTCAGCAAGTTCGTCGAGACGCGTTGCCCAAAGTGCCTACATCCGGAGCGCGAGGCGTCCGTCAGGGCTGGGCCAAATTGCTGCCCGACATGCTGAAACCGCTCGGCTATCGCAGTTATCATTCAGGCAAGTGGCACGTTGACGGACTCCCACTGAAGAACGGGTTTGATCGATCGTATTCGCTGGATGACCACGATCGATATTTTGCTCCACGTCAGCATACTGAAGACGGACAGCCGCTCGCTCCTGTGGAACCGAATTCCGGCTATTATGCAACGACCGCGATCGCCGATCATTCGATTAAATGCTGGCGGGAACATGCTGACAAACACCGTGAGAAACCGTTCTTTCAATACCTCTGTTTCACATCGCCCCATTTTCCATTACATGCACTACCAGAAGATATCGAAAAATATCGATCGCGGTATCTGGCCGGCTGGGACGTCTTGCGAGATCAGCGATTTGCCCGTCAGCTCGAATTGGGGCTCGTCACTTGCAAATTGTCTGTTCGCGCGGAAAAGACCGCTCCTCGCTGGAATCCGTCTGAAGAGGAACTCCAGCGCCGGATCGGTGCCGGTGAGATCGGCCGTGCCGTCGCATGGAACGACCTCACCCAGGAACAACAAGCGTTTCAAGCGGGAAAGATGGCGATCCACGCGGCCATGGTTGATCGGATGGATCGTGAAATTGGGAAATTGATCGACCAGCTGGTTGCCACGAACAGCCTCGACAACACTCTGATCATGTTTTTGTCAGACAATGGGGCAAGTGCCGAACAGATCATTCGAGGCGATGGCCATGATCCTTCAGCGTCACCCGGTTCGGCGGGTTCATATCTGGGGCTTGGTCCCGGTTGGTCGACGATGTCAAACTCACCATTCCGCATGCACAAATCGTGGGTTCATGAAGGAGGCATTTCCACTCCGTTGATCGTTCATTGGCCAGCGGGAATTACCGAAAAGGGGGGCTTGCGACAAACGGCGAGCCACTTGATCGACATCGTTCCGACATTGCTGGATGTCACAAAGACCAAACGAACCGAGACATGGAACGACCAACCAGTTCCTGCTTTACCTGGTCGCAGTCTGACCGCAGCATTTGCAAAGGACGTCGTCGTACCACACGAGTTCCTGTGGTGGTTTCATGAAGGAAATCGAGCGGTTCGGATGGGTGACTGGAAGCTTGTTTCGTGGGGTGCTAACGGACCGTGGGAGTTATTTAATATCCAAAATGATCGCAGTGAAACAAATAACCTCACCGAGACGTTTCCTTTCAAGGTACGAGAACTCGAAGAAGCATGGAAAGCGAAACTGGAAGAGTTTCAAGAGCTGGCATTGCAGAAGGATTAAGGATCGTCGGCTTTATCGTCATGTGCCACTGCTTAGGAGTCTTCGGAGAAGCAGTGTCTTGACATCAACGCTTCTTTTGTTGCTCGGCACTGCTTGACGGAAGACCGTCAAGCAGTGGCACGGTTTTACTGCTTAGGAGTCTTCGGAGAAGCAGTGTCTTGACATCAACGCTCCTTTTGTTGCTCGGCACTGCTTGACGGAGGACCGTCAAGCAGTGGCACGGTTTTCCTTGGAACCAATTGCGATATGCGGCTTCCTGTCCCACTTGATAATGTAGGCGTCATTTCGACGATGCTTCCGTCAGTTTGCTAGTCGGTTGGACCAGGTAATAATCATTGAGCGCCGTCGCAAAGACTTTCCCCTCGGCGTGGAGCTTGAGCACAACTTCTTTAAACATGTTGTGGACGGCAGCGTGATGACTGACATCCGGTTTGGGAATTTGATGTTCCATCCACCAGCTTGCCAGTTGTAGCGTGGTCAGTCCAATGTTCATGGCGAGTTGAGCATACGTCGCTTCAAGAACTCGTTGCAGGTCGATCCCGGCCCACTTTGGTATCTCGATGTGAGTACATTTGCCAAGCAATTGGCAAAGAACTGATGGCTCAAGGTAGCGAAGGTTACGATGATGTGACTCATAGACCTCGGCTTCCGTGATTGGCCGACAAATCCCGTCAGGCAACGCCGCTTCAAGATCGCCTGATCGAGCTAATCCGACGACAGCTTCAAAGGCATCGAGCGTGGCGTACTGTTCAAAATCCAACGTTTCAATCGAGAATCGACCGTTCAGAGATCTCAGTTTTTCCAAGTACGACTGACCCGTTCCTGCTAATTGAAGCGGTTCCCGGCCATCCAGAATCAGGATCGCTCGATCAGGCCCATTCGATCCTTCGAATTCCGCAAGAATTCGTTTCAACATATTTGTGGCGACCAGACCACTGGACGCGTCGGCCACGGTAACGCCAATTGTTCGCTTAAGCCCTTGCGCCGACTCAGGCAATTGTTCGACGACCAATTGAAACGCAGCTTTTTTGCGGGACTTTGCTGAACTGACAACGATTCCCCCGAATCGACCGTATTGCTCGGTTCGAAAGGGAGAGCCAGCCTTCCCGCAGATATTCAACAGCGTCGTCAGCAAACCAACAACATTTCCGGCATCGACAGGTAATTCTTCCGGTCGCAACATCCGCGATTGACGATGCTCTTCAATCTTTGCCGAAACTTTCGCATCGATCAGTTGAACAAGACCAACGTCATCGACTTCTAACACTTTCAAAGAGTCTCGATCGTGTTCGACCCAGGTCTCCAGCCAGTCAACAACCCCTCGCGTTTTCAGTTCGTGGGATTGCTGGTCCCAGGTAAGGCCCGCCTGATTGATAATTGTTCGGGGACGCAGGTCTGATTTCTGTTCGCCACTGCCGTCAAATAGTGTCTGTCTGGCCCATTCTTTCCCGAGTGGAAACAGAGTGTCACGCCTTCGCAAATCACCAACTTCAGTCAGCGAATCAAACCGTGCCAGTGAACCCTGTAACCGATCCTGAATCATCAGCCGTGCGGCACCTGCATCAATGCCTGACAAGTGGATCGAGAATTGACGGATGCGATCCCAACTCGATTGGGACATCAGTTTTTGCCGCGTCCATTGGATGAACGTGTCATCGACACCGCTGGTGACAACGAGCAAACGAGGGCAAATATCGAGTAGCGCGTGTGTCGTTGCCGACCAGCTTTGAACCTGTTCTTCAGTCAGCGTATCGACCTGGTCAAAACAGAGGATGAACGACCGGTTGCGAAACCCTGCAAATTGACACAAAGCTCGCAAAACTTCTTTCATCTGTTCAACATCGAGCGAACAGCCATCATCTACGACAGTCGAGACCTTCAATTCCAATTGCCGCGCTTCGTCGGGATCGAGATAGCCACCCGACAGCCAGCGTTTAGCCAGATCGGCCCGTCCATTCGGTCGATGGCCACGAGTCTGATGCAGGATGTCTTCAAACAACAACCATAAGACGTTGTAGATCGAGGCGTCACCTTTCAGGCGATTTAAAATGACGTTGTAGGCTCGATGTGCGGTAGGCACGTCGACTTGAGTAGTGATTCCCTGAGCGGCAAACGCGTGATTCACCGTCGCACTGACCAGACGGTACAACCTTGTCTGTCCCGGTGATTTTGTCATTCCCTTGGTCAGGATGCTGATCGACGTTCGCAGAATCGTCCGCAGAATGTCATTTGGCCCCGCCTGAAGGTTTAGCAAGTAGACGAAGGGATATTTCTCCTTACGCGCCCAGTCTCCAAACCGAGCCAGCAGGTGACTTTTTCCGACCCCCGGCGACCCCGTCACGACAACGCCGCAACCCATTTCTTTGCTATGAGCTGCCTTTTTAGCGCGGCTTGTTAATTCATCGAACGCCTCCGCGTGAATCTGAGGAATATCACTCGTCAACGAATCTGTCTGCGTGACGCGATTTTCGTCGAACGGATTCGTGTAACGAACATGTTCGGCGAACATTTCTAAAGTCAGTGCCGACGGGGACATCACATAAGCTTTCTACGGAATTGGCGAAGCGATTCTTAATGAGTGTGGTTACTTTTTCTGTACGAGCAAATGGGGAACATGATCGACAACAAGACACGCCGCCCTTTCATCGTCAGTCAGTCCAAATCGCCCTTCAACAAGGCTCAGGGAATACCGTCCAGATCGTCGAAGTTTGAGTAATTCCTGATCAAAGATTTCGCGCGGATATTGTGGCAGGGCAGGGCGGAGATCGACCAGACTGGCGTAACGTGGCAACCCCAGTTTTCCATCAAGACTGGCAAACGCTGCGTCGAAATCGCGTACGAAATTTTCTAGGTCGAAAACCGATTGATTGCCAGGTGTGGTGTTAACTGTGACATTACTTGTGGCATTGCCAACCACATCCGATAACCGAAAGACCGACCATTTCTTTCCAATCTTCAAGGCACCTAAACCTGAAGGAATTTGATTCCCTGAGATGTTTCGCTCGATCGATGTTTGAAAATGTGGTCTTACTGTCGGATGAATTCCTTTACACTTGGCAATCTTGTCGATGGCAATCACGTGGTTCGCAACTGTTCGAACCTTTTCGAAAGCCATCGAAAGCAGGATTGGCGACCCGGCCAAGAAAGACTCGTCTCCGACCAGTGCTACAACGGCTTGAGGATCAGCCTCGAATGAGACGATCGCTTGAGAACAAAACGGTTCAACGCGAATCGCTTTGTCGTAAACGGACTGCGTCGTCGAAATGCCATTCGATTCAAGAAGAGCCGATAAGCGAGTCGGGTACGAATCTTTGCCCGCAGCTTTGAGTCGCTTCAATTCATCGATCAACTTTCGACTCAGTTCGACCTCCGGCAATGGAAACCGTTCGTCATGAATCGCGAACAGTTTTTTCCTGCCACTGACGACGATGACTGGCAATAACCCGACCGGAAGCTGCTCTGCATGGGTTGGCCAATAGTTGTCGACCAGCTTCTTCAGCGGTTTGTCGAGCGGCTGAGTTAACTCAACCAGTGTTCGAACAGGTGCGTCAACCGAACAACCCTGTTCAACAAGCGACTTCAGCAACCCGACGTCTTGAGCCACTGATTCAAGATCGGCTTTGAGAAGAACCAGACTGTCCGGGTCGGTCTTACTGGCCAGCATGACTTGCTGTTTTGCCGGCGCTTTCCGCAATGCTGCGTGTGCCACTTCAATCGTCAGTCCAGGAGTTTGCTCGATCAATTGAGAAAGCGTGAGCCAACCGGAGCTAGTCAACTTTCGTGCTTGCAGCGTCTCCACAATCGCGTTTGACGCCAAACTGACGGGGTCAGGTCGTTTTGGAGACCGTGTTTTCTTCATTGTTGTCTGAGTTACATCCACCATGATTTCCGTATCTGAGTTGGCCATATGCCCGTTTCTTCAATCCCTAAGTTGATCAAGATCTATCTTGCTCGGACAGCGCCACTGCGGTCAAGAGGCACCCATCACAATACGCTGCCGAAACGGAAACATGCATAATTGTCGAATCTGAAGCGTGAATGACACATCAAATTCTCAACAAGTTGTTGCGAAGTGAGTCCAATTCGAGGTAACTTGTCTCGGATTCGGCCCGAATCGAACTTCCTCGCTGGAGACCGACTCGTGACAGTGAATTTGCTTCATCTTCCCTTTTCTCGGCGGCAGTTGTTGCAGGTCGGCGGTATCTCTTCGTTGGGGCTCTCATTACCTGCGCTATTGAAGGCTGGAGTGCCGCGAGCAGGGCAGGGGGGGCTTGCCGGGACACAGAATTCCGAACGATCTTGTCTATTCATCGTGCAGTACGGCGGGGCGAGTCAGATCGATAGCTTCGACCCCAAACGTCTGGCGCCCGAAGATGTCCGTGGACCCTATCAACCGATCTCAACTCGAACACCAGGCTTGCAAATCTGTGAACTCTTGCCACAACTGGCAATGCAATCCGATAAGTTCACGGTCATCCGTTCGATGACCCATGGGAACGGCGGACACGATGGTGGGATGCACGTGGCGATGACGGGCCATTCGGTCCCGAAGGTAGATACACCCTATTTCGGTTCGGTTGTTTCCCGCATTCGGCCGTCGACCCGGAATATGCCATCGTATGTCTGGCTGCAAAATCTGGCGGGCGATGTCGAACCACGGTATCTCAAAGGAGGATTTCTTGGGTCCGCTTACAGCCCGTTGCGGGTTGGAAACGATCTGGATAACCCGAGTGTTCCCGAATTCCGATTTTCGGCATTTGACCCGCCAGCAGGGACGTCGACCGAAAAACTGCTGTTGCGAAAAGAGTTACTTCAACGTCTTGAATGTTCCGCCCATTCTGCAGATTTAAGAAACAGGTCAGGTGTCTTGAGGTCGACCAAGGAACCGTTTGCAGAATTCAGTCGGTTTCAAGAGAAGGCTGTCGATCTGGTAACGGGTACGGAAGCACGGGCCGCATTCGATGTCACGCGTGAGTCAGACAAAGTCCGTGACCGTTACGGTCGCCACCCATTGGGGCAAAATCTCTTAATGGCTCGTCGATTGATCGAAGCCGGAGTGCGACTGGTTAGCGTTACCGCGTGGTGCGGAATTGCCGAAGGGGAAAAGTTTACCAACGTCCAGACATGGGACATGCATGGACCGGGAGCGGCTGCCCATCTGGGAAGTATTTTTGGGACCGGTTCCTACGGTTTAGGATTCGCGTTACCGCGAATCGATCAGTCGGTCAGTGCGCTGCTTGAAGATCTCGATGACCGGGGGTTATTGGAGAGCACGCTGGTGGTGTTGGTTGGTGAATTTGGTCGCTCGCCAAAAGTCAGTAACCAGGGTCGAGATCACTGGCCCGCCTGTTACTCGGCACTCGTGGCAGGGGCTGGAATCCGTCCAGGAACATTCTACGGCTCGTCCGATTTACATGGGGCGTACGTTCGGGAAAACCCCGTGTCACCGGAAGACTTCAGTGCCACGCTCTATCGAGCCTTAGGAATCGATCCCGGCACGCGACTTGGTCTGGACGGTTTCACGCACCCTGCCAGCACCGGTCAGTCGATCGAAGAGCTGCTGTCGGCCAAGTGAATTTGCGACTCGGCGGTGAGGAGCAAATGAGATTTGCCAACCTCGTCCAAAAAACTCGAAAGGGCTAATTCCATGTTGAACCGCTTTGCCCATTTGATTGGCAACGACGTCCCTGGCGCATTAAATATGTGGCGAGTGCTTTCTGTAACAATGTTCATTTCCATTGCAGTGTGCGCGGCAGAGCCTCTTGGCAACGATGAGGTCACCGATGCCGAAATCGAGAAACTGGTCACGTGTCTGATATCGCCAAATCAAGCTCCTCAAATTCCTGGAATAATTGCTAAGTACCCTGCGAACTTTGATAAAGCCGCTCAGAAAATCGAAGTCCTCGAATGGGTGTTGGCTGAAGAAGAAAAACACCCCGATAAGTACACTGAAAAAGACAGGGCGCTGGTGCAGAAGGAACTTGATGAGCGGAAGCTCTTCAAAGTCGCACGAAAGCCCAGTTGGCCGTTTTCTAAATAGCCCGGCAGAAATGTGAGGCCCTTGCAGTCAGCCTGGTTTCCATGTCCAATACGCACTCAGTTTCCAACGTCGTAACCGGCAGCTCAAGCAAGTGTGCCGCGCTGTCGTCGTGTGAATAAATGCCAGAATCACGATCGCGGACAAAAAAGTCCGAATCACAAAACTGCTGATCCAAACGTGATCGCAGTGACTACCTACGGAAAGTTGTTGAAATGCCCGCGAGTGTTCGACGTGCCCTGATCAGTCTCAGTGACAAACAAGGATTGATCCCTTTTGCACAAGGCCTTGTCCGTTTCGGTTTTGAATTGTTGTCGACAGGGGGAACTCGTAAGTCGCTGGAAGCAGCAGGCGTGCCGGTGATTGACGTCGCTCAGTACACCGGCTTTCCCGAGATGATGGATGGGCGAGTCAAGACACTGCATCCCAAAGTGCATGGCGGATTACTCGGTCGACCTGACCTGGCTGCCGATGCCAAGTCGATGAGCGAGCACGGTATCACTCCGTTCGAACTGGTCATCGTCAATCTTTATCCGTTCGTTGAAACGATCTCGAAGCCGGATGTCACGCCAGCCGAAGCGATCGAGCAGATTGATATTGGTGGCCCCAGCATGCTTCGTTCAGCCGCCAAGAACCATAAGTACGTCGGCGTGGTCACCAGTCCGGCACAGTACGACCGCGTCTTAAGCGAACTTGCAGGTGGCCACCTCAGCCACGAGTTTCGCGTGGAACTGGCCGCAGCCGCATTCGAAATGACCGCTCGCTACGACCGGGCAATCGCCGATTACATGCAAGGCCTCGTCTCTCCGCCGAATCCGTCCCATGTGTCCCATTCTTCAGCCGAAAGTAATGAAGCATTCCCGCCAAAACTGACGCTGTCCTTCGAACGACGATCGTCGTTACGCTACGGAGAAAACCCGCATCAGAGGGCCGCTTTTTATGTCGAATCAAACCCGTTGCCTTCGACGCTGGCGGCGGCTGAAATCCTGCATGGCAAGGAATTATCCTACAACAACTTGTTGGATCTGGATGCCGCCATGCAGATTGTCCGTGAATTTCACCAACCTGCGGCGGTTGTTATCAAGCACAACAACCCTTGCGGCTGTGCCGTTGCTGATCACCTTTCCGATGCCTACCTGAAGGCAGACGCCGGAGATTCTGTCAGCGCGTTCGGGTCGATCCTCGGATTCAATCGTGAAGTCGACGAGGCAACAGCCGATCACCTGTGTGAGCCGGGCCACTTTATCGAATCGATTATCGCGCCGTCGTACACCCCGTCTGCGTTTCAGAAATTGACAACGTTGCCCAAATGGAAAGCCAACGTTCGGTTGTTGAAGTGTCCGGGAATGCTCGACGCGCGGCCCATCAGCCAGGAATTCCGCCGTGTCACAGGTGGCCTGCTGGTGCAGGACCGGGATGAGGCCACTGATCAGAATTCGGAATGGAAGGTCGTCACAACACGGCAACCGACTGATTTAGAACGAGCGGATCTCGAATTTGCCTGGCTCGTTTGCAAGCACGTGAAATCAAATGCGATCCTGTTCGCCAAGGGAGGGCAGGTTGTGGGGGTCGGTGCGGGCCAGATGAGCCGTCTCGATTCGTCGTTCATCGCCGCCTACAAATCGAATGACCGGGCAAAGGGCGGTGTGTGTGCATCAGACGCCTTTTTCCCATTCCGCGACGGGATTGACCAGATTCACAAGGCGGGGATCACCGCCGTGATTCAGCCAGGCGGATCGAAGAAAGATGAAGAAGTGATCGCTGCCTGCAACGAATTTGGAATCGCAATGATTTTCACAGGCCAACGTCACTTCCGGCACTGATCAGGGAGACAATCAGTCTTTCGCCCAATCGTCGTCGTTCGAATCCAATTCGTTCGAAGGCGACGAAGCTTCTTCCTCAAATGGCCCGTCAACCTCGTATTCCCGTTCCGCTGCCGCCTCAAGCGGTTGGGCTTCCGAATTCTGTTCTGGGTCTAAAACAGCCGGGACAGCTGGCTCATCGAAATCAAACGAGGGTTCCGTGAAATTGGCTGTCACGACCTTTTTATTCGTGGGTTCGTCATCAAAAGCAACGACCTGTTGAATGACGGGGGCCTTGGTCGGCTTTCTATCAAACTTCGTGACGGCCGTTGACTCAGGAAGGAGCGGGGCAAATAGGTCTTGTTTTGAAGGACGTTTTTCGAGCTCTGCAATTGCCTTCGTCGCATATCTCAGGTTCGGGTTAATTGCCAGTGCTTCATGGTATTGCTGTTCAGCCTTTTTGGTTTCACCCCGCTGAGCGTGGATATACGCCAGACTTGCGAGTGCTTCGGCTTCGCTGGAGACCGATTTCAATAGTTCGAGACTTTCATCCATGTTCCCGCGAGCACCTACGACAAGGGCCAGGTTGTTCGTTGTGAGTGGATCATTTGGCTTAAGTTCCATCGCGTCGCGCAGAATCTGTTCTGCGTTTGGAAGATCACCCATCAGATAAGCGGCATAGCCCATGTCTGCCAGCAGACGCACGTTTTTCGGATCAAGTTTGTATGCCTTTTCATAGTACCGGCTGGCTTCGCCCATCCGTTGCAAGCGTGTATTGACGACAGCTAGCCGGTGCAGATACTCGGGATTTTTCGGATGCGTTTCATGCAGGTGAAGGTAAACCTCACGCGCCGGTTCAAGTTTACCCTGAGCCTCAAATTGTTTTGCTGACGAGTATTCAGATGAGGCCTGTTCGTTTTCAGCGCGTAATCGCTTTTTCATTGCCGTCGAGGTCAATATCGACGCACAGCCGACCTGGAAAAGCATTCCAGACACAACAGCAGCGATCATGAAAAGACGCATAGCCTGTTTCCTTGGTTCAGGATGGCCGGGGTGTCTCGAGTGCTGAAGAACCAGCGCGATGGGATTGTGAGACCGACCCAATCTCCTGTATCCATCAAAAATCGGCAATAGGGATTAGGTATCATGAGCCAAATTTGACGATTCCGCGATTTTTTCTCAAGTTTTTCACACGGGACGAGGTTGTCCACCTTTGTAGTGTGGGCTTTAGCCCGCACGAGATGTCGTGGCTCACGGGCTGAAGCACTCAATCCGACGAAACCCCACCGCCCCCGTGGCGGTGGTAAACGGGCCTTTGCACCAGTACGAGCGATCTTTAGCAAACGCAAAATTTCTGCAAATTGGTAGGGCAAAGGCCCGTTAACCACCGCCGCAGGGGCGGTGGAGTTTGCAGCCCATGCTACTTGATTATGCCGGCAGGCTCTCACAGACTGCAAATGCCGTTGGCGCGTTACCGGCGACGTGGTTGTCCCACATTGAACGAAAGGCTCGTTCGAGGTTACGGACGAACCTGGGCGTGTCGAAGAGTGGTGAGGTGAGTCGGTTCTCGGCGAGCCGGTCGCGGTAACATTGCAGCTCGTCGGGGTTGTTGGCCAGGTGGACTGCCAGACGTTGATAGTGGTCGAGATCGGTTGTGATCAGTTCCGGTAAGCCGACGGTGTTCAACAGGCTCGCGCCGATCCTCGATCCGAATGTGTCACCAAGGCAGGAGATGACCGGCAGCCCCATAAGCAGCGACAAACTGGCCGTGGCGGCCGCGTTGTAAAGCAGCGTATCCAGGAAAAGATCTGCCGCGCGATGACGGATCATGTGATCAGGACGAGGCATCCATTTGGCGAATATCAGTCTTTCGGGTGAGACACCGCAGTCCTGTGCCTCGCGCCGCAGATTCTCTTCAAAAATCGGTCCCGTTGAATGCAGCCATAAGACACTTTCGGGAACCTGGTTCAGAATGTTCATCCAGATGCGGAACATCTGCGGTTCGATCTTGTAGGCACCATTAAAACTGCAAAAAACGAATCCGTTTTCGGGTAGGTCATAGCATGCGCGGTCGACCTTTTGGTTGAACTCCACCGTGTCTGGTTCAGCAATCAGATAGGAATGAGGCATCGTCGCAAACTTTTCGACGAAGTAAAGGGCAAACTCGGACGGTGTGACCGTGGAATCGGTAATCAGATAGTCGATGAAATCGGCTCCAATCGTGCCGAGCATTCCTAGAAAATTGACCTGGATCGGAGCCGGTCGTAAGGCAAAGGTTGCCATCCGGTTGATGCCCGTATGGCCCATCAGGTCAATGAGAATGTGAACATCGTCAGAGGCGATCCGATCTGCGAGAGCCGGTATCGACAACGTACTCACGTCGACAAAATGTTCACACTCGGCAACGATTCGTTGCCGGTAGACGCTGTCGTCGACCTTTCCGAACCCATAAGCAAACACTTCGAATTGTGAACGATCATGGCAACCAAATAGGCCCTGGAGCAGGTGACTGATCGGGTGATCGTAGAAATCACCCGACAGATATCCGATACGAATTCGATCGGCCTGAATTCGTTCCGGGTGCGGATGTCGTCGCTCGATGCCCCGCTCGAGGTTTCGGGTGACGATTGCATCACAATGGCTACGGGCGATGGCCAATTGCCGATCAAGCGACCACGGAAGCGTCAGCGCCTGAAATGGTGTCACACTTGGAACCTGACCGGCAGACAACGCTTTGGTGGCATCGGCCCAGAGACGTTCTCCGTCAGTGTCATAATTTCGCCAGTCACAGACCATCTGGCGTGCATAGCAAAAGCGAGCGAATGCTTCTGATCGATCGGGCTGAATCGCCAGCGAACGTTCCAGTGCAGACATCGCCGGTATCCAATCACCTTTAAGAATCAAAAGATTGCCCAACTGCTGTTGAATCTCGGCATCGTCAGGTTGAAGTCGTGCGGCTTCCTGATAGGAGGCCAGGGCGGCATAGTCCTGACGCAGCAATTCCTGAACTTGAGCAAGTTGGAAAAAAGCCCGCGCATAAGTTGGACGCAACTCGATGGCTCGCTGAAATTGCCCAGCGGCACCAGCCGGATCACCCTGCGCCTGCAGGATCGTCCCCAGATTGAAATGAGCTTCCGGGTAATCGGGCTTGATCGAAAGAGCCTGGCGGAAACAAGCCGCGGCCGATTCGAATTGGGACTGCACTTGTAGAGCAGCGCCGAGATTATTGTGTGCGATTGCGTACCGAGGATTAAGACGTACCGCTTCGGCGAAACTTTTCTGTGCCTCCATAAGATTTCCTGACGAATGTTGCAACCGGCCAAGGTTGTTGTGACCTCGCTCGTAGGTCGGGCGTAATGCCAGTGCCTGTTGAAAACAGGCCAGCGCTTCAGGTTTCTTGTTGAGAGTCATGTAGACTTCGCCCAACGCATTGACGTAGACCGCATTGTCTGGTGCCAGTTGAACGGTCTTTTGAAACAGTTCCATTGCCGGCTGGGTTTGGCCAACATCTAAAGCAATGACACCGAGCAGGTAGACCGCTTCTGGCAGAGGGGGGCCTTGTTGTAGAAGCTGTCGACACAATTGTTCGGCGGTTGCCAGATCACCCGTCTGATAACGCCGATAGGCTTCGTCTCGCAGTTGTTCAACGGTAGGTTGTTGCATGATGAAGTCTCAATGGAATGTCGCGTCCCGGCGTTCGAAAACTCTGAGTGATGATCCAATTGCGAGCGCACGTTTTCTCTAGAAGATTGTCTCGTTAAAGTGAGTCGAAAAACAATTGAGGACTGGTGTTTATGTTGATTGTTCAAGTCTGCGATTTCGGCAACGATGGTGACGCAGAGTATCGAATGCACGCGCCCCTTCGCCAGTTGGGAAAAATCCCCGGTCTGACGACGATCGATTGCCATTTCTCGCATCGGCATTTACCGGCATTAGCTGTATTGGCCGATGTATTGGTGGTGCAGTTTATTAATGACTGGGAATTGCTTTCGCTTTGCCAGCGTCGCCGTGAGGCTGGACTGATCACGGTCTTCGAGGCAAACGACTATTTTTTTGACCTGCAACCCTGGAGTCCGATCGGCGAAGCCTGGCTGGATCGAAC
>CAILLA010000154.1 GCA_903834925.1 uncultured Schlesneria sp.
ATATACAAAATACAAAAGTATTGTCAACACAAAAACGACATAGGCAACTTCGGGTCTGAAACTTGGCTCGACGAGTCAAGTTTCCGGATTTCTGCAAAAGTAGCCTTCTCGCTCCGACGAGAAGAAAGCCGAATTGCCATTGACCGTATGATCAATCGAGGCGTTCAAGTGCCGGACGAGTTCTGTTGCAATTCGGCTATCGTCTCGGCGGAGCGAGACGGCTAGTGCGCCTGTGAAGGCGTTTGAACAGGAGGGTGGAAGTCCCTTCCAGGCGGACGTTACCAGCCTGTATCCAGAGGTAACTGCGTTTTCGCAAGAAAAGGTGGAGAGCAACCCGAGGAGAAAGACCAGTCCGTAACGAAAGTGAACCTGATTCGGCCAAGCCTAACGGGGAGCCTCCTGGCAAAGGGCGAACCCTTGTCTGTGCGATGTTGTCTTCGACGACTTTAAGTCGTTCTGAAGAAAGACGCGGGCAAGTCATGACGATGATGTAACGTGGTAAATCGATCATGGCGAAAAGGCCATGCGGTGGTTGAGGATGGAATGGTCTGAAGTTCGAAGGCGATAAGCAGGGAGGCCTGACGAGTGAAAGGACGTGGACGATGGAACCGTTACGAATGGCAGCAAGGGACACTGCCCGAACAATGGCCCTGGCCCGCTGGCGGAATATCGCACGCTGGAGGGGAGCGAAGATGGCGGTATCGGTGAAGTCGGTAGAAGCGACTCGGCAGGAGTCAGAGTTCCCATAGTAGCATTGAAGCCGTGCAGCAAAACGCGGCGGAGCCAAGGGGAACAGGGAGGTAGATGCGAAATGTCCAAATCGAGGCAGCGTGAACCACCCGCTCGGCGGGATCACATTTCGGTCACAGTGCCGTTTACGGCTAAACACACCGGAGAGAGGTTGGGCATTGCCCAATGGGCTCAGCCTGTGGTGCGGACTGGAGCATGTTGGTGACACTTTTGAAACACAAGGTGAGAACAGGTCAATGGCCAGCGATGGTCATCGCCTTCTCTACGGAGCGTGGACCGCTTAGCCTAAACACGGCCCATGTGCGTTTCATCCAATACTTAGGAACCTACTGACCGGAGAGCCGTATGCGGGAGAACCGCTCGTACGGTTCGGAGGGAGGGGGGACCGAATTCAATCGGTCCTTCCTACCCCTATCTTTGGCTTCGCCCTAAGTTCTTCGAGCATCGTCTTGAATTCCGGCAACTCACGTAGGGGTTCGAGATCAGTGTCTGCAGCCGTGTGATCGGCATTGTTCCATCCTGCTGCGATGGCCGCTTTCAACGTTTCGAGAGCCTTGGACTGAAGCTGTGACGCCAGGCTTTCTTTCTCGGGTACATCATGCTTATTAAGCCCTTTCAAACAAAGAGAGAAACCGCACGCAGCATCGTACAACGTCGCGGCAATGGGCGGATCGAGCGCTCGATGCGCCTCGGCGGTTCTGATCGCTTCCCGAAACAATTCGACGGTAAGAATTCCCGTGGACCATTTCTCACGCACATCCGCAGGAATCTCCTCAGGAACCGAATTGGCATATGCCAGGAACGCCTGAAGTCGAAGAACGAGTTGTTGTGATACTACCGATTTGTCTAGAGTGAGAGCAAAATTTAAATTGAGAATTGTCCGTTGGGCTTGAGCACAGGCTTTAATAGCCTGCGTAATATTCTTTGATTCAGTCTCGGCCGTCGTCGGTTTGGAACTCGCCGAAACTGCATCCACAACGGAAAGTCCGTATTCAAACATTTTGCGAGCGTCGGCAAAATGGAATCGTCGATATTCGGCGTTTCCAAGGTCGACGTAGGCGTTTCCGAGTCGGCTAAGCTCGAAATTGGCGATCTGAAAGCGGTGGACAGCACGCACCCTATCCGGATCCGTTCCAACCAAATCACGCGATAAATCAAGCGCGTGCCGATACTCTTCAATTGCGTCTCCGATTCGGCCCTGCCGTTCAAAGGCTTTGGCTACTGCGTTGTGGCTTGAAACCAAATTGAATTTGCACTGTCGGTCGAGTGGGAAAAGTTTGCAGTTCTCTCGTGCGATTTCCAGGTTTTTCTCGAAGTATTCTACAGATTCCTTCCTACGTCCGAATTGCTCCAAGGTATTCCCGATTCGGTCGTGCGAAAACTGCCAGAGTTGATGATTATCGCTTACTTCTGGATTTCTTTGGACCATTTCTTGGCTGATTGCTCGTAAACGCTGATATTGTTCCAGCGCTTTCTCCGGTTGTCCAATACTGCAATACAAACCGCCGATTTTGTCGAAGGTCTGGACATATTCGTCATGCAACAGGCCATTCTTAGGGTCTTTTTCGGCGATTTGTTCGAGCAGATCCTGATGCAGGAGGCTGAAGTTTATAGCCCCCTCCTTCTTGTCGTGATCAAGCAGTACTTTTGCTGTTGCGCTACTACACGAAAGAAGCGCAATTTGCTCATCCAGATCTTGAGGCACGCTTACAAGCCTCATCTCATTTTGTTCCATTAATCGCTTGAGAATTATCGACGCCTCATCCTTTCCCGCGTCGTCTAGCATCGCCCCGCAATAGGCAGCCTTCAGTGTCGAACTCTCAACCTCACCTCTACTTCGAGTCGCTTCTGCGAGGCGAAAGTAGTGAAAGCGGGCAGCGAACCACCGTTGTTTTTCCTCGGCTTCCTTAGCCTGCTCTCGGTGCCAGATACTGGGATCGTAAATGGTTTCTAGTGATTGTGACCGCGGTGTTGCGTTCCACACATTGACCCCGGTCCAAGTCCCGGTTGCAATTCGGTTACCATCAGGGCTCACTGCGACGCTCAGAATGTCCATCCCATCGCCGTTGAGCGTTAACAACTCATGGCCCGTAGTCGCATCCCATATTTTTACCGTACTGTCGTGACCTGACGAAATAATCCGTCTACCGTCGGCGCTGAACACTAACCCGTAGATTCTGGACGAGTGACCAATAAGCCCAAGCAATTCGCGACCAGAAGCAATGTCAAACACTTTGATTGCGGCCTCAGCGTAGGCACCTAGAGAAGCTTCTCTGCCACGAGCATGCGTCAACGCGATTCGTTGGCCGTCGGGGCTAATTGCAACTGGCCCGCGAAGGTTATCTACGTCTGGAAGCACGGTGATCCTTCTCCCAGTAATTGGGTTCCAAAACCGAGTTTGAATGTAAGAGGCCGATGAAAGAAACGCTCCATTCGGGCTAAAAGCCACATTAATATATGCGTGTTGCTCGGGTGGCGGGTTTTCTAAGGAAAACGCCTCGGTTCCCGAAGACACATCCCAGATTCTCACCGCGCCATCGTGACTTACAGAGGCGACTCGTGCCCCAGTAGCGTCAAAAGCAACACTCCTTATATCAGCCACGTTGCCCGTTATTTTGTGCAGAGCCTTAACTTCGTTAAACTGCCACAACTTTATATTTTTTTTTCCCCCCGAAGCCAACTTCGATCCATCGGGACTGAATGCAACAGTCCATGCCGCTGACTCATCGCTCGGAAGTCGATACAACAGGCGCCCCGTTCCAGGGTCCCAAATTTTGATTTGCCCATCGCCATTTCCATTAACAGACGCGAGGCACTTTCCATCTGGACTGAAAGCAACGCTTGTGCAGCTACTTTGGCTTTTGGGATCTTTCATTTCGATCGGCTTCTGACTCGCGAACAGATCCCACACTTTAACGAGAGTGTCATTCCCGGCTGAGACGATTGTGTTACCTCCACGACTAAAGTCAAGACTGGCTACGCCCTTCATGTGTCCCTTTAGCGTGGACAGTGGACTGCTATCGTTAACATCCCAAATGGAAATGGAACCTTCTGAGTTTCCGCAAGCGAGCCAATTCCCATCTGGACTGAATGCAATACCGGAGGCACCGCTGCCATAGGCCATTAGTTTAACATCCTTCAGGACACGAATCTCGCGACCCGATGACGGCTCTAACAGTTTTATATCACCTTTTACTCCCGATGCCAGATGCCTGCCATCGGGGCTGAATGCAATTAGGTAATCCGGACTGTCGTATGTGTATAGCTGTTTTCCTGTAGGCAAGGAATGCACTTTGACGGTTCTTCCGGATCCATTTGATGCCATTAGAGTGCCGTCTAAGCTAAATGCGATATCATGCAATGCTGCATTTTCAGCGTCGCGATCGATAATGTTTATGCTCGATGCCGGAACGCCGGTCATTAAATTCCAAGTGAGCACCGTACCATTCCCGTATGCAACAGCCAGCGTCTCCGGTGTTTGCGGTAGGAATGCCAGCAAAAAAGGGCTGGGATGCGTGCTGCGTAACGATTTAAGTCTCCTACCAGACGATGTGTCCCAAATGTCAACTGATTCACGCGCATCTGTTTCTGCCAGCATACTCCCGTCGCCATTGAACGCAATCGCATATGTCCGACGTTGTTTGCCGAATTCTAGGACAATCTTCCCTGTCGCTAATTCCCACAACCTAATTCCGTCCTCGCCCGCAGATGCCACGTGCTTTCCATCAGGGCTACATCTGACACATTTGATTACGTGACTATGGCCTTTGAACGTCAATTGATCCGTGTGGCAAAGACGGTCCCAAAAATACCATTCGAATCCTCGAGGATCCTCATTTGACGCTTGTGCGCTAGCAGGATTGCGGTACAGGTCCAGCAAATGGTTCGCCTGATACAGACGATCCGTCCGCCATCCAGCCTGAACCAAATTCATGTGGGCTACGTAGAGATTCAATTTGGCTCGCTGTGTCTGAGCTCGCTCTTCCGTAGCAAGTTCCAAATTGGCAGTCGCGAGGTTTTCTGCTCGCTCACGGGAATTGCGTTCCTGTTCGGCTGATTTGTTTGCAGCCTCCGCGAGCTGTTCATTTTTTTCGGCAAGCCTTTGGGCAGCTTCTTTCGATGCCTGCTCTTTGGCCGCGAGGCGACTCGTTTCGTGATAGGCTAGAGTTGAAATGATCGCAGTCAATGTCAGTAGCAACGCTGCCGTTGTCGACAATCCGGCGATAACTGAATTTCGTCGGCACCACCGCCAGGCGTGTTCAATTCGAGTTACTGGTCGAGCGAGGATCGGTATTCCATCCAGATATCGTTCCACGTCATCCGCGAGGTCTCCCGCTGATGCGTAGCGGCGTTTGGGTTCCTTTGCCATGCACTTCAAGCAGATCGTTTCCAGGTCGCGGGGGACTTGATGATTGAGCTTGCGGGGACTGGGTGGCTCTTCGTACTGCACTTGATAGAGCAGCATCTGCACGTCGCCTCGAAAGGGTAATTCGCCTGTGAGCAACTGGAACAGGATCACGCCTACCGAATAGATATCGCTTTGTGCATCGGCTTGATGCGACAAGCCTCCCGCTTGTTCTGGACTCATATATGCGGGCGTACCGAGGATTTGCCCGTCGATCGTCATCGTGATTTCGCCTGCGTTCCGCTTTGCGACTCCGAAATCCATGATCCGTGGCTGACCGTCCGGCGTCAGCATGATGTTTGATGGCTTCAGGTCCCGGTGGACGACTCCTTGCGAATGCGCGTGCTGAAGCGCGATACAAATCTCGCGAATCAGTCTGGCGGATTCTTTGATGCTGAACCGCTTGGCCGTCAGGTACTCCGAAAGGGTGACTCCTTCGACGAACTCGCTGACCAGATACGGAAACGCATCGCTCCGTCCGACCGAGTGAATCGCGACGATCCCCGGATGCCGCAATTGTGCGACATTGCGAGCTTCGCGGACGAAGCGGTCTTCTTCCTCGTCCGTTTCGAGAACACCGCTGCGTGGAATCTTCACGGCGACGGTCCGTTGCAACTGCTGATCGAACGCCTTGTAGACAGTCCCGAACGCTCCACGACCGACTGCTTCGATTAATTGAAACTGACCAAGAGCGGGCAGTTTCTTCTTGTCCCAGGTGAGCATCGGCCCTGCATCGAGATGCACAGCACTTCCGCAGGAGGGACAAAGAACATCCTCGTCGACCGAGTCAGCGACGAGCTCGATCGGATTATGGCAATGAGGACAATTCAGCCTCGCCGACATTCGACGCTGTGGAAACGGATTCGAATCAGGGATGTCATTTGACATGGTGATGTCTCCAAGTAGCCTTCTCGCTCCGCCGAGAAGATCGCCGAATCGCAGCAAGACGTCATATCAACGGAACCAATCAAACGAAAAACAAGGTCGTGTGGCTCTGCGTATTTCGATTTAAAAAGCAAATTCGAAGAAGTTCATTATGCCCTTTATTTTTTCTGAAGACGTTTTTAGAACGCGATGTTGGTTTGCCGCTTCGGCTTTTCCTCTCGGCGGAGCGAGAGGGCTACTTGAGTTCCTTTGAAAAATGAGTTGACTCGCCGTCCTTCAATCCTGCCTTCATCGGGTTGCTGGCAATATAACGGCGGAATCCGTCGAAGTGTTCTTCCGTCCTGACGAGATGGTCAAAACCATCTTGTTGCCAGAAGCGATCGCTTAGCCCGAGTCGCCGGTTGATTTCTCGTGCCGTGAAATGCTTCCACGACTCGCACTGAGTAAGCATTCCGTCCTCGTCGGCAAACGCCGCCAACAAGTGAACGTGATTGGGCATCACGATAAAATCGGTCAGCAGATAACGCTGTTCATCGAACTTATGCAGGCTCGCGGCAACGATGTTTGAAATCTCTGGATTGTTCAGCGGACAGGCACCGTGACAAGCGTCAAGATGCCGATGCCAACGCTCGGAGAACGTTTTTACGAATTCTCGTTGAAGACTCTGATCAAGTTCCGAAAGCTGCAATTTCCATCCTTCGTGATTCGGTTCGATCCCGTGGTTCCGCAGCCACGTATCGCGGTCGGCATGCCAGCGATTCAAGACAGATTTCGGAATCGAGTCAACGGTACGCCACGTGATAAAGCAGAGACATCCTGCCTGTGACCAATGAGGCAGTTTACGCTCAACGATAGAAAAATCCGCCTGCCGATCGAACGTCTGCAAGGGCCAAAGCTGCGAGATCATGTTTCTTCCAAGTAGCCTTCTCGCTCCGCCGAGAAGATAGCCGAATTGCAATAAACCGTCATATCAACGGAAACAATCAAACGGAATTCAAAGTCGTGTGGCTCTGTGTATTTCGATTAAACAAAACAAATTCGAAGAAGTTCATTAATGCCCTTTCTTTGGTTTGAAAACGTTTTCAGAAAGCGATGTTGTTTTGGCGATTCGGCTTTTCCTCTCGGCGGAGCGAGAGGGCTACTTGGGGACTGGCGTTTCACGCCAGATTGGACGAAATACCTGGTGGATGTCGTTGGCGACAACGTACTCTTTTCCTGTTTCGATGTTCATGACGATGAGACATACTGGTTGACCCTGTTGCCCTTTGCCCCTTAGAAACGTGAGATATTGACTGTCGGGCGAGAATGCCGAGCCGGTATTGACGTCACCAGCCCGCGTCAACTGCCGTGGTTCTGATGCGCCCAGTGAAGTCAGGCCGATCTGCATTGTTCCGTCTTCACCCTTCATCGAGAACGCAATTTGTTTCCCATCCGGTGACGGGCTTGGGCAAATCCGCGAGATCGTATGGGCTGGAACTTTGATCCGGTCTATTTCTGATCCATTCCTGATCCCGATGTAGGCGTCATCGTTATTACTACCGCTGGCGAAGATCAGCGTTTTCCCATCGATTGTCCATGCCGGGGAATACCCGAAACCGAGACTTTTCTCATCCGACCCGTCTGTCTGGCTGACAATCAATTCGGAAGAAGCGTTAGAATTCTCGCGAACGAAGGCGATTCGATTCTCGGTCGGGTGAAATGCAACGTCGAAAATATTCTTCGAGAATTCGCGGAGCTCCCGTGGTCGGTCGGTTGAGTCGGGACTCAGTTCAAATAGTCTTTCTTTTGACTTGGCAAATACCAAGGATGATTTTGGCCTGGGAACCAGCATCACACATTCTAGCCAACTGAGCGGAAACGGTGTGGGTCTGGCGTCATCAAATCTCAGCGTCGCAATCGTATGGTTGGCCCGGACGTACAGCAGTTCGGTCGCCCCTAATTGCTTCAATTCGGACAGGTCGGTTGACACATCGCAATTTGGAACGGTCGCGAGACCTTCGGCATTACCAGATGGTATCGCGATTGCCAGCGCCTGATTCCGGACAACGTCCCGGATCGTCCGATCATTGCGAATCACTTCTTCCAGGTCTTTATACGTGACAGCGAAGGTTTTATGGCGCTCCACGAGATCCCGAACTTCTTTTTCCGACACCCCCATTGTGTTTGCGCGTGCATCTGCGGCCAATTTGTTCGCTAATCGATCAGCCGCATTTTTCTGCTCGACAAGTTGCGCGTTAGTCTCGTTTATTTTCTGCATTTGCAGTTGGACGGCGGCCAACTGCTGGGCGAGTGTCGAATTTGATGCGGTCAGTTTCCTGGTTTCTTCGGCGAAGTCGTTTACCATGGCAGTGAGCTGCCTGGATTCTTCTGAAAAACGCGATTCGCGGTCGCGAGCTGCGGAAGAAATCGCCGCAGTTAATAAGAGAAGCATCATTGAAGCCATCGATAACCCGATGAGCGCAGGATTTTTCCGGCACCAGCTTAGAACGTATTCGAATCGACTCACAGGAACGGGAACGATGGGTTTGCCGTCGAGATACCGTTGCAGATCATCCGACAGGTCGCCTGCTGTCGGATACCGGTTTTTCGGTTCTTTCGCCAGGCATTTCAAGCATATCGCTTCCAAGTCTTCGGAGACCTGTTGATTTAAGCCACGAGGACTTGGTGGGGCATCGTGAACCACCTGGTACAACAACTTGCCTGCGTTCCCGCGAAAGGGCAATTCGCCGGTCAACAATTGGAAAAGGATGACCCCCACAGAATAAATATCGCTGCGCGCATCGGCTTGATGAGACAATCCGCGCGCCTGCTCGGGGCTCATATAGGCAGGTGTGCCAAGAATCTGGCCTACAGCCGTCATCGTCAGGTCGCCCGCTTCTCGTTTGGCGAATCCGAAGTCCGTGATTCGCGGCTGACCTTCTTCGTTCAGCATGATGTTCGACGGCTTCAGATCGCGATGAACCACACCTTTGGAATGGGCATGCATCAGCGCGATACAAACATCTCGAATCAACTTGACCGCATCCTGGATGTGAAATCGCTTGGCCATGAGGTACTGCGAGAGCGTGACACCATCAACGAATTCACTTACCAGGTAAGGGAACTGATCACTCCGGCCGACCGAATAGATGGCCACGATGCCCGGATGTCGCAATTGGGCGACATTTCTCGCTTCACGGACAAATCGATCCTCATCCTCGTCGTTTTTCAGTACGCCGCTGCGCGGAATCTTGACCGCCACAATCCGCTGAAGCTGTTGATCGAGAGCCTTATAAACCGTGCCGAACGCTCCGCGGCCCACAGCTTCGATCAGTTGGAATTGCCCAACAACTGGCAATCGCTCTTTGTCCCAGGTCAATGTCTCTTCGGCGTTGAGACGAATCGTATTGCCGCATGATGGGCACGCGACCTCTTTATTCGCCGTTTCGGTCACGATTTCGATCGGGTTATGGCATTGCGGGCAATTCAATCTTGCCGAAAAACGACGTTTCAACGACGAGCCAGAATCGGGGGCTGGCACCAGGACGTTTTTCAGTCTTTCAGACCACTGTGGAAATCGGCGGAAGTACTCGTTGGCGTCCAATTGGTCTTCGGTTCGCTTACGAAGGAAAAACTCCTGGCGAATAAACTTCAGGCAAAACTCATCGTCACTGTTCAGCTCGGGAAACTGGCTGAGGTAGTCCTCCACACGAGCTGCTTCTGACGATCGCAATCGGTATTCAAGATCAATCTGTACGAGTTCCCGTAAGAGATTGTCAGCGGCGGCGGGGAGATCACGCAAATACGAAGCGATGTCTGGCCGCTCCTTGTTGCTCCATGCTGCCTCAAACCGTTCGATCACATGTTCAATTTCCGAAACGGAAATCGTAGCTTCGACGGACGACTCGGCTGCAGGCGTTTGTGCCTTGGCCTCGGGAGGGACTAACGGTTCCTTCTTCGACGCCGAAAGATCTTCATTGTCGGCGGTCGCATGGTCCATGCTGACAGTCTCGAAATCATGTTCTAAAGTAGCCCTCTCGCTCCGCCGAGAGGATCAGCCGAATTGCCAGATTGCATCGTAACAACACAAACCGCCAAACGTAAAACGAGGACGTTTGTTTAGATTGTGGTTGCAAGGATTTGCGGATCATTGAACGCCAAGATTGCCTTTTATTATGGTTTTCCGGCTGGGGTTCTGGAGATACTTGAGGATATCCGAAATGGTGTCTTGGGTTGGAGTTGGTCCGTTTGCGAATCGGGACCTTTTGGCGATTCGGCTTTTCCTCTCGGCGGAGCGAGAGGGCTACTTGGCAGCACGTTTCAGCAGATCATCTTCCAGCCGCTCCAGAACTCGCTGTACCGTCCGTTCGCTGCGACTGATCTCAACGCTGATCTCGGTTACTGAATAACCTTGCAACCATAATTTCACAATGCGTCGGTCTCGATCGTCCAGTGACTGCAAGAACTCGTCGATTGTTTCCATGAAAATTGCCACCTGTGATGGTGAAGGATCAGAAGCGACTGCTTCCCAATCCGCGCGTGACTCGTCGATATCGGCAGCGGTCGGAGCGGCAGACCGCTCGCGTCCTACGTCGCGGCACGCTGCCTTGTAATGTTCGATCCGATGCCCGCATTTTCGAATCGTGATCAGGGACAGCAAACCCCACAACGCTTCACAATTCTCGAATTCCAATCCCCCCTCCGACTGCATTCGAAAAAAGCTCATGAAAGCCGACTGAACGACATCCTCGGGGTCGAACTTTCGCTTTAACTGCCATCCCAATCGACGTTGAGCCAAGCTAACGAGTTTGCCAGAGAAACGCTGGAAAACAAATTCCGCGATACTGGGGTCGTTTGCCTTAAGTCGTTCAATCAGCAAATCAACAGACGTCGTCATCAAGAACTCACAATCTGAGGCCAGATGCTTTTCGTCATCAAGGGAGATGAATGCGCATCCCGAAGTCTAGCGCGCATCACAACTGAAGTGAACCATTCGTGAATGGCTTGGCACACAATTTCACGATTCAAACGAGCGTTAACAACGGTTCGTGCGCGCAAAGGTCTCTCTTCGAACCGCTCCAAACATGACTGGACTGAACGACACAAGGTTCTATTTGGAAATGACTTACGCATTGCCAAGGCGCGGTTGAGCAAATTTGTTTTGAAATTCTCGCTGATTTTTCCGTTTTTTGAGTCGGCGACGTTGGGCCGATCCGCATTCAAGTCTAGACGGAGAAACTTGATCGCAATTTTTCAAGCAGCGATACGAGGGCTGGCTCGATGAAAAAGGCGAATTTGGTCCGCAGATTTGAAATTGAAGGAAGGCAGAGCTTCCTCGAATAAAAAGTCGCTCGATTCAGATCTGATTCAACGCACTTTTCCATTGAAGTTAAGGGAGAACAGATGGTGATCACATGGCTGAAGAATCCGAATGACGGTCTTGGCTTTGATTCCGTGTACGAGCTTAGCAACACAGCCGTCTCGCTCGACCAATCGGCTTTCATTTTGACGGAATCAACTGAACGGTTGCCACGAACGTCACAAAAACATGTGACGGCGTGTGCTCGAATCAGCGTTCGTGCTCTGCTGCAAATGAGCTTTGTTTTGACAATCTCTGCGATTCATTTTGCGTTAACACTGTTTGTTGGAGTCCATCTTGGGACCTCACTGATGAATCATCAAGTTCCTTCCACGGGAATCTTGGCGATTTGCTGTGTGGTTCAGGTCCTGTTGTCGGCACGTCACGCGACAAGTGTGCTTCGAATCGCAGAGCTGTCTGAGAATCGTCTCGCCGTGAAATGAAAGAGCGGGACAAGAACACCATTCAAACGATTTTTAGAAAGGGGAAATGAATGATGAGTCCATTTCAACAACTTCGATCACGGTTTTTATTGCAAGTCTCTTTGTGGGGACGGTCCCGTATTCGCCTGAATCGACTTGGCAGCAAATCGATGGCATTGATCCTCGTCGTCGCCTCAATCAGCAGCGTCTGTTCAAAGGCGTACGGTCAGCATGGAGCTCCTCGGGGCTTCTGGGCCAATAAGCTCTGGATTGACGAAATACAAAAGAAGAGTAACGAAGAGAAGAGAGAGATGATCAACCAGGCAACAGAGTTCATTAAACTCTCAGGCCCCCAGATCGAACAATTGTCGAGTCGCCTTTCAAAACTGGAAGGGGATTTGGAATTCGCTAAAAGCCAGGTCAGCATCTGCGAAAAAGAAGTCGACAATTCTGAATCCGAGCTTCGCACAGCCCGTCAGAAACGGACGGATCGAGTGGACATCTTATTAGCGAAGCAAGATGAAAAAAGTCCTTACCGTTTAGCGTCGAAGCGCCTGCGTGATGCGCAGGAAGACTGCGCCCAGCAGTCTGAACGACTGCTAAAACGTCCCGTGATCGACGGCAGCCCTGATAAATTGAGGTCCTCTTTGAAAAAAAGGGAATTCCAGCTGTTGGAAGACGACAAGGACTGCGTGAACGCGTTTCGCCAATACAACAAAGCCAAAGAGGAAAAACTCGAACAAGAAAAACAGCTTGTGGCAGGTGACGTGGCGATTGCGAAACTTGACGAAACGATCCGCGTTTTAAACGAAGCACTGAGAAAACAAAAAAACGAGCTGACCGCCGCAAAAGGAAGACTAGCTTCCATCAAAAAGAGTACACACGCAGCGTCATTCAGTCTGGCCGAGCTCAAGGCAGGTCAGGAAAACGCGCAGATATTTCTCGCAGGAAAGACCGGAAAATGAATGCAGAACAAATCCTCCAAGAACTCGCAAATTCACATAGACCTTAACCTCGGCATTTGATCACCGTGCCTGAAATTAACGCGTCTTCATTGACATCGCCTGGCAGCAATGTATTGTTAAAAAGCGAAAAATACCTTTTATTGCAAAATGACGGATCTTGTTGAATCGAATTGATGAAATGCTCTAAAGAACAGTCAATGCATTGATATTTAGCATTTGTGCGTATTGAACGAAGCACTCGACTCAGAATTTAACCCAGATTCCATGCCTTAAAAGAAATAGCATTTTCATGGTAGCAGCCTTGGGTGAAGCGACGGGTGACCTTACCGAGTTCGGGATGGCAGTTCACCGAGAAAAAGTGAGCAGGTCGACGCTGCGGCATGTTGGTCGCGGCTTCACCTTGATCGAACTGTTGGTCACGATTGCAATTATCGCTGTCTTGATCGCGTTGTTGTTACCAGCGGTTCAGCAGGCTCGTGAAGCGGCCCGTCGAACGCAATGTCGAAGCAATCTCAAACAAATCGGATTGGCTTTCGCCAATTATGAAAGTTCGTACTGTCAGATTCCGCCAGCGTATGTCCTTTTGTCGGGGCCAGTCTTCAGCGTCTTTGGGTTAGGACTTGGGACCCCGGCGGCGTACGACGATTTGAACGTTCACGGCTACACAGAATTCATATTGCCGTATCTCGACCAGTCGACGGTCTATAACCAGATCAATTTTTCCGCCCCCTATATGTCGCCGGTCGATCTGAGCTTTGCGGGTTTGCCAAATTATCAGGCAAACAACCAGAAGTTGATTCGAAGCACCGTTCCATCATTCATCTGCCCGTCAGCATCGCGATCGCAGAATCCGATATCGATCACATCAAGCATCTTTGGTCCGCAGATCAGTTGGACCAGCGGTGCCATGGATTACAGTCCGCTTGGCGGCTTTGAAGGGACGATCTTCAGTTCGTTTATTCAGCCAACGACAGGTAACGTACCATCCAGCGGAGTCTTATCGAATCTTAATACCAAAGTTCGGATGGCCGACATCACTGACGGCGCTTCGAACACTTTGGTCTTATTCGAATTGGCCGGGCGGAATGACCTTTACGAAAAGGGGAAGTTCGTTGCCGCTAACGTTGCGAGCGGGGGTGGGTGGGCCGACCTTTCGAATTACGAAAATTGGCTTTCGGGAAGTTCGGCTGACGGCAGTGCGCAGGGGGGACCGTGTCTCATCAATTGTTCGAATGACAACGGCAATGGGATGTACAGCTTCCACGTTGGGGGCGTCCAACTTCTCTTAGCGGATGGTGCCGTCCGTTTTATCAGCGAAAATATCAATATCGTGACATTGTTCCGACTTGGTTGCCATCAAGACGGCCAGGTCGTCGGTGATTTTTGAATTTTTGCGAAAAAAAACCGGACGCATCGTCCCCCTGGTTTCCGTATCGAGTTTTGAAGTCTTGAGAGGACTCGTTTCATTCCAAGAAATCTTTGGAATTTCTGGAATCTTTTCGATTTTCCGGACGGATTTTACTTCCAGCTTCCGTGAGTAACAGCGATCGGCAAGATCACCGCAGCAAATCTTTGTTTTTTTCAAATCTTGAAATTTCGTGTCGGGAAGCGTGACTCATTCCGCATTTACTAGTGTCGTCAGACCCCGCTCTGACGATCGTTGAAGTTTATTTTGAAATGGAGTTGAAGGACGACCGTTGGTTTTCAGCGTATTTCCTGCAAGCGAAGCTGGAAAATGACACGCAAACACTACCGATTGACCTTCATCAACTTGCGACAACAAAACAACTAAGGCCGCTCCTCAACACTTAGAAACGAGAGTTCCACCATGGTTTTTCACTGGCTTGCCGCGATACCTCAGCGTCTTCGAGTTACACCGAGCGTAAATCAGCCACGTCGCAATCGGCGTAGTCCTTCGCCACAGACACTCGCTGCAGAGGTGAGTGTTCTCGAAAGCCGGGTCATGCTGACGGTCCTATCGGCAAACATCACCACCAGCCAAACCTTGTCGCAGAATTCGTCGTTGACACAGGATATCCATATTACCAATGGAGCCACGTTAACGGTCACATCTGGGATTACGATTACGGGGCACAATTTCATCGTCGACAACGGCGGCAGCCTGGTGTCGACTTCAGGCGCGAACATCTTCGGTTCGGGGATCGTTGTCAGTAGTGGCGGAAGCGTGTCGTTAAGTGGAGCCACAATTAGCACCGCACTTCAGTTGAATTCTGGAGCCCTTGTTCCGAATTTGAGCGGGAACACCTTTGCGGCGAATGTGGTGACGGTTGATCCGTCGTATGTCCCGACATTGGTGGCCAATACGTTTAGTCCCAACAGTACCGTCTACCTTTACGGTACGACAATTTCCACATCGCTCAAGCTTGCAAACCTTCCCAATGTCAGTCAGTACCAATTCAGTACAAGCTATTCGTCGATCCAGATTAATAATGGTGGAAATCTCACCTTTGCATCGGGCACAACACTTGCGAATTACGGTGCCGACACACTGGTCGTTAACAACGGTGGGACGCTCACCGCTGCTTCCGTGAATTTCGGCGCGGGAATAACCGTG
>CAILLA010000155.1 GCA_903834925.1 uncultured Schlesneria sp.
AGATCGATCCCAAAACACGCGGCCAGACGCTGCAATTGCTCTTCGATCCAGACCTTGCGATGATCATAATTGTTTCCCGTCACCGGATCGTTTCCGAGCAGGAAACACCGCCGAACAACACGGTTCATCACATGCACTATGACAACCTCGTCAGGCGAAAAGATTTCCACACGGGCAAGTCGCGCCATTGGCATATCCCGAAATCAGCGTTTATTTCCGCGAACACTTATTTATGGATAACATACGACTCCTTCAATGTCAATAAGCCCCCGAAAAAGCTGTGTCCCCATTGACCATTGACCATTGACCATTCCTTTATTCATCTGAAAACGTATTTATGGATAACACACGAGTCATTTAATGTCAACAAACGCTACGAAAAAGCTTTGTTCCCATCGACCATCGACTAAAGTTGAGGAAGTACTTTGTTTCGTGCCCCTTAATAAGTCGGATCAGTAGAACATGAAGTTGACGGCGGTGAACGCTCGTCGACATAATGAATGCCAGTGATATTTTCGTGGAATCGTTCCAACTTCAAGGCTGCGGATCAGACTCTGATTCATGGCTGTCACTTCTTCAATTTAAGTAGGCCGCTGGTATGCAATTTCAATTCCGTTTGCCGAAATGTCTTGAACGTCTGATTGGTGGGACTGCTCCATCCGCATCTCGACGTCGTCAAAGCCCCGTCGTGGCCGCACGGGCAGACGTGGAAATGCTCGAACCCCGGCGAATGCTCTCGGTGGCAGGACCTGAAGTCGCGGTGAGCCCGTTCTCTCAAACGTCCGCCGCATCTCCCAGTGTTGCAATGGACAAGGCGGGGGATCAAGTGGTGGTCTGGGCCAATGCCAATGGCGAAAATGAGATTGACGCACAGATCTACGATTCCGCCGGAAAACCACGGAGCAACGTGTTCCAAGTCACGTCATCCGACACGAAAGCAAGTTCGTACGTCTATTATCCCAGCGTGGCGATGGACGATCGGGGCGACTTTGTTGTCGCTTGGATCGTAGAACAATCCCATGCCTCCAACTTTGATGTCCGAGTCCACGCTCAGCGTTTTAATTTGGCTGGAAGAGCACAAGGAAGTGAGATGACCGTCGACAGATTGACGGGAGATGCATTCGACCTTGAACCGAAAGTGGCGATGGATTCCCGGGGCGATTTCGTGATCGCCTGGGTAAGTGACATTATCCATCATTACGGCATATTTGGCCAACGATTCGGCTCGGATGGTATTGCACAGCGAAATGTATTTCAGGTCGACGGTCCGTCTCAAGAACCAGGAAACATTTCGTTGGCGATGGACTCACGAGGTGACTTTGTGATCGCATGGCAGGAGTTCTCTTTTGGTTCCGGAATTTATGTTGAGCGTTTTGATTTGGCGGGAAGACCTCAGGGATCTCCGATACAAGTCGCGATCACGAAGTATGCCGGTCAGCAAGGGACGCCTGTGGTTGCGATGGATTCTGCTGGAGACTTTGTCGTCACCTGGCAGCTAACTTATCCTCTCGGCAGCTATCCTTCCCTCGGCATTTTTGCCCAGCGATACGACCGATCTGGAAAGGCGCAAGGGGGCATCATTGAGGTCACGAAAAACGACAAGAACTCGGATTGGGAGAATCCTGCCGTCGCGATGAATGCGACCGGTGATTTCGTGGTTTCTTGGGAGGCTCTGGACCGCAGCAGCCATCTCCTCAAGGGGTATGCACGGCAATATCATTCATCAGGTGCAGCAAAGGGGGCGGCATTCATGGTCAGTAGTTCAACGACCAGTAACAGCCTCTCCCCAATCGTCGCGATGGATTCCAAAAATAACTTTGCAGTCGTCTGGACGACAGTCGTCGCGAGTAATAACGGTTTCACATATCGAATTTACTCGAGACGGTTCAAGCAATGACGAAATAATGTGAGACAATACTTCAATCTTTGCTGAATACTGGTGTTGTCGAAATTTTGGGATTGGGAACACTGCATTTCGGCAAAAACACGCAAGTCTATTTTGATAGTTTGTGGCAAGTCAAATTCTGTTCATGAATTATCGTGGATTTCGATTAGTTTGAAGGGTTTCTGCCAGATATGCTTGAGCTTCTCAGGCTAAGGTAAGTGCTGTGAACCCATTGCCCCATGTTCCGTATTCCATAAGGCGAGACAGACGCACTAATGACTTCGATCCACGAGTACAGCGATATGCTGCCGATCGACCGGACGTTTGTCCCGGTCTTGCCGCACCGTTCCAGACTTACGGTGCAAGAAGCCAACCCCTAGCGATTCGAAGTCACTTATCCCGCGAACGCCTCGGGTCTTTATTGGATCCTTGTCTTTGTGTTCATGATCGTCGGGTGGTTTCCCCTCTCGATTCTCGCCTTGATGCTGGGATCTCGCTTTCCATGGTTACCGGTGTTTCCCACCTACTTTGGTATCGTTGGCGGGATTCCGATTTGTTTAGCGTGGCTCATTTCTCGAATCTTCAAACGCCACGACGGGGGTCGCATTTCGATTGCGCAGGGGATGCTGCGTGTCGAATTCGGTGTGTTTCTGCGTTCGCATCAAGAAATTTCGTTAGAGAACCAATGCCGCTTTTCTTCTTCGTTGCAGACAAAGAGTCCGGGGGCTGACGCACCCCGGCTCGCCTGGGTTTGGGTGCGCCTGGAGTGCAACTGCTACGAGTCAATCGCCCAAACTGACGCGGACTCGTTCGTTTTGATTTAACATCGATTGATCTGTTCAATGAACATTGCCGTTCGATGCGCTGTTTGTTCGTTCGATTCGCAATCTTTTGACGACGCGTGCATCGGCGTTCAGAACTGTGAACAACAGTTTGTGCCAAGTAAATGACTCGCCCGACGATGGCATGCTTCCCTTTTGTGCAAACACGAAACCTCCGACTGTGTCGAATTCTCCGTCTTCGGGGAGTTCGAAATCGAATCGGCGGTTAAGTTCATCCAGTCGCACACGAGCTGAGACCTCGACTGTTGTTGGATTCAGTTCGCGAATGTCATCGTTGACTTGTTCATCGTCGTATTCGTCCGAAATCTCACCGACGATTTCTTCCAGGATGTCTTCCATCGTGACCAGTCCTGCGACCCCTCCATATTCGTCATGCACAATCGCAATATGAACTTTTTGCCGCTTCATCAGCTCCAAGAGCGACGGAATTGCCGTTGTCATGGGGACGAACACAGGTTCACGGATAATATCGCGGAGCACGGGGATGGTGTGACCATTCCGCGTTGGGGCCAGAGCTTTCAGCAGGTCTTTTGCGTACAGAATTCCAAGTACGTCATCGGTTGAATCGCCGATAACAGGCATCCGACTGTGTCCAGATTCGATGAGTTGCTGCCGTGCCTCTTCCAATGTGAGGTCTGCGCTGACGCAATCCATTTCTGTACGTGGTGTTAAAATGGCACCAACATCTTCGTCTTGCAACTGCATCACTCGCTGAATCATCGCTGTCGAACCCGATTCGAGAACCCCTTCACGTTCTCCTTCTTCGACGACAGAACGAATTTCTTCCTCAATTTTCGAGGTGTCGTCTGTCTCCAGTTCTGTTCGGCCGGTGATTCGATGGGCGTAACGGTCAAGTTGCAATGCGATCCATAACAGCGGCGTCAGTATGGTCTGCAAGAATTCGATGCCGGGCCAGTACGTACACAGAAATCGTTCGGATGCCACACGAGCAATTGTCCACGGCAACAAGTCGGCTGCGACGAATGCGAGCGCGGCAAAAAATGCGTAATTCAGTATAAACTGTAACTGGCTGTTGGCTGGAGAGGATTGCAACGACTCGTTGCCTTGAGGCGCTTGATTGGGCCAACCGATCCAGTAGCAAAGCACAGCAGCAAGACCGAGCGTTGACATTGTCAACAAGAATTCCAGGGCGAGTAACGCTTCGCCCTGCTTCTTCAAAATCTCGCCAAAGCGATTGGCGACCCCTCGCTTCTCACAAAGTTCTTCGAGGCGGCTGTAGGAAAACTCACGAAGTGCATCACAACCGAGGGCGCTCCAACAGGCAGTCGCCATCAGCATGAACACCATAACCGGCAGCACGTCCACGTCACATTTCCAATCCAGTCGGAGACAAACCCCAAATGCCGAGCAGTTCTCGCTCTCTCGACCGCATGAGGGGTCGCGTCTCGTCCGTCAAATCATCGTATCCACATAAATGCAGTAAGCCATGTATGACATAGAGTAGCAATTCTGCCTGCGGACTCCATCCATGCGCCTGTGCTTCTCGTAGGGCGGTCTCAAAACTTACGATTAATTCCCCGTTAAGAAAATCGCATGCGTCTGAAGTGTCAGGGTGAAGAGGCAACTCATCCAGGTCGCCTGTAGCATGCAAATCATCGCCGACCCCGGCAGCCCCTATCATCGGATCATTCAAAAGAAAGCTGATTACGTCTGTCGGATAATCGTGACCGAGAAACTCACGGTTCACACGATGGATTTCGGCGTCACTCACGATTGCAACGCTGATTTGTGCGGCACTGATCTGTTCTTCCTGGAGAACTCGACGAATCATGCCGTCAAGGAATTCTTGATCGACATCAGGGGTCGGCAATTGTGCAGTGATCTCGATTGAGTAATTAGACATCTGCAATCACGGGAACGATTGAAAGGGGTCCCGAATAACCAATCGGTAACGTTTCTGTAAAAAGTTGTCGGCCTTATTGTAGCGTGGCCAGCCGCCATCGAGGAGGCTTCCAGCCTGGAGTGATGAAACGACCAAACTGGTATAGGCGAATACTGTTACGACAGATAATCGAAATCGCGGGCGAGATTCCGGGTGCCACGGTTTTGGAGTCTTCGACAAGGCCGTGTCTTCATCTTTGATAACGTATCCGAAGAGCACGGCCTTACCGAAGACTCCAAAACCGTGGCACCCTTTTCGCGGAATCACGCTGCGAGGCGCGTTTCGGCCTCGATGTTATCTTCGCCGCTGTTGCCGTCACCGTCACCTTCATCTTCGTTGACCATATCCGTTTTGTCGTCATGACCATAGCCATAGCCGTAGCCGTAACCGTACCCGTATTCGGTACCACTATTGTTGGCAATATGGTTGGCGACGATGCCGATGACCTGAACTCCCGACGCACGGAATGACTCAACGGCTCGCAGCACCAGTTTTCGGCGGTTCTTGTCTGGCCTGATCACCACGACAGCCCCGTCGACCAGTCGCCCGATAATTGCGGGGTCGGTCACGGCAAGCACAGGAGGGGCGTCAACCAGGATTTGTTCGTAGTGAGATTCTGCCCAGGCGATGATATCGTTGAATCGTTCGCTGGCCAGTAATTCTGATGGGTTCGAAGGTCGCGGTCCCGATGGCATGACATCAAGATTTTCAATTCCAAGATTGAAAATGTTTTCCAGGCAACTTTCCGCAACGGGCTTCGTATCGCGTAGAATCTGTGACAGTCCGAGCGGGCCCTTCAAATCAAGCAGTTGTGTCATGCCGGGACGGCGAAGGTCTGCGTCGATGAGCAGTGTTTTCTTCTTCGCCTGAGCGAAGGCGACGGCCAGATTCGCGAGCGTCGTCGTTTTACCGTCACCGGGCTCGGTACTCGTCACAACCAGCCGCTGAGTATCAGAACTTGAAAACGTAATTGAGCTGCGTAACGTTCGAAAGGATTCTGATTCCAGGCTGTCGGGTTTCGCAAATGTGACAACCCCATCAAGTCCAACCCCGTGGAGAGGTTCCATCTCTCGAATCATGGCCAACATCGGCAATCCAAGTTGCGATTGCAGTTCATCCGGCGAACGGAAGCGATCATCGAGAACATCCGTGACGTAGATCATTCCCAATCCGAAAATCCCGCCCAGCAGCGTACAGAGAAAGACGGTTGTCGAAATTTTGGGAGCGACGGCACCGAGCATGAATTTGGCTGGCGTGGGGACACTGATCTTGAGTCCCGAGTCGAACCCGATGTCGATTTTCTTCATTTGTTCGAGAACCAGATCGTAGTACGACCGCACTCGCTTCAAATCCATTTCGACAATTTCGATTTGTGCCATCTGGCCGTTCAAACTAAGCGCCTGTTTCTTGATGACCTCAAAGTCTTCACGAATCGCGGCTTCATGAGCGCTTGCTTGATAAAGTCGTTGTTTGACCATCTCGAGCAATTTAGGGCCAAGCTCCCGTTCACGAACTTCTTTCATGGTCGAAGAGACAGAGTGCGCCCGGCCTGCAAGCCAAGCTTCCGTATTCTTAATTCGTTGTTCGAGTTGGCGGATCTGGTGGTGATTTGGCCCGTATGTCTGCAGTTTGCTCTGCAGTTCAGCCTGGTCCGTTAATAGCTCGTCTTCCCGTTTTGCGACGGTATAAGCGTCGTTGGCTCCAACCCCCAGTTCCCGCATCAGAAATTCACGCGAAATATCACCAGCAGCCTGTTGAAGGTACGGTTGAATATCGGTTCCCGTTGCGAGTGCGTGTTCGACCGACATCAGTAACGCTCGCGATTCAAGCGTTTTCTTTTGAGCCTCAACCAAAGCGTCATTCAGCTTCACCGTCTGCTCAATGATCACATGAGTGTTCTTGTCATTGCCCTGAAGCAGAATTCCCGTTTCCCGTTTCAGGTTCAGAAGTTCCGTTTCCTTTTCCCGTAAAGCGATCTCGTTTTGTGACTTCTCGCGGTTCAAAAGAACCAGACTTTCTTTCGAATTGCCCTTGTGAATCTCATGCATGTATTCGAGGTATGATTCCACTATCGCATCGACGACGAATTTAGCGGTCTTGGGATTCTTTGAGACGTAGCGAACCGAAAGTAAATTGGTCAATCGGGTTGATGACACCGAAAGATTCTTCTTCAATTCGGCAGACCACCGCGATTTTGCCACCCCCTTCAAATCGATGCGATGTTGTGTTGGAAGACGCTTAATGGCCCCTTCCAGCACGCGATCACTTGTCAAAACCCTCTGGTAGGTCGGCATGATGTCCTGAATCGCTCGTTGATTCGGCTGATTATTTTCATTCAGGACGTTTCCATCCGTCTTGAGCACCATGATTTCCGACGACGATTCGTATTTGCGAGTGGCCATCGAGTACCAGGCGACTCCGATGATCCCACCGACGATTGTGCAAATGATCAGAGTTACCAGTTTACGGCGAACAACTTGGAGAAAACGAATTGATTCGTTCAGCAGGTTTGGCCCGCTCCCCGTCATTTCTGGCAAAGCGGTCAGGCGTTCGTGTGTGTTCATTCGGCAAGACCAAACTGTGAAAACAAGTGACGAGGGCTTTTGCCCGCGAATCCATTCGCAATCGCTGATTGTCGCAAGCTCGAGCCACCCTTCCGCAACGCTTCTTGTCCGATGATAGACTAGGAAACCATTAGAATATTGGTGTGCCAACCAGAGGTATCGAACCACCCAGGTTCATACCAACGCGTTTGAACAAATCGAGCATGAACGTGAGCGGTGTCTGTTCGACACTGACCACATCGCCCGGTTCCAGCCGAATATTGGCTTCGGCTTTTTGTTTGGCGTTGGCAAGACTGAGCTGAATGATGTATGTCTTGACGCGGTCAGGCTTCTTTACGTCAATCGGCTCAAGTTCGGTTCCGGGCTTGCGGCGAATGACGTAGACCTTGTTTGCAGCCAATGAGCTGACACCGCCAGCCAATGCGATCGCATCGAGAAGTCGAAGCTCTTCGGCGATCGGGAACTCATACCGTCCCGACTTATTCACCAACCCCAAAACGTGCAGAGGTTCCGGATCTCGCTTTTCGACATAGACCACGGCACCGTCTTCCAGCTCATAGCCGCCAGTCCCGTTTTTTGTCGCTGAAATCAGATCAACTTTGATTGTATCCGATGACGACCCGCCAGCCAGTTCGACACTATGGCCAACTGGATCGACCCCACCCTTGTTTGTTCCAGCAACTTTGTTGGATCCCGTGCCGGAGCTGGGTCTGGAATTAAAACCCGGATTGCGGATGACGACTTCAGTTCCAGCGGCGTCGGTCAGACCTTCGGCACTGCTTAATGCCGACAGAAGATCGCACTGACCTCTTGGTAAGTTATAAATTTGCGGTTTTTTTACAGCACCCGCAACCATAATCCGGTTTGTACGCTGAGACTTCATCGTCATCGTGACATTCGGATTCCGATAAAGCCCACGCTCGATACATTCATAAACAACCGCCGCTTCGGCGGCTTCCATTTTCAAGCCAGCCAGTGCAACGCGGCCGATTTGGGGAATATTCGCTGTCCCGTCTTCTTCAATCCGAACGGGAATCTTGACGGTGTCTTTCTCACTAAGCCCAGCTGCAATCGTCACTTCAATAACATCGCCCCGATCAAGCACGTCCGATTTTTGTGAGGCACTTGCCAGTCGAGTCAGGTCGATCGTCTGAGGATTCTCACGAACACCAGCGATGTAGTTCAGTGGGAGTGTCTTGAATGTGTATTTTTCACCCTTGATCGTGGCACAACCCAAGCTTGAAAGTGCCAATAGAAAACCGCAGAAGATTCGGAATGATAAGGCTATTCGCCGCTGCCGCCGCAGCGACCGTAGGGTCGTTGCGCGCATTTCCGAACCTCTGTTCAACATCGAAACTGGGTTCGCCGCAATGGGAAGCGGTTGATCCAAATGATGTGGAACAGGCCATACTGACTCAGGCGGTGTTGCCGAGGGAGTCACTTTAATCTGAGCATCCAAAAGGGGAGTGTTGAAGTAGCGAGAAGTCGCCGACATGTGAATTCGATTTGCCGAAGCGCGCGGAATCTATGAGAACCCTCGCGAAGCGTCAATACGAGTCATCTTCCGTCGAAAAAACTGAAGCGGAAATCCGGTTTCAGACAAAGAATCTGTTAGAAAGAACGACTGCGACTGATTTATTTGCCACAAAAGCCGCTCGAAGCCCATTTGGATCGTTTCGCTAGAAAAAGGGACAGGCGAGCCCGGCGACATAAGCCCCCGGACTCTTCGTTCTACAATTCGCGTTGAGATTCCAAGAAAGAATCCGGGGACTTACGTCGCCCGGCTCGCCTGATCAACTGGCGATGAATTACCCGATTCTGAAACCGTTTAGAAGAAGCAATTGCAACACCCTCGTTTGGGCGTCGGGCTAATGACTCATACGGGTTAACGATTTAAGTAAGCTGGATCACGGACATTGCGTTCCGCCACTTGACGCGAGATTTTCGACGAATCGAAAAGTTGCCGAACGGTTTCGTCAAAGCTCAGCATGCCGTCTTCGCGTCCTGTCATCAGGTAGTTATCAATCGATTCGAACTTGCCGTTCCGAATCGCACTGGCGATCGGAAATGTATTCCACATCACTTCTAACGCCAGATGACACTTATTGCCGGGCTGGATATCCGGCAGTAGACGCTGAGCAACAATCGCTCGCAGGCAAAGAGCCAATTGCGAACGAATGTCACGCTGCGCCTCATTCGGAAACAGGTCTGTGTACCTCGTAATGGCTCCCTTTGCATCCCGCGAATGCAACGTCGTGAAGACAAGATGCCCGGTTTCTGCAGCGCTCAGTGCGATCTGTGCCGTTTCAAGGTCCCGAATCTCGCCTACCAGAATCACGTCGGGGTCTTGTCGCAACCCGTTTCTTAAGCCCTCAGCGAACGAAGGGACGTCGATTCCGACCTCGCGCTGTGAAACGACCGAGTTCGGTACGCGAGGAAACTCGAATTCCAGTGGCTCTTCAATGCTGATGATACGGCAGCCACCGGACTTGTTGATCAGATTGACCAGCATCGCCAGCGTCGTCGACTTACCTGAACCCGTTGGACCAGTCAGGATCACCATGCCGTCTCGACCCGATGCGAGACGCGTGGCAAGCAGGTTCGGAAAGCCGGCCCACTCGAAATCAGGAATTGCCGCCGGAATAACTCGAAAACAACCACCCATTCGACCAGAGGAATAAAACAAATTAACACGGAACCGCATCGAAAGCCCGTCAACGGGATGAGCAAAAGCAAAGTCGAGACTCTTTTCGTCCTTCAATCGTTGTTGAAAATGGAATGGACAAAACGTATCAAGCACTTGATGTAACCAGTCGGCGTCGAGTGGCAGCTCCGAAATGTCTTTTAACATCCCATTCAAGCGCATTGTTGGCGGAAAACCACCAATCAAATGCAGGTCCGATGCGTCGGACTGGACCGCAATGGTTAGCCATCGTTCGATTGAATCGTTGAGTGGTGTTTCAGCTCGTGACAATGGATGGGCTTTCAATTATTCTCGTTCCGCAACGGTAGCCAATCCTTCCACGGCAGACGCAATCTGCCGGACAAGCTCTTCCGCACGAGACGCCGGTGCGCCCGTGTATTTTGCGAGGTGTATCATCGTAACCAGTTCGCGGACCCATGCCAGTGTCGACATCAGATTGTCGTACATTTGATTCCGTACGGTTTTCAGTTTCGCAAGATTCTCGCGACGTGTTTGTTCACAGATGGCAATTCGAGATTGATTTTCCGTCGCCGGAATCTCCGATTGATCGGCGGGTTTCGCTGCTAGGGTTGTATCCGGTTCGGTGTTGCTGGGGACGGCTTCTTTTGCCGCTACCTCAAGCAATTGATCCAACTCACGGATGCGATCCGCTTGTTGATACCAGGCGACTTTCAATTCTGAGATTCGGTTTCGTTCATTAACGAAGACGTTCTCGGCCCAGCCTTCCAGACTGCCAAATGCCGTTTCAAGCTCCGACTCAACCTGACCGATCAGCTGAGACATGCCGTCAACGACGCTTGGACGAGTTATTTTCCCGTCAATAACAGGAATTGTCGAACGATTGGCCAAAAGAACAGGGATATATATCGGCCAGAAGAAAGGTGCCGTCAGTCTTTCAAAGATCTTATCCTTTGAACGGCCCGTCTCGTCACTCACCCATAATGCGATCGCGATTCCAACCCCAATAATCAGATAAAAGACGATAGTAACTCCGTATCCCATGTTAACTTCCTTTCATCCTTGCAGACGTTGCCAAAGAGTGAAGATCAAGACTGGTGAAACTGCTGAAAAAACGCCAGACCATGAGAGCACAAGTCGTTGCAGAAAGCATTCGCGGTCCAACCGTCGGTCTGCGGCCATCGTGTCGGTCAGGGTCGAAAGTCCTCGGTACAACGAATACGTTCCTGACAAACCAGCAATGAACGGCAGAATCAGCCCCAGTAGTAACACTGAATTTCGAGGCACAGCCGGCAAGGGAAAAATGGCAATCGCCAGACCAAATGCTGCGTAGATCGGCAATATCCCAACCAGCGTTACAGCAGCCACCGCCTTCGATTTCAACGCATGGATCACAACGTCCATCATCGACATTCGAACACCTGACAATAATCCGTAGAAGTAAAGGCTGGGCAAACAGATTCCCGTCGCCGCGATCAACCCGATCGCATACGCCGCAATCAGCTTGAAGGCATTTCCATTGAGCCACGGTGTCACAAGCGAGCTTGCTTCAAGGGTTTCAAATCGTAGTGGGGTTACCTGTTTCCCTTCGAGCACAGCTTCGATCGGAAACAGATGTGGCCAAACGGTCGCGGCACTGAGTACCAGCGACATTGCCACTCCGAAAAACGTGAAACCAATTAACGAGATTGCCAACAGACGCGGGACGAGTTCCACCTGGTACTCCGGTCGCCGAATCAACCGATCAAGCTGAACTGGGTTTTTCAGAATCAGTTCCAGCAAAGCAAGCGGACCACTTCGCACTTGTTCAATCGGATTGACATTCGCCTGAGTACTCGACGCCGATGTTTCCTCGTCAAAAACAACCCACTCCGCATTCGATTCAATAGCAGTCTCCGGTTGATCGAATGTCTTACGTAAGGACTCAAGAACGTGAGAATTCATAATGTTCTTTCTAGTAATTAATGTTGTGAATAATTATGTTGAAATGCTTGCGGTAAGCCGGGCGGCGTAAGCCCTCGGACTCTTAAATCCAAGGGACGAACTCATACCTCGGCGTCGCTTCACCTGCCAAACTGAAACAATCCAAAAAAGTAGAAAAGTTCCGCTCCAATCGTCCCGACAATCGCCAGCCACCAGACGGGTGTTGTTCCTCGATTCGGTTCCAGCCGACGCATGACCCGATGAAAAACATCGATCATCGATACTCCGACACCAGTAAAGACGATCAGATTGACCAGTAAAATGAACATCGGCGACGGGATGGCAACGGTGAAGAACCAATTGATCGGGATCGAAGCCACCATCGCCAGTCCGCCCCAACTGGTCGTCACCAGAGCCGCCAATAATGTACTGCTCGCCCGAAGTTTCGAGCCAGAAAGACTGTTCAAGATATAGAGTGCCGGTAACGGAATCCCCCATGCCAGCCCTGCTCCGGTCGTACAGGCCAACCCCTTAAGAACCACATCCCGAACATTTCCGCTCAACCCCATCGTCATTCCATATGTCATCGTCCCCAGGATGGCGGTCGACATCAACGAAATCCAGACCCACCAGCGGTATTGAACCTGATGTTCATTCCACCGAGCGGCGAATTCCTCTGGCTCACATAACGCAAGCCCCACATGAGCGATCCCAGATTGCAGTTGTTCGCGAAACATCGATTGTCCTTTCCGTCATTTGAAATAAATGGAACGGTCGACGATTAAAAGCCGTCAGCCAAGTTTGCCTGAAAAGAAGTTTGTAAAAAGCGAAATGCCCACCCTTGATGGAACCATCAAAGGCAATCGATCGAGACCCGAAAAATATCTCAAATCGGTGACCGGGTGACAGAGTGGTACGACTGTGTCAACCGAAAGTTGTCCGAATCTCAATCACTGTGATGAACCATTGCTCTACAGAAATATCCGCAACCCGGTTCCAAAATTAACAGGATGCAAAAAAACGGCACAGCCGGTTGATCCGCGTCGGAAGATGGGTTCAAAATAGGGACGTCATTCGCGCGTCGACCAGGCGAGCCGGGCGACGTTAGTCCCCGGATTCTTTCTTTGAATCCGTTTTCGAATAGGAGTGCAAAAAACCGGGCGACACCCCTGGCCGGCTCATATGGAAACTCTTTCTCGTGAAATAATCTGGTGTGGGAATCAACACCCGACTGAACTTAAAAAAACTTCAGCTGAAAAAATGGTGTTTGTTATTTTGCTGACGACAGGCTTAGACTGCACTTCCCGTCTCGCGCTCTTTCAGGCACACGTTTCAAAGGAATTTCAGATGTCTCGTCGTAAAATCGCGGTACTGCGTGGACTGACCTTACTCGCCCTGGTCGTCGCAACGTCGCTTCCGACCGAACTAGTGGCTGCAATCAAGAACAGTCCGACCTTCACGAAGCCCATCAAGAATCCAAAATTCGATCCGTCAGCAGAACAGGTTGATCTATTCGAGGCGGTCGATGCAGGACAAGTCACCATCAGATTGATCCCCAAGAACGCGATGGGAGGCAATGTCCTAATTGAAAACAAGACCGACAAACCGCTCACCGTAAAGATCCCCGAGGCGGTCGCTGGAGTCTCGATTCACTCACAATTCGGAAATTTCGGTGCAGGCAATCTAGGCCTGGGAAACCAGGGACTCGGTAATAACGCCGCTATGGGTAACGGCCAGAACGGTCAGCAACAGCTCGGTGGAGGTATCGGTCCCGCACAGGGAAACGGCCAGGCATTTGGAAATGGACAAGGAAACAACGCGCAAGGAGTCGGACAGGGCTTCTTCTCCATTCCCGCCGAAATGGTGATCTCACTCAATTTCAACTCAGTCTGCCTCGAACACGGAAAGCCCGAGCCTGGTCCGAACAGCAAATACACACTCGCCCCGATTTCCAAAATCAGTCGTGATCCCGTGCTTTATCAACTTCTTAAGGTTGTTGGATCAGGCAAAGTCGACACAAAAGCCGCCCAGGCCGCAGCATGGCACCAGGCGAGTAAAATGTCATTCCAGCAGCTGTCCGAGAAAATGAACACACCTTTGGGTGCCCTGACGCAAACCCCTGATTTTACCCGCAGCCAGATCCTCGCCGCCGAGGAATTGATCGCTCAGGCAAAACAGAAAGCCGCCAAGGCCAGTTTCGTCGAGACATCCGAATCGAAGGTGAAACCCGAGAACAAAGGCAACCGACCGATTCGTCTCGTGAAGAACTGAGTCGCGGCGGACGAGGTTTGACTTTATCGTGGTTTATTCTCGTTCCGAAGCTCCCCGCTTGGGAACGTACATTTTCGCAGCTCTGCTTCGCAAGTGGTTAAATTGCAAGTCACGCCACAATCTCGTGTGCGACCTCGCCAGACACGTTAATTCTGGTCGACCTCAATAGGTCAAATCAATCGGCTTTAGGCAGATCGTGACGCCCGGACAATTAAATGCCTGCTCAATGAATGGTTCATTTTTTTCCAATCTTCACTTCGAACTTCAGATTTGGATCGAGATCAAAATCGATCGTGTTGTGTCCTGACGTAACGATCTCGTCAAACTTCAGCTCCAGATTTTTCTTGTAATTTTCGGGTAAATCAGGAGTCACCATTTTGCCCGTCGTCTTATCCTCTACCTCAATTTCGTCACGCTTTGCTGATCTAAGCGTGACCTCGTGGCTTCCGACAAGTGCTCCTCGTTTTGATTGAGAAAATCGCAACATATATCGGCTCTCTTCGTCGGTGTACGCCGACGAGTACGGTCCCTTTGGATCGACCGGCTGGAATTGGACCAGAACAAACGGAATTGGCACTCCATCCTGCGAGACGACTCCGCTCACAGTCCCCAGATCCGGTCCTTTTGAGCACCCGGAGATAAAAAGCCCAATTGCCAACACGGCCACGTTCGGAAGTAACCGACCATATCGCATCGTAAAACACATCCTTTTTTGAACCGAAAGTTGATTAATAATCGCCAATCACGAGACCATCATTACGACGCGCGAGGCGTTGGAACGTCCCGACATAGGCTGTTGGAGATTGCACCGCAGGCTGGTTATTCGCAAAATCAATATTCTCGCTGATGAACTGGACATGACCGTCGGCGAACAGAAATTGAGCACCACCCGAGTGGCGACTGCTGTACGCCCGGGAAACTGCTGGATTGCCGTTTGCTTGCAGAGACGGATCATTGATTTTGATATCAACAATCGCCAGACTTTGGCGCATCCCCCAAATCCCATTCCCCGTGTAGTTACGCCATAACGAATTTCAGTCCAATCGACGGTTAGATACAATGTCCATTAAAGTACTTGTTCTCGGGTACGTTGTGTGTCCATTACGCCGAACAACTGACGTTCCGCTTCAATGGCCGAAATTTCCTCATGGCCGATTCCCCACAGACACGTCGTTTGTGACAATTCTCGTTAGACCGAATTCCTAAAGACCGCACCATCTCCCCCGTGGAAGTGACCAGGTGGGACTTTAAGTCGGACTGAAATCAGGTTTTGTAATAATGCGCTACGCGGATGTAATAATCGTTGGGGCCGGGACAGCGGGACTCGTTTTGGCAAATCGACTCATCCAGGATACCACTGCACAAGTTCTCCTCCTGGAGGCAGGGCCACACTATCCGACATGGGCCCTGAATGCTCCTCTGGCTGGACTACGACTTCGAAAAGCCTGGTCGTGGAAAACTCAAACAGTGCCACAAAAGGAACTGGGAGGAAGAACGATTCCAATTCCTATGGGGCGAGTGGCAGGAGGAACATCAGCAGTCAACGCAATGATCGCGGCAATTGGTCCACCGGCCGACTTTGATGCGTGGGCGACGGCGGGCTGTACAGGATGGGAATGGGACGAACTTCAGTCGCTATGGGAGCGGGCTACTCATTCAACAAAACAGGGGATCATGCCAGTTAATCCACCCACATTTGTTTCTGATTTTTCCCTCGCTTTTCTTGAAGGTTGCCAACAAGAAGGCTGTGAAAAAGTGGATGGACTGACCGGATCGCAATCGGAAACGTGTGGACTTTTTGATCTGTTTCAGCGATATGGCAAACGGCTTAGCACGGCCCACGCCCTTAATCAGATTCGATTGAGTAATCGTTTTCAAATCAGGACGGGCAATGAGGTTTTGCGAATTCTGCTGGATGGTGAAAAAGCAGTCGGTGTTGAGGTTGATGGCGGCGGATCGAAAAACATCATCCGCTCCGAATGTGGCGTGGTGATTTCTGCGGGGGCTTTTTTTTCACCTCAGATTTTGCAGCGCTCTGGAATCGGACCTGAGAAACTCCTTTCCTCAGCTCAATTGAAAGTCCATATGAATCTGCCCGGCGTCGGCAGGAATCTTCAAGACCACTTCGGAGCTCCCGTCGTCATTCAATCGACAACCCTTTCACCCGGACGGAGAACGCGATGGATTTCCGCCGCCCTCCGTTATCTATTTTTTGGAAATGGAGTGATGGCGTCCAATTGCTGCGAAGCAGGGTGTTTTTTGGGCGACGAGCGAAATTCCCCGGATCTTGAGGTATTAACGCTATTTCAAACGAACCGTCATCCAAATGCTGTAGAATTGGCATCAATCCTTATGCACCCGAAGAGTAAAGGAACGGTGACAATCGATCCCCGCAATCCGTTGGGCCCACCCCTGATCGATCCACAATACTTGAAAGCGTCGGCAGATGCCGACCTGATTCTGAAGGGCGTTGAGCGGATCCGTTCGATCGTTAATCAACCTGTACTTCGTCGATTTGGGCTGACGACTGAAATCCTTCCCGGCGTTATGGAGGGGAGAGATTTCCTTCGAATTCATGCGAACACATACCACCATCCCGTTGGCACCTGTCGTATGGGGTCAGATAATTTAGCCGTTGTGGACTCCGGATTGAAGGTGCGAGGAATGCACAATCTCTGGGTTGTTGACAATTCCATCATTCCTGCCATTCCTGCCGGACATACTGCGGCCACTGCAATCGTGATCGCAGAAAAAGCGGCTGATTTGCTGAAGACCGATCTTTCTAAGTCTTAGAGCTGCGTCATTGCAGCAGCCTCAAGAACCTCCAAATCATTTCTTAAATTCAATCGGCCTCCTGTCCAGGCTGTTAGTCTTTGCAGGACATTATGGGTCATCCTTGAGCCAAGGATAATTTCCCAGCGAGGATGGAGAACCACACCGAGCCTGATTGTTTCATCGAAGTAACCCGCGTGTCGTCTAAACCGGTCAAGGCTTTCAACAATCGGAAACCACCCTCTTCCCATGGACACGGAATTGATTTCAGGCCGATGAATCATGTGATTGGTAAAGCCGTAAACAAGACTGTTTCCCGCACCCAAATGGTTATATTTACTGTCACGATGAAGCATTATTCCTTGACAATAATCATTACGAACCCATGAGACCAGATAACTTGTAAGATCACCGCCGTAAAAACATCCAAAGACATCTAAATTTTTTATCGCGCTTGCGACGGCACAGATTTGTTTCCAGTCTTCCGGCTGAATACACTTATGCACTTTCGAACCTCGACGCTCCATAGTGTTTCGGTTGACATTTAACCCAATATGAGAAAGTTCTTCCCATGAAATCAATCTGACATCACATGTTTCCTCGTTTTTAATTACATGCTGGCGAAATTGCCTCTGCAAAGAATCGAGGGAATAGTTTTTGTCTCTTAACCAGAAATCAGTTACGGTTACTCCGGTGCTTTTTGTTGTTGGAAATACCGCAATCATTCTACCCGAGAGACGGAGTAAATCCTGAATTTCTTTCTTTGTCGGGGTCAGCTTCTGATTGCATGGGACTGACATTAGAGAAAATCGTCCGGCATCCGCCCAGAGGACACCGTGCCGCGACCAGACTTTGTGACCCAATGCTCGGTAAAATGGAGCCAGAGGGTGGTCGTTGTCTGCTGATTCAAAAGATCTCATCAACTGATCCCGGGTTAAAAATCATTATCCGCGTTTGTTCACTGACAACAGTGGTTACCGCAATAGCAGATCGATTTATCAGTCATTCGGAAAATTACGATACCATCGCAATTGCGTTTAGCAAACAACGTTTTGCTGCAAACGGCGATGTTTTGATTCACATCGTCTGGCTCGGCTGAGAGAAACGGAAGCGTGGGGTGCGTCGTTTCGGTGGGACTTCGAGGACTAGTCCTACCCAACGTCGAATTCATGACATTCGACTGGTTTATCCTTCCTGAGGATCGCACGCTTTGAACCGGCTGCGTAGAATTTGGGAATCAATCGAACGTTGCGACTTGAGCTTGCGGAAGGACGGGTATGAGACGGATTGCAGAAGACTCGATAAAGTACAGCTGCTGGCTCGGCGCGGCTCTTTGGATCATCACAACCGTTGGTGCCGGGCATGCTGACGATCTGGTTTCTTCTCGTGCGAAATCGTTGATCGCTCATAAATGCATTTCGTGTCACAGCGGTGACGACGCCAAAGCGAAGCTCGATCTTACGTCGCGCGACAAGATGGTTGTTGGTGGTGAGTCTGGTTCGGCAATCGATGCGAATTCGCCAGACAAAAGCCCGATCTGGCTGCGGGTTGAGCAAGATGAGATGCCGCCGAAGCACCCTCTTTCGGCGGATGAAAAACGTTTACTCAAAGACTGGATCACTGGTGGTGCAGTTTGGTCTGGTGGTGCGATCGATCCTTTGGCAGTCAGTTCCGAGCATCGGGCGGGACTCGACTGGTGGTCGCTGCAACAACTTCGGCAGGTTCGTATTCCAACATCAAAACTAATGATCGAACGACGTCAGTCTGTGGATGATTTCATCATCGAAAAACTCAACGAACGAAACCTGACAATGTCACCGGAGGCGACTCGACGAGTCTTGATCCGTCGGTTGTCATTCAACCTTCTCGGCCTCCCCCCTGCCCCGGAACGGGTTGAGGAGTTTGTTCACGAGTTGCGTCCTGATGCTGTCGAGCGATTGGTGGATGAATTTCTTGCCTCACCGCATTATGGCGAACGTTGGGCAAGGCACTGGTTGGATGTTGTCCGATTTGGCGAAAGCAACGGGTTTGAGCGGGATCTGCCGCGACCGAATGCCTGGCATTATCGAGACTGGGTCATTAGTGCGCTGAACAGTGACATGCCCTACGACGAATTCGTTCGCTGGCAACTGGCGGGTGACCTGCTGGCACCAGATGACATCGAAGCGATCAAGGCAGTTGGGTTTCTTGTTGCGGGTGCACATGACACAGTTGTTCCAGTCGTTGACCGGATGCGAGCGATGATGCGGCAGGACGAACTGGAAGACAACGTCGGGACTGTCAGCCAGACATTTTTGGGGCTGACGGTGAACTGTGCCCGGTGTCACGACCACAAATTCGATCCGATTACGACGCGGGAGTACTATCAGATTGCTTCGGCACTTTCGGGGATTGATCATGGCGAGCGTGAGTTCACTCCGCCTGAAACCGTCCGTCAACTCGAAGCCTGGCAAAGGCAAATCAATGAGTTGTCAAAACAGCTTCGTAATCAAGAAACGCCGATTCGAGAATCCATTCTGACTGAACGTGCATCGGCTGAGGGACGGCCTTCGGTGTCATCTCGTGGCCCGACACCGCTTGCGGCTTGGGATTTTACCAAGGACCTGAATGACCAGGTTGGGGACATGCAAGTAAAGCTCGTCGGACCGGCAAAGCGTTCAACAGACGGCCTGATCGTGGACGGAGCATCTTACGCAAGCTCATCACCCTTGGCACAGGATGTGTTGGAAAAGACTCTGGAGGTTCGTGTCCGATTGCAGACGCTACAACAATCGGGTGGTGGAGCGATTAGCCTGCAAACGGTTGATGGTCACACATTCGATGCAATCGTCTATGCCGAACTCGAAGCGGCTCGGTGGATGCCAGGCAGCAACGGCTTTCAGCGGACATTGTCTTATCGGGCGACTGCGGAAGAACAGGCTGACAAGGAAGCGGTCGTGATGACTCAGGTTCATCACGCTGACGGAACAATCACCGCCTATCGCAATGGACAGCCATACGGGAGTCCGATCCGCAAGGATGTCGCCGTCAAGTACGAGACCGGGAAGGCGCATGTCGTATTTGGCCTGCGGCATGGAACCGATGTCGGTGGAAATCGGACGCTGAAAGGTACGATTGTCTCAGCGAAACTTTATGGCAAGGCTTTGACGCCAGAAGAGGTCGCCGTATCGGCCGATGCGACAAACACGTTCGTAACCGAAACCGAAATTTTGTCGAAGCTGAATCGTGACGAACAATTGATCAGGGTTCGCAGGCAGAGCGAATTGAGTCAATTGAGACAGCGGCATGCGGATCTGACAAAACGGGGACCATTAACCGTTTACACTGCGATCGCGACACAATCACCCCCGATGAAAATCCACAAACGAGGGAGTGTCACGTCACTGGGAGACGAAGTCGAACCGGCAGGACTGGTGGCCATTTCGGGATTGAGTCCCCAATTCGAACTTCGGCCCGACGCAATTGAATCGCATCGGCGCCGTAAACTCGCTGTATGGATTACCGATCCCCGTAATCCGCTGTTTGCGCGAGTGATGACGAATCGGATCTGGCATTATCATTTCGGGGTGGGCCTTGTTGATTCGCCCAATGATCTTGGTTTTCACGCAGGGATGCCAAGTCACCCGGATCTGCTTGATTGGCTCTCGCAAGAGTTCGGCGGCCGAGGTCAGCTGAATACATCCGGGGAAGCGGGGCATGTCGATAGCGAACGGTTCTCTCTGAAGCGAATGCATCGATTGCTTGTCAGTTCCGCAACCTATCGTCAGTCGTCGAAATTCAATGATACGGCAGCGAAGATTGATTCGAACAACCGTCTATTGTGGCGCATGAACCCGCATCGGTTAGAAGCCGAGGCTGTTCGGGATGCGATGCTAGCCGTTTCAGGAGAATTGAATACCGAACTTGGTGGAAAAGGATATACGGATGTCAATTCGTACTTTTTCAAGGGGACTCAGTTCTACGACCCGATCGATCCGGTTGGTTATGTCAACAATCGACGTACACTATACCGCATGGGTGCTCGTGGTGGTCGCAGTCCGTTCCTCGATAATTTCGATTGCCCGGACCCGTCGACAACAACTCCTCGCCGATCTGCGACTGTGACACCATTGCAAGCTTTATCGTTGCTGAATCATTCATTCAGCTTGCGAATGGCCGATCGATTCGCGGATCGTTTGAAACACGCTTCAGTCTCATTAGATGAACAGATCACAACTGCGTTTCTGTTGCTTTACAGCCGCAGACCGGATGAGAAAGAAGTCGCTCTCAGTGCTGATTTCATTAAACGACAAGGCATGCCTGCCTTTTGTCGAGCCTTGTGGAATTCGTCGGAATTCCTGTTTGTTGATTGAAAGACACTCGGATGGCGATTTGATATTTTTGTTACGGCGGGTCGTAGCCGCCGGGATGGAACGGGTGGCATCTGAGAATGCGTAACGTCCCTTTCCACGCACCGACGATCGCACCATATTTCTTGACAGCTTGTATAAAATAATTGCTGCAAGACGGTTCGTACCGACAGTGTTTTCCCAGGAACGGGCCGATGCCTAATTGATAAAATCGAACGCCGCCGATCAGAAGGAGTGCAGGCAAAATTGCCAGCCATTTGAGAATAATCATGGCGCAGCCTTGGCTTCTGGGTTCGGCTGGTCGAGACGACGCATCAGTCGACGCGTCGCCTTGACGAGTGATTCCTGATAAGCCACAAGACTCGCCCTTTCCTTCGCGAGCGGGATCACAATCAGGTCAAGGTTTTCGGGAATCTGATGTTGCATTAGTCGAAACGCTTCGCGCAGAAGGCGTTTCAACCGGTTTCGAACGATTGCACCACCATGCTTCTTCGAGACGCTCAGGCCGATTCGCGTGACGGGGCCTTCATTTCGTGCGGCAAAGACCAACAGCACTCCATCCGCCGCTTTGTTTTTCAGAGCGTAGACCCGTTCAAAATCTGATTTGCTACGAAGGTGTTGGGCTTTTGTGAAGGTGAATTGGGTCATGGTTCATCGTCTCGCTGTTCTCCCAGCGGAGGACGGTGAACGGTCGAAATTTCGGTTTCACTCGCGATCGGCTTGGGCGGCTTCAAAAACCAGAAATCATTACCCGCCGTTTTTTGAACCGGACCTGAATCACGAGCAAGGCGGCGCAATCGTCGAGCCCAGATCATGGTCATGGCAATCACGCTAACGCCAAGAATCGCAATCGCTCCGACGGCTGCAAGCCCGATCGTTGCTTTTCGCTTCTTTTCGACATCAATCGCGGAGTCTGGGTCGGCTGGAAGAACGGGTTCCAGGTTGATGGATTTATCGTCGAGCAGTGTCGTTTCGACGTCAACTGGCCGGTCAACACCGTCTTGTGCGGTAACCGTTTCCGCCATCAATGTGCAGACCGCGAGAATCACGAGGGCCTGGACCCACGTCGTTTTGAACCTCACTATCCAGCACAAGTGGCGTTTCACCAGAGTCCCTCGCGAACCGAGGAACCCTCCTCGGCAAGTTGTTGATAGAGAGCTTTGTCGGCATCGGAAATTGTCTTTGGTAAGACGATTTTGATGACAACAAATTGATCGCCCACCAGCTTTGTCTGAGGGTCCAACACACCCTTGCCTCGCAGCCGAAGCTTCATGCCACTGGAAGTGCCTGGTGGGACCTTAACAACGACACGACCTTCGGACAGTGTGGGAACATCGACTTTTGTCCCCAAGACTGCTTCAGGCGGTGTAATGGGAACGTCGAGTAAAAGGTTTGAACCTTCGCGGCGAAAATAAGGGTGTGGCAGGATTTCGATCCGAAGCAAAAGATCGCCTGGTATTCCACCACGCGAGCCGGGATTACCCTGCCCTGCCAGACGAATAACTTGACCTTCGCTCACACCGGCGGGAACCTTTACGCCGAGGGTTTCGACCGTTCCACCCCGTTCAATGCGAACATCAACGGATCCACCAGTCACAGCAGTTGCGAAATCAACTTTGACTGTTGCCCGAGCGTCTTCGCCTCGAGCGGCAGTTCGCTTCCCTCGTCGCGCACCGGAAGCCGCTTGTCCGCCGCCCATGCCACCGGTAAAGAAATCGCCAAGGTCGATCCCCCCGTTGCCAAATAATTCGCTGATATCAATCGGGCCCGTTCCGCCCCCGAAGCCACCGGCAGTTCCCGGTCCAAAAGGACCCTGCTGACCCATTCGTGCGAAATCGGGACCGAATTGATCGTACTGCTTCCGTTTTGTCTCATCATTCAAGACGTCGTACGCGTCTTGAATTTGTTTAAAGGTTTCAGCAGCTTTCGGGTCGTTGGGCTTCGCGTCAGGATGATTCACGCGTGCAAGTTTGCGATATGCTTTGCGAATTTCGTCCGCAGTTGCCGTTTTCGAAACACCGAGGGTTTTGTAGTAGTCGTCTGCCATGTGTACTTTGAATGCTAAGCGAAAGTTTGTGGTCCGATCAGGAAATTCTAAGACGACGGAGCACGGGGAACAAGGACCATTGATCCAGTTTTGAAACTCTGGCCCCCAGACGTCAAAGAATGTGGATTTGAAAAGACGCAGCTCATTTTCGACGTCTGAGTGAAGATATTTCTGGCCGAACTGCAATAATACTGACAGAGAGCGGTCGGTGTTTCGATTTCGAAAAGACCGCTTGGTTGTTCCCTGAACAGGAATTGTCTTGTGAGCCTGCCTCTAACGACTAATACTTCCGCACCCGTCACATCGGCACCACTGACCAAAGACCTGCGGGGCCGTTGGGTTTGGGCGGTCGGAATTCTGGCAATCGCTTGTATCGCTCAAGGCACACTTTGGGCCAAGTGGTGGGAAGATCCCACGTTCTTCAATATGTCTGTCCTGTTCGTCTGGCCTGCAGCCCTGTTTGTACTGGCGATCTGGTGGATCTTTTTTTCGGGTTGGTCCTGGCGAGTACGAATGGGGCTGGTCGGAGTGATCGCCGCACTGGTCATCGGATTTTTCAACCTTTATCGGCTGGAATGGGATGGAGGAATGGTCCCACGGCGCCTTATTTTGAGGTCGAAGCCGACAGCGGAAGAGATTGCTCGCCAATATCGAAAACAGCAATTGGCCTCCACATCCGCTGCTGAAAAGAAGGTTATCGGGGACGATTCTCAGAGAACCGATCCGCTGCCGTTAGTTGTCACAGAGGGGGATTGGCCTGGATTTCGCGGTCCTCAACGTGATGGAATCGTTCGAAACGGATCGTTACGACGTGACTGGCAGTCAGCCCCACCGAAACAGATCTGGCGTCATCCACTGGGTCGAGCATGGTCTTCATTCGCTGTTGTCGGAAACCATGCATTCACACAAGAGCAGCGTGATGAGCATGAATGCGTTGTGGCTTATGACCTGGATACAGGCTCGGAGTTATGGGCGCACGAGGACAAGACGATTCTTTCAATCGTCGATGCGAACGGTGGACCTGGCCCGCATGCCTCTCCGCAATTTGATGATGGGTTGTTGTACACGCTCGGCGGAACAGGAGTGTTGAACTGCCTTGAGGCGACGACGGGAAAACCGGTCTGGTCGACGAATATTCTCAAGGATGCTGGCGATGGAAAGACTGCCGCAGCAAACATTGAGTGGGGAATTTCCGGATCTCCACTGATTGTCGACAACCTGGTGATTGTTGCGCCAGGCGGGACAATGAAGGAAGGTACGCTTGGATTTGATCAAGGTGTTGCAGCCTATGACAAAAAATCGGGACAACGCGTCTGGGCTGCTGGTAAACGTCAAGCGAGCTACGGGAGCCCGCGCGTCGAAGACCTCGGGGGAATCAGGCAATTGCTGATTCCGAATGGGGATGGTCTTTCCGCTCATTCACTCGACGGGGGAAAAGAGTTGTGGTTCTTCCCACTGGCAAATCCTCCGAAAGTCAATTCGGCAATGCCATGGAAGCTTGACGATGGTTCATTGTTGTTCGGAACGGGCTACGGAGTCGGATCAGTTCGGCTTGATATCACCGGCGGAGATGGCCAGGAATGGACTGCAAAGCAACGTTGGCAGACAAACCGGTTTCGCCCGAAGTTCAACGACTTCTTCGTTCTCGATGGCCATGCATACGGTCTGGATGACGGCACGCTGGCTTGCTTGGACGTTGAAAATGGAAAGGTGAAGTGGAAGTCTGGGCGATATGGTTATGGTCAATTACTGCTTGTCGATGACGTTATACTGATCATTACTGAGGACGGTGATCTGCTACTGGTTCCTGCAACACCCACGAAGCCGGAGACCATCGCAACGTTCAAGGTATTTGATAGCGGCTTTTGCTGGAACCACCCGGTGCTGGTTCGTGGAAAGTTACTTGTCCGCAATGCCGTTGAAGCCGTTTGCCTTGACGTGAGTGATGCGAAGAAAGAGGACTGAAATCGAATCCGAAACACGTCGCTAAAGGTTTATTGACGTGTTTTCACGGTTCAACTGTCCATTAGTCACGTTTTGTTTCGACAGGATTCGGCTGACGCAGCACATTCCATGCGGCTTCGGCTTTAAGCCCCCATGGCGTATCTCCATAGCGAAAAACGACTTCGCTATAGAGTTTCGTTGCGCCAGCTTGGTCGCCTGCGATGCCGAGTGATTCGGCGGCCTCATAACAGGCTCGACTGCTCAGCCACCGGTCGGAATCGTAAACCAGCGGCATCCATAAAAAAGCTCGTGCTCCCTTTTCGTGCTCTTTACGCTGCTTCCAAGCTTGCCCAATCACGAAGTATGAGCCGCCGCGCAGGTCAACGGGCAGGTCTTCCGCGAACTTTTCCCACCCTGCGATCTCATCGGGATCAAACTGGGACGATCCTTTCAACCTGGTCCGCCACAACTGCATTTGAGCCAACCGCTGTATTCGAACATCCGGCTCGCGAGCGAGCTTCTTCAATGTCTTTTCCGCTTCGACGTTTGCATCAGTGACAGACAACAGCCAACTTGCTCCGATCAGCCGTGCAAGCGGAGTCGCTTTCGGTCCGATCCATTCTCTTGCATCCAATCTCAGGTTCGGACTGGGTGGATCATTGGTCCAATTCAACGGGACCAAGCCATAATGAAACGTTTCAGCATCCGACTGGACGATCGGAATAAAGCTAGAGACCGCGTTATAGTAATCGCCGTTCCACAGAGCACATTTCACCTGGCTCGCCAGGATCTCTCGTCGGACCCAAGGGCGGTCTTCGTTATTTAACGCCGAAGAGAATTCCGCTCGAGCTTCGGCGATATTGCCTGCCGCAAACAGCTTGCGTCCTCGATCATGATGCGGCGTATACTCCGTCGTGACTTCAATAATGTCAGCACGTGGGTAACGGCGAACCGCGTCATTGGGCTTGAGACGAAGCGAAATCTCTCGTCCCGTATAGTCTTCGACATATCCAGACATGGGAAATCGGCTTCCTCCCGGCTGCTGGATTAACACGCGATCCTGTGCCGCCGCTGGAACCGCCCACGGAAGGATACCGAAAGCAAGCGTGTAAAGAACCGCAGTTTTAATCGGGCATCGGACCATTGGCGGGTGACCTATGGGGTGGATCAAGGCCGCGGTTGAGGCGGAACGTTGGCAGCAGCGGGTTTAGCCCATGCCGTCAGTTTAGCGGTCACTTTATGAGTCTCTTCGCCACGTAGAAAGACGATGGGTACTTGCTCGCCCGGTTCCTTCTCGCCGATGATCTCGATCAGTCTTTCGAACGAATTGACCGGTCGTCCATCAATTTCGACCACTTCGTCCCGAATTTTCATCCCTGCGGCTTCGGCTGCAGACCCCGGATCGATGGCGGTAACAATGCATCCCTCTTCGCGTTGTGAGCCGCGAATCCCGAGTCGAGCTGGCCCACGACGCTCGATCTTTAACAACGGCAATTCCTGCATCAGTTCAAACAAGGTTTGTTCTGACACGTGGATACCACGGATGATATAAAGTTGGGTAACCGAAAGGCGGATATCTTCGATTCGCGCCAGTAAATGCAAATCGGCTTCCTCGCCGACCCAGTCTCGACTTAGCATCACATAATCAATGGTCGGTCGCTCAAGAGGTCGCGGATCGGTAGTTCGATCAGAATAATGGACGATACCACCCAGCCGTTCGAGTTGGGCGATTGCACGCTTCTGTCGGTTTTCCGCACCACTATCAAAGGCTCGCTCAGCCCTGGCGGCAACGGCAAGTTGTTCGCTTCCCTTTAGACGCCGAAACACTCGCTCAACAGGTTCAAACACCGTTTCGTCTTCGCCGCGATACATTTGCTGCAAAACATCAAATGCTCGGACCGAAACTTCAGGAGACCCGGACTCCGCCGCAACCATTAATGCGGGGATGGCATTGACTCCTTGGGAGGATAATTCCTTGACTGCTGCCTCACGCCGGTCGAAATCAGGATGATCCAGTTCCGAAATCGGGCGGCGCAAATGCTCGGGCACCCCGGCATCCGCTGGATCCGGCTCGCCAGAAAAGCCTACGTTCACAACGGATACGACAGCAAATGTCAGGCAGATTCGCAGAAGTCGCATGGTTTACATCCCGTGAGAATCGATGGCGTTGCAGAACGGAACTCTATCGATATAATGCACGATTCGTTATTGAGGGCAAGTTCAATCTGTGTCGAGATCAAAATTTGACCCGACTTTGACATTTCACCGTTGGCAATCGGTGTTCGAAGAATTGTCTGGCGACCAGATTGGAACGAACGGCAAGGCGTAACCAAGCTGAAGCTCCCTCGGAAGTTTCGTGGTGCTGCCAGTACCCCCAGAAAGGGCTGAACTGACTGTGATCAAGACGGCTGAACCAGTTAATATTCGTGGTATTCTGCAATCCAAGGGACACATGACGGCTGACGAGTTCAGCCAGTTAAGACGAGCAGTCGCGTCCGATCAGGTCGCAACCGCTCGCCAAGAGATCGAATCATTGCTGCGAGATGTTGAAAGCGGCGGGGCATCGAGCCAGGCCGTTCGCGCCGGGATTGGTGCTTATTTACTCGCTCAACACGCGATCGCAGAACGCCTGCTTTCCGGTGCCTCCGGCGATGGGGTGGCGTATTATGTTCACGGCATGGTCTTGATGTCGTTGGAAAAATTCAAAGATGCTGAAGCCAAATTCGCGGCAGCTGGCAAAGCAGGATACGACCCTGTTGAATGCACCATGAAACGGGCAGGAGCAATTCGCCTTCAGGGTCGGCTGGACGAGGCAGAAACAACGCTCAAGCAGGCTGGCATGGAAGGTGCCCGTCGCGCCGACTATTCGTACCAGATGGGCTGCATTCTCGCTGACCGGGGCGATACGTACGGCGCGATAGAATATTTCGAACGGGCCGTCGATATGGACCCGCATCATTCGCAGGCGTTGTTCCGTCTGGCGGGCGAAAATGCCCTTTACGGTAACGACAACGAAGCGATCCGTCTTTACGAACAAGGTCTCAGTAAGGCTCCATTCTACGTTGGCGGACTACTGAACCTGGGCCTGCTTTACGAAGACAAAGGGAATTACTCTGCGGCCGCATTCTGTTTTCGACGAGTGCTGCAACATGACCAGAATCACGCTCGTGCTTTGATGTACATGAAAGACATCGAAGCGACGAATGAAATGTATTACGACGATGACATGGCGAAGAACGAAGCGCGGCTCGAGCAACTGCTCAGTCGGCCTGTCACCGATTTTGAGCTATCCGTTCGCAGCCGAAACTGCCTTGCCAGCATGGATATCCAGTCGCTGGGCGATCTGACAAAGATTACAGAACCAGATTTGCTTCAAGGAAAGAATTTTGGCGAGACTTCTCTTGTCGAAATTCGCGAACTGATGCAGGCACATGGCCTCAGGATTGGCCAAAACCTTGCACCTGCCAAGCCGAAAGAGCCGGGCGCATGGCAAGGGGCCGCGCCAGGCGGTGCAGTCGGTACATACGCGATCCTGCCAACCGATCTGTCCCCTCAAGAACAGGCGATGCTGGCTCGGTCGGTCTCCGATTTGAACTTGTCTGTGCGTGCTCGAAAATGTATGGCTCGCCTTGGAATTACCAGCCTTTCTGAATTGGTCCAGCGGACCCCTGACGAATTACTGGCGACCAAAAATTTTGGTGTGACCTCACTGAATGAAATTCGACAGCAATTGGGTGAGATTGGCCTGAAACTGCGTAACGACTGATGAATTGAATGATGGACATGATCGTCCATGCCGTATCACGCGCGTGTCGGAGACCGCAGAGTGAATAACTCACCAAACAAGGCTGACAGCAAACTCGCTGCGCAGCCTTGTTTGCTTTCCTCTAATGAGAAACAAACTTCTTCGAGCAAGCCCAGTGGGTTATGGATCGTTGCGTTACCACTTATTGCGATTGTGTTTGCAATCGCAGCCGTACAAACGGCTCCAGTGATTCATCAGGCACCGCCGCCACTGCAGACGTTCGCCAGGCCGCGGTCTGCACCCCCTTCCCTCCCCTCGAAAACGACTCGTCAGCGGGCAAAAGCAACCGAGCCTATTATTCGCGTGAATGTCACACCGGGCGGCGTCCAGTCGCTTAAGCTTGATGTTCGAGGACGATACCGGTTGATTTCGATTGAATCCCAAGAAGAACTGGCATCGGAAACGGGGCTCAGTCAAATCGTGGTGACATCCACAGCGAAAGGACTCAAACTCGGATCACACCAATACGCCACAAAACAGATTGAAATCCAGCCGGATCAATTACCCTCAATCCGGGTGGATGGCCATCTTTATCGGGGCCGAATGAGGTTGTTTCGTCGCGCCGATGGACTAATCTCGGCCGTCAACGTGCTGCCAATCGAGGAATATCTTGCAAGTGTGGTCGATTCCGAGATGCCGACGAAATTCCCCGAGGCAGCCCGGCAGGCTCAAGCAATCGTCGCCAGAACTTATGCCTTGTATCAAGTCCGGCAAGCCGACCCAAAATCGGTGTTTGACTTGCTCTCTTCGCAGCGAAGTCAAAAGTATCTCGGCGTGGAATACATTGATGCATCAGGTCGACGGCTGGCGGGAGAAAGTGAAAGCAGTCGCCGAGTCGTAAAAGAGACTCGCGGCGTCGTTTGCACCCTGCGAAACGAGTTGTTTTGTACGTATTATTCAGCCGTCTGCGGAGGACGAACAATTCATGGCAGCGAGGTTTTCAAAGACGCAACCGACGCCCTGAAATCGGTTCCCTGTGAGTGGTGCCGCGAGTCACCCCATTATCGCTGGACGACCGAATTGTCTCGTGATGCATTTCAACAACGAGCGACCAACTCCAATAACAACGAGAAAAAAGCGACTTCGATACGTTCTGTCCGGCAAACTTCCCCGCCTGGGTCTGGTGTCATTTCCCGTTTTGAGCTCGACGCGGGCAAAGACCGACCGTCCGTCAGTGGAATCGAACTTCGTGATCGTTTACCGCCGGGGACGCTGCACAGCCCTCATTTTCAGATCAAATTGGAAAAGGACCGAGTCGTATTTGATGGCCGAGGTCATGGTCACGGCGTTGGATTCTGTCAATGGGGGGCAAAGGGCCAGGCGGAGGCCGGCCGGACCAGTGCCGAGATCATTCGACATTATTTCACAGGGATCGAATTGACCGAACTCGGATATTGAAACGATTCGTACGAAACAATCGAGGCTTATGGGTAGCAATTGTCGATATCTGGAAGGTATGCTGTTCGGAATTCCGTAGATCCCCGATTCGTTTGTCTCAGCTTCGGCGGTCATCCCATCAAACACATTCAGGAGAGCAGTCATGTCGAAAAACGTCACGCAACTTCATCGGCGTCAGTTTTTGAAGACCTCCCTTTCGGCCAGTGCTGTTTTTGCGGCACCGATGATCATTCCGAGTTCGGCATTGGGACTTGATGGCGCGGTTCCGCCGAGCGAACGAGTCGTCGTCGGCGGGATCGGTATCGGAAACCGAGGAACATACGACCTCGGCTGCTTCCTTGAGCAAAAGGACGTTCAATTCGTCGCAGTTTGCGATATCAAAGAAAAGCAGCGAATTGCTATCAAAAAGCGAGCTGACGATCACAATAAGAACGAAAACTGTGCCACCTACCGCGATTTCCGTGAACTGCTCGATCGCAAAGACATTGACGCAGTACTGATCGCCACGGGACCGAACTGGCACTGCACTGCCGCAATGCAGGCAGCCAGGGCAGGTAAGGACATGTACTGCGAAAAGCCTTGTACAAAAAACATCGCTCAAAGCGTCATCCTGAAGGATACGATTCGCCGAACAGGCCGCGTCTTCCAGGCAGGTACCCAACGTCGAAACCTGCCGCACTTTGCCTTTGCCTGCGAACTGGCTCGCACAGGGAAACTCGGAAAACTCAAAAAGGTCTACGCTCACCCCGCTGGGATGCAGGCCATGATGAGTGGCTGGTTGATTCCTGAAACAGAACCAAACGCTGAAGTCGTTGACTGGAATATGTACCTTGGCCCTGCTGCATGGCGACCGTTCAACGCCAAATTGCTCGACGGATTCAATTTTGAAAAAGGTGGCGGACTCGTCGGTGGTGGCGTTCTCGAATGGGGTTCCCACTGCGTTGACCTCTGCCAATGGGCCGTTAACGATGTTCCTGCACCGATCGAATACGACCCACCGAAGGATGGAGAATTGGTCGCTCGTTATGCAGATGGCGTCGAATTGATCTTCCGCGAAAAGGGCTGGATTCCACTCGGTTCTTGCCCTGTCCGATTCGAAGGAGAAACCGGCTGGGTCGAAACCGGCGATAGCGGCAAACTTGTCCTCAGTTCCCCGACGCTGCTCGCCGGACGAACGGTGGCCGAGATCGCCGAATATCCCGCGACGTTCCACGTTCGCGACTTCCTCGACTGCGTGAAGACACGCAGCCAACCCAAGGGGAACGCCGAAGCTGCATGTAACGCACATATTGCCTGCCATGCCGCCAACATCGCACTGCACTTGGGACGCCAGGTGAAACTCGATCCGAAAACGAACGAGTTCATCAATGATGAACAAGCCAACCGCCTCCGTTCAGAAGCACTCCGCGAACCTTGGCGGCTGTAAGATTCTTTTCTCGGCGTCACACACAAATGGAAGTTTGCCACTGCATTTCAGCCTTTGGAGGTGCAGTGGCTCTTCTGCCTCGGTCTTGATCCATGATCTGAACTTGACTGAGGTAAAATAAGGGGTGGCGATCGGCTTCTCGTTTTCTTCCCCGTCAGATTGGAAAATCTGGCATTTTTATCGGCCGGTCCGTTTTCTAACGGTCTCGTGCAAAAGCCCGTAAACCACTGGGACAGGCCCGGTGGGGTGGGTTTCAACCAAAAACTCATAATTCTGACATCTCAGACTTCTGGACAGACACCATGAATATCACTCGACGAGTCACGTCTGCTTTAATCCCTTTAGCACTGATTCTATTCTCGACGGCATCGGTCCGAGCTGACGGACCGGCTACTTCGCCGGAAAAAGAAGCAGAACTGATCGCCGTCCTTACTTCCGAAGCACCGGCATCCGAAAAGGCAATCGCCTGCAAGAATCTGGCGATCTACGGTTCTGGCAAAGCGGTTCCGGAGTTAGCAAAACTGCTTGGTAACGAACAGCTCTCATCCTGGTCACGGATTGCTCTTGAAGCGATTCCTGGTTCGGAAGCAGACGAAGCGTTACGGGCGGCTGTCGACAACCTGCAGGGACTGCTGCTCGTTGGCACGATCAATTCGATCGGTGTCCGACGCGACACCAGTGCCGTCGATCTGCTGACCGCGAGATTACAGAATGCTGATCCAGAGGTCGCTTCGGCAGCGGCTGTAGCACTTGGGCGAATTGGGTCACCCGCAGCAGCCAAGTCGCTTCAAGGAGTGCTGGCATCCGCCCCTCCGAAAGTTCGTTCTGCTGTCGCCGAAGGTTGTGTGCTGTGTGCCGAACGTTTCCAGGCCGATGGCCTCGAAACCGAATCAGTTGCACTATACGACGTTATTCGCAAGGCCCAAGTCCCCGAACAACGAATCCTGGAAGCGACTCGAGGCGCGATTCTTGCCCGCAAGAAGAATGGAATTCCACTTCTTCTCGAACAATTCAAGTCCCCAAACAAGGCCCTTTTCAACATCGCTCTCAGTACGGCTCGTGAATTTCCTGGAAGTGATATTGATGAGGCGTTGGCTACAGAATTGACTCGAGCAACAACTGAATCGCCTGACCGCGCAGCTCTGATTGTCACGGCCATGGCCGATCGACCAAGCACGGTTGTACTGCCAGCAATTCTCAAGGCTGCCAAGAGTGGACCAAAGCAGCCAAAACAGGTTCGGATCTCGGCATTGGAAGCCCTTGGACGAGTGGGCAATACAACCTGCCTGTCGACATTGCTCGAATCGGGCATCGAAACTGACCCCGCAATTTCACAGTCTGCGAAAAAGGCCCTGGCCGAATTACCCGGTGAAAGCATCGACAAAGAGATCGTGGCTCGGCTCGCTAAACCCGATCCTAAACTTTACGTGTTGCTGATCGAACTGATCGGCGACCGCCGCATTGAAGCTTTGCCAACACTCTTAAAAGCAGTCGACAATAGCGACAAATCGATCCGAAGTGCGGCTCTGACCTCACTCGGTAATACCGTTACTGCCGACAAGCTTTCAGTGTTGATCAAGCAAGTTGTTGCGCCCAAGACGGCGGACGACGCCCCATTGGCTCAGCTAGCCCTGAAAACCGCTTGCGTCCGCATGCCAGATCGAGATGCCTGTTCGACGGAACTGGCAGCCGCTTTGGAAAAGGCTCCCGTCCCCACGAAAATTGCTCTGCTAAAGATTCTCGGTGCCGTGAGCGGAACCAAAGCACTGCAAACGATTGGAGCAGCAGCGAAGAACAACGACCCACAATTGCAAGACGTTGCCAGCGAACTGCTGGGCGACTGGATGACGATCGATGCAGCACCGGTATTATTGGATCTGGCGAAGAACGCCCCCGCCGAAAAGTTCCAGATTCGAGCTATGCGAGGGTACATTAAAGTCGCCAGACAATTTACGATGTCGGAGCCAGAGCGTATCGAAATGTGCAAGCTGGCGACCGAGGCTGCTCAGCGTATTCCAGAAAAGAAGCTGGTCGTTGAAGTCCTGAAGCGTTATCCAAATTTGGAAACGCTCAAGTTGGCCGTCAAGGCGTATCAGAATCCCGAGTTGAAAGAAGATGCTGCGGCAGCGGCGTTGACCATTGCACAGAAAATTGGAGATAAGTCACCTGAAGCTCGAGAGCTTCTTAGCAGTATTGAACTGAATAAAGTTAAACTGGAAATCATCAAAGCCGAATATGGCTCGGGTGCCTCTCAGAAGGATGTCACCGAGATTCTGCAGAAACTGGCGAACGATACGCCGCTGATTACGTTACCGACGGCCAATTATAATGAAGCTTTCGGCGGAGACCCCGCTCCGAGTACCGTGAAGCAACTGAAAGTGCAGTACAAGATCAATGACAAGCCGGCCGACGTTTCTCTGCCAGAAAACGCCTTGATCATCCTGCCGATGCCAAAGGAAAAGAAGGCGTTACAATAAAGATTGATCAAACATATGAGCCGGAAACAACTTCCCTGCTCGAATGATTCGTCTGGAAAAGCATCTCAAAAAACGGAGTCGAGGGGAAATCACCTTCGGCTCCGTTTTTTCGTTGCGGTTTCATTGCTTCAGATACCATCCAGCCGCAATCTGCAAAATGCCCCCAGCACGGGAAATGTTCTGCATATCAACGTTTCCCCCTGAAAACGTCAAAAAGTTGGCCGAAAATCAGGCGTTGGATTCAACGTTCTCTCACTGTTCAGCGTATGTTCTGCTTCGAGCATCCTCATCGCACTTTGAGCGGCGGGGCTATTCGGATGTTTGTTCGCGAGATCCTGCAAATGTTTTCGAGCTTCTTCCAATTTGGTGATCGCTTCGTCATTCGAGATTTCTTGCTCGAGTTCTTCAATTTTTTGAGCCAACTCACACGGGCTTAACCGTTGCAGTTTCCGCTTGGCCAATTCCTGAGACAGTTCAATGAATTTCGACGTCAGATTGGGAGCGCACTCCTCTTCGGTTTCAGGCATTGCTTCAGCGTTCTGAGTGGTGTTGGCGGCAGTCAGAAGAATTCTATAACGGGTCCCACCATCAAATGAGATCGCACCACCGGATGTGATTACCTCCGAACCACCAATAAGATTCGTCATCCCATCCACTTCACGAACAATGACAGGACGATCCCACCCAATTGCGATCGGAACGGGGCCCACTCCAGGAACGTTCACTTTAGGATAGTCACACAGGCTCGCCGATGCTGGGCGTTGTTCGCAACAATTGATCGGGTTACCATCGTCGGAAGCGATCTGTACGAACTGGGGTACGAGCCCCATGATCGAATTTCCATCGCCAGATGTCATCGTTGTGAGCATCATCGCTGGTACTGTTGATGTAAAAACATTGAAAGCACCATCGAAAATCTTTATGGTCTCAGCGAAATTGACCTCTTTTGTTTTGTCAACGCCAATACCTTTAACCGTCTCACAAAAGTTCAATTGCGAGATCGTAACAGTATCTTTTCCATCGCCTGACAAAATGATGTAACCCACGGAGCCGTCGCCGGTCGCATGGATCTTGCGTTGTTCCGAAGGAACGAGTTTTCGTCGATCAATGCCCGTAAGATCCAATCCAATTAGGTCCAAACAGTAAGGCGCTGAGGTTGATTGGACTTCACCTTCTTGTACTTTCACTGTTTGTTGGGCAAAAATCTTGTCTTCGGCCTCTACTGGCTTAAGCAACGAGTCACCGAAATGAAACGCCGTTGGCCCTGCCGCGATTCCCAGACCAAACAGCACGAACCCCATCCATCGATTTCTCATTACATCGCCCTCCTGGCTGAATTTCGTTCCCCGCCTTACATGGCGCGCGAAGTTTGCCCGGAATCGGCAATTTCTGCAAGACGAATCGTCTGATGAAGCCAGTGACCTGATGATGCAGGTACTCGTAGCATGGGCTTTAGCCCGTGCGAACCCGTATTCGTGTATCGAGCGAAAGCCGACACGACAAAGCCATGCAACAACGCGAAATCGACAATCCACGTACCCACGCATCTTCGCGCACTAAAAAGAAGCAACGCGAAATCGACGATCCACACACCCACGCATCATCGCGCGATAAAAGGAAGCAACGCGAAATCGACAATCCACGTACCCACGCATCTTCGCGCACTAAAAAGAAGCAACGCGAAATCGACGATCCACACACCCACGCATCATCGC
>CAILLA010000156.1 GCA_903834925.1 uncultured Schlesneria sp.
CGCACGGGCTGAAGCCCATGCGACGGGTTGTGGCTTACCATTCTCAACTTACAAAAACTGACAACCTCGGAGCGATGATGGCTACTTTGGTCTGAGGCGAAGCCTCTCTGGAGTCTTCGACAAGGCCGTGTCATCAGAATTCGATAATGTGTACGAAGAGAACGGCTTAACCGAAGACGGTAAAACCGTGGCACCCATTTCATCCCGTCTTTGGGTTGTATCATCAGGTCAGTGTGCGTGTACCGGGTTCAAATGATTCCGACGCCGAATTTTTCTTCATCGTCATGCCCGTTCCGCTGGGCGATTGCGAAGTGATTTGGTGCGGCTTCGGACGCGCTCACATGTGGAGATGGATGCCGGATTTCGGCCGCGTCATGACGGTGATGAGCGCCGGAATTCCGTTGAAAATGGGTCAGGTCGGTTCCTGGAAGTTCATCGTCGCATAGTTGAGCAAAATTGTCTTCGCCATAGTCATCGTAGAGGCAAACATATCCTGGTTGCTTGGACCGTTCTAATTCGCTGACGTAAGCGATCAAAACCTGCTCCTGGATCGTCTCACGGCATCCCGAGTTGATCGGATGCGCGATGTCTGCGTAGAGCTTGGCTCGTCCATCGTCGGACTTCATTGCCCGATCCTGATGGAGTCGGACACCACATTCGTTGCAGAACTGTGCTCGCAAGTGATTTTTGGCCGAACAGCGAGGACAGTGGTCGGTCAGCTTGCGGCTGGGCATGGCCACGAACGAGCCTTTTGTCCCTTGAATAATCTTCAAGTCACGAATGACGAAACTTCCGTCGAACGTCAGCGAACAAAACGCCTGCAGCCGTTCATTCGGGTCACTCATCAACTTGATGCGAATCTCGGTGATTTCCACGGACGTTCTCCTTAACACGCTACGAACAGCTCCTGGCGACATGCACCCAGGGGATTCCGGCAGCTCGTAATCTCGCTGCCATCATTCCGGCATGTCGTGAAGATGCGCAAACTCCGAAGTATGAGGTGCCGCTTCCAGTCATCAAATGGCCGAGAACGGGTAGTTTGTTAAACTGTTGTCGCATTTGTCTGACTTCATCATTCAGGATTTCTGCTGGTGCTTGCAGATCATTGAGCAACAATCGCACCATGCGGCTGTTCCCGTCATCCTGCAACGACTTTGCGAATTCTTCGACACTCGCCCCAGACTCATTTGGACGACATTGTTTGAAGACCGCTGGCGTCGACAAACCCGAATTCGGCCGTGCTACGACAAAATGGAGAGACGTGGGAACCTGAATTGGTTCGATCAATTCGCCCCGACCACGGCAAATCGCCGTAGAACAGCCCCCAAGAAAGAACCCAATATCGCTCCCCAGCTGAGCGGCAAGTTCTGATAACTCGGCTCGCGTTCGCGAAAGATTCCAGAAACGATTAAGTCCCGCCAGTGTCGTAGCCGCATCGCTGGAACCGCCACCCATTCCGGCTGCAGAAGGAATCCGTTTCACTAACGTGATTTTGACCCCAGCCGAAATTCCCGCATAATCCTTAAGCAGCTGTGCTGCACGAACCACCAGATTGCTCGAATCGGTCGGAATCGGAACTGGGGGAAGGCTGTTTCGATTTTGCGATGACGCCATGACGACGTGAAGGCTGATCTCGGGTGAATCGCTCGGTTCGAACAAGAGAGTGTCGAACAAATTAATGGATGTCATGACAGTTTCGAGGTCATGAAAGCCATCTGGACGACGACGAACCACGCGCAGGAACAGATTGAGCTTGGCAGGAGCCAGCATTGTCAATGAACAAGTTGATGGCTGGCAGAGCATCTTGGTCACATCCTGTTGACCCGCCCGACCTGCGTAAGTTGATCATGTTGAGCAGAG
>CAILLA010000157.1 GCA_903834925.1 uncultured Schlesneria sp.
ATCAAAGCAATCGATCAGACCGGCGCGATCTACGATGTCGAAATGCAGCTGTCGATCTTTACCGGATTGATCCAGCGGATCGTCTTTTACGGGTGCGAAATTTACACCGACCAACTGAGATCGGGCGATGACTATGTATTGCTGAAGCCCGCGTATTCCATCTGTCTGCTTGATGGCGTCCTCTGGCACGACTCAACGAAGGTCCACCATGCCTTCCGATTCACCGATCTGGAATCGGGGCGAACACTGAATGATACTTTAGAAATTCACACGATTGAGCTGGGACGGTATCATCTGCAAGAGAAAGATCTGGCGATAGCGAGTCTTCTGGAATGTTGGGTCTACTGGCTGCTTCATGCCCATGAGTACGAACCTGAGGAATTATTGAAGCTGTTTCCACAAGAAGCAATTCGCCAGGCGACGCAGACCATCACACAGATCGCACAAGTTACTGAGGATAAAGCGATGTACGATTCACGCGAAAAAGCGATTCGGGACCGGCAATGGGAACTTAATGCTTCTCGTAAAGAGGGGAAGATCGAGGGGAGGATTGAAGGGAAGATTGAAGGCGAGATCAAAACGATTCGCGTGCTGCAGGAGATTTTGCAAATTCCACTTAGCACAGACTCGGACTTCGATGGCAAATCACTCGACGACCTGCAGAGTCTGACTTCCGACCTGCAAGAACGAGTACGACAACGTCATTCATCCTGATCCTCGTGCCTCGTGAACGCAGCTCGGATACTTCAAGAGATTTTAAATCTCCCTGTCGAAACCGATTCGGATTTCGATGGAGAAACTTTGAAAGAACTTAAGTCACAAACGGCGGATCTCAAGGATCGCCTGCGACACCGTCAGATTTCCTGAAACTCCTCGACGTGCTGAAATCTGTGAAAAAGCTGTGCCCCATTGACGATTGATCCAGATAGAAATAGGATTTGTCCCTGTTTATCCATCCAATATCGTTCAGATAAGCGACGAGAACTGGACTCATGGACGACTTTTCGCACGGATGGAAACGAAAACTGGGCTGCGCGACCCTGATGCTCGCGCTGGCATTCATGGGGTTGTGGCTGAGGGGTCTCGTGGTCGGGGATCTGCGTTCGTCAATGAATGCGTTAGATTCGCCGATGGATGCGTTAGATCTGAAGCCCGTTGAACGCAAGGAACTTGGTCCAGAGATTCCGGACGAGACGGTGGCGGTGCTTGGTTCGTACGTCGGTCGTCATACAGCGCCTGCGAAATGTGTCGCGGTCAGTCCAGATGGCCGTTGGGTCGCCACTGGAAGCCGGGATCAATCTGTTCGATTGTGGGATCCAAAGACATTGAAGCCAATTCGGATTCTCAAGGGAGCGGCAGATGACGTGAACGCCGTGGCGTTCACGACGGATTCAGAGTCGCTTCTAGCGATCTCGGGCGATGGGTTTTTGCGAGTCTGGAATCTTGATAACGAAACCATCCCTCCCCAGAAGTTGCCATTGGAACACCAGGGGATTCCCTTTATGTCAGCCGATGGCTCGACAATCGCGGTCCATTCCCAAACTCGAAGCCCTAACCGGGAGGAAGTGATTCGGCTATTCACATTTAGGAGCGGTAAGTTAGAACCAAGCCGCGGACCGTTTCGGGGCGTTGAACAACCGCCCGAATGCCTTTTGTTGTCCAAAAGTGGTCGCTGGTTGGTGGGTGGTTGTGTTCAGGCACCCATAGGGGAAGTTTACCTCTGGGATCTGAAACAGAAAGACGAGAAGCCGCATTCGTTCTTGACAGACTCCGACCGGCGCATTCAGTCGGTTGCATTTTCACCGGATGAAACTCGCGTTCTTGTTGGACGGGATGACGGGTGCATCGTGATCTGGGAACTGAAAGAGCCCGCTCCTGTGAAAACAATCGAGTTGTCAGCGCACGCCGATGATGTCAGTGCGATTGCATTTTCACCCGACGGTCAGAAATTTGTGAGCGGCGGGTACGATCATAGGATCGTGGTTTGGGATTGGAACAACGGCGAACCCACGCAGATCGACGTCCTTACCCAACACAAGGATTGGATTGGGGCATTGGCATTTTCCCCAGACGGAAACACTCTCTATTCCGCAGGTTGGGACCACACAGTTCGGCGATGGACGGCGAACGCAAAAACTTTTGAAGCGAAGAACGCCTTCGACGGGCACAGTCATCCGGTCTTGTCGATGGCATTTTCCAAGGACGGCAAGCTGCTCGCGACCGGATCCGCAACCGACAACAATGTCGAAAATGGAACTCCGAACGAAGTTCGAATTTGGCGGTTTGGTGACCGTCATCCCAAACAGGAGAGATCACTTGATGGTTGCAGCGGCTGGATTCAAGACATTGCCTTTTCGCACGATGCAAACGTTCTTGTGGCGGCAAGTGATTCGGGTGTCGCGTGTTGGAGCGTCGAAAAATGGGCACCGTTGACGACTTTCCCCTCGTCAAAAAGCGGTTTGTTCGCCAGGGCGGTCTCGTTTGCACCGGATCGGCGAGTTCTCGCGGCCGGTTGGACGTCGCCACCGCGTCTCGACTTGATTGACTTCAGTTCCCAGCCGCCAAAAACACTGATCTCAACAGACAAGGCCGCCGTCTATCACCCGCACCTGTCATTCTCTTCCGACGGTCGACGATTGGCACTCGCCAGCGAAAATGGGCCGTCGGTCGATTTAATCGAACCCAGCACATTCGAGACGACGGACAAGCTGGAGGGGACAGACAGAATTGAATCGATCGCCTGGTCCCCCGGACGGGTACAGGTCGCAAGTGGCCACCGCGACGGAACCATTCACCTCTGGAAACTCGATGAGAAGAACGACAAAGAGCACGACGTCTTTCGCGGTCACAAGACGGTCGTTGCCAGTGTGGACTTCGGTTCAGCCGGGAAAGTCCTCGCATCGGGAGATTGGGACGGAAAACTGATCCTCTGGAATGTGCAGACAAAGCAGCGGCTCAAAACGTGGACGATGCCGGGACGAATCTGGCAGATCCGATTTGCTCCCGACGGCCGCCATCTGGCTGTCGCGGACGGTTCTGGCGCAGTCTACATCCTGCGATTGAAATAGTTAGACGCCCCCGAACTTCATCGAAGTGGCGCCGAGGGACGTTGGAGACCATGAAACCGGTACAACTCCATACATGAAGGTCGTTCTCTTATTCGTTTGGCATTGGACCGTCTGCGACCGAGAGTTCGATGCTGCCTGATTCGGGTTCTGGTTCGCCTTCCTTGCGGTCGCGATCATTGCCGTTGTGTTCGCGGACTCGAAGTGACAGTTTTTGGCCGCAGCGAGCGTCGATGACTCGACCGACCAACTTGCTTGGCGCGTCGCCACCGATGGCCAACTCAAATGGAACGTTGAAGGCGTGCGTGTCACCTGGGGCGAGTTGGCCTGCTCTGGCTCCGGCGACCCATTGTAATCCCCACTGTTCGTTATGGACGCTGCGCACGGCAACGGCGGCTCCCGTTTGATCGGTGACGGTGAAATCCTTTGGTTCGGGCCATGAAATGTTATAGAACGTCAGGTTGTCGACAGCCTGCTTTCCTTCGTTGCGAACGAACATCCGCAGTTTCACTCGCTCGCCAATCGCGTACTTTTCCTTCTTCGGAGACAGGTAAATACCCAGCGACAGCCCCAAAGCATCCGGCTCGCCCCAGGCGACCTGCCGAGGATCGATCTGCTCATTGACGACTTCGGTATCGCGAATCGTGAGGCCGACGAAGCCATCATGACCAATTGCTGGCAGCATCAATTTCACCTCCCAGAGTTTCCGGTAGGAAAACGTATCCGTCCGCCCTTTGGTGATAACCTGCAACGACGAACCCTTCGGCAGCCGCTGCGACTGAGCAACCGCCTTGAACGCCGCGATCTCTTTTTCGTTCAACGGTGTGTTCTCGGGCTTCCACTCGTCTTGCGTAAGAACTGTGATGACTTCGTCTTCCGTCAGGGCGGGTTGATCGAGTCCTTGTTCAAGTTCTTTGTTCTTGGCGTTGAATTGGCGCACGACATCGGCGAGCTGCACGCTTTGATCCAACGGAATCGCCGCGTTGCGTCGGGCGTTCGCCTCTGCGACTTGGTGGTCTTTGAACCACGCCTCGCGATCAAATTCACGCAATGTCAATTCGATGGCTGCAGGCGCGGTGGACTCCGTGACAATGACGTCTGCAGTTCCTTCCCAGCTCGGCACGATGATACCGGAAACTGCCAGATTGTGATTCGCGTATCCCTCGACGATGACCTTGTATCGGCCGGGAGGAAGTGGTTCCGTTTTGAACGTGCCGTCCGATCCCACGTTGAGGGCATCGAAATGTTTGACATCCCGGCTATCGAGGTGGAGATCCAGCGAGCCATAGCGTGCATTCTCGCTATTCACATGCACAACCAGAGTGTTGACTTCCAAGTCTGCAGGAACCACCACGCGACCCGAGATCGGCTGGCCCTTCGGTCGCAACAGGCTGACAGATTTGGTCTCGTGCTCCACAAGTTCGATCCACTGCCTGTCGAGGTAGACGCTCTTCTGAGCCTTGCCTGTACCTTCACGAACGATGTCTAACAGACGATAACGCGCCACCAGATACTTTCCGGCAGGCAATTTTTCGATCGTCAGCGAATCGCCGTTCTTGAGACGACTGAAACGAACTCCTCCATACTCTTCATTGCCGAATTCCTCGCGACGACCGTTTTTCGACTGGAACTCAGGGTCGATACGCTCCACGAAGATCCGCGTCTCAGCTTCTGCTCCGGGCATGTCATACTTGATGCTTAGGCTGGCGGATGCCGTTGGTTTGTCGGCTGGAGGTGAGGTTTCGACAACCTTCGTCTTCGGAATCAGATTTGTTTCTTCGTCCGAATTCGGGAGACTTGAGTTCGGGCCGATGCCAGGGGCGGGAATTTCGCGTCCAGCATTGGCGTTATCTGGAACCAGTGGGACTTCAATCACTTGGTTTTCTCCCTCGGGGATTCGGACGGTCTTTTGCCACGGTTTAAAGCCTTTTTCCTCGAGCTTCAGTACGAGGTCGATGTCAGGGTGAGCGTCGAACCAGATGCCACCCTCTTCAGTCATTCGCGATTGCGATGATGCCATGCGAGCACCGAGTTGTTGAGCATCATTGGCATTTGCGAATTGCGGAAAATTCCGTGGCCCGGTTGGTTTTACGGGCTTACCGTCGAACGTCGGTCGTAGCGTGACCGAAGACGGCTTCATGCGGACAACGTGGAACGAGATTCCGTCTTTATCGAAATCGGTGACATATTGTTCGGGAGCTGATTTTCCATCGGCCGTTTCGCGAGTTATCCGCAGAAAGCCGCCGTTGTCGGCGTTCTCATTAAAGCGGCCTGCAAAGCCGCGAGGAACTCTCAGTTCGTAGAGGCCGGGTTGATTGGCCGTTTCGCGCAGCCAGCCCCACCAGGGTACTTTGTTAGCGACCCCGGAAATTGTGAGGCTACGATCGCTCATCGGCTGATTGTCGCTGGTCGTATATCGAGCGGTCATGCGCACCGATTCGGTCGGATGGAAGTCAAGCTGCTGCTTAGTCGGTGCGGTCTTGGGAAGCTCAACGACCTGAGGCAAGAAAACGTCGGGAAGTCGCACGCCGTTTTTCGGTAGTTCGCGAAAGCGACCTTCGTCGTACAGATCCACAACGTATGTCCCGTATTGGATCGGCGGGAATGAATATCGGCCGTCGACATCGGTCATCGCGTATCGCCAGGGGACTCGGTCACTTCCATCCGCTCGCATCGCGACGCCCGCAACGCCTTTACCGTGAGCATCGGTCACTCGACCAAACAACCGCGTGCCGGGTCGCAGCTGGAAAACCTGTTGCTCGCCGAACTCCTCAGTGATCGCTCGTGAAACCGCCGCCGCGTGATCCGGGATGACATAGAGACGACCCCGTCCGTGATTTTCGGGAACGACCAGTCGATAACGCCCGTTGGCATCGGTTGTCGCCTTGTGCTCACATCCGTTCTGCCAACCATCGCGATACCTTCCTGACGTGACGGCAACTTCCCTGGCTGGCAGTCCGTCAAGGTCCAGAACCAGCCCCGTGATAACCTTTCCCGGAACCATCTTCACCTGCCGAATGGAATCGCGAGCGTGACCCGATGCCGCTTTCGGCAAGAAATAGAACCCCTGTCCGATCGCTCCCATCGACTGATAATCGGGATGCTCTGCGAACCGTTCGACAAACAAGTTCGTTTGCCCGTTCACCGTGTCGGGCAACTCAAACGTGTATCGCCCGACATTGCGAAACACCAGTTCCGCCAGCGGTTTGTCCTTCCCACGAGGATCAAACGGCAATTTTTCAAAAACCCGAAACCGAACTGTCGCCCCTTTGATCGGCTTGCCGGTCACAGCGTCGATCACTTCACCTTGGATCGACTCAAAATCGGAGGATTCGCGTTGAATGTCGCCGGCTTTTCTCTCCTTGGTCTCGTCGTTCGTCGTCGTCGCGGTTTGTTCCGCAGTGGATTTTGGATCGTCGTTCGCGTGCAGGGCAAAGTACGTCGTGAGGCCCAGCGACCCGATCACAATTAGCGAGATCAGGCTTGCTCCCCACCGAGTTGAGCGGTGCGAGACGTCGCCTGGACCGACAGCGATGCGGCGGATACGACTGAGAAGTGAGCCTCCGGTTGCGGCGACTGTCAGTGTCGGGCTGGCTCGCAATTCTTCCAGCGCGGCCAGAGCCGTGACATAGGTCACCGCGTTGTTGCAGAGTTTCAACGCCAGATCGTCGCAACAATGCTCGCGTTCGGCTCGAATCAGACCCGATACCCACCAGACCGCCGGGTGATAGAACAGCAGCGTTTCGATCGCGGTCTGGATCAGGTTCACAAGATAGTCGTGCCGATGAATGTGAGCCAGTTCGTGGGCGAGGATGGCTTCAAATTGCTGCGGCGTCAGTCGCGTGAGCAGACTGATAGGCAACAGAATCACCGGGCGAAACCAGCCAATCACGGTCGGCACCTCGATCAAAGCTGCCTCGACCAGCTTCACCGGCCGTGAGATTCTCAACCGTGCCGCAAGGTCTTTCAATTTCACCTGCCACACTTCGGCCACGGGCGATACGGCGAGTCGCTTCAACCGCTGCACGACTCGCCAACCAACCAGCAACCGCAACGAAAGGACGACGACACCAAGTAACCACGCTCCCACCAGCCACGGTAACGTCGGAGTGAGACGACGATGAAGACGCTCTGTCCACGAGACGGTTTTCAACATGGAAGGCTCTGCCGAAGGAGCCGGTTCGAACGACAACGGACGGACATCACGGTCGTTCGCGGGCAGAGCCGGAGCAACCAGGATCGGTGCGACATCAACGGGCGGGGCTTCGTACACGATGGGATCGCGGACGGTTGCTATCGCCATAGGCTTCGCAGTCTGCGACGTGGAGATCCAGCACCACGTCACCAGCGGACAGGCGGACATCACTGCGAACACGGCACACTGAACGACATATCTCACCCGCGCCGAAACTCGTCGCAATGGAATGAGCAGCAGAATCAGCAACAGCGCGAGCAAAGCCGCCTGCCAGACAAAATGAACCAGCGCCCAACCCAATGCCTCAATCAAGAGCAATTCCAACGCATGCAGGATGGTGAGCATGATAACCTCTGTTGTCGATTGAGGATTCAGGAACATCTGAAACAGCATTCGCAGCACTGACGAGTCAAAGGATTAGGGTGCCACTGGATGACCGTCTTCGGTCACCCAGTGCTCTTCAATTGCCTCGAAAATCGGGAAGCCACTGCGTCGGAGAAGACTCCGATGCAGTGGCACACAACCCAAACCTTAAGTATTGTCAATGCACTACTCCGCACAAAACAGTCACTTTGCCTTCTTTTCCATCTCGTCGATCAGCTTGCGGATCTCGATCAACTCGGCACTGGACGCCTTCTTCGAC
>CAILLA010000158.1 GCA_903834925.1 uncultured Schlesneria sp.
CCACAAATAATATTATCACGACAGTCCCCCTGCGGCGGTGGTTAACGGGCCTTTGCCCTAGGAATTCGAATGAAATTGCTTGTCGGTGAATGTTGGCTCGTGCTGGTGCAAAGGCCCGATTACCACTGCCGCAGGGGCAGTGGGGTTTCGTTGGGTTGCCTGCTTCATCGCCGAGTGCCACTGGCGGCTCAAAGCAGCCGCCAGTGGCACTCATTATCGTCCCTTTTTGTTCCTAAAGGAGGTCTTTCCCAACAACGCAAGCATCTCATATTCAGTTTGTTTGACGGAGTCACCACGTCCTCCTGAATGAAATGCCCGCAGAGCGGACTGTCGGAACAAGATTCGCTACAATAACCGTCTGGTTCGAAAACCGATTGTGTAATTTAGGATGATTATGACTTTCGCCTCGATGGCCGAATTCCTCGCCTTGCTCCAAGACAACGGTGAACTCGTCCGAATCACGGCCTCGGTCGATTCGGCACTGGAAATGGCTGCAATCACGGATCGGGTCGCGAAATCGTCACCCGAGGGTGGGCCGGCGATCCTGTTCGAAAATGTGAAGAATAGCAAGATTCCCGTCGTGACGAATCTGCTGGGGAGTCGACGTCGGCTTTGTCTTTGTCTCGGTGTGGCAGAATTGGATGACGTCACTTCTGAACTCGACCGACGCTGGGTCACAGAACAAACAGGAAGTTGGCTTGACGCATTAAAACTTGTTCCCGGTTGGGGCGGGATGAGCAAGTGGTCGCCCAAACTGGTGAAGTCGGCCACCTGTCAGCAGGTCGTTCGACTGGGACGAGACGTCAATCTTTGGGATCTACCGGTTCCAAGGTGCTGGCCGTGCGAATCTGATCCGGTCATCACTTCGGGGCTACTCGTGACGTGCCACCCGACGATGGAAAAGTCCACAATCTTCAATGCGCCTCTCGTTGTCACTGCTCAAAACGAATTGGCAATTTACGACGGAGACCATTATCAGCGAGATTTGATCAACGCGGCGATTGAGACAAAACGCAATCTTCCCGTGGCGATCGTTCTCGGCAGCGACCCCATTGTCAGTCTGGCTGCATCGCTGCCAGGAATGAGTGACCCACGATTATTTGCGGGACTTTTACGCGGGGCCAGTCTGGAACAGGTTCGCTGCCGTTCGAACGAGCTTGAGGTTCCTGCTGCCGCCGAGATTGTCATCGAAGGCTATCTCGATGCGGCGAATCCCCGGTCATCAAAGCCCCTCTCGGTCGCGAGAGGGAATGGCCGATACGTTCGGCGAGAAATGCCAATCATCCAGGTGACGGCGATCACTCATCGAGCCAACCCGGTCTTTCCGGCAACTGTCGTATCATCGACACCACCGGGAGAAGAGTCCTGGGTCGCATTAGCCTGTGAGCGGATGACGCTGCCGCTTCTCAAAAGGCTACTTCCAGAAATCGTGGATATTCATCAGCCGTTTTCCGGCGCTGGCCGGAACCTGTTGTTCGTCAGCATCCATAAATCGATCGAACATCAGGCGCGACGAGTGTTGCATGCGCTTTGGGGGATGGAATTGTTTGGTAGAATCAAAACCATCGTGATCGTCGACGCGGATGTCGACGTACATCATGAGGATCGCGTCTGGTTCACCGTCGGCAACAACGCTTGTCCGAGTCGAGATTTTCTCTTCTCTGATGGTCTTGCGCGGGATGATGACTACACTACTTTATCGTCAACATTAAGCAGCCGAGTTGGAATTGATGCGACATGGAAGAATCGCCGTGAATCATTGGTTGCCTGGCCGGATACGTTAGAAATGTCTGACGAAATTGTTGCGCAAGTCATGGAACGCTGGTCCGAATATGGTTTGGATCGGTGAGCGATGCTGAATCGGGCAATTATGACAAAACCAACGTAACGCCCAACGACAATACGAATCACCCTGCTTCTTGAAAAAGTAAAATATGTCCGCGACCGTTGATAAATCAGAAGCTCGTGTCCGCCAGATGTTTGGTGAGATCTCGGGGCGATACGACCTGATGAACCATGTCCTTTCAGGGGGTGTCGATTACTACTGGCGCTGGCGAACAATTCGTATGGTTGCGCCGAAAGGGAACGCTCCAATCCTGGATGTCTGTACGGGAACCGGAGACCTCGCTTTGGCCTATTGGAAAGCGGGGAAAGGAAAGATCCCCGTCATGGCGACCGACTTCACGCCAGAAATGTTGCGACTGGCCGAAGGGAAACGGGATAAGCAATGGGGCAAGCAGATTGCCGAGGGGGCCGCACCATTGACGTTCCTCGAAGCCGATACACAGAAACTTCCCTATGAGAATGATCAATTTCAGATTGTATCCGTGGCGTTCGGCCTGCGAAATGTGACGAATACCGAACTCGGGTTAAACGAAATGATCCGCGTCTGTCAGCCTGGTGGGCAAGTCGCCGTGCTGGAATTCTCGATGCCGACCAACCCACTGTTTAATGTGATCTATCGAAATTATTTTAAGTATGTCCTTCCACGCATCGGTCAGCTGTTCGCTCGAAACAAGCAATCGGCGTACAATTACCTTCCGGCGTCAGTTTCTGAATTTCCCTATGGAAAAGCACTCGCCATCAAGTTGGAAGCGTGCGGCCTGACGAACGTGACATGGACTCCGCTTACATTCGGGATCGCCACGTTGTACGTTGGGCAAAAGCCGTAGCGTCGTAACGTCGTACCAACGTAGCATGGGCTTTAGCCCGTGCAAAAGACATTTTTTGCGGCATGAAAGCCAAACCGAAAAAAACTGGCCACCCTTTATGACCGACCGGCCAAGAATCCCAACGAATCTGATCACGGGCTTTCTCGGCGTGGGAAAGACCAGTGCCATCCGGCATTTGATCGCCCAAAAACCGACAGACGAGAAATGGGCCGTCCTGGTGAACGAGTTCGGCGAAGTCGGCATCGACGGAGCCATCATCGAGGCTGCTGGTTCCGACTACGTCGCCGTAAGCGAAATTGCTGGAGGCTGCTTTTGCTGTTCAACGGATGCCCCGATCGAATTCTCTTTAATGGAATTGATCCGTCAGACAAGTCCCCAGCGGGTGTTGATCGAGCCGACGGGACTCGGTCACCCGGCGAAGGTGCTGGATACGCTACGTGGACCGTGGTTTCGCAGCGTGATCGATCTCCACGCGACGATTTGCCTCGCCGATGCCGCCGACTTCGATAATCCGAAAGTCACGAATGTAGAGGTGTTCCAAGATCAGCTTCACATGGCCGATATTGTCGTTGTGAACAAGCTTGATCGAACTGACCCCGTTCGACTGAATGCATTTCTAAAATATCTTCTTGAGATGTTCCCGCCGAAGTCTCAGATTCTGACCACAACGCAAGGACAATTGGATCTTGCGCTGCTCGACTCTGACATTTCTCCTGAGCGGGTCCCATTGTTCCCTGATGCACACCGCGTCGAATCGAAAGAACAAGCTGAACCAACTTTTCTAAAAAATAACATTTCGTTTCTCTTGCCCCGTCATCCCGTGCGGAAGGAAAGTCGTCAGGGCGACCGAGCCGCGTGTGGTTGGCTGTTTTCGCCAATCGACAGCTTTCGCCGAGTCGACTTGTTTGAACTCTTCAACGGCAGTTTTGACGTGCATCGATTAAAAGGTGTTTTTAACGTCGGAAACGAATGGCTTCTGTTTAACAGAGTCGGGGGCGAGTTGACCTGCGAGTCGATCCCCTACCGCCGCGACAGTCGACTGGAAGTGATCCTCGACCAGCCAAGTTTTGATTGGAACGAATTCGAGCGGTTGCTGCTGAATTGTTTGCGAACGACATCGTCCTCATAGTGCCACTGCATCGGAGTCTTCTCCGACGCAGTGCCTTTATCGTTTAACCCGAAGCCAGCGGCGCAGGCGGGTCGGCGGTCAGGCGACCTCTTCGAGCGTTGCGCCAGGCCCGAGTTTTCGGACCGCTCCCAAGAGAAATGACGCCTCGGTTGACGGCAATTCCGCCACTCCGTTCTCGCTTCTCTTCGAGGCGCGGTTAAACAATGAATCTGTCTTCATCGTTTAACTCACGCGTTTCAAAAAGTTGACCCTGCCGGTTGGGACCCATTCGACGACGAACAGATTTCCTGAGTGGTCAAAACAAGCGTCGTGCGGATGAATGAATCGCCCCGGTTGCCACAACGATCGATCGACACGAACCGGGAATTTACCGTCTCCCAGCACTTGTTTGGTCCATGCGGGATCATACCCCAAATGAGTAATCACCTTATTATTCTTGTCAAACAGAGTCACCCGTGCGTGCAGATCGGGAACTAACAGCACATCGCCCCGGATATCAAAGTGTGCCGGGAAACTGACGGGTGAATTCAATTCCCCCACCTCAGACGTCATTCCCGGCTTGCCGTTGGCATCCTGCGTCACAAACCCGGCATGCTTTCCGTCGACTGTCATATACTGAAGGCGAGCGTTAGCGCGATCTGCAACCACTAGCGCAGTCTCACGGCCAGGACGATCGTCAAGCCACAATCCATGGGGTGTTTTGAACTGACCCGGTTCTGCTCCTGCACCACCGAAAGTCCTTATCCATTTCGCATTTGAATCAAACTGGTGAATCCAGTGCGAACCATATCCGTCGGCGATATAAAAACCGCCATCGGGTGCAAAAGCAATGTTGGTCGGACTGTATAGCGTTTTTGGATCGTCATACTTACCCGATTCCAGCAATCGCTCTTTCTTCCAGACGATCTCACCCTTGAGAGTTGTCTTGGTGACCAGTCCTGTCCGGGTTGCACAAAGATAAAGGAATTCTTCTCCACCCTCTTTGCGAATATCAATTCCGTGTCCACCCGTGTGGTATTCTTTACCGAACGATCGGACAAATTTTCCTTGTGGATCGAAGACAGCGATCGCGTCGACTGGTTCCGGTAAACTTGAGCGATGTTTAATGTAAACCAATCCCGCTTCATCCACGGCTACGCCATGCGTTTCCCCCCATTGCAAATGGCTCGGGAGTTCTCCCCAACTTTGGGAAACAACTTCGTATTGATATTCGCCCTCACCCAGAATCGGACTTTTAGAGCCCGATTTATCTGTGGCACGAAGAATCAGCGGACTGACACTGGCCGCTGCAGCGACGCCGGCGATTTGCAAAAAATCGCGTCGAGTTGCACTCGGGGTCTTTGATGGATTGGAATTTGGTTCTTGTTGACGAGCGGTCATGACGATCCCTTTTCGTTCGCACCAGTGATTAAAGTCATTTCAAGACACAACTCGCTTTGCACAGATAATCCGCGCCTTGCCATCGAGTCGAACAAAGACCACGACACCGGGATCTCTTCCGTCAAGTGGCAGCCGTCGACGCAACACATCGGCCTGCACGGGAATGTGCCGGCATTTGATTTCGAGTGGACCGAAACCGGATGTGCGCAGCCATCCTTTTAAGTCTCGTTCATTATTTGGGAGGTTCGCCAAGACTTCAAATGTCTGAACGAACGGGGAATGAATCAACTGATCCGATGTCAGGTATTCTTCTGCGCTGTCGAGACGACTTAGACCGAGTTGATCAGCCATGACGTCAACTAAACCTGCTCGAACGACAGCTGGATCTGGGTCATATAAAAACCGACCAAGGGGAGTGACCGGGACAGCAACCTCAAGTGGATGCCCTGAAATACTTTCACCTTCCGGTAAAACCGTCGCGCGGAAAAGTGAGTCTCGGGCGAGTTCTCCAAACCAGACGGTGGCTTCCTTACACTCACCATTCAGGCTGATCAATTCGATTTCGGCGTCTGGAAACTTGCCGCCAAAGTTACTCGCGGGGCTGACCTTGATGGCACCACCCCGACATCGGGTCATAAGTTCCTGCAGGAAATCCAGACCAGGAACGTAGTCTTCGATCCGGGAAACTCGTCCTCCCGAGCCAGGCCGACGATCCGGGTCGATATGAACCAGCCCGTCCAGTTCCTTAAGTTCTCGAACATCGGCGCAGCGAGCTTGCATGCGATCTGCAACGTTGTAAGCCTCAGCATTCCACAATGTTCGCAGTCCCGCAGCCGGATTGATATCGACGGCAGTGACGTCACAGTGAGATGCCAGCGAAAGCGCATCGCTACCTATCCCGCTACAGAGATCCCAGACCGGACCCGCAAATCGCGTGGCCTTGTATCTTGAGACGGCCTCGGTAGTGGACTGCTCCAATCCCTGGCGATCGAACCACATCTGGCTGGCACGGGTGAATTTGACGCCTCCTCGTTTTCGTAACTCGCACAGTGAGACCGCAGCTCGCACCAGGTCGTCGGGGTATTCTCGACGGAGCTTCGACTGCATTGCAAGTTCGGAACCACTCGATGCCTCGATCAGTTCAAAGATGAGCGGCGTTGCGCGTAGTTCGCGAAGAATACGGCATTCATCATTGGTATTGACGGCTAGTTGTTCGGCAGGCACTGTGTTCATTTCAAGGCAAGTAGAAAGATCAATATAAAAAAGAGCCAGCCGTTCGAAAGCAACGGAATCGTGGCCGCGTTCGGAAATCGAATGGAGTTGATTCCGTGGTTGTGGTTTTTTAAGGGGTTTCGATTAGTAGCGACAGCACAGCCGACGCGTAGACTCGATGGCCGAAGTCGCTGGGGTGGTTGACTCCGTTGCCGGTGAGGTCGCAGTCTCGTTTTCGCCTCAGCATTTCGGTCCACAACGTGGTCAGGTCGGCCAGGGCGACTCCGTCGCCGCAGAGCGATTGCAACGCTTCACGGTATTTCGGAAACATTTCGCGTGGCGTGTGTGTCCATTGATCGTTGCCGACCATGGTTGCAACGAGGATAATTTCCGCTTGGGGCTTTGCCGATTTGATGCGTGTGATCATTTGCTGAATCCCGTCGCGGTAGGCGTCCGGGTTTCGGCGACCGACGTCGTTCATGCCATATGCGATAATAACGAGGTCCGGGTTCGATTCGAGAAGCTTATCGAGATCAGCGAGTCCGTTGGGGACACCCCAGCCCCCGACAGCTCGATTGATCAAAGCGACTTCGCCGCCGTAACTGGCTCGCAATTGAGCCGCGATCAGATCGGGGTACATCGGCATATAGGGAGAAGCTCCGACGAGCCCAGAAGCGTTTAAGCCATAGGAAATACTGTCGCCGCTCACGGCGATTGTCAGTTTTTGTTTGGCCTTGAGACGAGCCAAGGTCTTTGGCAGCTTGGAAGCGTCGAATTTCGGTGTCCCTTCAGGCCAGTCGTTTGCTGTGCGAATATACGTTACTTCGATCTGTTGATCGTGAAACCAGTGTCCGTTGTCGAAGAGCAGGTGAGTTTCCGGATCACCGAGTTTATGTGGCAGTGCACAAGGGACCGCTGGCTGTGCTCCGCCAGCCCAGACGGGTCGGGCACCCCGTGGCATGAACAGGTCAGAACCTTTCAGATAAGGGATTCTCGACTCTTCGGTGCGAACAATCTGTTTCCCGTCGGCGGAACGAGTGAAGTCGATTCCTTCCTGGAACTGTTGACGTCCATCAGCCGTGTGGAGAGCAAGAATTTTCGTTGTGGGAAACAACAGCTTGCCTGTCGCAGGCTGGTTCACGTTGTCTTCGACACAAAGTACGCTTTCGCGGAAGACGATCCCTGAACGCCAGAACGGTTCGAGGAGATGCAGGTCGGGAAGCGTTTCGGCGACGGTAACCGGTTTGAGTTCAATCCGACGAACATCCATCACGGCGACACCGACCAGCTGTTGCGGTTTGACCGTCAGGGTGTATCGACCTGGTTTATCGAGAGTCACGATTCCCAAGTCTTGCGGGACGAAGTTTTGAAAGTGGCCGGTCCCTGGGACCTTCAGGGGCAGTGTCTGTCCGGCGACTTCAAAGTTGACAAGGCTACCTCCGCTTGTACCGCAACCGACATGTGGCACGAGATGAAAACGGCCCGGCTTTTTTAACGTGAATTCATAACTGGCCCAGTCGTCCTTTTTCACCCAGTAGCCGATCGTGTCCTTGTTTGGAAGCGGTTCATAACGGAGCATCACGCCGAAGACGTCGGCGGTACTTGATGCCATCATCACTGAGCCATCGTCGGCCTGGAGATTCGGGGCATAGCCTGGGTTCTCCGTTGGCATCTTTGCACCGACCGCTTCTCGCCATTTAGCCAGTTTTGCCGCGAGATCCTTCGCGATATCCGCCTTTTCTTCGATGAAGTTCTGTCCTTCGCCTCCGTTTTTGTTGACGTTAAATAATTCGCGTCGACCGGTAAGGGCTCCGGCCTGAGCGTTGCTCGAAGCATCGTGGGGCGTTGTTTCGTAGTACTCGATCAACTTCCAATCGCCCGCTCGAATGGCACCACCCGGTTTCGCACCGGCGTTGACATTGTAGTGCGGAAAGTGCCAGAACAAAGCTTCGCGAGAAATTTGCCCGGTCCCTTTCAACAACGGTAACAAACTGACTCCGTCCAGCGACACCTGCTTAACGGCTCCGTTGCATGCCTCAGCGATCGTCGGAAATAAGTCGAGACACGACACGATTTCGTCATTCGTCGAACCCGCTTTGACAACGCCGGGCCAGGTCACAAGCAGAGGAACCCTAAGCCCCCCTTCGTACAGATGTCCCATGCCATCTCGTAACGGCGCGTTGGATGTGGACGGAATGATCTGACCGTTCCCATTACAAACGCCGCCATTATCAGACGTCAGCAGGATTAGCGTGGTCTTTGAAAGTTCGAGATCATTAAGCGTTTTCAAAACGCGGCCGACGGCTGCGTCCATGCTTTCAATCATCGCGGCAAAGTTGGGATTGATCTGGGAACCATTCGGTTCGCTCGGCATTTTTCCGTACTTGGCGACAATTTCTGGTTTGGGATTGGCGGGCATATGAACCGCGAAGTGCGGCAGATAGAGAAAAAATGGCTTAGATTTGTGGTCGGTAATGAATTTCTCGGCTTCGGAGGCCAATCGATCTGTCAGGAACTCGCCGTCCGGCGCCTGCTCAAGTCCGGGCAGCACGTTTCCTGCCGGGTCGGTGTACGGTGCCACATCGCGATAGGGAACACTCACGACATCAATGCCAGCGACGCTGACATCAAAACCTTGTTCCTTCGGACCGAAGCCTTGTCCACCGAGATTCCATTTTCCAACCGAACCTGTTGCATAGCCGAGGGGCTTGAGAGCTTCCGCAATCGTGACTTCCGACAGCGGCAATTGCGGTGCAACTTCCGGCGGCTTCAAACGGCGGTTCGGATCATCCACTTTGCCCAGCACTGATGTCGTAATTCCGACTCGTTGCGGATATCGCCCCGTCATGATTGCTGCTCGGGTCGGCGACCCGACGGGCGCCGTAGCGTAGGCCTGAGTAAACCGCATCCCGTCTGCCGCCAGGCGATCGAGATTGGGAGTTTTGTGAAACTTGCTGCCGTAGCAGCCAAGATCCGCCCAGCCGAGATCATCAACCACGATCAGCACGACATTTGGTCGAGTCTCGTCCGCCGCCAGAACATTTCCGAGAGACATCAGGAACGAGAAAAACAGGATCGCTCCAATGGAAATCGATCCCGGATATCGATTTTCGCAGGGAACTCGCGTGTGAATCTTGCCGAATTGGATGTTCAACGTCATGCTCCTGTGGGAGTCGTGGGTAGGTAATGTGAGGGGGAGACGCACATGACAAAGAGTATCGCGTGTCACTCCCCTGTGGAACTGATTGGCTAATTGATTGTTTCGAACAATTGGCGGATCTTTATAAGGACAATGGCATGTCGTTGCGGCGCACACCTCTTTTTGATTGGCACACGAATCATGGCGGCCGAATGGTGGAATTCGGTGGTTGGGAAATGCCAGTCCAGTACACGAGCATCGTGGACGAACACCATACCGTGCGAAAGGCTGTCGGGCTATTCGATATTTCGCACATGGGCCGGTTGAGTTTTATTGGCCATGATGCCGCTAGACTATTGGCTCATTTACTGACGTGCCGAATCGACAATCTCGTCGACGGCCAGATTCGATACGGACTGGTCTGTAACGATGTTGGGGGAATTCTCGATGACGTGCTCGTCAATCGAATTGATGCGACATCGTATGGACTCGTCGTCAATGCCAGCAATCGCGAGAAGATTGTTGATTGGATCGGGAAACGAACGTCGGATATTGCCGCCGCAAATCAAACGCTCGATCTTCGTTTCGAAGATCACACGCTCGATACGGCAATGATCGCCGTTCAAGGGCCGCTGGCACTGAAACTCGTCAATCAAGTGACAGGTGAGAGCTTTGACTCGATGCGGTACTACACCGGTCGAAGTGTTAAGCTCGATGGGGTGCAAGTCTTCGTCAGTCGAACTGGCTACACCGGGGAAGATGGCTTTGAACTGATTGTTCCAAACGCAACCACAACTTACTTGTGGGAAGCGTTCATGGCATCTGGTAAGGATATTGGCATCAAACCCTGTGGACTCGGGTGCCGTGACACGCTTCGTCTTGAAGCCGCCATGCCGCTTTACGGCCACGAATTGTCAGAGTCGGTCGATCCACTAACGGCTGGACTCGGTTCTTCCGTCAAATTGGACAAACCAGAGTTCATCGGTCGTGAAGCACTCGCCAAAACTGCAGAAACGGCGAATCGAAACGTTCGTGTCGGGGTAAAGCTAAGCTCGCGACGGATCGCTCGAGAGCACAGCGAAATCTTTGTTGGAGCGGAACGAGTCGGCGAAGTGACGTCGGGAACATTTTCACCGACGCTGGAACAGGCCGTCGCAATGGCGTATGTCACTGCCGAGCAGTCGAAAGTTGGTACGTCCGTCGAAATCGATATTCGTGGAAAGCGTGAAGCGGCAGAAGTCGTCGCGCTCCCATTCTATAAGAGGGCCAAACTTGGATCGTAACCATATCAATCGAAGCGGGCCGGGATTCAGCCGTCGTGAATTTCTGAAAGGCTCGGGTGCCGCAGTCGTCGTCGGGGCCGCAGCCACATCCGCAGTGGAAGCACCGCTGGAAGCTCAACAGCCTGCGACGAAAATCATTTCGGCGGGACCTCATACGATCACACTCAACGTGAACGGCGAGAATAAGCAAGTCACTGTCGAGCCGCGGGTCCTGTTAATCGACGCCTTACGGAACGATTTGAATCTGACCGGCTGTAAGGATGTTTGTGATCGTTCGACCTGTGGTGCCTGTACGGTCTTGATCGACGGAAAGCCGGTTTACGCGTGTACTCGGTTTGCAATTGAAGTTGTGGGACAAAAAATTGACACGGCGGAATCACTATATTCTCCCGAGAAAACCGATGATGTCGTGACGGCCTTCTGTAAGCATGACGCGATTCAGTGTGGTTTCTGTACCCCCGGTTTCGTGATGACGGTACGAGGATTCTGTGACCAGAATCCCGGCGCAAGCGAAGAAGCGTGTCGTCGCGCGTTGGGGGGGAACATCTGCCGATGTGGAACATACGACGGTGTTTTGAAGGCTGCGTACGACACGGCCCAGATTGTTCGATAAACGATGGCGACAGGTCTTGTGCCACTGCATGAACGTCTTCGGTCAAGCAGTGCTCTTCAGACGTTGCAAACCGTAAGAGGAATTCCGATAGACTTCGAAGCGATGGCGAAGTGCGATAAGAGGATAAAATCAGATGGTCGAACGGAAAGTTGGTTGGGAACCACAAGGTTCGCATGCACTCATTGGTGGAGAGATCCAACGAGTGGATGGCAAAGTCAAAGCGTCCGGCCAGGCCAAGTACACGAACGATATCAACCCACCAGGAACGCTGTTTGCAAAACTGCTGACGGCACCGCACGCTCATGCGAAACTGGTTCTTCTGAACATCGACAAGGCCAAAGCGGTCAAAGGAGTAAAGTCCGTAATAGTAATGGCAAAGTTGGGTGATGAGATCCGGTATGAAGGTTGGCCCATCGTTGCGATTGCCGCCGAACGACCTGAGTTTGCTGAAGACGGTCTGCGAGCCATTGAATTCAAGTTTGAATCGCTACCGCATTTCGTTGACGGATTGGATCTCAAAGGAGCTGTCGAGGCAGACTTGGCTGCCGACGGCAAACCGCTGAAGCTGACGAAGTCGCTGGGAAAGTCTGAACAAGGGGACGTTGAAGTCGCGTTGAAGGAGGCCAAACACGTTCATGAGGGGTTTTACGGCGTACAGACGATCACTCACATGAGCATGGAACCTCATGGGTCTCATGCCGCGTGGGACGGCGATCACTTAAACGTCGCGCTGTCGACGGAGAATGTCTCGGGAACATCAGGCCAATACGTGCAACCGGTCGGTGTCGAGGCTATGAACGTCAATGTTCGATGCGATTTTCTGGGAAGCGGTTTTGGTTCGAAGTCCACGGTTGATGTATGGGATGTCGCCTGTGCCAAACTGTCCAAAGTAACTGGTAAGCCAGTTCGGCTGATGCTGAGTCGTACCACCGAAATGCAAATCGCAGGTAACCGCCCGTCGGCCTTTGCTGAAGTGACCGTGGGCTGCGATGCCGAGGGGAACGTGACGGCTTGGGACAGTCGTCACTGGGGATCGAACGGTTTGGAGGGTTCGATCGTCGGTCTTGATGTCACCCCTTATGTTTTTCGGCCTAAGAATCGTAAAAGCATCGCAACGGGAATCGCAACGAATTGCAGTCCCGAACGTCCCTGGCGAGCACCGCATCATCCACAGGCTTGTGCCTACACGCAGACCGCACTGGATGACCTTGCCGCCAAGGCGGGAATCGACTCACTTCAGTTCTTTACGAAGAATCTGAATCTGACGAGTCTGCCTCATATCTATGAGCCGGAACTTGAAATCGCTGCGAAACTGATGGACTGGAAAGGGAAATGGCATCCACGCGGTAAGGGGGCAGGAAACGGTCCCGTCAAACGGGGCATCGGTGTTGCTTTGCATACGTGGAACGGCGCTGCAAATCAATCGAACGTGACGCTGAAAATCCATTCTGATGGGTCGGTGGAGGTCGTCACGGGAAGCCAGGATGTCGGAACCGGAACGCGAACGTGTATTGCTCAAGTTGCTGCCGACACGTTTGGCGTATCGATGTCGGCGGTCAAAGTCTCACTCGGTTCGAATCAGTTTCCAAAAGCGGGAGCGTCTGAAGGAAGTTCGACAATCGGTGGTGTGACTGGTCCGGTCAGGCGAACCACTCAGCAGGCCCTTTGGAAAATTCTCGATCTCGTCGCGATCAGGCACACAGTCGATGGAACGACGTTGGCCGCTCGCGATGGAAAAGTCTGGTCGGGCGATAAAGAGATCTGCACCTGGAAGCAGGCTGCGAGTCTGATTGGACCGATGGGCCTGGAACTTTACGGCGGACCTGTCACCGATGACGAAGGCTTGACGAACCATCAGGTGGGCGGTGTTCAAATGGCCGAAGTCGCTGTTGACACGGAAACCGGTGTAATACGGATCGTGAAGATGGTGGCCGTCCAGGATGCCGGGATGATCGTGAATCGATTGCTGGCTCGCAGTCAGGTCTATAGCGGTCTGATCATGGGGATCGCGTATTCCTTATGCGAGGAACGAATCATGGACAATAAAACGGGGCGGTTTATCAATGCGAATTTGAATGACTATAAGCTCCCGCGTATCGGCGATATTGGCGATCTTGTCGTCGAGTTTTACGAACCCGAAAGCGAATACAAACGGGGGGTCATCGGGTTGAGTGAGCCTCCTGTGATTTCCACTGGCGCCGCCATCTCGAATGCTGTGGCGAACGCTATTGGCGTACGAGTCCCCGTTCTTCCTTTGACGCCCAAGCGAGTTCTCGACGCTTTGAAAGGAGCCAAAGGATGAAACCCTTCGAATACACTCGACCAACGACGGAAGCGGAAGCGGTCGAATTCCTTGGTGAGACTGGAGTTCAAACGGCCATTCTGGCGGGTGGAACCGATCTGACCAGCCTCATGCGAGCCGAACTTGCCAGTCCATCCCGCGTGGTCGATCTCAAGCAGATTCCCTCGCTGTATCAGGTGACTCGTTCTGAAGACGGGATTCAGATCGGTGCATTGGTCACGCTTGCCGATCTCGTGAAAAATCCGTTGTTGGATGGATATCGCTCGTTATTCGATGTTGTCGACGGCGTTCGCTCGATTCAAGTTCAAGGTAGCGGAACGATCGGCGGTGATTTGTGTCACCTGCCGAACTGTTGGTATTTTCGTAATGGATATGGGTTACTCGGCCAGGAGAACGGTGTCTCGCTACCCGAAACGGGCGATAACCGCTATCACGCGATCTTCGGCAATGAAGGAGCGGCCAAATTCGTGAACGCATCTCGCTTCGCTCCTGCACTAATGGCATGGGGCACCAAGGTTCGGATTGTTGGTCCCGCAACCAAGACTGGTTCCCGCGAACGGTCAAGTGGCTTAACAGTCGGTGCCGAATGGATTCCGCTGGAGTATTTTTATGTGACTCCCAAGACGGACCGACAGGGAAACACAATCTTAAAGCCAGGCCATTTCGTGTCTCACATCTGGTTGCCCGATGCGAATCAGATATCGAGTGCAACATATGAAGTTCTGCAAATGGAGGGGCTCGATTGGCCGCTTGCAACGGCGAGCGTCTGCCTGAACGTCGAAGCCGGTTTAGTGCATGATGCAAGCATCGTGATGGGTCACGTGGCTCCAATCCCCTGGGTTACCGAAGACGCAAGCCGTTGGCTGATTGGTCGGCCGCTTAACGAGGAGACTGCAAGTTTTGCAGCCGATATCGCAGTATCAAGCGCGAGACCGCTTTCGATGAACGAATACAAAGTTCAAATTGTTCGCACTGCGGTCAAACGGGCATTATTGAAAGCCATTGGTCAGCTTAACCCGTAACCCGGGCTTCAGCCCGTGGATTCTTTAAAGAACCCAACCCAATCGGCGTTCAACGGGGGTAAACGAGCCTTTGCACGAGCGGGCCGAGGGAATGATCGGATCATCCTCTTGAATAGGGGCGATAAGAAACAATTCCCATGGCTGAGACCCGTTAACCACCCCCCTAGGGGGGCGTGTGAGTCCGTTGAAACTCTTTCGTCGCTTGCTTTTCACGGATCACGAACGATTTCACAATCGGGAAGACTGTCCAAAAATAGTTGTCCATATCGCTTGGTTTTCACTCGAGGGTCCAGAATCACGACGATTCCTTTGTCCGTCCGGGTACGAATTAGCCGGCCAAATCCCTGCTTCAATTTGATCACTGCTTCAGGGACCTGATAGTCCATGAACGGGTTTCCCCCCGCTGTCCGGATCGCTTCCAATCTTGCTTCCAGCAAGGGGTGGTCCGGGACGCTAAACGGCAATTTCGTAATGATCACGTTTTGTAGAGCGTCACCGGGAACGTCGACTCCTTGCCAGAAGCTGTCGGCTCCGAAAAGGACGCCTGCCGGGTCACTTCGAAATTTTTCCAGCAACATCGTGCGGGGCATATCTTCGCCCTGCGAATACAAATTCATGTTCTTCGAGACAAACCAGGGGGTCAGCCGACGAGCACAGTTGCGCAACATTTGATAACTGGTGAACAGGACAAACGCGTGGCCGTTCGTCATTTCGACGTATTGCTGAATCCGGTCGCAGACGGCCGATTCATAGGCTGTCGGCGATTCGCTCGGATCAGGCATCCCCTCTGGCAGGATTAACTTCATTTGCGATCGATAATCAAACGGACTGCCAACTTTTTTCTCGTTCGATTTGGTCAGTCCAAGCCGCTGACGGATGAAGTCGAAACTTTGCCCTCCGACGGCGAGTGTCGCACTCGTCAACACGACAGTACTGATTTTGTTGAAGAGCTCGTCTCGCAAAACTGGACCTACGTCGATCGGGGCAGAAACCAGTTTGATTCGCTGCTGGTTCTGGCCACTCGTCTCAAGCCAATAGACCGCGTCCTCGGTCCCCTGTTGAAGCCAGGTATTTAACGTGTCGGCCAAACCGGAGCATCGTTCTGCTCCCGAGGTATATTCGATCCGTTCTTCGTCAGAGGTGATATGAGAGCTGAACTGCAGGATCATCGACCCGAGTTCCTTGAGCGCCGGGCTGACGTCATTTTTTAGGTCAAGCGGCTTCCGAAAGCGGCCATTCTTTGCCGCCTGACTTCGTTGGCTTTCCTGAACCGCATCGAAAAGGTCACGAGCGAGAAACCGAATCTTGTCGACAAGTTGAAGAGCCTCTCGCTGCAGATTCAACGTCGACGAATTGTGGGTCGTCAATCGCATGAGCAACCCCTTTTGGGTTCGATCGTTGTAGAGCTTGCCCAGCATGTATTCGACCTGGCCGTTCGAAATCGAAAGGCCAAGATGATCTGCCGCGACCTGCTCAACCGTGTGCGCTTCGTCAAATACAACGACGTCGTAGTCTGGCAAGAGACTGACGCCATCTCGACGAAGTGCAAGATCCGCAAAAAACAGTGCATGATTCACCACCATGACGTCGGCGTTCCAGATCCGGCGACGGGCTTTGTAATACAGGCACTGTTCGTGGGTTGGACATTTCTTTCCCATGCAATTGCCATGATCGCTATGCACTTCATCCCAGACATTGGACATCGGTTTGAAGTCGAGATCCGCCAGACTGCCGTCGGTCGTATTCCGGGACCATTCAACAACCTTCTCCAACTGAGCGATTTCATCCGGTCGTGAATACAGAGAATGAGAGCGATCGACGGCCCCTTTCATCCGGCGGAGACTGACATAGTTCGATCGTCCCTTGACCAGCACTGCCGAAAATTCCACAGGCATTACGGCATTGAGGAACGGAATATCCTTGCCGATCAATTGTTCTTGAAGGCTGATGGTGTGGGTCGAGATGATGACCTTTTTCCGCTTGCCCCCTTCACCCTGTTTGGCGGTCGCTGCAAGAATCGTCGGGACAAGATAGGCAAAGCTTTTTCCCGTTCCAGTTCCGGCTTCAACGACCAGGTGCTGATGATTCGCAATGGCTCGTTCGACGGCGCTGGCCATCTCAATTTGCTGAGGCCTGGATTCGTAGTTTTTCAGCCTGCGCGCGATGCTTCCACCGTCACCGAGAACATCATTCACGCCAAGAGCCACCATCAAATCCTTTAAGCAAAAATACGTTTCGCCAATCCGACGACATCGCGATCCATTTCAGTCGGCCTGGACCAACTCAATCATTGAACTAGCCCGTATGCTCGGACGCAACGTGCGTCGCTTCGATAACTCAATCATCCGACTCACACAACCATTAGGACTGAACCATGAGTATAGCGGTTCGTTCGGAAGTGTGCCTTGTCTGTCGTGATCAACTTGTCCGATTCGCTCCAGACTTTTGCTGATTCACATTTCATCAGACTGACGTCAGGATTACGATCGATGTGCTGCATTCACCAACTCTTTAACGCGGGCAACGTCTACCGGTTTCCGGACACTGCAATCTTCTTTAAGGCTCGAACCAACAATCGCACCATTGGCATAGGGAAGCAACTGATGTATGGACTCTGCGGTGACTCCACTCCCCACCAGCACCGGCGTCGCACCGGCGGCGTCTTTGACGATACTGAGGGTGCCCAGATCAATCGGTTGCCCCGTTGCTGTACCGGAGACAATCACGGCGTCCGCTTTTCCTCGGGCAATCAAATCTTGAACTTCGTCAGCCAAAGGACGGTCGGCGAACGCGGCCGAATGTTTGACATCAACATCGGCCCAGATCTGGATTGACGACGCTCGCAGGTTAGCTCGTTCTCGTAAAAGATCGTGAGCGATCCCTTGCAACAGGCCCTGGTCTGCCACGCGAGCACCACAAAGGATGTTGACGCGAATGAACGACGCTCCGCAGGCGACTGCGACGGCAAGAGCACTTCGACCGTCGTTTCTCAGGACGTTGATCCCAAGCGGAACATCAAACCGCCACCGCAGGTCGCAGGCCAGGGACGTCATTGCAGCGACCGTGATCGCAGGAACTCGATCGGGATAAAACGGTGTATCGCCGAAGTTTTCCAGCATCAGTCCGTCAACGCCACCCGCCACCAGGGCCTCGGCATCTCGAATGACCGACTGACGGACTGACACGATGTCGCCGTCATACTCAGGCGAACCGGGAAGGGGGGGTGCATGCAACATCCCGATCACGGGACAGGATATCGATGACCAATTGGCAAGTAACATCGTCAAAGCTCCTTAAAAAGCGTCTTGCGGACTTTCGGGAACGGACCGATACTTTGCAACTGAGGCCGAATGATTTATTGCGATTTCAGAACGTGATCATAACTCAATTGAGGGACCGACATGGCGAAAAAATCCAGTTCAACGAAGTCGAAAGGCAAACCGACCGCAAAATCGAAAGCCGAGTTGACAATCGGCAGTTACCTCATCCAGCGACTTCAGGATTTCGGAATGACGGATATCTTCGGAATCCCCGGTGATTTTGTGCTCCAGTTCTACGGAATGCTGGAAGAGAGCCCGATCAAGGTGATTGGATGTACTCGCGAAGATTGCGCCGGATACGCAGCCGATGGTTATGCCCGCATCAACGGAATCGGTGCTGTCTGTGTCACGTATTGTGTGGGAGGCCTCAGTCTCTGCAATTCGATCGCGGGGGCATTCGCAGAGAAATCGCCCGTGATCGTCATCAGTGGTGCTCCCGGCGTGGACGAACGGCGATCAAACCCCCTGCTCCACCATCGTGTGCGCGACTTCAACACGCAACGCGAGGTTTTCGAAAAAATCACGGTCGCCAGTGCTTCGCTAGATGACCCCTTAACAGCCTTTCGCGAAATTGATCGCTGCCTGGAAACGGCAGTTCGACTGAAGCGTCCTGTCTATCTGGAGCTTCCTCGTGACCGGGTTCATACAAAATGCCCGTATCCACACGTCCCCAAGACCGAGACCTTCACCAGCGACAAAGACGCGCTGCGCGAATCACTTGCGGAAGCTCAACGAGCCATCAATGCCTGCAAAAAACCGGTCATTATTGCAGGAGTGGAAATGCACCGCTTCGGTCTGGAAGACGAAGTGGTGAAGTTTGCCGAAAAGAATTCCATTCCAATGTGTGCGACACTGCTCGGAAAATCGGTCGTCAGCGAAAAGCATCCACTTTATCTTGGCATTTACGAAGGGGCCATGTGCCGAGATGCGCTACGTCAGTACGTCGAAGAGAGCGATTGCCTGATCATGCTCGGTGCCTTTCTCACCGACATCGATATGGGAATCTTCACGGCGAATCTCGATCCGGCAAAATGCATCTATTCGACGTCTGACCAGACACGGATCTCGCACCATCACTTCCATGACATTCTGGTGACCGACTTCGTGCGAGGGCTGGGAAAACTGGAACTGAAGGTTCCGAAAAGGACAATGCTTGCCAAGCCCAAGGGTGCCGATGCCAAGTTTGTCTTAAAGCCTGATGCCAAGATCACCAACGCCCGGTTGTTCGCCAGGATCAACGATCTGCTGGATGAAACGATGATTGTCGTCGCCGATGTCGGCGACTGCCTGTTTGGGGCAGCCGATCTGACCATTTATCGCAAGACCGAATTCCTCAGTCCGGCCTATTATACGTCGATGGGCTTCGCCGTTCCAGCATCGATCGGAGTCAACGTGGCCGCACCCGACCGGCGGCCGATCGTCCTCGTCGGAGACGGAGCGTTTCAGATGACTTGCATGGAACTGTCCACCGCTGTCCGGCATGGCTTCAATCCGATTGTGATCGTGTTGAATAACAAGGGATATACGACCGAGCGATTCCTTCAGGATGGCCCCTTCAATGATATCCTCAACTGGAATTATCATCGCATGCCCGACCTTTTAGGGGGTGGCTGGGGCTTTGAAGTCCACACGGAAGGGGATCTGGACCAGTCCCTTAATGCAGCTCTCGCCAATAAAGACGCCTTCAGTATTTTAAACGTCCACCTTGAACCCGACGATATCAGTCAGGCACTGAAACGACTGGCTGAAGGTCTTTCAAAACGGCTGTGATGTGGACCACCGACTCACCAGGAGGGCGAAGCAAAACAGGCCCACGGAATGCTGCTGCGCTTTGTCCGTGGAAAAGTAATCGAAACTCGAGGTGCCATGGTTTTGGAGTCTTCGACAAGGCTGTGTCTTCTATGTTCGGAAACACGTTCGAAGAGCACGGCTTTACCGAAGACGGTAAAACCGTGGCACCCATTTTGAGGATTTCCTTTCCAAAAGCACCGCGCCGCTACGAACACAATCATCCTGTCGTCAGGTCATATCATCACGCCAGCCTCACCGCCCCTTGAAGACACCTTCGAGACCTCCCATGAATCACCACGTTGTTCCAAGCTCCCGGTGCCAGCGAGCATTCGCTAGGGCCGCTCAGCCAGCTCTCGAAATTGATTCGGGGGATGTCGTGACATTTGAAACCACCGATGAGGCTTACGAGCGATTGTGGCGAGGTGAATCACCAGATGAGATTCCCGACGAAGACTATAATATCGTCACCGGACCCGTAGTTGTCCGCACAGCCGAGCCTGGCGATACGCTGAAGATTGAGATTGTTGATATTCACATCCGCCGAGCCTGGGCCGTCTGGATTCCAGGTTATGGACCACTTGGTGAGCTGACAGATCAGCTCCATGTTCGTCCGTTTTCCTTTTCCAATGGTCAAATCACTATCAGTGAACGTCTGCAGGTCCCTCTGTCGCCGATGATCGGATGCATTGGACTCGCCCCGGCAACCGGAACCGCATCGACTCTAGAACCGGCGTATCCCTTCGGAGGCAATCTTGATCTTCGCGAACTTTCTGTCGGAGCCACTTTGTTCCTACCCGTGCAGACGTCAGGTGCCTGGCTTTCTATTGGTGACTTGCACGCAGCCATGGGGACGGGTGAACCAGCCCACATCAGTCTCGAAGCGGCAGGCGAGGCAACTGTTCGAGTAACCGTAGAAAAGAATCTGCGACTACTCGATCCACGAATTGTGCTTGAGGATAAAACCTTGTGTTTGTCCGTCTTGAATGAACAAGGGACGATCGAGCAAGCTGCACAACTTGCTACCCGTCAGGCGTTCGATCTTCTGGTCAACGAGTTCTTACTGACCCCCTTCGAAGCGTATGCGTATGTTTCCGCAAAAGTTGAGTTGAGATTCGGCGGTCCGGCCTCCCCAATCGTGATTGCGGTTGTTCCGCATCCAGTGATCCATCGTGCGGGACTGACCCCGATTTGAAGCGTCACCCGCCACTTTCATAAAATGATACCGATTGGACGGGCTGATTCGGTTTGCACTTGGCGTGCGCCTTCCGATTTGTCACATTGGTGATGGTTGATGAAATTGTTCTTTTGGTGAGTGCCCCGATGCGTGACCGTTCTTCTGATTCATATTTTGACCACCAGCTGAATCGTCGTGCGGCACTTCAGGTCACGGGTGGTGCTGTCGGGTTGAATCTGGCCGGGTTTTGGCACGCACAGGCGGGTCTTGCTCAATCGGGAATCCCGTTGAATAAACCCGCATCCGTGTCTCCCATCAAGTCGTGTATTGTCGTTTTCTATTATGGAGGCCCCAGCCACCTCGACACGTACGACATGAAGCCGAATGCACCGTCCGACGTACGGGGTGAATTCCGGCAGATCACCACGTCAGCACCTGGGATTTTTGTCAGCGAGCATCTGCCCAGAATGTCACGGGTGATGGATAAGGTCGCCCTCATTCGGAGCATGCACCATAACAATCGATTGCACGATTCGGCGTCGACGGAGGCTCTGACAGGCCGCCCTTCCCCGAATGGAGACCGGGAAGAGTTCGCTCCGATTAACCAGTTCTATCCCTGTTTCGGAGCATGTCTCAGTTATCTCTGGCAGAACAAGCGGATCGAGATTCCGCACGCCGCGCTCCCTTTTGTGTTTCATAACGTCGTCGATACTCCGTGTCAGGGGGGCGGATTTCTTGGAACGAAGTTCGACCCATTGCAGATTTCGGTCGACATCGAAACAAAGACCTATCGAGCCGGTGCATTGACACTTCCTGCGGGGCACACATCGTCGCTGATTTCTGATCGACGCCGGTTACTCGACACGCTCGAACTGGCTGCCGCTTCGAGCACCCAAACACCCGTGGGCGAGCAGTGGCGGATGTTTTGCGACAAGGCGTTTCAACTGCTCGGTTCTGAGACCTTACGTCAAGCACTCGATCTGTCGCGTGAGACTGCGCAGATGCGAGATCGCTACGGGTTCGGCCCGTCACCCTCCAGCGTCGGCGAAGGGGGTGGTGGCGGAAACGGATCGGAAATGGGCTACGGTCGACAGATGCGCGGTCAAAATCTGCTGCTCGCCCGACGGATGGTCGAAGCGGGAGTTCCTTTTGTCAATGTTTACGACTTCCGTCAGCAGGGACAGAATTGGGACGCTCACTTCAAAAACTTCAATCAACACAAATCGCACCTGCTGCCCCTTGCTGATCAGAGTCTCAGTGCCTTGATCGAAGATCTTGAAGATCGCGGCCTGCTCGATTCGACATTGGTCGTCGCTATGGGCGAATTCGGACGTACGCCCAAGATTAACGCCGACGGAGGCCGTGATCACTGGCCCGATTGCTACACGGTTCTCATGGCTGGCGGCGGTGTTAAGGGAGGCTCCGTCTTCGGCGCCAGCGACAGCATGGGAGCCTTTCCCGCCAGCGACCCTGTCACGCCTTCCGATCTGGCCGCAACGATCTTCTGGCGTTTCGGCATCGACCCCTCGACAGAGATCCACGACATGACCGGAAGACCAAGCCGCCTTTCGGACGGTCAGCCCATCACGTCACTGTTCGCATAAAGCACTGCGAAAATCGTTGCATCGTTGGGGTAATGTGGGGCTTGATCCTTATCCGCGAGACGTGCGCCGGCACGGGCTGAAGCCCATGCTACGGCTTGTTGCTCGCAAGTTTATACTTACAGAAAAATGGCAACATCAGGACGATGATGGCCACTTTGAAAGAAGACCTGAATTCATTCGCGAACTTTATTCTCGATCGCTTCGACTTCGCCGATCTCGCCATTCACTTTGATACTCTTTTACATACTTCGTAAGGAACGCAAGGATGTGATTACGAACATTGGCGTTCTTTGTGACCAGATCCATTCCACTAAAATTCTCTTCGTACTTCCACAAGTACGGAGGATCCTTTTCCCTGTCTTTTTCTTTCTTGACGATCAACTGGTCGAAAATCTTGTTCGCTGTGGAAAGATCATGGGTATTCTTGTCGCCGACGGCAATTACGATCGGACGTTTGAGGACGCGTAGTGCGGCAATCGCCTTGTTTGTTGAAAGTCCCGGAGTGTTCGCATCAGGCGAAATCAGGGCGAGTGCCTGAACGTCCTGTCCTCGCGGCGTTCTATCACTATCGACGGCACTATCATCGAAGGGAATCTTTTCCCAGTCCAAGTCTGTGTAAAGAATTGCCACGGAGGCGCTGAATTCGCAGGCGACGATGCCAAGTTTATTCATGTTCAGATTCTTCTTCGTATGCTCTTCCAGCAAAAAGTCTTTCACCGCCTCCATATCGAACGCAACCATCGCTTGATAGTCGGACTTCCGGATCTCGGCCTTTTTGGGAAACGGGCTTTCTCCATGTCCCCTCAGGTCAACCGTGACGACGGCGAAATCACCTTTTTGCTGTAAGTCTGAAGCGAAGCCCTTCCATTGCAGGCGTGTCCCTCGTTTGCCATGAAGCAACACGATCACGGGAGCATCGGGCCCGGCGGTCGATTTGAAGTACGAGATTTTCAGTTTGAAATCGTCCTTGGTGACGAGGTCCTTTTCTTGAATCTCCGGTTTCGTTGGCTTCTGTTGCGCGAACAGAGTTGGCGTAAGGATCAAGAAAGCAAGTGAAGCAGCCATCACTCGGACGTTCTGCATTTTTGTCCGTAGGTGACAGCCGATTGATGGAAGCTCGGGCAAACGGGACCAAAATTTCGACATGGGATTCTCCACCTACTTGCGGGAAGTTAGCTTTTTATCGTTGTATCTTGTGTCTGGCTTTCACAGCCTGAATATCAGATTCCACATCAGACAATAGTCAAATTGTGCTGCGATTGGGAATGTGAATTGACTGCGGAAGACCCATACGTCAGTGTAGGACTGTCCAAAATCGTGGTCAATCCGCGATACGCTTCTCAGATCATAATACGACAAGTTTGTTGTGAAAACCGTGTGCCAATGGTTTCAACCCAATCGCCGACTCGACCCTGCATCACATTGCTGACAGATTTTGGAACCCGGGATACGTACGTTGCGCAGATGAAAGGTGCGGCTCTTGGCATCAACCCCGAAGCTCAAATTGTCGACCTGACTCACGAAATTCCTCCGCAACAGATTTTACGTGGTGCCTACGTCTGGAACGACGCCTTCATCGCCTTTCCTTCCGGAACGATTCATGTTGGTGTCGTTGATCCCGGTGACGGCAGTGATCGCCCCCTTGTCGCAGCAGAGATCGGAGAACACCGGTTTGTTTGTCCCGACAACGGACTTTTAACCGTTATTCTGCAAAACGAGATGCTCCATCGCGCTGTCAGACTCGATCATCCAAAGTGGTGGCGAAAGTCGATTTCAAACACGTTTCACGGTAGGGATATTTTGTCACCGGTGGCCGCAGCGTGGAGTCTTGGAGTCGATCTGGCGGAGTTCGGGTCTCCCTTGGCCTTGCCGCTTGTCACACTACCGTTGGTGAGTCACAGTCGAGGAAAAACGTCGTTGATTGGACACGTTGTGGATATCGATCGATTTGGAAATCTTGTCACGGATATCGAGCCGGCTCAGTTGCCACCCGATGCACAATCGCTGAGATGCGAAATCGGGGCGTTTCACGTCCACGGACTTTCGAAGTGTTACTTCGACGTGGACGAAGGGGAGCCACTCGCTTTGATCGGCAGTTCAGGACGGCTTGAAATCTCTGTTCGTAATGGAAACGCCGCCGAAGAGATTCAGGCCGAATTCGGTCGCCGTGTTGTGGTGCGATGGGAAGGGGCGGGCTCCTAAGATGAAAACACAGCCTGGGCAATTCCACGCAGATGAGCCAACGACAAGCACCATAGACAACGCAGCACCTTCAAATCAACGCGGGTTATTTATTACCGGGACCGACACGGGAGTCGGGAAAACGCACATCACATGCCTGATCGCTCGGCAATTGATCGCCACAGGCGTTGAAACCGCTGCTTATAAGCCGGTCTGTTCGGGCGGAATCGAAAAGAACCCTGCAAAGTCCCACGGCCTGAACGATGTTGAATGGGACGATATCATTCGGCTGAGTGAGGCCACGGGCGGAAAATGGTCTGATGAAACGATTTGTCCACAACGATTTGTCGCGCCCGTGGCACCACCCGTCGCAGCAAGAATGGAAGGACGGACGGTCGATTTTCAACTTCTCGTAGATGGCTCGCGTCGTTTCTCTGGCGCTGAAGTTCTGCTGGTGGAAGGGGCAGGCGGGTGGTTATCACCGCTGACCGAAGCCGCGAGCGTGGCGGATTTGGCTCAGGAATTGAAGCTGCCGGTTCTGATCGTGGCGCGGGCGGGATTGGGAACAATTAATCACACCTTGTTGACGATTGAGTCCATTCGGGCGCGAGGTTTGCCGATTGCAGGAGTTGTCCTGAACGAAGTCATTCCGGCGGGCGATGACATCTCGTGCGATACAAACGGCGATGAAATACAAGCCCGCGGAGGCGTTCCCGTGTTTGGAATTGTTCCCCATGGATCAAAGTTCGATTTGCATCAGGGTGGCCAGCCCGTCACAATTTACTGGCAAGCACTTGCTGGTTCGATGACCGAAATCAAATCATAGATTTGATTTCAACTGAATTGGGGAGATTTTTGATGGCGATGGAAGTCAGGTGTGGACAGTGCTATGGAATCTTACTAATCGAGACTCCGGGAGTCGTCGTGGCCTGTCCCCATTGTGGCGTCCATCTCTCGTTCCCTGGAACGGAAGCGGAAACCACCCCAGATCCTGCGCTGGAACCTCCCGACGATACCACTGCCGAAACCCCTCTTCCATTCGAATTGGCGTCCGAATTAGAACGACACAAGCCAAGTGTCGAACCAACGTCAAATCTTTCCAAACAACCGCAGGCTTCAGCTGCGGCACCGGTCGCCACGTCGCCGTCATTCGCGCCACCTCCAGTCGAATCTCCACCTTTGGTTTCTCAACCAGTTTTCCCACAGCCGGTAATCCCACCACCGGTAGTTACCCAGCCGGTTGTATCGCAACCAGCGATTTCGCAGCCAGTTGCACCACAACCCGTCGCGCCACCGCCAGTTGCACCGCAGCCGCAGGTATTGCATTCGTCCGCACTGCAGCCGCCGATATCACAGCCAGTCTTGCCGCCGCCGGTCGTTCAACAACCGGTCGTACCACCGCCAGCCATACCACAATCAGTCGCCCCAGCAGCGATCCCCTCACAAACTGGCCCTGACTTCTCATGGATGTCAACTCCAGAACGCGGCTCCGTACCGAACACACCATCCCCGGTTCCGTTTACGGGATTTGACGTGGCGTCTGCCAATGTTGCTAATGAGCTTCCGGGATTCTCGTCGGCTCCTGTTTTCGGGGGTGACCTCAAACAGGATTTGCTTCCCCCGTCGACCGGTTATCCATTCACGGCACCTGAAACACCGATTGAATCGCCACGACCAGGGAGTTTCGGACTTGGTACTTCTGGCCATGTGCCAACGACCCCTCCTTTTGATCCGTCGGCACCGCAATTGCCCGTCAACACAAGCGACTCGGCAGCAACTGATGTCATCGATCCATCGGTGTTTGTTGCGCCATCTGCAGCCAAATTACCAGCCACAAAGGACCGTGGAGGATGCCTGGCGGTGCTGCTGCTGATGGTCGGAAGTTATGCCAGTTTGATCACAATCTATGCGATCTATCTGACTCTTCGTGGTCGGACACATCAATTGGAAAGTCTTCCTGATTTGAAGACGGTCCAGCAACAGGGTGGACGAGCGGTCGTTCCCCGTCCTGAAAACGAACTGCCTCCCGGCCACGAGCTTCGGATTGGCCAAACACAACGTTACGGAAACATTCGTGTCACCCCGTTACGTGTGACACGCGGTCCGATCAAGTTTTTCCATTTCGATAATAACCCGGCTGATGAACGAGCCCCCTCCAAAGATGTGCTGAAGCTGTGGTTGAAATTTGAAAACGTTTCCGCCGAGCAAAAAATCACCCCGATCGATTCCACGCTGATGTATTTTCAAAAGGGATACTCTCCCGTGATATCGTACAACGTGATTTTTCGTCAGATGGACCGGAAAAAGAAAGACGGCTTATTCTTCTATAATTTCGAAGGACTGCCTGAACGAAGCGAATGGCGGATCGTCGGACAGGATGCAAATCGCGAACTTCTGCCGCACGAAGGCTATGAAACATTTATCCCGTCCCAGGAGAATGTTGAAATCCCGACCGGCGAAACGATCTGGCGCGTCCATTTCCGAAAAGGCCTCGGTCCGCAAACGGGAAACGGCGTAACAACGCTGATTGATGTCCGGTTCGACACCAAGAACATCGTGCCTGACCCGGCGTGACTGTCTGCTTTGAAATTCATGTCAAATTCAGCAAGCATGATCTATTCTCTCGAAACTGAGGGAATCGAATCATTTTGAATCGCGTCTCGATTCGCAATCTTCAGGTGAAGTTGAAATAATATCCTTTGACTCCGATTCCTCTGCGACCGCTCACATTTCCAGGGAGACTGTTCCATGTCGAAACCATTGCGCTCATGCCATGACTGTGACTCTGTCGATCGTCGTGATTTTCTGAAAGCGATTGCCACCGGGGCCTCGGTCCTTGGCGCGGTCGGCTCGGGGCTCTGGTTAGCTCCCGGCGCCTACGCAGCCCCCAGTCCCACGAGTGCTGCGGAAACCACCGTCGGACGTTTCTACAATTCACTGTCGGCCGAACAAAAGAAGACCATCTGCTTCGGTTTCAATGACCCGCTTCGTCAAAAGATCAACGCCAACTGGCAAATCACCAAGCCAACGATCGGAACCGATTTCTACAACAAAGAGCAGCGTCAGTTGGTCGACGAAATCGTGAAGAATGTGACCTCAAAAGACGGCTACGAACGGTTACAAAAGCAGATGGAATTTGACAGTGGCGGAATCCGGGAATACAGCATCGCCGTCTTCGGCGAACCTGGGACGTCAGCATTTGAATGGGAACTGACCGGCCGCCACCTGACGCTTCGAGCCGATGGAAACAGTGTCGACGGAGTGGCCTTCGGTGGCCCGATCGTTTACGGACACGGCGAAGAGACCCCAAAAGAGAACCTGTTTTACTACCAGACGCAACAGGTCAACGAGGTCTTTAAAGCTCTCGACGCCAGTCAGGCAAAAAGTGCTCTGGTGGCAACTGCCCCCAACGAAGCCGCCGTAGCACTACAAGGACCGTCAGGAAAATTCTCCGGTATTCCAGTCAGTCAACTGTCATCTGACCAGAAGGGACTCGTCGAAAAGACATTGCAGGTTCTGCTCGCCCCCTATCGCCAGGAAGACACCGACGAAGCGATGGAAATCGTCAAAGCGGCAGGCGGAGTCGACAAGCTGCACATGGCCTTTTATCAGCAAGGCGATCTTGAGAACGACAAGCTGTGGGACATCTGGCGAGTCGAAGGCCCAGCCTTCGTCTGGCACTTCCGCGGCGCACCACACGTTCACGCCTACATCAACATCGGCGCCGTAGGTAAACAAAAGGCCGCAACGAACAGCTAATGCGTCGTCCACTTTAATATTCGGGTGCCACTGGATGACCGTCTTCGGTCACCCAGTGCTCTTCGATTGCCTCGAAAAATGGCAAGCCAGTGCGTCGCCGAAGACGCCGATGCAGTGGCAGAAAACCCGATCTTTAAGTCTTGACGACGCACTAGGTTTTGCCGAAAAGTCGTGAGGTATGTATTTTCCACTGTCCTGGAAGGACTAAAGCGATTAGCCGGTGGTTGCGCGAAGCAACACCACCGGTTTAGGAACGATTTTAAGATTTGCATACGAGAAGGATGACAGAACTATTTGGCAGAGATTTCGGCATTTGACCTTAAGTTGTCGACCAGCCACGTTTTGCTGGAATCCTTCCAGGATTCAAGACATTTCGCTCCACACATCCGGTGGTGTCGCTTCGCTCAACCACCGGCTAATTGCTGCAGTCCCTCCGGGACGAAGACGGATATCACGCCCCACACGTACCAAAGGGTAGAGTCATCGCGAAACCACGGGGACACAGCACGATCATGATTTCGCTGACATCGATTGCTGCGGCGACTTGGCGACCTTCAGACAAACTTCCGTCGTAACTGTCCCAGCAGACGCGAGTGAGAGTACGATTCCTCCGCAACTGGAAACGCCCGCGTTACCGAACGTGCAGTGTCCGTACGGTTCGTTTGCCGTGTCTTCTGTGTCCTCCGTGTCCAAAATCTCTTTAATCAGTAATGAATTGTACACGGAGGACACGGACCAGGAACAATTCAAGGTCTGAATTCTCATGGCAAGAGGCTTGGGGACAAAGCACGTTCGTCATTCCGACGGCTTCGATTGCTGAGGCGACGCACTAAGCTCCGTTCGCAAGTTCGTCATAACTTTCGCATTAAAAACAAGTTATTGCATAGTACTTCCGCAGCCGAAACGCCTCGCAGCACCGAACGTGCTGTGTCCTCACGGTTTCCAAGAGGTACGGGATTCCGTCATTGAACGAGCACGACAAACCAAGACTCCGATCATTGTCTTCGCCGAAAATCGAATCCAATCATTAACGCCGGAACAATTTGAAGCGCGCGAAAAGCGTTGAGCACTAAAGCTTGGATGTGAATTCGGGTCCTTGCCCTCTCGATGCCAAAACGCTGACGATTTCAGACGCATCACACCCTGCCTGATTGGCGGCGAGAGAATCATTACGACAAAATGCGGTACGGATCGATTGTCCCGTTCCAAGCGGGCGGAGTCCCGAGGTCGAGTCGTCGACCATGCCGTGATCCGCATCGCTGTTGGCAAAACGACTCCCCGCATAACGGATCGGGTTCGAGTTTCATGATTGCGTCCAACGGTTCGCCTCAGGGCAAAAACGGCCAATAGACGACGCGACCGTCTCGACTTGTCACAAACCGGATCGCTCCGTCTTGCGAGACGACAATCACCAGACTTTCTGGAACCTCACTCACGAATCGATATGCCGATCGATGTCGAGTTCCGGAACTATCCGCTCTTTCGCGTTGCGTGCTCAAACCTTCCAGATCCAGCGACCGAAAGACTTCGCTGACGGCGCGTTCACCGAGGACTTCACCGCCAAATCCAACGACCTCCAATCGCTTCGTCAGAATGAGCGCGCCATCGACTGCCATCAAATCGGCGAAGAGATGCGCGATTTCATAAAACGATTCGTCAATTTCCGTCAGCGTTGGATCGTCAATCTTCTGATAATCGGCCCAGGTCACGCTTTTGTAACCGTGTCTGTGTCCAACCAGCGATAATCGAGTCATCCCCCTGAGCATTAACTCGCTGAAATGTTCGGTTGCCGGTCGCGATTCGAACGGGCAACGAATCCTTAAGTTGCTTGCCAGCGAATTGATGTCTGCCGAATCCTGGGGCAGGAAAATCAGCATCCCGCCGTGGCCTCGACTGCGAACGAGGCTAAGTATGCGCCGCACAACACTTTGAGCCATCGTTCGTATGAAGCATTCTTTGACTTCGGCCCCTTCCAAGCGTGTCGCTTTCAGTCGCTCGACCAGCCATTCACGAAAGGACCGAAAATGAATTGGCATCCACTGCGATTGAAATGGGTCTAAGCCGGATTTCAGGATTTGGCCGCTATTGAGTTCCAATAATCTCTGATAGCCGCATGCAGCCATTAACCGGCCGGCACCGAGGATATGGACAACGAAATGAGGTGGAAGTGGTGTGCCGTCGAAGCGTCCACCTTCGACGCGGTTGACCCAGCGCGTTCCGGTTTGAATGATACCCCAGATTGATAATCGTTCTTCCTCGTCCATACCGACGCCCAGTATGGACCGATAATAAGAGGTCGCTGGAGCCAACTTGCGGATCTCTTGTGCGGTAAACGGACGCGGAGCTGCGAACCGTAAAACATGAAATCCTGTCGGCGGTCCTTCGCCCTGCTTCCAGTCACTAAAGTCAGAAACGATCGCGCGACACCGAACCGCTTCACCTTCTTCCATCAAAAAGCTTGCCTGGTAAGCAACGTCCAACACATTGGTTAAACACCGTACCGAAATGAGTGGTGGAGGCTGGTCCTCCAGCGAATCCCATGCGTCAGCGACATACTGAGCAAATGCCGGTGGATAAACGATGCTCGCCGTTTCGTCGTCAATCATCAGAACCTCATCCCGCCCGTTTCAGCGTCTGGGCGTGGAACAGCCGTTGATACTGCGGGCAGGTCTTTAAGACCGTCTCGTGTTCACCAAACGAAAGGACTTGGCCCTGTTCCATGACCAGGATATGCGTGACAAAGCTCAACAAACTTGGCGTCATTGCATGCGTCACGATGAACGTGGTTCGCCCCTTCGAGAATTCCAACAGCGCCTGATGAATTAATTGTTCGCTTTGCGTATCGATCGCTGACGTCGCTTCGTCGAGAATCAGAATGGCTGGATCTCGTAAAATGGCCCTGGCGAGTGACACGCGCTGGCGTTGTCCACCCGATAAACGGTGACCCTTGTCGCCGATTTGTGTCAACAGCCCGTCGGGCATTTGACCGATGAAGTCGGTTACGTGAGCTTTATCAGCAGCCGTTTGAATTTCACTGTCCGAGGCGTCGGGTTTTCCGTAACGAATATTCTCGGCAATCGACAAATCAAAGAGCAATGTCTCTTGTGTGACGACTCCGATTTGTGCTCGCAACTGAGACGGATCGGCGTCCACTAAATCGACGTCGTCGATCCGGACATGTCCTGAATGAGGGTCGAAAAATCTGGGCAATAGATTGACCAGGGTCGACTTTCCGCAGCCATTCTCTCCCACAACGGCAACCGTCGCTCCAAACGGAATCGTGACGGAGACATCATCGAGAGCTTTTCGGCCAAGCGATGTCGTATCGAGTTGTGCGTAGTGGAAAGTGACATGGTCGAATTCAATTGCTCGACTGTGACGAGGTATCGGGGTGAACGGTCGAGTCGATTTGACGAGGGAATCTCGATCCATCCAGGCGAAAACTCTGGTACAAGCGGTGGCCGACTTTTTCAGTTTGGAATACACGCCTGACAGTTTACGACCGGGGTCAAGCACGCCAGCCATACAGGTGTAAAGTAATGAAAGATCCGCGACCGTCATGGGCTCGGCAGCCAGTTGAATTCCCCAGATCGATGTCTTGTGTCGCAAGACCAGATAGGCACCGGGCAATGAAGCAATGAAGACCGCACACATTGCCAGGAATTCAACGCTCGGACTGACGAGCGCGTCAATTCTCAGAATACGCATCGCCTTGTCGTAGTAGGTTCGATGCTCCTGAGCCAATCGGTGTCGATGCAAACGCTCGTTTTGAAAGCCCTGGACGACACGGAACGATGTCAGGGTTTCGTCCAGCACTCGATAAAGGCGAGACATGCTTTCCATCTGCCTTTGCGTCGCCTTCTTCAACTTCTTTCCCAATCCGCCGAATAGCCAGGCCATAATCGGGGCACAAATAAATGCCAGTAACGTCAGCCGCCAGTTGGTCACAAATGCACAACCGATGCAGAGGGCCGCTTTAATCGGCTCGACAACAATCTTCCCACCCAACAAGACCATTCCATGCGCGACCTGATTGAGATCGAAGGTAAATCGCGACATCAATTGAGGGGTCGTCTCCAGCGCCAGCGTCTGCTGGTCTAGCTTCAGAGTCTGACGAAACAGTTGTTGCCGTAATGACTGCATGACCCGTTGCACGACACTGCCAACGCACATTTCCTGAAAGTACGAGCACGTTTCCTTAAGCAATGTGAGCCCCAGCAGTACCGCCAGCAGAAATCCCAGGAAGTTGAAAGAGTCTGTCGGTAGTAATGGAACGATATGAGCATCGATCCAGCCATATTTCGCGACGCCCCACTCTCCCTTTTTTAAATCTTCCCGAGTTTTACGCTGATCTCGTCGAAGTTCGGACTTTGCATCGTCGGATTTGGCCTGTTGCCAGTTAGGATCTTGCAGCATCGTTTCGATTTCGGCCAATCGCTTCGATTCTTTCTCGACAGCCTCATTCGCCCGCTCAAGCTTCGTTCGCACATCCTGATCGTAGGTTTTCCCTTCGAGCAGCAATGTCATCGCCGGGTAGACCAGCGAGAGTTGAGCGACAGCGAAAAGTGCCGCGCCAACGGACAGCACAACAGACAGGATCAGCGCCCTGCGCTGCCTGAGAACGAACGGAATTAATCGGGCAAGACTTTCCACGGCGACATCCCTGTCAAAATTCAGTTCGCGCTTTGTCCTCGACTCGACAGTCCATTCGCGCTGATCGTACAGCTTATTTGGTTCTTCAGCCACAAGTTACTGGCTGATCGAATTTTACCATCATTCTTTGCCGAGACAAAACACGAAGGGATTAGACACGGAAGTCGCTAAACGGTCCAGACCAGCGTCATCTCTTTTTGAAAACCGGGCTGTTTTCAGGCCGTGATCGATGCATCGTTATGCTTACAGGTTGGCGAGCCCCTTCAGAGCATCGACGCGAAGGTTTTTTTGCAACCAATGAGTTGGCAAAACCCCGTATCTCCTTATGCCGAAGGCATTACAGTGATTAGCCGGTGGCTGAGCGTAGCGACGCCACCGGAATCGATCCCGTCAAAAATCTGAGAATCCTGAAGGGATTCCAGAATCGCCCGTTATTTTGTCGTCGATTCTTCCTTGTCGTCGGAACGATAGAGTGCGATCCCGTTGGGATCGATGAGCGACATCAACATCAGTACCGGTGGCGTCGCTACGCTCAGCCACCGGCTAATCACTGACGTCCTTCCAGGACGGCAATAAAGAGGTGATGTCCCTATTTTTCACGCAAAAACATCCTGGCGTTGTCCTTCAGGGCATCCCATCATTTTGTGATCGTGCCCCCCGGAGCGGCGCTCAAAGACGAGCTTGCCTTGGGCGGGCACTTACGCCCATTCTGGGCAAAAAGAAATTTTGGTGCGACGTTGATTGAAACGGCGCTGTTTTGGCGAAACAAAACGTCCTCACGTGAATACACCGTTTCATCGGGCCAGCATCGCGCCGTCAAAATTGTTGCAGCTCAATTGTTGTCCGGCAACTTCGACTGGGCGTCATTGCCGATGTCCTCAATAACCATTTCGATTTCCTTCGAATAGTGCAGCAGGTCGTTTTCGTAGCTTTTGATTCGAAACCTTGCAGCGGCATAGACAGGCGAAGTGATTTGATCAAACCAGACCGTGGACTCCTCAATCCGTGTGCGATCCAGGTTTTTTCCAGGTGCAATCTCAAAGGTGTCGCTCGTCTTGTCGGTTCGTGTCCGCGCGTCTGAAATCGTCAAGCGTCCTTTCTGATAGTCGACAATACGCTCTTTCTCCAGCCGTTCTGCTTTCTGCCACACACCGGGAAAAATCCTCAGTAGATTGCTATCGGCCTTGATGTCTTTCCCGAAGATCATTGCACGTACATCGCTGTCACCACTTTTAACCCAGGCTCGCTTAAGACGTTCGAGCGGCTTTTCATTTTCGATCAAATCCTTTTCTGGGACAAGAAACTTGACCCAGGAGACCTTGTCCTTGCCCCCCAGTGACCAATCGCGCTTCTTTTCGACCCAGCGACATTTCTCGCTATCTTCCGTTGCGGTACCGACGAAAGAACACGTGATTTTTTCTGTATATTCCTGGAGCTCACCCCTGACTTCTGTTTTTTCGTTCCATGAATACCTGATCCACCAACCATCGTCGGGGAGTTTTGCAGTTTGGTCTTCCGCCCAGACGCAAACACAATTCGCCCAAACGAGTGCAAAAGGGATAATGCGACAAGTGATTTTCATGCTTTCGAACCCATTAGGCTTTAGTATCTAAAATCAAAGAACCTTGATCGCGACTGCGGTGATATCATCACGATTTGGTTCGCGTTCGCGGAACGCTTCATTCGCCGACTGAATTGCCGCCAGAATCTCGCAGGCGGATTGTGAATGCTGCCTTCGCAGGATCTCGACGAGCCTTACCTGTCCAAACAACTGTCGGTCCGGTGACGTCGATTCGACTAGTCCATCCGTCGCGATCAACACGAGGTCTCCCGACTTCAATTGAACGGTGGCTCCGTTTTCGAAGGCTGCCGTGGGGTTCATGCCGAGCACCGTCCCGGTACTTTTCAGTTGTTCTAATTCGCCGTTTGCATGCAAAAGAATGGCTTCGTGACCTGCAGCGGAGTAGCTCAGCGTTCGATCAGAAATATTGAGCGAGGCCAGAAACAGTGTAACAAACATGTCATCGGGTAGATCTTCTTCCAGAACCCGATTAAGACGCGTCAGGCATTGAGCGGGACTCGATTCATTCAGCAGCATCGTTCGTAAAACGGCTCGCGTTTCCACCATTTCCAATGCGGGTCCGAGACCATGTCCGCTGACGTCTCCGACTGCGATCCCTAATCGATTTTCACCCCATGGGATAAAATCAAAGTAATCGCCGCAGGCTTTTGAGCAAGGAATGCAGATCGCGGCAAAGTCAAAGCCAGCAATCGTTGGCATCTGTTTCGGATAGAGCGAGATTTGGATTCGCAGCGCGGTCTGAATCTCTTGTTCGGTCTCAACCTGTTTCAGTCGTTCTGTGGAATCGCGAAATGCCAGAACAGCCCCCACAGTTTCTCCGGTATTGCAGATTGGAGCAACGGTATACTCGACAGGAAGCAGCGACCCATCACCCCGGCGAAATTTCGCGTCCTTCACCGTGATCGCGTCGTTTCCGTTTAATACGGCCTTCACGGGATGTTGTTCCAGATCAAAGACATGCGAACCGTTGAGCTTGCGTGGAGCGACGATCTTGGAGTGACAGACGCCTTTCAGTTCATCGGACCTCATTTCCAGCATCCGTTCTGCTGCCGGATTCAAAAAGGCGATACACCCCGCAGAATCGAGTCCGCAAATGCCGTCGGCAACGGAATTCAGTATCAGATGGTGACGGTATTCGAGCGACGCCATTTCACGTTCGACCCGAACCTTTTCTGTGATATCTGTCGAGATTCCCGCGATAGCGTAGACGGAGCCGGCGTGGTCGCGAAGCGGAAATTTCACGGAAAAGTATCGGTGCGGACCGTCGTCGTGCGGAGCGACCTCTTCGCAATACAAGGGTTCGCCCGTCTCCAGCACGATGCGATCATTTGCGCGAAACCCATCGGCCAGTTCCGGGTGAAAGACGTCATAGTCCGTTTTCCCAAGAATTTCCGACCGGTTCAGATGAAACAATGTTTCGAATTGGCGATTGATCAGCAAATAGCGAAAATTCAAATCTTTGGCGTAGATGACCGACGACGTATTGTCGAGAAGATCATGGGCGAGCAATGTGAACTCATGATCGACTGAAAACGTCGCGTCGATGTTCATGGAACCGTCTCGCAATGATCGGGATGCGGATGTCGTCCTGTTTCGAGAAGAGTGATCGAGACTTCCATTCCTGCAAAATCATTCGTCCGCGAAAGTGTACTGAAATCACGAAGACAATAAAACTGCATTTTTTAGGGATGTGGATTGATAATTTCGAATCAGCGATCAATGAGCGAGCAGACTTTGTGCATTCTTTAGGGCGAACATTTGATTTCTTTTCCCGTGACACAGATTTTGCACCGGGATGTCGAGGCTGATCTGATGAAACGGCCAGGCTGTCGTGGGATTACGCTGTTGAGGCTGATGGGTGGACATGAGATCGAAACTCGGGGTGCCACGGTTTTGGAGTCCTCGACAAGGCCGTGTCTTCATCGTTCGAAACCGTGTCTGAAGAGCACGGCCTTACCGAAGACGGTAAAACCGTGGCACCCTTTTTATCTCCGCGTTTTATTACAAAGACACATCGTCTCTTGCACTGCATACATTCCATCTTCGGGTCATTTCTTCAGACTCGGGCGCGGCTCATGACGAGCCTTAAAGCAGGCACACGCATCGACTCTTCGACTCGATAGGAGCCTCGCCCTCCCATTGGGTTGCGCGCAAGCCCCGTGCCTGGGACCTTCATTTTTTCGTCCGTCAGTTGTTTTCGCATCAACGGCGCGTTACGTGTTACGCACTCGGGCCGAAGAGAGGCTTTGGTCGCGAGCAATCACCCTTGAAGAATTTGCTTGAGAGAAGGAGCCGACACAATGCGGATCGGGATCACGGTACGAACAATGGTCAAGAGAAATGGATGGCTCGCAGCTGCGATTGCAGCTGTGTTGATGGGCGCGACGGCTCAGGCCGACGTCAAACTGCCGAATGTTTTCGGCGATCACATGGTTCTTCAGCAGGGACAACGAAACAAAGTTTGGGGACTGGCGGAGGCGGGTGAGGCGGTCACTGTTGCGATCAACGGACAAAACCAGACAGCAACGGCCGCTGCGGACGGCACATGGCACGTCTATATCGATCCTGTTCCTGTCGGTGGACCTTATGCATTGACCGTGAAAGGGAAGAACGAAATCAAGTTTTCCGACGTGCTGGTCGGCGAAGTCTGGGTCTGTTCCGGTCAGTCGAACATGCAATGGTCGGTTAATGCCTCAAATGATCCCGACATCGAACGGCTCGCTGCGAAGTATCCAAAAATCCGGATGATCAACTTCCCTCAAGTCGGTACTCAAGACGTCAAATGGAGTCACGACGATCGCAAGTGGATGGTCTGTACGCCCGAAACCGTCGGTGGTTTCTCGGCGGTTGGCTACTTCTTCGCTCGACAACTCCAACAAACGTTGGGTGTTCCCGTCGGAATGATCAACAATGCCTGGGGCGGTTCGGCCTGTGAAGCCTGGGTTCGTCGCGATGTATTGAATGCTGATCCACTCTATAAGCCGCTGATGGACCGCTGGACTCAGATGGAATCTAAGCATGCTGAACTGGTTGCGAAGGGAAGCAATCTGAATGACGAAGAGAAAAAGCAGCTCCAGGGATTGCAGAATCAAATGGGTGGCAACAGCCGTCCGGCAAATATTTACAGCGGCGTACTGAAGTCACACATCGGTTACGGGATTAAAGGGGCGATCTGGTACCAGGGCGAATCAAACGCTGGTCGGGCTTACCAATATCGTGACCTGTTTCCGCTGATGATCAAGAATTGGCGTGATGACTGGGCGCAAGGGGACTTTTCGTTCTATTGGGTTCAATTGGCTGACTTCCAGAACGAACAACCTCAACCGGGTGAAAGTGCCTGGGCTGAATTGCGTGAAGCACAGACCATGACGATGGCTCGCCTTCCCAAGACCGGCGAAGCGGTCATCATCGAAATCGGTGAAGGAAAAGACATTCACCCGAAGAACAAAGTTGATGTCGGTCGACGACTCGCACGCTGGGCTTTGGCCAAGGATTATGGAGTTGCCATTCCGTATCACAGCCCTCAATACAAATCGATGGCCAAGGCGGATAACAAAATCGTGTTGACGTTCGATCATGTCGATGGCGGCTGGCGTCCGTTCGACGTCAACGAACCACGCGGATTTGCGATTGCTGGTGAAGACAAAAAATTTGTCTGGGCGACGGCAAAAGTACAGAAAGATAACACGATTGAAGTTTCGAGCGACCTGGTCCCCAACCCTGTCGCCGTACGCTATGGTTGGGCCGATAACCCTGTTGTCAATATGTTCGACGGAGCGGGACTGCCGCTGACACCATTCCGTACCGACGATTGGCCTGGAACTACCATCAACAACAAGTGATCCGTTGACGATATCCAATCCGAAATTTCCGATTTTGACGAGAGCCCTGCTTGCCAAGCCAAAGGCAGGCAGGGCTTTTTTCACACGAAAGATCCTTCAAGGTTTCGCCTGCGACCCCGTCGTCGGCCTTCCACTGTTGCAGAAGATTCCATGAATCGCCATAGTTCACGTTCCTAGTGGCGGGCATTCATTGGAAGTTGCCCACCCGATAAACCGAATTCACAACGACCAGCAAGTACACATGGCAAATCCTGCACAGCGCGGTTCCACTCCTGATGACGATTCCTGGGGCAAAATTGCCACGGATTTGTTTGGGATTCAGTTCAACGACGACGATGATTTTGAACTCCCGGATGATCAGGCTCCCGTCGCCAAGACTCCACCAGTAACTCCTTCGCCGGGAAGTGCAACGACCATCAAGTCAGAGGAAGTCCGACACGCGGACAAAGTTGAAGAAGTTGTCGCTGAAGAACCCGAGCCCGCCAAAAAGGGAATAACTCCGGGAAACGAAGATCACGACGAATTCTGGGACATTCTCGAGTCGTGGAACTGGGACGAATCGGCCAAGGGTTCAACACCTGCCAAGAAAACCGATGATTCCCGCGGACGCAAACCCGCTCGACACGAGCCTGCACCGGAACCACGCCGTAGTCAACGCGAAGAAGCCCCTCGCCGCGAAGAATCACGTCAACGTCGTGAAGAACCGGCCCGGCGCGATGAGCCGCCACGACGCGAAGAACCTCCGCGACGTGAGGAACCACCGCAACGAGAAGAGAAGCGGCGCGAAGAAACCCGGCGAGACAGTGCCGATAGACCACGACGCCGAGACGCAGCACCCGTCCAGGAAACGTCCACGTCGAGCGACGATGAAGCTCGAAAGAGCCGATCGCAACGAGAAGAAACTCGACGCGAGCGCCCAGCACGTGCTGAACAGCCGCCGCGAACCCGACGATCTGAAAGTGACCGACCAGCGGCCGAGCGAGCGCCAGCAGAGCGTACCCCGGCTGAACGGCGTCCCGAGAGATCGAGCGACCGACCACGTACTCGAGAAGTTCCATCGGCATTCGTGGGAGATGAATTCGGTTCAGGTGTCGACGAGCCAGTCGAGCCACCACGTTCACGTCACGCTCAACCAGTTCGCAAACGAGAAGAACCACCGACGCCGCCACAGCGAAAACCCGCTGCCGCCAAGCAACGACCCAAGCCAGTCGACGATTTCGAAGGCGACCTTTTTGTTGACGATTTAGAAGAAGAGGAAGTCGTTGAGGACGAATTCGATGACGTCGCGGAAAAATCTGCGACGGAATCGGACGACGGTGACAACGAGAGTGCTCCGACTCGACGACGACGACGACGACGACGAGGGCGTGGCCGTTTGACTTCAGACTCAACCGCCAATTCCTCGGATCAGGAGATCGAAGAAACCTCGGATTCTGATGAGATCGGCTCGTTTGATGAAACCGATGAGGAGACTGCCGAATCAGAAGCGACGGACAACGACCAGGATCAGGACGAAGAGCGAGAAGTTCGTCGCCCCCGTCGACGCCGACGACGTCGCAGCCGTCGACCTGAAGCAGCCCCCGCATCGGAAATTGAATCGGATGACTATGAGGATTCGTCGCACGAAGAAAGCGACGATGACGAGCAAGACGAGATGGACTCTGGCGACCTTGAGTCCGAATCGGATGATCCCGATGAAGAGGTTGTTGTTCCAGTCAGCTACGAAGGAATTCCAACGTGGGAAGAAGCGATATCGTATCTCGTGATCATTCCACCGAATGAGTCGCGCGGTCATCGCGGTCGTAGTGATGGAAACCGACGCGACGATTCACGAAGACGCTAGTATTCGTTTGTTGTTTTAGGATCTTTCGTTTTGGCGGTTCGTTTCCCGATAGCGTCTTGTTGGTATTGTTGTTGAGAAGTTCGTAGGACGCGTTTGAGGTTTTCATGTCAGAAAAACTCTGCCGGCTTGTGACGCTCGGCTGCAAAGTCAATCAGTACGAAACGCAACTCGTGCTTGAGGCGCTCGAAAAGAACGGATTTCGCGAAGCGCGCGACGACGAAACGGCCGATTTGTGCGTCGTTAATACCTGCACTGTGACCTCGAATGCGGATTCGAGGTCGCGGCAGGTGATCCGCCAATTGGCCAAACACAATCCCGGAACCAGAACCCTGGTGATGGGCTGCTATGCCACCCGCGATTCTGACGCGGTCGCACGTTTGCCATCTGTGTTTGAAGTCGTGACCGACAAACGGGAACTTCCCGATATCCTCGGGCGACATGGGATCGTCGACATCCCTACGGGGATCAGCCGTTTTGAAGGACGCCGACGAGCGTACGTCAAAGTCCAGGATGGCTGTATTCTGCGATGCAGCTATTGCATCATCCCGCAGGTTCGCCCGGGCCTTCGCAGCCGCTCGCCCGAAGATATTGAAGCCGAAGTGCGGCGACTGATCGCCAATGGTTACCGCGAAATTATCATTACCGGTGTTCACGTCGGCCACTACGGCGTTGATACGTCACGTGGCCGATTGGGCGTGGCTCCGTTTCGGCTGCCTCACCTGTTGAAAAAGCTCGACAAGATTCCCGGAAAATGGCGGATGCGACTTTCGAGCATCGAGACGGCTGAAATCGACGATGAATTCATCAAAGTTGCCGCCGATTGCGAACACCTTTGCCCGCAATTTCACCCGGCTTTACAAAGCGGCTCGAATACAGTCCTGCAACGAATGCGACGACGGTATTCAGTAGAGAGTTTTCTTGGAAAACTCGATCGCATGCGAGAAGTTCTTGATCGGCCTGCTTTTGCCACCGATGTCATTGTTGGATTTCCCGGCGAGACCGACGCGGAATTCGATGAGACGCTTGAAGCCTGTCGTCAGGCCGAATTCATGAAAATTCATATTTTCCCGTTCAGCCCTCGTACAGGAACGCCTGCGGCGACGTATTCAGGTCAGGTTCACGGGACAATCTGCCAGGAAAGAATTACACGGCTGGAGCAATTGGAGCGGGAATTGGCGGAACGTTATTATCGTTCGCTGCTCGGTCGCCGCTTAGAAGTCATGGTCGAAGGACGATCCACGCGTGAAGGGTGGGTCTGCGGAACGGATCGAAGTTACGTTCCCGTGGAACTTCCCGGAACAGGTGACGACATCGGACGGATATGTCACGGCAAAGCAGTGCGGGCCACACGCCTGTTCTTAGAAGCCGATCGAGAGGGTTCCGAGAATGTCATTGTGTGATTTCAAGCCGGTTCACTTCACGATTGAAGAACGACATCCAGTTGTCGTAGCAGTCATGGTCAAGTCAAGCCTTTCCGCTAGAAGATAACATGTCCGAAACATTCATTCTCATACCGGGCCGCACCAGTGATCAGGGTTGCGGAATCAGTGAAGGGAAATTTCTCGAGAAGTACCAGAAAGAGATCAACACTCTACAGGTTGCGCCGGGCGATATGAAACGGCTGGGGCTGAACGATGGCGACCGAGTCCGATTAACGAGTGAAGAGGGACAGGTCGTCGAAGTCGCTGTCACGCCCGCCAAGCAAGACGAGTTGCCGGAGGGAATCTTGTTTATCGCTTACGGAGACATCTCAAGCCGCCTGATGGGGGGCGACACCCACGGCTCAGGCATGCCGACCAGCAAAGGGATGGACGTCCAATTGGATGTGATCAGGTAAAGCCATTCGGAATTCCGCACGTTAAAAGTCCGTTCGCTGTTCGAAAGCGATCTTGGTCCGTAGGCTATGCCGAGTCTCGCAACCTTAGGGGCCTTAGCATGCTTTGCGTTTTCGAAAGTGTTCATCCGCTCGTTCGGTATCATCTCACACAACTGCGTGACAAAAACACGTTACCAGTTGAGTTTCGAGCCTTATTGCGACGGCTATCCTCTCTGCTGGCTTACGAAGCATCGCGCGATCTTGCTGTTCGTGATCGCGCGATTCAAACGCCACTGACATCAATGGCCGGATCAGAGCTTGCCGTAAAAATTGCCCTTGTTCCAATTCTGCGTGCGGGGTTGGGAATGGTCGATCCGATTCTTGATCTTATCCCTGAAGCCGAAGTCTGGCACTTGGGTTTATACCGTGACGAAGCGACGGCTCAACCGGTTCGTTATTACAACAAGCTGCCTGAAACAAACCCCGTTGATGTCGCGATTGTTCTTGACCCGATGCTCGCCACGGGAGGCAGTGCAACGGTCGCAATCGAATCCTTAACCCAATGGGGTGTGAAATCAATCAAACTCATTTCGGTCATCGCCTCGCAAGCGGGGGTGGATGCCGTTGCGTCGCGATTTCCCGACACCCAAATTATCGTCGGTGCGATTGATCCTGAGCTGAATGCCGTCAAGTACATTGTTCCCGGATTGGGAGACGCAGGTGATCGAACGTTTAATACTCTGAGGTATCTCGAATGAGATGACGCCATCAGTGATTAGGGTTGCTTTGTTTCTTTACTGAGCTTGATTTTCTCATGGAACGCTTTATCAGCTTGTTCGGTTATATGGTCATGCTATTTCTGGCATGGTTAATGAGTTCCCATAAACGGATCATCCCTTGGCGAGTGTTGTTCGCGGGAACGATTATGCAATTCGTATTTGCCATCTTAATTTTGAAGACGACTCCCGGCTTGATGTTTTTCGCCTGGATGGGTGACGTCTTCACGGCACTGCTCGACTTTTCTGATACGGGAGCGCGATTTGTTTTCGGCGATCACTTTAAGGACTTCTTTTTCGCGTTTAAGGTCCTGCCGACGATTATCTTTGTTTCGTCGCTGATGTCGGTGCTGTATTACATCGGTCTGATGCCGTGGATCGTCAACGGACTTGCATGGCTGATGCAGCGAACATTGGGAACATCGGGGGCCGAGACTCTTTCTGCCAGTGCCAACGTGTTTCTTGGACAGACCGAAGCGCCGTTACTGATCAAGCCGTATATCGCTTCCATGACACTGTCAGAATTAAATGCCGTGATGATTGGTGGTTTTGCGACAATTTCAGGCGGCGTCCTTGCTCTGTTCGTCGGGATGAAAATCCCTGCCGGGCACCTGATTACGGCATCCGTGATTTCCGCTCCGGCCAGTCTGGTGATTGCCAAGTTGATACTCCCTGAAACCGACAGCCCGGCAACTTTTGGTTCTTCGAAACTTGAAGTACCGCCGGCGGGCGTCAATCTGATTGATGCCGCAGCCAATGGCGCCGCCGACGGAATGAAGCTGGCAATCAATGTTGCAGCCATGCTGATGGCGTTCATCGCTCTGATTGCAATGGTCGACAAGGGATTGGCAATGTTGGGTGAGACGATCGGCCAGGCGTGGTCGCTGAAGGATGGATTCGGATATGGATTCGCTCCGATTGCCTGGCTGATGGGAATTGAATGGAAAGACTGCCTCAAAGGAGGCGAATTGCTCGGGCTGAAAATGGCCTTGAACGAAGTGATCGCGTATGGTGAGCTGGCCAAGTGCAAACATGAACTTACGGAGCGGTCGTTTGTCATTCTCACGTATGCCTTATGCGGGTTTTCGAACTTCAGCTCGATCGCCATCCAGATCGGTGGACTTGGCGGGATGGCCGAAGAGAGAAAAGGTGACATCGCCCGCCTGGGCCTTCGCGCCATGCTCGGTGGCATGCTCTCGTGTTGCCTGACCGCATGCGTCGCTGGTGTGATTCTTTAAAAAACTCTCGTTCAATTTTTGCCGATTATGCGGTCGATATAGGCCAATAGAGTCGACAGCCAAAGGTTCCCGCAATCGGCAAAGCCTGCCGCAGTGAGGGCCGTTTCGCCATTCGACTCACAAAAAACAAAAATAAAGAACGAAACCCCACCCCCCCTGCGGGGGTGGTTACCGGGCCTTTGCCCTAGAGCCTAATACCCTGTTAATAAACGACTAATGATCCTCGCCCAAAATCGAGCTCATTAACAACTGATAATCC
>CAILLA010000159.1 GCA_903834925.1 uncultured Schlesneria sp.
CACCCCGGCGGGCAATGACAACTTATTCAACGCGTCGACAGTCTTGCCCGTAGGCTGAATAATGTCGATCAATCGCTTATGCGTACGAATCTCGAATTGCTCTCGAGACTTCTTATCAATATGCGGACTTCTCAAAACCGTATACCGCTCGATCCGGGTCGGCAAAGGAACCGGCCCATGCACAACCGCACCCGTCCTCTTCGCGGTGTCCACAATTTCGGCGGCCGATTGATCCAGCACGGAATGATCATAAGCTTCCATCCGTATCCGAATTCGATCTTGTTTATTGGCGCTCACTCGAAACTTCCTGTACACACACGCTGGTGCAAATCGGGGTTCATCTTAACCGTGCTGCAGATCGACGCCTGCGGCTGGACACCCCACAACAATCGGCATCGTTCAGCCACCCTTGACTTTCGACACTGTAAACAGCGTCAGCGTGGCGACCATGCGGCGGGGGATCGGAGATACTATTGATGTCGGAGAACATTGTCAACGAAGGGATTGACGTTTCTCAATGATTTTGTTTGACCGAGTCGATAGTTTGCTCCCAATCGGCAATACATTTCACATTTTAGCCCAACATTTCCTTTAATACGCGAGCCGGAGCCTCGCTAAACCTGAGCGGTTCCATCGAATAAGAGGCTCTTCCTTGAGACAAACTGCGGACGTCATTGGAATAACCAAACATTGCGGCCAACGGTGCCTCGGCATCAATCACAACAAGATTTCCACGAACTTCTGTATTCACGATAATGGCTCGGCGTGAATTCAAGTCAGCCGACACATTTCCCACAAACCCTTCCGGAGTAACAACTTCAAGCTTCATAATCGGTTCAAGCAATAAAGTCCCAGCCTTCTCTAATGCCTGGCGGAACGCCATGGCTGCCGCGTACTGGATTGCCGCTTCTGTCGTCTCGCCGTCGCGATACTCTGCATTTAAAACTGTCACCTGAAGATCGTGCAGCGGATACCCCACCGCGCCACTCCCGCTAAGCTGTTCCTTCAGGGCCCGAATGAGCGTCGACTGCAATTCTTCGGGCAAATCCCCTGGTTTCAGGGAATTAACAACAGTGACCGGCAACGATTTGGATGTCGGCTCGATTCGAATCCGAACTACGGCAAACTGGTTGGCACCAGCGATTTGCCTCTCGACCCGAACTTCTGCGTCTGCTGCTTTGCAAACGCTTTCGCGATATGTCACACGGGGCCGATGTGTCCTGATTTTTAGCTTAAAATCCCGCTCGATCCGCTTACTGATGATCTCAAGATGAAGCTCACCCATTCCGCTGATAATCGTCTGGCCGGTCTCTTCGCTTGGATTCCTCGTAAACGTCGGGTCCTGCTTGGCCATCAACGTCAAGACTTCATCCAGCTTCTTTCGGTCGGCGCTGCTCTCAGGCTCGATCGCCATCGAAATGACGGATTCTGGAAACGTAATCGATTCCAGCAGAATTCCATGTAAAGGATCGCACAAGGTATCCCCTGTTACCGATTCTTTTGGCCCAACGAGACCAACAATGTCGCCAGCCGATGCTTCATCGAGCTTTTCTCTTGAGTCTGCCTGGATTCGCCAGAGCTGACTCACCAACTCTTTCGCCCCCGTCCTTGGATTGAGCAAGCGGGAGCGGCTTTTCAGGACCCCTGAGTAAATTCGAATGAAATAAAGCTCTGTGTGCTCATCGATATGAATCTTGAAGACCAGCCCACAAAACGGCTCCTGGTCCGACGGCTTCCGAACCTCTTCCTGATTCTTTTTCGGACTCGGATTACGCCCTTTAATTGGGGGCATATCTCCGGGGCTTGGAAGATATCGAATAACGGCGTCTAAAATCGGCTGAACGCCAACATAATCCTTTGAAGCACCGCAAAGAACGGGCTGCAACTGGCACGAAACGACTGCCTGGCGAACGACTCGAATAACCTGCTCAGGGGGCAAGTCTCCCGTTTCGTCAAACACCGCGAAGGCCTTATCATCCAGCAAGGCGATCGAATCGATCAGACGTGACCGCCACTCATTCGCACGATCAATGTCCGCATCAGGAATAGACTCAACACGAATATCGCGTCCCTGTCGGTCACCGCTGAAATAAAGGGCTTTCATCTCGATCAGATCGATGATTCCACAAAACCCCCCCGGTCGCTCAATTGGCCCCTCGCCGATTGGGATCTGCAACGCAACAGGATTTGCATGCAAGCGACTTTTAATTTGATCGAAAACACGCTCAAAACCCGCCCCAATCCGATCCATTTTATTGATAAAACAAACCCTGGGTACATGGTAGCGGTCCGCTTGTCTCCAGACGGTTTCGCTTTGCGCCTCAACTCCTTCGACAGCACTAAACACAACCACGCCACCGTCGAGCACACGGAGGCTACGTTCGACTTCTGCAGTGAAGTCGACGTGCCCCGGAGTATCGATGATATTCACGACGTGCCCGAGCCAGGTGCATGAGATGGCTGCCGAATAAATCGTGATGCCTCGAGCGGCTTCTTCAGGATCGAAATCTGTCACCGTTGTACCGTCATCAACGTCGCCCATGCGGTGCGTCGCTCCGGCATAAAAGAGTATCCGCTCGGTCGTTGTGGTCTTACCCGCGTCGATATGGGCGATAATCCCAATATTACGAATTTTGTCGATCGAACTGGTCATGATCTTAAGCCAGAGAGTTTTCGCGTGCCTGGAAATTGATACCCGATAATGCCGCTGCTAACCCAGTCTATTCATCAGCCCGCTGCGCAAGCGAGAGTCTTGCCGTGCCAACCCTCTCTTACTCGCAAAGTCAGGCCAACCTGGAGAAGCCGCACCCTGATTTCAACACAAAAGACCCGGCATCGCGAGATACCGGGTCTTGCTGATTCGATTATGTCGAGCCCAAGCTCAAAGTCGTGCGTTCACAACGATGGACCGAACCCAAGCCATTACCATGCAAAGTGAGCGAATGCCTTGTTTGCATCGGCCATACGATGAACGTTTTCTCGTTTCGTGATGGCAGCACCTTCGCGACGGTAGGCAGCCATCAACTCTTCTGCCAGGCGACGATCCATCGGACGCCCCTTCTTGTCGCGACAGACTTCAAGAATCCAGCGAATTGCCAACGTCTGCTGACGCTTGGAATTAACTGGGGTTGGCACCTGGTAGTTTGCACCACCGACTCGCTTTGATTTTACCTCAAGCGATGGGCGACAATTCTCGACAGCGACCGTGAAGATCTCGATCGGCTCTTTATCGGGAATCTTTTCAGAAATCAGGTCCATCGCGTTATAGAACGAACGCTGGGCAACGCTCTTTTTCCCATCGTGCATCAAACAATTAATGAACTTCGACGCGAGCTTTGAACCATATCGAGGATCTGGCTTAAGGTGCGTTCGACTGCAAGTAAATTTATCGGCCATCGTAATGTCTTCTTCAGCAGAAATTCAGCGAGAGAACTGCGGAGCCACTATAACCGAGACTCAAAACAAGCTCATCCCACCACAGTACAACACATTGATCAAAAAACAATTCTGGAGAATCTGTTTTGCCCCGAGGGCAAAAAAAGACACCCTGGCATCAACCTCTTATTTCGGTCGCTTTGCACCGTATCGACTGCGAGCCTGCATACGCTTGGCCACGCCGAGCGTATCCAGCACACCGCGAATAATCTTGTAGCGAACACCTGGCAAGTCGCGAACACGGCCACCGCGAACCAGCACGATTGAGTGCTCTTGCAGGTTGTGGCCTTCACCAGGAATGTAAGCAGTGATTTCCTTGCCGTTCGACAAGCGAACACGAGCAACCTTACGCAAAGCCGAGTTCGGCTTCTTGGGAGTTACCGTCTTGACCAACAGGCAAACGCCGCGTTTTTGCGGACAACCTTCCAGCACCGGCGTTTTGGTGCGAACTGGCTGATGCTTCCGCGGTTTCCGAATCAGTTGATTGATCGTCGGCATACTTTTACCTGTGTGTTCTCAATTGTCGCAATTTCCAGACTGCTCCAACGGCTCGGGTCCGGAACTCTTTAGTGTAAATACGAAATGAAAGAACTTCAAGCTCTACGTTGAAGTGTCCTCGCTTCGGTTCAGAATTTCTTTGCTCCCGCGAGCGAGGATGCTTAATTCCTCACAACGAGCCCCGTTCCGCAGCAAACAACGAGGTTTTGTTCAAACAGACAGGACTTCAACTGGCACTACCGTCCTTGAACGGGATTTCAAGTCAAAATCAGGAAAGCTTGATTGGGTCGGAAATTCTATGATCCCGCTCATGAAACTGCAACGCAAAGATTTTCGTTTATTTTTCAGGCTTCATTTCAATCTCGCGGAAAATTCGGAGGTGGTCGCCTTGGTGGTCGCCCATCCCCATTCAGTCCACCTGGGCGCCGATCCGGTGGACCGGGACGTCCAGGAAAAAACATCGGGCCAACATAGGGCTTGCCGGTCAATTTCTTCCATTGCTGCAATTGCTCTTGCGTCAGCACTTCAAGCATTTCACTCGTAGCGTTTTTGGCCCTTTGGCTGAAGTCGTCTAGCGAAGGTGGGCCTTTGTGAAAATCATCTCCCCCATGAAATAGAGTTTCATTTTCGATGTCCCGTAACCGTTTCCTTTGATCGGCGGTCAACTTCAGTTTGTTCATGACGTCTGGCTCGCGAATCGCGCGTGGACCTTGGCACTGGAGGGCAATTTGAGGAAGCCGCTGCAATTGATCAGGATTCAGAATTCCCTCGAGTTCCAATTCGTTTTTTCGAGCGACCTCCAGCGAATGCTGGCGATGTTCCTCGGGATACAAATCGCGATCATCTCGCGGGCGTCCGCGGCGAGGGCGTTCCAAACGAGATATCATTTCCCCAATTTTCATCCGCTGATCAGGCGTCGCTTCAAGGTCGTCCAGAACTTCCACTTCTCGCAGAAGAAACGTATGTCGATCCGCTTGCAACACCGCCAGGTCAGCCAGAATCCGTCGGACACGGTCACGCGTAATCTCGAGTTCCGCCTGAGTGTCCGGGCTTTCTTTTCGAATGGAAATGAATTCCTGATAATATGTCAGCGATGTCTCAAGCAACTGTTTTCGAAGACCATCCTGAAACGGGTTTTCCGAAAGTTCATCCTCGGCAATTCGGATCATTTCATCGGCAGCACTTCGCGCCAGTTGAAACCTTGCTTCAGCTTCAACAACTCGCTGCTTTTCTCGCTCATAAGCCGCCTTCGTGGCCGCTTGCTCGCGAGCCACAGCGGCTAGCCCAACCGCAAGACCTAGCGTGCCACACACAAGCAGCAAAAACGTCGCTCGGACAAAGGCCGGATGTCGGCGCATCCACTTTCTTGTTTGATCGAGCAATGTAGGTCTCCTCGCAAGAATCGGACGTTCCTCCAGAAATCGCCTGAGGTCCGCGGCCATCTCGCCCGCCGTCACGTACCGATCCACAGGACTTTTGGCGATTGCCTTGAGTACAATCGTTTCGAGTTCAATCGGGATGGTGCGATCGATTTGCTTTGGTGGTCGAGGCTCCTCATGGAAGATCTGGTGCAGCAGCGTTGCTCGGTCCTGACCGGGAAAAATCGGCTGTAGAGTCAGTAGCTCGTACAACGTCGCTCCGAGAGAATAAACATCCGTTCGATGATCGACTGGAACGCGTCGTCCCGCCGCCTGCTCGGGACTCATGTACCTCAATGTACCGACCAGATCACCTGTCTGAGTCACACTGACATCCGCGACAACCTGCGCGAGTCCAAAATCAGTAATCCATACGGATCCTTTGAAATCAATCAATAGGTTTGCCGGTTTGATATCGCGATGAACAACTCCCGCCTCGTGAGCATAATCGAGGGCGTCGGCCACTTGAGCAGCGATACGAGCCGCCGTTCGAAATTTGTCACTGTTGTTGTTCGTCCGCGTTGACATTCGCAAAGTTGACATTCGTAAATCGGAACTGGCAATCGTCACGGATTCATGACGCGCTGCAGTAGTGCCCTGCGATTTGGGATTCTCAATTTCTTGATCGTCGCCGCGTAACTCATGAATGACCGCAGAAAGCGATCGACCGTTAATCAGCTGCATTGCATAGAAGTGAACTCCACGCTCGCACCCGACAGCATAGACAGGGACAATGTTGGTATGGTGCAACTGAGCCGCCGCATGTGCTTCATTTTTAAATCGCTGTAAATGTTTCGCATCCAGCGAGGAAGCAAACGGCAGGACTTTGAGAGCAATTCGCCGACCGAGCGATAGTTGAATGGCTTCGTAGACAACCCCCATCCCCCCACGACCGATTTCGTGTAGAATCTGAAAATCGCCAAGGGGACTCGCTGAAAACTCGGGGGGTGGACTCGAGAGAGGGGCAGTTGGTCGAAGCGAATGAGCAAGCTCAATGCCGTCCAGGCACTCTGACAAGACCTCGGCCAATTCGGGCAGCTGATCCAGATAGGCCTGACGGTCTGGCTTCCCGCCCGTCTCCAGTTCCGCAAGATAACCCCGAGACAGCTCCAGAATACGAGGGTCGTCATCGAGATCTTCGGTCATGTTGTGACCTCGCCAAATTCTTTCTTCAATCGCGTCAGGCCCCGAAGCCACAGTTTTTCGACACTATCAACGCTGCGTCCCATTCGTTCGGCAACCTTGGGAAACGACAATCCTTCGAGATGACGGAGTACCAGAACGGTTTGATAATCCGCAGGCAGTCGGCTCATCGCTGCAGCCACCAGTAAGCTCTGTTCACCCCGCATCGCTTGCTGACTGGGCGAGCTATGTTGATCGACAAGGATTCGTTCCAAAGCACAAGTCGACTGGTTCAGATCCGCAGCGAGATCGAGTTCCAACCGAAGATCGCGAGCCTGTGTTCCGACATATCGGCGAACGGTATTGGCCATCGTCCCGACCAGAATCGTCCGTAACCACTTCGTCAACTGCCCTTCCGCATTTCCCTGAAATGACGCGAATTGTCGGTGTGCTTCAAGAAACGTCTCCTGAACAATGTCCGAAGCATCAACCTTCCCTTGCAGGCGACGTCCGATTTCAATCTGAGCCAGCAGCCGCAGGTAATTGTGATAGGACTCAAGCAATTGTCCCAATGTCGCACGATTTCCCGCACGCGCTTCGTCAATCAGGCGACCAAAATCCGCAACCATCTTTTTCACCACTCTGGCCGAGTTATCACTTCTTGATAGTAACGATGAAGCGCAAAAAACCGCCGCAGGAATTTGGATTTCCCCCAAACCACGATTCGACTGTCCACCGAATTCGGGACCACTCAACCTCGCGGAACACAGTTTTTTTGTCAAAAAAAAGGCGGCGCCCGCGACGTCCCATGAATGGTTTGTTGGTTTCCGTTGGCTTGCCCCGATGGAAGCGGCGATTCGATACCTCTCCTCGCAGGCAGGAGTTGAAGACCTGCATGACATGCTCGGGGTGAATTCTTCATCCTGAATTGCTAAGTTGCCTTCGTCAACGTCATTTCAAACGACTTTATATTTCGAACTTCAATTTCACAGACGTTTTTGTTGATCTGGATGTTCCATCAGAGATTGGTTAGATATCGCGATCGTATCCGTTTGATCAACAGATGGAACAGCTCTCGCGAATTGACAATCGCAGAAGATACCTACGAAAGACGACCCATGCTGTTTCAATTCCGTTTGGAATCAGTCTTGAAGTTACGACAACGTGAAAGAGAGCATGAACGCCAGTCTGCCGCATTTGCCCGTAAAAGGCATGCCGAATTCATCGCGAGAAGAGATACAATCGTTCAAAAGCGACTTTCCGTGATTAGCGAACTTCGCCAGATGAATTGTGCAGAGGTCTGGGTCAGTGACCATGTCCAACGTCGCCAAAGTCACATTGAAATCCTGAATCAAGACCTACTCAGAGCAGAAGTCGATGTGGCTATAGCAGAAACGCAACTTGCCGAATGCCTGAAGAGATTAATTTCCGCCGATCAGGCTGCCCGTGCACTCGAACGGCTTGCTGAACTTCAAAGTGCCGAATTTCGCCGAAAAGAAGACGGAATCGAGTTACGGCGGTTTGAAGATCTTGCTAAGCCGGATCGAAGAGTCGCGTAAAAATCTCGTCGAGTTTTGCACAGCACTGTTCTGATCACTGGTGGACCATCGGTCGGCTGCTCACTAGAATCCGAGTTCGTGTGATTAACAGGCGACACAAGGAAGCGACAAGTGGAACTTCGACGAAACGCAACTCGGGCAGTTAAAATCGGTTCGACGACGATTGGGGATGGAAATCCGATTGCTGTCCAAAGCATGACAGCAACGCAAACCCAAAACATTGATGCGACGGTTGGTCAAATTGAAGCGTTGTATGCCGCCGGAGCTGACGTGATTCGAGTCGCGGTTGACAGCAACAAGGACGCGGCCGCTCTGGCCGAAATTCGCAAGCAAACAAAAGCAAATCTCGTGGTCGATTTGCAAGAGAACTACCGACTCGCTGAAGTCGTCGCGCCTTTCGTCGACAAGATTCGCTACAACCCCGGTCATCTCTATCACCACGAACGTGAAAAGCCCTGGCAGGAAAAAGTTCGATATCTGGCGACGGTCGCGAAGGATCACGACTGCGCGATGCGAGTCGGCGTGAATTGCGGATCAGTCGACCCGGCCAAAAAGGAAAAGTACGACCCAGAGGATTCAATCACTCCGATGCTTGAAAGTGCCTGGGAGCACTGTGACTTTCTCGATTCGATTGGTTTCACTCGGTATTGCGTTTCATTGAAAGATTCGGACCCAAAAAAGGTGATCGAAGGGAACCGGCGATTCGCGGAAAAGCGTTCCGACATTCCCCTGCATCTCGGTGTTACCGAGGCAGGCATGCCTCCCGACGGTATCATCAAAACACGAATTGCTTTTGAGCAGCTGATCAGTCAGGGTATCGGAGATACGATTCGAGTTTCGCTCACCGTTCCGAATTCACAAAAGTCGGAAGAAATCATCGCGGGTCGGAAAATCCTGGATGATATCGCCGCAGGTCGCGTCCGATCCGTTGTCGATTACGGGCTGAAAACACTGAACATTATCAGTTGTCCGAGTTGCTCTCGTGTGGAAAACGAGGCGTTTATTGAATTGGCTCAACAAGTCAAAGCAATGACAGCATATGCGGAAGACCACGCCGTGACGATTGCTGTGATGGGTTGCCGCGTGAACGGCCCCGGCGAAACCGACGATGCCGATCTCGGTCTTTGGTGCGGACCAAACTTTGTAAATCTGAAAAAAGGATCGGTCGAACTCGGGGCCTTCCCTTATGACGCAATATTGCCACGACTCAAAGCCGAACTCGACATTGTCATCGCATCGAAGTCTACCTCTGGAAAGTGAATGTAAAGACATCGGTAATCGAAGAGAAAACGGGGTTCGCATTGATTCGTACGTATCTTCGATCCCCGGAAACTGTCGCCATCGCACTCATGCGAACCCCTTCGGCAATTTGAGTGACGACCGGCGTATATCCAATCGCTGAACCTCGCTGAGTAATCTGACCCACACCCCCTCCAGGGCCGAGTTGCGCGAGGACCGACTGGCGGTTGCGCAGGTTTGAGTTCAGTTTCAAATCCCCATTACGTCGCTCAAGATTCGGTTGCTGTCTTCTACCACGGTTCAGTGAAAAGCGAATGCTTTGATCTGTCGGACCAATGAACAGCGTTTCCGTTATCGATTCTTCGTAGGGGGTCCCTCTGTCTCGTGTAATCGTTATCCGGGCTCGCTTCCCAACGATATCACCGGAAGCATGCTTTACGATGGCTTGATACTCTCCTGCCAAGCCTTGAGGGCAGAGGTATTCTTCGTAACAGTGGTCTTGGATTGGACCGAACCCGTCGTGAACAAAAATCCCGCCAGCCGGCGTCATCGTTTGCGCCGACGAACAAATTGATCCGCCCGGCTCGCGAATTTGCAAATCGAGGTCGCCCTGACCGCTCCACTCCAAGCGAACGACGACATCCAAACGGCGAGCCTTCTGCATTTCAGTACGAAGTTCGAAAGCTCGGGCAAAGTCGCCACTTTTCATGAGGGCGGATTCGGCCGCAGCAGCAGATTCTTCTGCCAGTCGATTGAAGAGCTCACGGCCTTTGACCCAGGAGAATGCCAGCACTTCAGGAGCCGACCAGGCAATTGCATTATAGTTTTTTGTCCGTGCCGCGATTTCTAAAGCAAGAACATAAGGCTCAGGACGTGACGGGTCCAATGCGGCGGCCTGCCTGTAAAGCTCCAGTGCGCGATCAAATCGTTCGAAGCGGACTAGATATGCCGCCAGATGCATCATCGAACGGGGATCGTTTAAAATGACATCCTGACTCGACAACAGCACTCGCTCGATCTGCGACTTTGGTCGTCCAACGACTTCCATGGAAACGGCGAGAACCTCGTACATCCAAGGTTGAATCTGGCTGTGCAAGATCGCCTGTTCAATACAGGCGATGATATCTTCATGCTTACGATTTTCGATCAGCTCGGCGACGACATCATGCACAATTTCTGGCGGGACTTCTTTCTCGAAGAAACGACTCCAAACGGCCAAGCGTTCTTCTGGACTGGAAGCTGACGGCACCTTTGTTGAAGATCGCTTTGGACTATCAACGGAAGCAGCGGGATTCGTCGAATCCGACGAACTCCGCTGCTTCTTGTTATTGTCAATTTCAGTCGATTCAGCTTTCCCTGATGGGATTACTTGATTCGCTTTTTTTTCAAATTCTTAATCGTCGAATTGTCCAGCTTCGGAGCATCAGCAGGATTGGCATCGTCAGCTTTATTCGCTTTTGGTTTCACTTGTTCTGGAGGAATACTGAAGAAACCACCACCGCCAAATCCACCACCACCCATACCCATACCACCACCGCCCATACCCATACCGCCACCACCCATACCCATACCACCACCGCCCATGCCCATACCGCCACCACCCATACCACCACCGCCCATACCAGCCCCCGACTGGATACGGATAACAAGGTCTGCAACAGGATAAACGCGAGTCGACATTTTTTCGTCGGCCTTTTCCTGGGTTGTGATTTTCATCACCTCATCTTCGATGACGTAGGTCAGTTGCAAAGGCTCAAGCAAGAGTCTCAAGGCGCTACGCAACGAAATACCGGACATCACCAGATTTACGCTTTGATCGGTGCTGATACCAGCATCTGCCAACGCGGGGGCGTCAATCCAGATTTCGATCTTGTGCAGGTCTTCGAGATAATCCAGTGCGTCCTTCAGCGGTTGGTCTGTAAACTGGACTTCGGTTGTATCTTTCAGTGCCTGCTGAATTCGTTGTTCGTTCGGGCTGTCTTTGCGAAGGTCAACCGTTGCCCATTTACGACGTCGTTCGGTCAAAGCCTTCCAGACTTCTGCATTCGGGAACCGAATTGGAGGTTCGTCTGGGAATGGGATATGAGCCAGTTCAACCTGATACAGAGCTTCCAGGAACTGATCGGCACGACGTGCTCTTAAGCGGTTCGCTCGTGCGAGTTGGTGAGCCGCTTCAGAGTCAAACCGAGCTGCCGCTGAGGTTCCTTCACCCGGTCGAAGATTGATCGCAACGTCGGCGACATTTTGAGCTTCGCCAAAGGCTTCTTCACGTCCATGAAAACCTTCGGACATCAACGATCGAACCCGGTCGATCAGGCCTTCCAGTCGTTCTTCATCCAACTGAAGCTGTTCAGTCAATCGCTTTTGAGCTTCCAATTGGGAAAGCTCTTCTGCGAGGTGAACCTTATCCTGAGCTCGTTTATCAGACAAATTCTTCGTCTGATTGATTTCGCTCTCCAAGCGCTTCTGCATTTGAAGGCGATCTTCGGGAGCGATGTCGATCGATGTACGAACGGCGTTTTCAACCTGCTTGAGTTGTGCCAGACTGGATTCAGGATCATCTGTCTTTCGAGCACCGTCAATCGCGTTGCTGACCTGGTTTCGAAGCTTTTCGGTTTTCACTCGAATCGCCTGCTCCTGATCTCGAGTCAAGCTGGAATTGGCATTCGGTATCGTTCGACTCTCGAGATCTGAGGGTTCAGGAGCTGCGGGGATTTCCGCTGCCTCAATCTGCGAGACTTGCATGACGCGAAGTCTGTCGGTCGAGCTTGCCAGCGATTTCGCGGCTCGATTTCCGGGGTCAACTTCGCCAACTCGACGAGCAATTTCGGCAGCCTGATCAAACTGGCCCCGAGCAAGTTGCTGAGCACCGAACTGCAAAGCCCCTTCCATCGAATCAATGAAGCTTCCCTGGTATACGTTCATCAATCCACGACCGGCAAGTGAATTGCTTAATCCCTGATCTTTTTCGACCTGGTCTGCAACGGCAGAAAGAAATGCAGAACCCGGTTGTTCAAGGGGAGCTGAAAGACGCCATTCCAATGTTTCGGCGGCATTATCCGCAGCGAAAACGACTCGGGCGTCAGCGGCAATCGCACCGCGAACAATATGGATCGTTTCGCGATCGGTCCTCAGTGGCAATTGCGGCAGCGATGAAACTTCGTTGTTGGAAATCGTGACTTGTGACGGGAAAAACACCGGTTGCTGAATGGCTCGCCCCAGCTTCTGACCCGCTTCCGACGCAAGCTGAGATTGTCCTTCCCCAGCTCGACCGATGTCTTTACGGTTATCAAAGTCAACATAGCCACCGGTTTGATGCGCCATCACACCAAGCAACTGAAGGTTAATCTGTGGACCGACACCGTAACTGTTAAACGGCGTTTTCTGGCTTCGCAACCGAGCAACCATGCCGCGAAGTTCTTTCGATTCCAAAAGATCTGCGGTGCTGAGCCCATCACCGATGTAGGTAATCGACTTGTTGCTATCGGTGCCAGCAGACTCCAGAGCGGTCTGGATAATCGCGTGAAAATTCGTAGCACCAAGAGGAATTCGTGACTTTAACGCAGCGAGACTTGACCGTGCTGCTTCGCTTGTCGGACTTGCTAGTGTGGCCATCAGCGGTTCTGCTTGAACGTCAACGGCAAAAACCTGAACTCTGTCTGTTTCAGGCACGGACTTCAACAACGATTCAAGCACGGCCAAAGCGTGAAGTCGGTGCGCCCCGATCTGACTCGCCGACGTATCGATGAAGATCAGATGGTCGTGAGCGGTCACTCCGTAAGAAGGTTGTTGCAGCTGGAACAACAGAGCCTGTGCAATGTTGCCATCGCCGGAGACATGTTTCAATACCTGTGCAGGCACCGAGATTTCGGCTGCACACAAATCGCTCCCGACAAAGCCGGCGGCTAACGCCGGAACCAGGAACAGTCTCTTGAAGATTGATCGGCTCATTTTTCTTCCCTCTCGTCCGAATCAGGTCGAATGCCTGAATCAGAGAATTCCTGGTTAGTACGTCGCGTTAGACTTGATAAAAAAAATTCTACCCAATTGGATGCCCGAAATGAAAACAAATTTCCTTCGAGACCCTGAATTTTCAAAAAGGTACGTCGTCCGCTTCAAGCGGCTGACGAAAAACCATCACCTTGATTGTTTGACTTCTTTCGTTTCACCTAAAATCACCATGCGCTGTGCATTGAGTTTTCGGAGTTTCGAAATTGAATAGATTCTTACGACTTTATTCCGATACGTCAGGTGACCATTGTTGTCGTATCCCAAAAGGTTCGTATCTACCCAGTCGGCCAGCGATTCATCTTTAACGTTGTTCTTTTTCAGTTGGTAAACGGCCACGTTCAATGCTGCAAAGGTGTCCGGGTCAACTCCGTGTCCCCCTTCCAGATCTTCTTTCGCATTGATTCCGCCGACCAGGACGGAATAGGGGTTAACCCCCTTTGTGACCGACTCGTAACGAGATTCGAGCTTTAACTGCTCGACTGCTTTCTTCAACGCATCATTGGCGTCACTGATTTTTTTTGTCGCTTCGTCTGATACAGAGTCTTCAGGTTCAGCAAATGCCACTCGGTGAACCTGACAGGTTCCAAGAATGTATCCGACCGCAATCAAACACCCTGCCGTAAAAACCTGAACTGAACTTCGCATGAGATTACTCCTGTTTTGTGTCGAACGCTACTTGAAAATATCGCCGACACGGACGGCTTGCCACAGGATTTGCCTCCTCAGCCAGCACAAAATCAAATTTCACGATGGAAACAACTTGCAGGATCAGAGAACGCTTGAAACAGGTCATTCAACAAGTTCTTCGTAAGGTCACGCAGCGCGGTCATGTGAACGATAGGCTTCCGTGGATATTGACGGCAGTTTTTTCGATTCAGACCTTTTTTGTTCCAATTCGCTATTTTTTCGACCAGCTGGTCCGAGGTGAAAACTGACGAACATAAAAAACGCGGAAACACTCAGTGCAAGAACGCAAAACCCGATCGCCGTTTGATCGTCGCTTGCTGTTTGTAACAGATTGAACATACGCCCCTCCGTGCAGCTTGAACTTCAGAAATCCAGATATCCCTTGAATTCGGTTCTATAGCGGCAAGCCTTCAACATAGTCACACCCAACTTCACTGTTTCCGAGTTCAAGCTGACGAACGAGCGGTCTATGGCAGTCTGTTCGAGTTTGAGGGCTGTTTCGGTCAGGAAAAAGCTTCGGATGATTTCCCAAATGTGGGTTTACGTGTCATCTTGCAAATCAAAGGCTTTGCAATTCTTTCATTTCTGTTATGCGACCGTCGCAATTCACCGCAAGCCATTTGGCGGAAAAGATTTAACAATTCGCGACTGAATCCGAACATTTCTTTGATCCAAGTGTCCGGTTTCAACGTATTGTTAATATGTGACGGCCAAAGCCTCCTAATCCACATCAAAAGCAAACGGCATCAGCTTTGCTGCGATTGAAGCGGTCGGGCTCGTTCTGTCAGACTGACAAGTGTGTTTCGGACCTGTCCCATTTGGCAGGAGGAAAATCATGCAACGCTATCGAAATCCCGCACTGAAGCAATTACGCGACCAACAAATCAAATACGCGCCACGTGACGTCCAATTGACGCAAATTTCGCGCGCTGAACGGCTGCTCGACGAACTGAACCCGGCTGGAACTTATCGATATCCGGAATTGTGCGAGAAAATCACGACTTATCGGGGCGAAATGTACCCAGACCTGGTCGTAAGTGGCGCCGAAGCTGTGCATGACCTGCGCTGCTTTGTTGAAGATCTTTCTGACAGTGCAGACATTGCCGCCGAAAATGCAGGCGAGGAAGTCTGGACCGTGGAGGATGTCAGCAAGCGGTTTAACGTTTCATCCAAGACTGTCTCGCGTTGGCGTGATCGCGGACTCGTAAGTCGGCGGTTTCGTTTTGGAGGACGTAAACGCGTCGGCTTCTTGCGATCATCCGTCGAAAGGTTTGTGACCAGGCACTCGGAAGACGTAGTTCGGGGATCGCAATTCAGCCAACTAAGTGTTGAAGAGCGTGAAAAACTCATTCTTCGGGCTCGGCGACTGGCCAAAGCGGGCGGTTGCCCCACGGAAATCAGTCATCGTCTCGCGAAGAAATTTCATCGATCTCCAGAGACCGTACGTTACACACTGAAGAACCACGATAAGGACCATCCGGAGTCAGCAGTGTTCCCAAATGCGCTCAACACGATCACTGAGGAACATAAAGCCGATATTTATCGAAGCTTCCGGAACGGTGTTTCTGTCGACGACCTTGCCAGAAAGTTTGACCGAACTCGCGCCAGTATCTATCGAATGGTTTCCGAAGTACGTGCCGAGTCTTTGTTGGCAAAGCCAATCGAATTTATGGGCGCTCCATTATTTGATGAACCTGATGCTGTCGCTCAGATCCTTCAGGAACTTCCTGTTGTGGAACGAAAAGCAGCGCCATTAAAGACCCCACCCGGTTTGCCGCCATACTTGAATAGTCTGTATTCCGTACCGCTGCTGACGAAGGAAGAAGAGGTCTATTATTTTCGCAAGATGAACTTCCTGATGTTTCAGGCAGCCCAATTGCAAAAGCAGATCGATGTTTCCCGGCCGAATACCAAAGATCTGGATTCCATTGAACGATTGGTCGAACAGGCCAGCGAAGTCAAGAACTTCCTCATCCGAAGCAATTTGCGTCTGGTCGTATCGATTGCCAAAAAGCATATGAAGCCCAACTCAAACTTCTTCGAAATGGTCAGCGATGGGAATATTTCCCTGATTCGCGCCATCGAGAAATTTGACTACACGCGGGGATTCAAGTTTTCGACCTATGCAAGCTGGGCGATCATGAAGAATTTCGCGCGGTCCATTCCTGCTGAATACACTCAGCTGGAACGGTTTCGTACGGGAAATGACGAAGTGTTCTATCAGGCGTCTGATCCACGTAGCGAACGTTTGAACGAAGAAATGGTAAATCAACGCCAGCACGAGGCCTTGATGCAGATTCTCGCACAACTCGACCCGCGTGAACGCGACATTATTGTTTCTCGGTACGGCTTGAAAGATGGAAAGCCCGCTCAAACCCTCGAACAGGTTGGCCAGAAGCTCGGTGTCACAAAAGAACGGATTCGACAGCTAGAATCACGTGCACTTCAAAAGCTTCGCAAGATTGCAGAAGAAGAACACCTTGATGTTCCGGGAATCTAGCACGTCCACGGAGATCAGATCTCTGAGAAGTCTCAGAGATCTGATTTTTCGACATTACTTCAAAGATCGATCCGCATTGCACGTTCCCAGCGGTGAAATCCAATCTTTTCATAGAATGGGATAACCCCTTCTGCGCAATCCAGGATGACTTTATAACAATGGAATTCGCGGCAGACATTTAACAAATGCTCGACCAGCAATCGTCCGATTCCATGTTTTTGAAAACCGGGGTGTACGGCGACATCCTCAATATGGCCGACGACTCCACCCGAGTTGATAAATTTGGGTTCGATAAAGACGGAAGCGGTCCCCGCGATTCGGTCATCAATCACAGCAACGTATGTTCGAATTCTGGATTTCAACCGATCGCGATAGACGTCGATTGCTTGCTGTTCCGTCAATTCGATTGGCTTCAGTGCCCGGAGCGCGTCCAGAAAACCCCGACCAAGATCGGTTGCGTCCATCAATCGAATTGAAATTCCGCTTGTTTCGTGTGACATGAGATTCGCCCCCCCTATGGAAAGGTTGCGATTCTGTCAGAACCCGGTGCGCGATTCAACTGACTGGATGACGTCTGATTACCCGGTGAAAATGTAATTCAACTTCTCGGTCCACGACCCGACGCATCCCTTCAACGAGACAACTTGGTTCGTGGTCCGTTTCTCCCTGTCGCTTAATCATCTCTAACGATGTACCGGGGAAAACCGTAAACGTATTTTGATGAATGATCTGATTTCCAGCGTCCAATTCTGGAACGATAAAATGGACCGTCGCCCCGTACGTCAACATCCGGTGTTGAAATGCGTCTTCATAAGGACGAAATCCGGGGAACGGTGGCAATAAACCATGATGAAGATTGATAATTCGCCCGGCAAACCTCCAACATGTACTTGCAGGAAGGACTCGCATGTAACGAGCCAGGACGATGTAGTCCACCTGGTACTGGTCGAACAGTTCAATCATTCGCTGGTTGTCAGGTTCACCTCGCCCGTTACCAACAAGGTGCCAGTCAACGCCAAACTGTTCCGCTACACCGCGACAGCTATCGCGATTTCCTAACATCACCGCTGCTGTCGCATTCAGTCGTTTATCCCGGATCGACCTCAAGAGAGCCAACGCCGGCTCTGGGCGATAGGTCGTGCAAATCGCCAAACGGGGTGGTTGGGAACATTCGTCCCGAGACCAGGTCCGAATTGAAAGATTCTTCAAACGGCCGATCTCGTTCATCTGCCGCCGCAGTTCGGGAATGTCCTGATTCGCTGTCGAAGGCCAGTCGAAACGGAGCAGCATGGCAAATAGTCGCTCGGAATCGTGGTCGTACATCTGGATTTCGTAGATATTTGCGCCGGCGTCCGTCACATGATGAACGATTGGGTCAGCCAGCCCCCGGTTATCGGGGCCGACTGCGGTAATCACGACTTGCATGGTCGTTGCTTGACTTCCATTAGGGCTTGAAAAGGATGACGAGAATGGGGACTTCACTGAGCCCCATTCTCGTCATGACCGGATCTTGAATTCAAAAGTCGCCAATTATCTCAGCTTAGCAATCAGCGATCAGGTGTTACTTGACCGCATCCCACCACCAGCGTCCAACAGGAAGCTGTGGAGCCTTCACCGTTGTCGAGAGGTCATCAAGCTGACCGTCTGATTTGTTTTTCCCGGAATCCTTGGCGAGTGACATCACGTCACATCGGACTCCACCCGCAGCTTGTACGACGATGTCACGTCCTCGGTAGACTCGATGATTAACGACTGAATCAACTTCTTTCGGTACGGGATACGTGGCGGGAGCATATGCACCGTTAGGAGCAAACACGCCCATATTCCATCCCGTCTTTCCTCGAAGATCTTCGTGCTGAATCAAGGCCGAACACAATGCCATGTCGAAGATGTTCTGAGCATCTGCAAATACCAGATCTTTCTGGGCCAGTTTGCCATAGTTCGCAGTAAAATTCTGAGCGAACAGTCGGTTGGTCGGTTCGGATTGTCCCGTTGGGAGATGCTTTCCGTCGGCCGTCACGAGTTGGTTTTCCGACAGGCACAACACAGAGGAACCTTGAATTTCAAACACATTTTTGTCCGCGCTGTGCAGAACAGCATCGCATTTGACGGTCAACCACCACCGCAAAGCATCCATGTTTGGCTGAATTTTCTGTTGATTAACGGGAAGCAGGTCAAAATAACCTGGAATATCTTTGCCGGCATTCAGCTTGTTAATTCCGATCAGCTTCATTCGGTAGTCGGCTTCAACGATCACTCGGGCGACGCGACTTTCTCCGGGAACACCCCAAACCACGACGTCCTGACGACCCAATTTTTGCTGAAGTTGTTTGACCCAAGAACGGACAGCCAGATCGCTGATCGGCCCTTTGGCCTGCGACTTTTCGACAAATTCTTTTAAGGTCTTCACGCCTTCGTCGCGAGTGTTAATCGAGCAACCAAAGTCGGCGTGACCGCGAGCAAAGGTTCGCAACACTGTCACCAGATCGTCCAGCTGCAATGTTGGTCGACCCGTCGCCGATGACACGGGCTGACCCTGTTCGTTGTATTGCCAAGCCTGAGCTGGACCAGCGATGACAATTTCATTTGTTTCAGGCATCGCGAATACGTACTTGACTTGCGCCAAGCCAGCAAGTTGTGCCATGGTTTCAGGGACTGGCAAACCTTCTTCGATACGTCGAGCGACGGATCTTTCGAGTCGGGTCAGCGAGACCATTCGCAATTCACTTGGCCGCGAAACGTCTTCGTTGAGATCGGCCTTACGGGCTTGAGCAGCAACAGCGGTCAATTGGCCCGTTTGTTCTTCGCTCGTCAATCGTTGCAGCAAACCTGTTGGTGAAACTCGAACGCCAGTCTGGAAGGGGGTCATTGCCCCACCTTCGCCGTCATCCTCTTCCCATTTGCCCGGAACGTTTTGTCGAATCAAATTCATCAAAGTCATGAAGTCAGCTTGAGCACCACCGCGAAGGATGCTTGGCTCAGCAGCTCGCTTCATATTTCGAGGAATGCGCCGGAGCGTTCCCGTCGCCGCTTCTGTTTCTCCGGCCGCCTGTTGAGCTGTTGCGACTTGCTTGAGCAGCGTCGATCGTTCATCGGGGCTAGGGGCAGCCAGCGCTTGGACCATGGCCGGGCCAAATTCGCCCGAGTTAAGATGTTCGGTCACCTGTTGCGACCTGGCCAACGTTACGGCCGATTCGGCAGCGATCGTCGATGATGCCAGTGCAATCAAACAACCACAGAGGGTTAACAACCGACCAAAAACGTTCTTACCAGCAGTCAATCGGCTGAGCTGGACCATGTCAGGTTCCTCGTGGCGAAAAAGACGGAGATGAAAGCGACATCATCAACACGGGCAAAACTGTTCGTCAAACAGACAGAAAACAGAAAGACCCCTGTATCGGATTAGAATCGTCCTCCGAAGCGTCCACGTCAAGAAGATTCTGAGAATTTCTGTCGTTGTAGTCCGACACGTCGAGTCTCATCCCAACAATCCGATTTGCCGTTAGAATGGACGGTCGGTCGCAATCGTGGTGAAATTTGAGAATTGATTAAGATCGATAAGGTCACCGCATTCGGATTTTTTTCCAGGAGATGGAAATTGCCAGAACTTCCCGAAGTGGAAACGATGGTTCGTGGAATTCGTTCGCACGTCATCGGCAGGATCATCGATGATATTGTTGCATGCCCGAACGATCACAAACCAATTTCGATTGCACCAAAGTTAGCGATGATTCGTAAGAAACTCCTCGGGCAACGTTTTGCCGAAGTCCGGCGGCTCGGCAAACGCATTGTTTTCGATGTCTCCGGTGGATCAAATCTCGTCATCGAGCCACGTATGACCGGGCTTTTGGTGCTGGCAAACCCTCCTGACGTGGACCACTTGAGGGTCGAGATCCGTTTCCAGGAATCTCGAGAATTTGACTCGATCTGGTTTTGGGACCGCCGAGGCCTGGGGACTGTCACATGGTTTGAACCCGGCGCACTTCAACGCAAGCTTGGGTCAGGAGCGTTAGGACCTGATGCACTAGATATTGACGTATCAGAATGGATTGAATCCTGCGGAAAAACCGGTCGCGAAATTAAAGTAGTGCTTTTAGATCAAAAGATTGTGGCGGGGATTGGGAATATTTACGCGAGTGAAATCCTCCACAAAGCGGGGATTCACCCCACGCAGCCTGCAAATTCATTAAACTCAGGAAGTATCGATAAACTGGCTGTGGCCGTACGCTCGGTGCTCTCAAAAGCAATTCTATGTGAAGGATCGACCCTTGGAGACGGAACATACCGAAACGCACTGAATCAAAATGGCCGTTACCAAAATGAACATCGCGTCTATATGCGCGAAGGGCAAACTTGTATTTCCTGCGAAAAAGGTGAAATTGCCCGAATCACCCAGGCGCAACGATCAACATTTTTTTGCCCAAACTGCCAAAAAGGAAAGAGAAAATGACCGGAGCACCCCGAAAGCCCGCCACCAAGCTGCCACACCTGCGTAAGCAAATGCAAAAAAACCAAACCATCAAAGCTGCACGCGACCTAAAGACGTTACGTATTAAGCCAGCCGAAAAAAAGAAGCCTTTTTAGATGAGTCTTGTGAAATTTCATTAATATTTTTCAATAAAAACTCAGTACCGCTGAGCTCAATCGAGCAATACGTTATTAATCGTAAAATGAAGTGCAATATGATTTTGCGAGTCAGATTCCGTCGCAGTCTACTCCGAATTCGAATAGGATCGACGTCGAGAGAGACTTGCATGCCAAGAAAGCAGATTCTACAGGGTTGACACGACGCGTGTAGAGTCTACAATTCTTGCGATCTGTAAACCTCGGTATCGTTGCGCAGACAGCTTCAGAGACTTGAACTGCACGGATGAAGAAAGGGCTTGGCCCTCGGAGTTGTGGGAAATGTTAGTTCTGTCGCGGAAAAAAAACGAAAGCATTATCGTCGATGACACGATTGTCATCACCGTTGTTGAAATTCGGGGTGACAAAGTTCGACTCGGGATTGAAGCTCCCCGCGAAGTTTCCATTCATCGAAGCGAAGTCCGCGACGCTATCGCGGCGGCAGAAACTGAACAAGCCACCACAGTGGTGCCAGTAGAGGAAGTAAAAGCTGTTGTTGAATGATTGAAATTTTTGGCATAACTCGCCATAATTGAGTCTGTCAGTCGTACTTCCCGGTCGTTTAGTCTGCTTGTTTGTCATCTAAGTGAAAATTTTCGGAAGTCTCGTTGAAGAGTAGCTCCGTAGACTCCGATCTTCTCCTCACCTGTGCTATACTGTTGATAGACGGCCCCATCGTCTAGAGGCCTAGGACATCGGATTTTCAGTCCGAGTACTGGGGTTCGAATCCCCATGGGGTCAGTTGCGTCCGAGTCTTAAGACTCGGACGCTTTTTTTTGCCATTACCAATTTGAATCCTGTGACGGAATCTGCGATGACCTGAACCAGAAGTCCTATTAAAACGTGAAGTGAGAGATCCTACGAACGTGGCCAAAAAGCTCTCCAAGAAAGTACGCGTTGACTTCCGTAAGAACCGACAGAACCCGACGCGCCAGAACAATTTTACGCGTCAGGTGCAAGCTGACGAAATCGACATTGACCGTATCGACCGCGACCAGCGAGTCTCTGGTAAGGGAGAATTGACCAGGCGACGAACGGTACTCGGCGAGACGGGAGAAGGGGATACCTTTGTTCTTTCAGTCGATGAAACCGCGTGTCTCTATGGACGGGTGCTGTCCGCAATCGGTTCAACGCAATGCACGGTTCAAGTGGATGAAGGACAACCTTTCGCGGGAACACACTTTGAATGCACAGTCCGGCGCGTAGTAAGGACAGTCGCACGCAACGCACGAAATGCCGTGGTCACCGGAGATCGAGTACTGTTTCTGCCAAGTGAGAATGCCCGTGGCGTCATTGAGCGAGTTGAACCCCGTCGCGGAGTCTTAGCCAGGGGGCATCAATACAAGCAACATATTCTGGTTGCCAACGTCTCGCAGGTCGCAATTATTGCTTCCGCCGAAGAACCTCCACTGAAGCCCGCACTAATCGACAGATTTCTCGTCAGCTCGGCCAAAGGAGATGTCCGTGCGATCATCGTCATCAATAAGTGCGATCTCGTGGATTTGGCCGATCTGCAACCAATGATTGGACAGTACGTTCGACTTGGATACACGGTCGTGCCAGCCAGCGTTCAAACAGGACTTGGGATTGCCTGGCTGCGCCGATTGTTGAAGCACGAGCAAACCGTTTTTACGGGACAAAGCGGCGTTGGTAAGTCGTCGTTGTTGAATGCGATTCAACCGGGGCTGGCGATCAAGACGGGTGATGTCAGCCGTGTGACGCAAAAGGGACGCCACACGACTCGTTTTGCCCAGCTTCGGGAACTGACCTTTGGCGGATGGGTTGTTGATACACCAGGCATCCGTCAGTTGGAACTTTGGGATGTTCACCCGGCAGAAATGGAGGGATTTTTTGTCGAATTCCGTCCGTTTGTTCCCCAATGCAAGTTTCCGGACTGCTTGCACATGGTTGAAGACGGATGCGCTGTACGCGAGGCAGTCCAGAAGGATCTGATTTCTCAGATCCGATACGAAAGTTATTTGCGACTCGTAATCGGCGACGATTAGCATTCGCGAATGCATCGATAAGTGCTCAGTCAAAACGCGTACGTACATCATAGGTGAATGTAGGCTTATTCCCAGGCAAGAGGCGTCTGCCAGGCTGACTTCAACTCGACACACCCCTGGTCAAGCACGGTCGCCCCGTTTTGAATGACGGCTCGAACTCGATTTGTCGAATCAACCTGACCAATCCGAGTGAGTGGCAGTCCGGCAAATTCCTTTTCAACTTGCGCGCAATGTTCTGGTTCGACCTCAATCACAAAACGGGTTGTACTTTCCGAGAATAGAAGTGCGGCAGCTTCAGGCAGGCCGGTGTTCGTCGCGAGCTGCGACAAATCAAGGTCGACGCCTAATCCGCCGGCGAACGCCATTTCCGCGACGGCGACGGCCAGGCCCCCTTCACTCAAATCATGACAACTGCGAACAAGCTGTCGTTCGATCGACTTGTGGACGGCCGTGAAGATTCGAGGTGCCAACGTCATATCAACGCGTGGTAAGCGACCACCTGTGAGATGATTCACCAGCGCATAATGACTTCCGCCCCTCTCGTCTCGTGTTATCCCAACCTGGAACAGGACGTTTCCTGATTTTTTAAGGTCCATCGTTACGCACCGACGAACATCAGCGACTTGACCAATCGCACTGATTAAAAGCGATGACGGGATCGCCACGGTTCGCTTTTCGCCCGTCTCCGCATCTGCATAAGAAAACTCGTTATTCAGGCTATCTTTGCCACTGATGAACGGCGTTCCAAATGCGATTGCGGTGTCTTTACATCCGATCGCGGCACGTACAAGCGAACCGAGCGTTTCTGGACGCTCGGTGTTTCCCCAGCAGAAATTATCGAGGACTGCAATTCGAGAAGGGTCGGCCCCCACGGCGACACAGTTACGAACCGCTTCATCGATTGCTGCGGCCGCCATCCAGTAAGGATCGGAATCACCATAATGCGGGTTCATGCCATTGGAAACCACCACACCTCGGTACGACGTCAAATCTGGCCTGACAACCGATGCATCGGAAGGGCCGTCACAGGCGACGCCGACGAGTGGTTTTACGACCGAACCGGATTGAACCTCATGATCGTACTGCCGGATGATCCACTCTTTGCTGCAAACGTTCAAAGAACCGAGAATCTGCTTGAGCGTCGAATTTAAGTGCTCGCAAATGTTTCGATTCGCAGAAATTGACTCCCCTAACGGAGTCTCTTTTGGCGGCGAATAGACGGCATCCCGAGTGACATGCGGGCGACCATCGTGAAGGAACGACATCGCCACGTCCCCTACGGTTTCGCCTTGATATGTCAAACGCAATCGTCCTGCGTTTCCGAATTGACCGATGGCAGAAGCTTCAACCCCTTCAGCCTCGCAAAGAGCGTGGAATTCGTCCCACTTTTCCGGAGGAACTGAAAGTACCATTCGCTCCTGAGCTTCACTGATCCAGATTTCCGTGTAGGAAAGACCCGTGTATTTGAGAGGGCACTTATCAAGCCACACCACGGCACCGATTTCTTCTCCCATTTCGCCAACAGCAGAACTGAATCCGCCCGCTCCACAATCAGTGATCGCGTGATAAAGGCCAAGATCACGCGCTTGTAGCACGACATCGGCGACCATTTTTTCAACAACGGCATTACCGATCTGAACCGCACCACCCGAGATCGTCTCACTTTCGTGAGTTAATTCCGCCGACGAGAATGTCGCTCCGTGAATCCCGTCTCGGCCTGTGCGTCCTCCGACAGCCACGATGAAATCGCCAGGATGAACCGTCTTCTCGACACGGTCAACAGGAATCATCGCCGCCGTGCCACAGTAAACCAACGGGTTGCCCAGATAACGCTCATCGAAGAAGACCGCCCCATTCACCGTGGGGATTCCCATTCGATTGCCGTAGTCTCGGACTCCTGAAACAACCCCCTTCATCACGAGCTTCGGATGCAGCACGCCGGGAGGAAGGGACGCGACCGGTGTATCAGGCGGAGCAAAACAAAATACGTCGGTATTCAAGATCGGTTTCGCACCAAGGCCTGTGCCAAGCGGATCACGGATCACGCCGCCAATGCCGGTATTCGCTCCGCCGTAAGGCTCGATTGCTGACGGGTGATTATGCGTTTCGACCTTGAAACAGACGTGCTGTTTGTCGTCAAACTTCACGACGCCTGCATTGTCTTTGAATACACTGACGCACCAGTCGTCGGCCCCTAATCGTTGACGGATCTCGACAGTCGCCCCGAAAATTGTTTCCTTCAACATGTTTTCAAAGACATGTTCTCCAGATTCGTCGCGATATCGAATACGACCTTTCAATGTCTTGTGTGAACAATGCTCGCTCCACGTTTGTGCCACGGTTTCGAGTTCGATGTCGGTTGGATCACGCTGTTGATCAACCCAATGCTGCTTGATCGTCTGCATCTCGGTCAGGCTCAAATAGAGCTGGCCATATTTGCTGAGATCTTTCAAAGCAGCGTCATCCATCGCTCGAATCGGAATGGTTTTCAATTGAAATTTGTAATCCGAACCGGCCCCGATCTTGTTCATCCGGATTGCACCGGAAATTACCCGTTCAACGGCTTCATTGGCCAGAACACGTTTTGTAACGCGTTCGAGATCGCCGGTTGAAACGTTCTGTTCAAACCAATACTTCCGAACTGTCGCAACGGTATCGACAGCGAAACCGAGGTCAACGAGGGCTTTTTGAGTACTTGTCGCAACGTTGTCCGTCACACCTGGCTTATACAGGACGTTGAGCAACGTTGCAGAAGTTACCAAATTCGAAACGGCCGATTTCTTGTCCGAAATCTCACGGACTTCGAACTTTTCAGCAACGGGATCAACGAGCAGTATCGATGCGGCCCGTTTGATATCAGTCGCGTTCAGCGACTCTCCCTGCAAAAGAAATGACCGGGCCGTTTCAACCCGGCTGATCGTTGAAGCTCGCAGATCATGAGCCTCCTGCACGATTCGAAGTCCTTCGCGGTCAATTTCATTAACAGACGGACGAATTTCGACTTCCCACAGCATTCGAATTCAGTTCCCAAAAAATATGCGTGTCCTTCCAATTGATCTCTGGAAGGAGGTTTGAAAAAAATCTGACCGACAATGCAATTGTGGCAACCTCGCGTTCGCTGTGCGAGGGTCACCTGTTTCTATTTACTCGTGAATGGTCTCATCCAGTGACATTCGGAATTGCTGACCATCCTTTAAAAGCTCTCGGACCTCTTCAAGATTGTGATTTTCAAGAGCCTTTCGATATGCGGAAAGCCGCTGTTGCATTTCATCAATTCCATTGACGACCTGCTCGGCATTGTTCATCAGGATCCCCGCCCATAAATCGGGGTCACCAGCAGCGACGCGTGTCGTATCGCGAAAGCCGGTTCCCGTCAGTCGGCGGTGATCATCGCAAACGGTCGTTGCCAAGGCGGCAGCCACCACATGCGGCAAGTGACTAGTCACAGCTAATGCAGCGTCGTGAGAATCGGGCGACATTCGAATCGTTCGCATACCGAGGGCCCGCCAGAATCGCTCGAGCCGCGAGATCGAAGGTTCGAGAGTTGCTGAAGTCGGTGTTAGAACACAGAGCCGACCTTCAAATAGTCGTGCGTCGGCAGCCTCAAAACCTTGTCGATGAGAACCGGCAATCGGATGCGAACCGACGAAATTCGGGATGTTCAATAGCTTAGAACAGATTGGCCCCTTCACGCTTCCAACGTCTGTCATCAAAAGGCCAGACTCGGATGCCTGTGCAACGGCTTTGACAGAAGTGAAAGACTGGTCGGCAAAGGCGGAATGAACGTCCGACGCAACTCGTTCGACCGGAGTGCAGAAGACTACCAGATTGGCTCGGGCTAAAACGCTGCCTGCTTTGGTCGTCGCTTCATCGATCAATCCGGCAGCACGAGCGGCCTCGATCCGGGCCTGATCTCGACCGACTCCGATAACTGTTCGAGCAATTTTCCGACGCTTGAGTGCAGCAGCCAAAGAACCGCCGATCATCCCCACGCCGACGATAACGACGGTCTCTTCGAGCGGCGACGAAAACGGTAGTTCGTTCATTGAGAAGACATTGTAACAGAAAGTTCTATTTCGAACTTGCCTGTTCTGCAGCGAGTTCCGCCATGCGCTGAGCGGGAACAACCAATCGATCCCAGTTCTTAATCATATAGTCTGGCGGGCCACCCTTGTTGGCGACGTACTGAGCAACCTGAATTGTTGGAATCAGCTCAATGGCATCCCATGGACAGACGGTTAATTCGTAAGGATCAGACTTTTTGGTGGGAATATGGACGCAAACTTCACAACCCACGCATCGCTCGACGTCGATCTCACACCACGATTGAAGCACTGAGATCGATTCGCCTTTTACTTTGTAAATGCAATCTACAGGGCAAACTTCCAAACAAGCTTCACACCCGGTGCAATTGTCGGCATTGATGACGGCGACTTCCTTTGGAAGCTTTTTTCGCGAACCCGCTTTGGCCATAACATCCTACCTCGAACTGAGCAGTCAGTCGATAAATTCGACTGAAATCCAACTCGCCAAATTCAAACTGTGAACGTAGCGAACCACGAAAGCATGTCAATCACCCCGCCAACAATGGAGGAGGTTGACCTCATCGACAAAGTATAGTCATTTCTCTTAACAGACGGCGAGTGGAAGGGATGAGGATTCTCGACTTTGGAAATTCCGCGAATTCTTTTTCGGCAATCGCGTTATTGCCTAAAGCCACAAATCCTCCGCAACACAATGAGTTTTCCTCCCTACGTAAGTGATCTAATCGGCCCATTTATCTTACCCAAATTCCTTGACCCTCAGTTCATGAACGATCGAGCTGAAGCCGAACGCGCCTGAACTCACGCCTCAAACACGAACAATCCGATAAAATCGTTACTTCCGTCAGAACACGCGATTCGGGCCGTCGACGGGTGACGGCCTTATGCATAAGCAGGTTTTTATTTTCACCGGGTTTCAACAGTTCTGGCAGGTTGAGATCGGCTTTCGTTTTTTGGATTCAAACCAAGTCATGGGCTTCAATCCGCAAATTCAACGGAGTCTGACCTGATGTCGTGCTCCGTGAAGACCGAAAACGAGATTCGTCCCCAAAATCAACTTTTTTGGGGATTTTCTGGGACATTGACCTCCGGACTGATAACTGGATTCGTTCTAACTCTAGCAATTGCTTCCACTTGTTTCGCCGCAGACAATCCATTCACAACACGACTCGATGAGCAAAAGCCGCTCGTTCGGCCGGTCTTAGACGAGAATTCTTTCTGGCTGAACCGCGAAAATCCGGTCGTATCGCAATTGATACCGCCAACAAAATCGATCAATGCCAAGCCCGTTCCAATGTGGCCCTGGCGATCTCTTCCAGTCAAATCAACTTCTCAAACGTATCTGAGACTCGTTAACGATAACGGGGAGGGAGCCGACAAAAAAGACGACGATCAAGGCGAAAAGAAGATTGACGACAAGCCCGACGATAACAAGCCGGACAAAAAGGACGACGACAAACCCGATCAAAAAACGCCGCCGGAACCGGATATTTCAAAACCTGGTGCCGATTTCGGCGATTACCCGAACAGCGCATACACCTTACCCAAGGGACGAGCCTATCTCGAAGTTGCTCCGATCAATTACCTGGGCAAAGATCGCCATAACTCGGCATCCAACAGCTACAACTACTTGTTCAGATACGGGATAACGGATGACGTTGAGTTTCGAATAACTGGGTCTGGGTTAACAACCGTGTTTGATCCAGGTGCGGCGGTCGTTGGCTTTGCGCCGCTGATCCTCGATACGAAGATTCATCTCTGGGATGATCAAATTGACAAACTGATCCCAGCCATGTCGTTTGAGGCATTCCTCCAGACCAACCTGGCCAGTCCCTCGTTTCAAAGCGGCTTTCAACCGTCGATCAACTTGAACATGGATTTTCCGTTTACAGAAAAGACGAACGTCGAAATGACCTTCGGCTATTCGGGAGTTCAAGACGCAGTCGCGGTGATCGGAGGCGAGCGTTTCGTTCCCCGATTGGGCCACAAAATTCCTACGCTTTCAAAAACGAACCTCAACGTGAACCAGTTCTCATTTCAATGGGCACTTGAGCAACAAGTCACCGAAAAATTCCAGGTTTTCCTGCAAGGTTATTACAACGGCGATGTGTTCCGACAAAGTGCCGAAGGGCGCGTGATCGGTGTCGGATACTTCTATCAGTTCAATAAACGAGCCACATTCTTCAATTCCTACAATGGGGGACTCGATCCAAGTACGCCCAATTTTTCATCGCAAGTTGGGTTTGCATTTGCCTACTGAGCGAGCCACTTCAAGACGTTGACTCAATCTGACTACCACATCTGCTGCAAGATTTCGAGTAATTCCTGATCACTCACATCACGAGGATTTCCGCTCAAGCTATTCCCGCGCGAACCGCTGACAAGTGCCGGTAATTGGTCGATCGTGACTCCGATTTCTCGCAAGCGTGGGGGGATTCCAACGTCTCGACAAACGCCATCGATTCGGGAAACAAAGGCTTTCGCGGATTCCATGTCGTTGGAATGACTGTTGTCAAACAGCCGTTCCATCTCTGCAAGTTCACGTTCCCGGACTGACATGTTGACTCGTAATGCCGTCGGCAACATCACAGCACAGGCGAGTCCGTGCGGCACACGACAATGCGAACCGAGGGCCGCTGCAACTCCATGTGCCAGGCCAAGCCCCGAGTTCGCCAGCGCCAACCCGGATAACAACGCGGCCTGGGACATTGCTTCCCGATTTTCACGCGACGAACCATCTCGCACGACAGCAGGCAGAGCTGGTATCGCGAGCTTCAATCCCGACAGCGCCAATGCCTGTGGAATCGGCGCGGCGCGGCGAGAAATATAACTTTCAATCAATTGCGTAATCGCGTCCATCCCCGTGTATGCCGTAGTTTCGCAAGGCAAACTGACGGTCAACTCGGGATCAACCAGAACGATTCGTGGAATCATCAAGTCACTGCGAAGGCTTTTCTTAAACGCAGGTTGATAGGACGAAATGACGGCGTTCTTCGTCACTTCTGTACCCGTCCCGGACGTCGTAGGAACGGCAATCACATTCAGCGGTGGTTGTGTGATCTGCATGCCACGCCCGACCCCTTCAAGAAAATCGGCAACCGATGAACCTTGACGGTTTCTCACGACGGCCGCAGCCGCTTTGGCCAGATCGATCGTTGATCCGCCGCCGATGGCAACGACCACATCGCGTTCCGTCAGTTCCCGTTTTAAGAATTCGGTGACCAGCAAATCGACGTCAGCGACTTCAGGTTCACGAGATGCCGCCGCGAATCGTTCGGACTTCACTCCACATTGGTCGAGACCGGCAGCAACCTGCTCGATCACTCCGATCCGCTCAAGCGTCCGGCTACCGGAAACAAGAAACACTCGCGATCCGAGCTTCGCGGCAAGCTTGCCGAGTTCAGATCGACGTCCCCAGCCGAAGACGATTTGGGTCGGTGATAGAAAGTCATAATTCATGATGGCAAAAGGATAGCGAAAATCCGACTGGACGTCTGTCTGATAGGTTGCGAAAGTATTCTTGTATGTTCAGTCAGACTTGATTCGATTTGTTCACGACATTGAGGATGGCGAGATGTCCGCGAAAGTCACCTCGACTTCAAAATCATATTTACGCCGCTCAGGATGGCTGCTGGCGATAGTACTGCTGGTCAGTAGTGTGGTCGGCATTCGTGCGTACGCCCAGTTCAAACGCGCTCCCAAAGGGGAAGTCTGGGGATTCAAGGTGATCGCAACCTATCCGCATGACTCAGCCGCGTTCACTCAAGGTCTGGTGTTCGTCAAGGGGGCCTTGTTAGAAGGGACCGGAAAAAAAGGGGAATCCTCGTTACGCCTTGTCGAGCTGGAATCAGGCAAAGTCGAAAAAATCGCCCCGTTAAACGCTCATTATTTTGGTGAAGGGATCACGCTTCTCGACAATCGAATTTACCAGCTGACCTGGCAGAATCGGATCGGAATCGTTTACGACTTTGAGACGTTCAACGTCGAAAAAACGTTTCAATACACCGGCGAAGGCTGGGGCCTGACAAACGATGGCAAACGACTGATGATGAGCGACGGGTCTGCTACGATTCGGTTTCTCGACCCGAAAACATTCGAAGTCGTCAAACGAATCACGGCCCACGGGACCGATGGCAAAGTCAACAAATTAAATGAACTCGAATACGTCAACGACGAGATATGGGCCAATATCTGGTACGAAGACAAAATCGTTCGACTATCACCGCAAAACGGCGAGGTCCTTGGCTGGATCGACCTGTCCGGCCTGTATCCGAGGAACAAACGCGATTCCACCGAAGACGTCCTGAACGGAATCGCCTACGACCCCGAGAAAAAACGACTCTTTGTCACAGGTAAAAATTGGCCAAAGCTGTTCGAGATCACGGTCGGTCGAAAGCAGTAACTTGCCAACGTGTTTTATCTCGTTATCTCGTTACCAAGCTCCAGCTTGGTAACGCCTCTCTTCGAAGCTCCGCTTCGCGAATATCGAGTTACCTTCTTGTTTGAAAAACGTGATCCAACTTCAATCCGCAGTCCCACTGAATTTTCTGAAACCCAGTCGACGCGAAAGCCGTAGAATGGGCGTTAACCGATGGATCTCAGTACCATTGGTACGCATATTTGCGAAACTTTTCGATCACATCCTGCCTTGGTGAGAAAGTCGAACGGCTCCACCATCGATCAGTTGTCCATTTGGTTTTTGCCGTACGAAGCTGATCAACCAATTGATCCGTCGCGAATTGTTTTGCCGTCCAACTTTGAGATTGTTCGGACGCCAGTTCGGTTTCCAGTTGAAATAACTTTTCGTCGAGCATTCCTCGAATCCCGTCCTTGATGATCGGATCGCCACAGTCGATCAAGGGTAACAAACGAAGAAAACCTTCATTGCTTGTCGGATGCCAACCAATCTGGACGGATGGCCGAGGATCGCCCGCCATAATCCGATTCACATTGAACTGATTCACAAACGAGTCGACCGGTAAAACCGCGTACAGGAACACGGCAAACGCAACCGTCCATAACTGACGCCGGATCAGCCACGTAAACCCGTGATTGCAGGCAATTTTTCGTAAAACCAGCAAAAAGCCACCGACGACGGAGGCGACCCCTAACATACCGACGACTCGCATGCGAGTCATCCCGTTAAAGCCAATATAAATCGAAAGTCGATTAAACACGGCAACCGCCAGCAACAGATTTTCAATCGACCAGATCCAGGACAAGCTCCTCAATCGAGACAAACGACGGTCCGCCAGGATCGTGCCTCGAAAAATCAGCGACAGCATGAGCGTCGCCAGACCGAGTGCCACAGTCAGCCACGCGGCCCCCTCGTGCGCATACCCTGAATAGTGGAACCCGTCGGGAAATTTCCTGAACCAGAGCGTCTGGAATTCGAAAACCAGATAGAACGCGAACAGGCCAATCACGACTGCCAGTGTATTTCGATAAGCGTCGTAATAAGGTGACTTTGCTGCGGCATTTGTAACAACGTCGTGGTGGTCGATCGCTTGATGCTGACTGACAATCGGACGCAGCAGTCCGGTCGCAAGCCAACCCGCACACGCACAGAACAGAATCTCGGTGAATTGGAACTGTTGCAGCCAGTTGTCAATGGAGTCGGCGATCCAGGCAATGTTCTCGCCAAACGATTTCACCAGATCCGGATTCGCCATCACGAAAATCGTCGCAAACACGAATAGCGTGACTGTCGGCAACACGACCGCAAACAACTGAGTCCTCAAAATCGCAGGACTGAACCGAGAGAGCGTCCGAAAGTAATGATGCAGCCCGCGATATCCCGCAGCGATCAGCTGAGACGCGAACACAACCGCTTGAGTCAAATAGGGTCGTAAACCCGCAAGGCTCATCGCAAACAAAACCAGCAGAGCGAATCCCAGGACAATGGCCAGAAACGATCCACACCATAAAAGCCGTGCCGACAGCGAAACGAGCAACGGAATCAGCACCCAAAGGCTATTTTCGCATTTCCGCCGCACGGTCCCCAACCATAACAGCAGCGGAGCAACCAGAAACAACACACCCGGCCCGGCATAACCAGTCGAACGATAAATGGTCAGATCACAAACCAGCACCAGCAGGATGAGTGCGACAATTTCACGAAACAGGACGGTTGCTGACGACGCACCACCGATTGGCGGTGGGACCTGCCCACCCTGTGGCCCGCCGTCATCAATGAACTCAAGCACATCATCGCCTGTTTCGGACATCCTGAGATTCCTTTCGACTACGGCGGTTTTTTTGTTTTTAATGCAAAGCGTTTATTTCTCGTTCCCAAGCTCCAGCTTGGGAACGGCCTCTTCGAAGCTCCGCTTCGCAATCTTTCAACAGGCCAGAGAATTACGCTTGTGTCACATTATTCGTTGGAAATAATCATCAAAGATGAACGGCCCCGAATCTCTGAATAACCCGCACGAATTAAATCGGCCCCCCGGACAATATTCAGTTTGCACAACAAAGTCAAACTGAAATTACTCGTTCCCAAGCTCCAGCTTGGGAACGCCCTCTTCGAAGCTCCAGCTTCGCAATCTGTCAATAAACCCGAACCATTAGCTTTCGCGACCGTCTGTCCAAATTCTTCTCTTCATATTCCTGTCATCATCGGCGATCGATCAGAAATCCGTCGTCTCACCGAAAAGCAAATAATGTTGGCAAAGTTGACCGACTTCCGTTTTTTGTAGGGTTTTGTTCGTTCCCAACAATCGCCGGTGTTTTGAACACGAACGACTATCACATTCGATCTCTCTTCTTTCTCCGTGTCCTCTGTGCCTCCGTGTTAAAATTCTGTCTTCATCTTCCGTTCTGCTGGAATTAAATCGCCTAGAAATTTGGTGTCAAAGTTCGATTAAATTCGATCGACTTCGACGAATCCTCGTAATTCATAGGGTTTTCGCGATTGTTTTCTCGTTTTTTCGGGGTGTTCGAGTTCGATCGAGTTCGACGCAGTTCGACGCAGTTCGACCGACTTCGAATCCGATCATTCCTTCCAGGCGGGGCGACCCGCGCCGGCACCCCTCGGACTCTTATTCAATTGTCTACCCTCAACTCTCTCAAAACTACTCTCTGCCGCTTCGGCCCCCGGATTCTTCGTCCTGTTGAATCATGACTTACTCCTGTCAACTCGCTGGGTGCCTCGCCGCCATGTAAAATAAGTCGCTCTTCGTCATGAAAACACAAATTGCGACAAAAACCTAAAAATACACGTGACGGCATTGTGTGTCAATGTCGTTTTTTCGATTTTGTTGAATCGATAAGAAGATACCCTGTTTGAAGACTCCGTTTCACCAGGCCAGATGATGCCTGCTTACAGTGCTGAGGGGCTGCCCGTGGTGACGAGGCGAGGATTCCGCCAAACAGCGACGTGTGCATCAGTTGCGGGTGTTAAACGCTGGTCACCAGCTGGGTTGGGCGTTGGCCTAATTGACGTGTGGTCGGTATCTTGAAAAGAAGAGTCGTGTTCACGCCATTGTGGACCAACGAACATCCCCCCATGTCCGACTTGTCGATCATCCCATGATTTTCATCAGTTATCGCATTGCAGACTCGAACGAAGCCGTCGCCAGGTTGGACAACGATCTCAAAAACGTGTTCGGTAAAAAGATCGTCTTCCGCGACAAGACTCGACTCCAAGGGGGAGACTTCTGGTCGACCGAAATCGAAAATCAGTTGGCGTCCTGTCAGGTGATGCTGGTCGTGATCGGGAGCTTTTGGGAGACAGTCAAGTTCGAAGGGGGCAAGCTCAAGGGGTATCCCCGGCTCCATGACCCCGAAGACTGGGTTCGACGTGAAATCACGTTTGGGTTGAACAAAGTCAAGTTGCCAGAACCTCGACAACTGAAAGTCATCATCCCAGTCCTGCTGAATGAGACCTCCATGCCCACAGCGGATTGGCTCGAAAATTTTGGACTGCAAGACCTGGCTGCAATTCAATCTCACCGATTATGGACTGATTATTACACACGCGACTTCGAAGAATTGGTCGCCTTGATTCGCGAAAACTGTGATGATCTTCCTGAACCGCCAGCAAGCGACGGCGAAACGCCACCACCCTTGGTTTTGCCGGACAGCATCAGCCTCTACCTGCGTCGCCTCTCGAATGAGACTGCGTATATCCGATTGCTCGGCATGGGGCGTAATCTCCAGATCGATCTGCCGATTTCCGAGGCCTATGTCCCGTTGCAAACGACGCTTCGATTGTCGTTGGAACAAAACGCGACTGAGCGGTTTAAACCTGTTGCCGAGGAACAGGAACGGCGAATTGACCTGGGGCAGGTCTTTCAACAAGCAGCCCTGCGCGATGAACGGGGCGTGGTGCTGCTGGGCGAACCGGGTTCGGGGAAAACAACCGGTGCCCGGCAGATCGCCTGGCGACTTGCAAATGGCGGTCAGACTGCCGCCGAGGAACTCGGTTTACCGGCGTCCATTACGCCCGTTCTGCTTCGCTTCCGCAATCTGACGAATGAGATGCTGAAAGAGAAGAATGGTCTACAACTGCTGCTGGACTCGGAGACGCACTGCGACAATGTAAGGGAGACACTTCAAAACCCCGGTCAAATACTGTGGGAAGAAACGCCCGGCGGATTGCTTTGGATTCTCGACGGTTTGGATGAAGTGGTCGATCCCGCAGCGCGAATCAAGGTGGCCGAATGGGTTAGCAAAGCCATCAACGAACGTTTGGACGACTGGTTTCTTGTCACCTGTCGATTCCAGGGCTATTTTCGAGACGGCGTTCCCTTGGGGCCGCGATTTATCGAGTTTCATGTCCGACCACTCGACGAAGCTCAGGTCGAACGGTTCATTCACGACTGGTTTCATGCCGCCTATGGTAAAATGCATGGCGCTGGTCATACTGCCGTGGAACTCGCTGAGGTCGACTGTGGCCAATTGCTGAAAATCCTGGTGCTCCCCGAATACCATTTAGGTCGGATGCGTGAACTGGCAACGAATCCGCTACTGCTGACAATTCTGTGCATTGTGTTTCATCAAGAACGGCGACTACCGACAGGTCGAGCGGAACTTTACGCACATTGCGTACGCGTCTTGCTGGAACATTGGCGACGAGGTTTGTACGCGACGTACGACGCGAAAGCGGCTCAATCGGTGCTGGCTCGAATCGCCTGGTGGATGCACCAGCAGCAGGATCGTGCTTCGGCTCCGCTGGCAGACTTGACGGACGAAGCAGCACGTGGCCTGGCTGACGTCGCCGAGAGTTCCGGCCTGGGCCGCGATGGCGAAGCCTTCGTCAAACGGATGCGGGAAGAGGCCGGTATCCTGGCGATGTCGGGCGACGGCACGGGTCGATGCGGATTTCTGCACCTGAGTTTTCAGGAATATCTCGCCTCGGAATACGCAGCGAGCGAAAATCAGTCGGGGTTTCTGGCCCAACACGCCAGCGAAAGCTGGTGGCGTGAAGTGGCCCTGTTGTCGCTTCGTGGCTCACGATCCTATTGCGAATCATTCTTTCGTGCGCTTCTGGCTGCGGACGTTGCCGAAAACAACGCTGACCTGTTCGACCGCTGTCTGACGGAAGCACTGCATCCGGTCGCTTCGCCGTTTCTTGAGGCCCTGCATTGTGCAGACGGAAAACCGGTTGGGGCGATTCTTCGATTGCTCCGCAACCTTGTCAAAAACTTGACAACGGGAGAACGACAAGAGCTGGAACAAATTTGCCGAGACCTCGTCGTATCTTCCGACTCGCCGTCGGCGAGTTTCGCTCGAGAAATTCTCGGCGAGCTGGGGGTGTCGCTGCCAAAAACCGGCCCACAAACGTACCTTCACAAACGAACCGGAATCACATTCATCGAGATCCCCGCTGGCGAGTTTCAGATGGGTGAAAATCCGTCACATCTGGTTCGTCTCACGAAGCCGTTCTGGTTGGCGAAGTATCCGGTGACGAACTCGCAATACGAATTGTTTCTGAAGTCGACTTCGGCGGGAGCGAAGAAAACCCAACCGGAGTATAGGGACGATCGTCGCTTCAATCAGCCCGAGCAACCCGTTGTAGGGGTGAGCTGGGACGATGCGCAGGCGTATTGCCAATGGACGGGATGTCGACTGCCGACGGAGGCAGAATGGGAATATGCGTGCCGAGCGGGCAGCGAACATGCCTTTTGCTTCGGCGACGACGAGTCGCTTTTAGGTGACTACGCATGGTTTTATGCGAACAGCAACGGTCAAACGCAACCGGTGGGGACGAAGAAACCGAACGCCTTGGGCCTGCACGACATGCACGGAAACGTTTGGGAATGGTGTCAGGATTGGTATGGCAAATATCCAACCGAACTTGCCGTTGATCCGTTAGGACCGCCTTATGGCTCGTCCAGGGTGTGCCGGGGCGGTGGCTGGCGCCTCGAAGAGTCCAACTGCCGGTCGGGGGCCCGCGACAGGAGCAATAAAGACTACCGGCTCAACGACCTGGGCTTTCGCGTCGCCCTCAGTCCGTCCAACCAGCCGCCGGAGGCAAAGGAAAAAGCAGGTAGCGGAGCCGGGAGCGGAGGCCCGGAGTAGGCATAGCGGTAGCTTGCCTACGCAGGTGCCGGAGCGGACGGCGGAGCGGGGAATGTGATCGACTGACGTAGGATAGGCTTTAGCCTGTCCCCCGGACCGAGTTCCCTTCCGAGGGAACGAGGCGAAAGATTTCATCAGTCGGCTAGAAATTACCCGAAGCAAGTTCCACATCTCGATTGCATGACGGGCGGATTTGGAAATTATTGGGATTTGCGCAACGGTCGGACGATCAGCTATCGACGAAGGCTCGCCCAGGTGGAAGCGAATTTGGAAACCAGATAACGCCTTCATCTCAGCGACTCTTTGTCTTGCTTTCCACCGTGGCTCGCCCATGTGGAAGCGAATTTTGACGAATGCTGATATCCAAAAGTTGAGATCGCAATGGCAAACGCGTTGGTGAGCGGCGAAGTGCGTAACGACTTGGGCTGGCGACCAAAGTCGCCTCCACTTGGACAATCTATGGCGGTTCCGACGCTAGCAGCGTCGGCCACGTAGCCGATGCTGCCAACATCGGAGTTAATCGAGAGTTTCTTGGCCTGGCGACGTCAATACGCTTCCCGTGCCAATCTGGAATGCAGAAAAAATACAGCGGACCGAGGCGCGTGATGATTCATTTCTTGCGGTCACAATGGTTGATGGATCGTCAATGAAAATTAAGAAAACATCATTGGGGACGCTCGTAATTTTCGTGCCCATTAATGAGTTTCAATTCGGACTTTTCGTGCTGATGACCGTGCGTATGTGCCGGCTCAAGAAATCCAATCGCCCATGCGGTCACAATTCCAAGTAACAGTGCCGCCGACAGTTTTAGTCGATCGTGCGAATGAAATTGCACTTCCGGTAATAGATCACTTAAGGAGATGCAGATGAAGACGCCGGCTGACATGGCCAGGGCTCCTGCGACCACGGTTTCCTGTCCGCTCGTAAATCGCTGAATTCCGAAGAAAAATAGAAAAGCACCGATCGGACACATCAGTGCATATCCCAGATTCACAAGCTTCATCGATCGGCCCGACCAGCCTCCTGCGGCCATCATGGATGTAATCGACATCGAATCGAGTGGCTTATGAAGCGCGATTCCCAGGAACGTTCCGATCCCGAGCGGAATGAAACCTGTGAACTTACTGTACTCAAGATGATGTAACGCGTCCGCCTGAACATTCGCCGCCAAGGCAACTCCATCGAGCAGTGTATGCAATGAAAGCCCGAGAAAGATCCCGATCCAACTCGACCCTTTTAATGCCCCTTGCGGTCCATCGTGACTGTGGTCGTGATCGTGGTCGTGATCGTGATCATGGTGATGATGATCATTGTCATGGTCGTGAGTACAGTCGTGCGAGTGCGAGACATCATCTTCTTCAACCGGGCCATGGCTGTGAAAATGAAACATGCGAAGCATGAAAAACGTCAGCAGTAAGCCGAACATTAACCAGCCCATGCACCAGTCGAGCGAGAATGAGGGATCATGGTTTCCGGAAGACATGGTGATGACGGCGTGAGGTAATTGATGGAAAATTCCCACACCGAGCATGAACCCGCCGACAACGCTGACCAGAACCTGCATCCGTGTATGCGTCAATCTGATCAGCAACGGCAATGTTCCACCGCTGAGTGATGCAATCGCAATCAATCCGCAGTAAACGATTAGCAGAATCAGCGGAGACGAGGTCAAGGCTCCTGTGGCAATATGATCCGTGACGCCGAGCGTCATTGACGCCGTAATCGGATGCAATGCCCAGTACGTACCCATCGGGGGTGACCTTTTTGATTTCGCTGAAAAAAATGACTATCGATTAACGAAATGCCTATTAAGGCGATTCGCCATCAGAGTTGCAGCAAGCTGTTCAGGAGAAAGTTTTGTCAAATCAGCGAAAACCACGACGACGCGAAAGACTGTATCTTTCAAGAGCTTCTAGAATAATCGGGAACGCTGTCTTGGCTTCGGTCAATTCGTCGACTTCGACCGCTTTTCCTTCTAACATCTTATAGTCCTGAAAAAAACGGCGGATCATCGCCAGCTTGTGACTTGGCAACTCCGATGCTTCCCGGAACGAATTGTATTCGGGGTCCTTTGTTGCGACGGCAAGAACCTTGTGATCACGCTTTCCGCAATCCACCATCGTCATCAGCCCAATCGCTCGGGCCTCAACAAGCGTCAAGGGATCAACCGGCTCCTGACACAGCACAAGCACGTCCAATGGATCGTCGTCTTCAGCCAACGTCTGAGGGATAAAGCCATAGTTCGCCGGGTAATAAACTGCCGAATGCAGCATGCGATCCAAACGGAGTAGTCCCGTATCCTTATCCAATTCGTATTTGACGCTGGAACCCCGTGGGATTTCAATAACGGACGTAAACTCCGATGGAAGATCTTCTCCCGGCGTAACATCGTGCCATGCGTGCGTCATTCCCGATTCCCTGCAAAATAATTTTGATCGAAATGGATGTCTCGAGCGTAGAAAAGGCCGTTTCGTAAAGGATTAAACTGTTTGATTAATCCCGTTTGATTCGGAAATCGCACCCTGCCAATCCATTTCCCTGAGCCTGAAGCCGGATTTCCTGAGATTGAGCGTTGTTTTCCGCGATCGAATCCGGAAACGAAGTGTAACAGTCCCGGCAGGACAAGAAAACTGATGACAATCGATGTTTCGAATCCCGTTTTTGAATGGGTTCAATGAATAAAGCCCAAGTCGCTGACTTGGGCTTTTCATTCAGATCGAATTCGTATTGCGGAAGAGCATCGGAATGGGGGCAAATGGCCTAGTGCGGTGTCAAGACTCAAAAATCGGGTTGTGTGCCACTGCATTGGAGTCTTCTCCGACGCAGTGTCTTCCCTTTTTTCGACGCAATCGAAGAGTACTGGGTGATCGAAGACTGTCATCCAGTGGCACCCGAATCATTAACTAGTTGTTTCTCGACGGTGCCCAGACCGCTTGATGGTTCGTTGGCGAGACAGCGGATCGTTGTGCCCTAATCGCAGTCGGGGTCGGTGACGGCGGAGGCGCGATTGACTGTGGACCCGCTGAAACTTGTTGAATCGGAGCTGGACTGCTGCCGGTAACAGGCGCAATCGATCCTGGCCCCGAAATCACGTTGCCTGGAAGACGCTGAAATTCTTCGTAGGAAACCATCTGCGGCTGTTGGCCGGATGGTGGTGGAATTGTGAGCGTCGTTTCAGGCGTTGGCGTAACTGGCGGTACTGGAGCATTCGGCAGATTGTAACTTGGTGGGACGTCGGGAATCGGCTGCACCGATCCGGATGGAGACGGGTACGAGCCTGGGGTCGACGGCGGATAATAACCTCCGCCGTACGATACTGGTGACGGAGAGAAACCGCCTGACTGTGAACAGTTGCAGCCACTCGAAGTCGGTGCGCTCGTCATGACCGGTGCCGCACAGGAGCCGGCACAACTACTCGTTTCGCCATACGAGTAATCAATCATATCTCCACCGCCGCCACCGCAGTGGCATCCGCCACATGTGCAGGCGTTATTCCAGCTGTATCCAAAGCTTCGCGGCATCGACCAGAACTTGGACAAGCACGATTGATGAACAGGCATCGCACCACACGGGTCGCAAGGATCGGTCACATAGCACTGGCTACAACAGCATCCAACCATTGAAACCGTCATCAGGGCGGCCGTTAAATATCGAAGGAGTTTCATTCTCAATGTCCTACCCAAATCCATGCTGGTTCAAAGTACAAAGACTCTTTCCCTTCTTAAATCGACGCGTTTGAGTGTCAAACTTTAACGATTGCAGCGATTTTTCCGGATTTTCCGTTTTTTTTGATTGGCTGTAAGACTATATGGAGAAGCGTATTATGTGTTGTGTGTGATTTTGGTCTGGATTTTTTTTCGAAAATCTCGAAATTATCGTGAACCTTTTTTCGATGAGACAGGTCTAATGGGCAGTCGCGGAGGAAATTGTTTCCACTCCGCCCGCTATTCGTGAGGCGTGATTCACGAAAATCTCAGTATTGTGGATTTTCCCCAACACAGAATTCTTATCTCGTTTCCACGGAGACTGCGGCTATCGCAGGAGGTATCACGATGCAAGCTTTCAATCGCATTCAAAACGCAACGATCAACGCCATTGTCGGGTTTCAAGCCGGCCTGGTAGTCGATAGCGCGAATGCACATCGTGCTTATCCCTCTATCATTACGTGCGATTTGTACCCAGTACCGAAATGTCCCGATCTGATGCCCGATTCCTCGAGTGCCCTAAAGCTAATGCGTTCAATAGAACGCCCGCGTCTGGCACTTATGGAATGTGGGAGTCTCGTCACCCCTCAAAGTGCTGTTTCATGGCAAGGTAAACGCCAAAACAGCCAGAAGCCATCCAAGCGATGCAGCACGTCAGGACTCAGAACCACAACGTGTGGTTGAGTTCTTCGAGGACAGGACATTTCTCAATTTGGATTCCGGTGAGCCCTGATCTGGTTCCCTTTGCCTGCACGGCATTTTTGTGCAGCGAGGTAGCCGTTCAGGAATAAAACTCAACGGATGATCAGGCGAATAACCCCAAGAAGCGGTCACTCACGTTGACTGCTGATTTGTGTAACGTGTCGAACGACGCGCAACCAAGGTCATCGCCAGATCTTCCGGTCGACCTCATCGGGATTCGCCAACCATTACGCCCGCAGTCTCGCGAAAAATTGCGTCGCTGTGTGGCTCAGGGAAACGAGCGAATGATGGAAACACAAGAATTCTTGCCGACTGTTTTGAACGCTCAGGCGGGTTGCCGAGTGGCGTTTGGTGAACTCGTTTGCCAGTTTGAAACGACGGTTTATGCAATTGCATTGCGGCGACTGCGGAATCAGGCGGAGGCAGCAGAATTGACTCAGGATGTCTTCGTTCAGGCCATGCGAAAACTGGATCAGTTACGCGAGCCGGAGCGTTTTCCTGGTTGGTTGAAACGAATCACCATTCGATTGTCGATTAACCGGGCCGTTCGACGCCCACCAGTCACTCCTCAAGATCCAGAAATCCTTGGGGCCATCGATTCCGAAACGCGAACGCCGCTCGACGAATTGATGACCGGGGAACGAGCCGATCAATTGTGGGGTGGATTAAAGCGGTTGCGGACTCTCGATCGACAAACACTCGTTGCTTTCTACTTTGAAGGTCAGTCATTGATCGAGATGAGCGATCGTTTTCGCAGCCCTGTGGGGACGATTAAGCGACGGCTGCACACAGCTCGAATCCGGCTGCGTGAGGAACTTGCACACCTTCAACCCGTGTGAACGCAAATTCGCGACACACTGAATTCGAATGCACACGATTTGGGGAAATCCCCGATCGTGTGCTTTGTTTTTTTGGTGAGCAGAAGCGTTTTAACCGTGTCATAAAGGTCGATGTGAATTGCTGTAAGAAGGAGTTGCCCCTAAAATCCCACCGCGTTTTGAGCTTGCTCTCCCCGCAGAAAAAGTGAGGTCACCGATGATTCCCAAGTCCGAATTAATTGAAATGTTCGATGCCATTGCCGAGCAGACTGATTGGGACATGTCCGGAGAGATGCTTTGGGGTTATTTTTTTACCGACGACGATCGTGAAAAACTCGAAGCTTTCTCAGAACGTCTGACGGAAAAGGGGTATGAGTTCGTTGAAATCACGGACGGCGATGAGCCCGATGACCCGCTGACTCTTCAGGTCGAAAAAATCGAAATCCACTCGCCGGATACGTTGTTCCAACGGAATCTCGAGCTGGCTCAATTCGCCGAAGAAATGGGAATCAGTTCCTACGATGGTATGGACGTCGGTAGTCTGGACGGTGATGATGATGACTTCGATGACGAAGATGAAGATGAAGATGATGACGAATAGTCGCTGATCGTATCCCGCGTCAGCGGCGACAGGACAGATGATATGAACCGCAACGAAAAACAGAATTCTGTTAGCCTGATGATCGTGCGGCTATGTTTCGTTTTGTCTTTGTGGCAAGGACCCGTCCCTTGGTTGCACTGTCATGAGTCGGAATTCGCCTCGCCGGCATCCAATGTGGAGCTCCGACATCATCTGGCGATCTTTCACGACGGTGCGGTACTCGATCAAGACCACGATTTCGGTTGGCATTTCCATTGGATTCTGCCCAATTGGAGCCAGGTATTTCACGCATCGTCCCATGACGAACAACCTGCAAAAGACTTAGCCAGTCTGGACTCAATCGTTGTCTCGTCAACAATTCCGACTTCAATTGACCGTTTATTCGAAGGCGAGTTGTGTCAGCACTGCGCGTTGCCGAAATCGATTGTGCCTCGTTGTACAAACAGGCGGATCGGACGAGGCCACCGGCCACGAAGAAATCGCGACTTACCCCTCGTGCTGCGCTGTTAACGCTGATGGGTACGCGCTGTCATGCCGTTTGACCACGGAATTACGTGGTACAAATTGATCTTCAGGGTTCGCTTCCAGATTATTGGTTGCTTGCGGGTCATTCGGAAAACAACAGCCCGTATTTGATCAATGGACATCGCTCGTTTTGTCGAGGCTCAGCCGGTCGATCCCAATGATTCGGCTTTCAACGATCAGTCATCTCTTTTGAATGGGATATCGCCATGAAACGTCCGGCTGTAATACTCGCGTGCATCGCTCTACTCGCTACGGCGGCAGCAGCAGGTTATCAGGTTTGGAATTCGTTGGGGCGACCGGTTGAGGCTGCGCATCCCGAGCCGACGGGACCTCGAGATCATGTTACGTTGAGCGACGAAAAATTCGCAGCGGCAGAGATCCAGGTGGCCACCGCATCAAGACGCGAATTGCAGTCTGTGCGAACGGTTCCGGGCCGAATCGAATACAACGCCACAAGGCATGTCGAAGTCAAAAGTCCGTTTGACGGTTTGATCCGACGAATTGAAGTCAAAGTCGGTGACCGGGTGACTGAAGGTCAAACGATTGCCGTTGTCGATAGTCCCGAACTGGGTGAAGTACGTGCGGACGTTCTGCTACGAGAAACCGACCTGCAACAGGCAGTTAACGAGCACGATTGGTGGCATTCGATCCAAGCCAATCTCGATGAATTACTGGCTCGACTGAAACGTCCCCAGGAAGTTCAACAGATTGAAAAAGAGTTTGCTGATAAGGTGCTCGGTGATTGTCGCCAACAGATCTTAACGGCCTATTCCCGGATGCGGCTTGCGGAAAAACTGAACTCCAACGTCAAACCGGCACTCGAAGCAAGCGCCGTGAGCGTCCGAATGGCTCTGGAACTTGGTTCCGCGCGGGATACAACCACCGCAGAATATGCGGCAGCATGCGAACAGGCGACGTTTGACGTGAAGCAAAAGCATCTTAAAGCGGAATCGGCGATGAAAAATGCCGAAAGACGCCTGACCGTGGCAAAACAGCGACTCGGCCTGATTGTGAACCAGCCATACGAGGCGATTAAGGATTTGGGAAATGCAGAAAATCTCAGCACGTGGCCCGTAAAAGCGCCCTTCACGGCGACCGTGGAAGAAATCCTTCTGGCACCCAAGGAACGAGTTCAAACGTCGCAAGGTTTATTTCAACTGGCCGATGCATCGCGCCTTTGGGTGCAGGCTGAGATTCGAGAACGTGACTGGGAGGCATTGTCGATTGAGCCGGGGCAAGCCGTGTCGGTGCAAACACTTGCGTTAAAGGGAGAAACCTTGAAGGCCAAGGTCGCCATTGTCGGTCGAAAAGTCTCACCGGAAACTCGTGCCGTCCCTCTCACCGCAGAAATTGACAATATTGAAGGGAAACTGCGGCCCGGGATGTTTGTCCGCGTGCTGATCCCTGACGGACAAACTCATGAATGTCTGACGCTGCCTCAATCTGCCGTTTCAACAAATGATGGACGCACCTTTGTCTTTGTCGAGACGGGATCACGCGAATACCATTTAAGGGACGTCACAACCGGCCTGAGCGTTGATCCGTGGATCGAAATCAAATCGGGAATCGAACCGGGCGACAAGGTCGTAATTTCAGGAACGTCTATTCTGAAGGCAGAATTCCTGCTGGAACCCGAGGAATGATACTCAACGGAATCGCGTCCAATGTTCGCTGGAGATTCTACGGAATCTCGGCTTGAATCGTCGTTGCGAGTTTTTCTTCGGCGGCACTTAATCGAAGATAAAACGGGGAAGCTCGCCAAAAATCGGTTTCTCTTGTTAAGGCTACGTCGCCGGTTGATTGCTCGTGTAATCGGCCGAGAGATGCAATCGTCAATGCTCGTGGTTGCCGAATGCCTGGGTCTTGCAGCCAATGATCCAACCCTGTCTCCGCTTCAACTTTCGCCACTCCTGGTCCCGTGACAATTGCCATATCGCGGCGGGATTGAAGAAACACGTCTCTCGAAATGATCTGAATCGGGGAGACTTGACTCCATTGATGAAGAGAGTTGCGCGCATACTCACCGACGAATAAATCGTCCCGCTGAGCATCTTCGATCACAAAAAGTCGCGTGATGTCGCCGGGGGCGTTTTCTGCGATGGCTGCGAATGTGTCGACGGCAATAAATCGACAACCAGTGGCGTAGGCAAACGTCTTGGCGCAAACCATCCCGACTCGCAATCCCGTGAAGCTACCCGGTCCACGGCTGACAGCAACCAGATTGACATCGCGAGGGGTCAGTGAATATGCCTTCAATAGTTCGCCGATTTCAAGTACCAGTGCCTGGGCATGGCGGCGGCCAACCTGATTCAGGCGTTTCTCGGCAAGGCAAACCTCATCGCGGACAATGGCTACCGAACCTTCCAAACCGCTGGTTTCAATTCCAAGAACAAGCATGCGAGTCATCTACCGAACAAGACCATCAAACGCCAGTCCAGAGAATACTCGTTTTGACATTCCGGTAGCGAGGCTTTCGAACGGGTATTTCGTCCCTAGACTTGCATTCTCATACTCCGTTCTTCAAATTCTGCAAATTCGGAGGCAGGCCGCACGTTGACCGTGATCCGATTCGATTTGTTTTTCGTATGCAGAGTGCGCAAGTTTATTCGCCGACGCTATACTTTGGACAAACGTGAAGCAGCCCGATCGCGTCTGGCGGTCGGGCTGTTCTGTTCTCAACGGATCGGGGACGAACTTGTTGCCGGGCCAGAATTGGACAATTATGCCATTAGACGGAAATGGCAACCTGACGGAAATCACTCGGACAAAGGGGCAATCGCGTGACGGGGTTAGTATGGACAGCGTTTGTGCCGCAGGTTTTGAACGTTCAGGGTACGTCGTTGGATAGCAACAATACTGGGCTCGTTTGGGCAGCGTTTGTGCTACTGGTTTTAGTGATTCTCGCTTTCGATCTCGGCGTCTTTTCACGCGAATCAAAGGCTTTGAGTGCGAAAACGGCCCTGTTCCGAACCGGCATCTATTTTGTGCTGGCAATGTTGTTTACGGTGTTTGTCTACTTTGCTTATGAGAACCATTGGTTCAATCTGGGTTTATACCCGAACCTCAAACTCGATGATCCTGATGCCGATACAGGGTTGCCGGACTCAGGACTTCAAGCGGCATTTATGTTCTTCATGGGCTACATGCTGGAACAGTCACTCAGTGTCGACAACATTTTCGTGATTGCACTGATTCTCGCTTATTTCAAAGTTCCCAACGCCTATCAACATCGCGTATTGCTGTGGGGCATTTTGGGAGCATTAATCATGCGAGCGGTGATGATTTTTGCAGGGGTTGAACTGATCAAACACTTCGAGTGGATGACGTACCTGTTTGGCGCGTTTTTGATTTTCACGGCACTGAAGATGCTGTTCACCGATGAAGACGAAGAGGTCGATTTTGAGAAAAATTACTTGATTCGACTGCTTCGCGGTCGGTTGTCTCCAACGTTTGTGGATGACCGATTCTTTACCAGAATCGATGGCCGCTTTGCCTTCACTCCACTGTTTATTGCGTTGTTAATGGTGGAGACAACGGATCTGATTTTTGCCGTCGATTCAATTCCCGCAGTGATTGGTCTGACGCGAGACCCGTTTCTTGTGTTCACATCCAATGTGTTCGCTATCCTGGGGCTCAGAAGTCTTTACTTTGCCCTGGCTGATCTGATGGGACGCTTTCACCTGCTGAAATATTCGCTGGTGATTATCCTCGCGTTTGTCGGTTTGAAAATGTTGCTGGAAAAGCACGTGGTGCCACAAACCGATGAATACGAAGGATTGGTTAACGCCGTGTCATTTGCTGTGATCATCGTGACGTTGATCGGCGGCGTGGCCGCATCGTTTATTTTTCCCGAACCACCCGAAGCACACGACGAACCGGCCAAAGAGGACAAGCCAGGAACGAGTTCAAGCTCCACCTGAGCTCGCTGCCCGGCGTTCCGCTGCGTAATCTTCGGCTCGTTCCATTTGCGTTGCAACCGTCTCAGCCAATGCGGAAAAAACCCCGCCCGCTCGTTGACCCGCTTCCATGATGACCGGACCGAGGTGACGTCGCAGTTTTGGAACGCTCGCACCGAGCAAAGCCCCGGCAACAAGCCCGCCGCCGATTAATAACCAATCTCGCTGAGTCATGATTTTCCGATTTCGTTCGATCGACCGTAAATTGTTACCTGAGACGAATCCGTTCCCAACGGATTGGATTACAGGCAAGAATGCTTCGTGCGCCCTCTGATGACGAATAGTCAATTGGCTGATGCCAGTTGCGTATCGCGAGGAGGATGCTGCGAACATACATCACCGGCGGCGGCGATGAGGCAAAACGGCAGCAGCGATCGAAAAAAAAGCAACGGCGTCACTCGACATTAACGAATGTGCCGTCGGTAGGGATCGGACTTGATAAAACCCGAAGGAAGATCAGCATTAACTGATCATCAGGTCCTTGCGCAGAAGTTCATGACCCTGCCCAACCCATTCTTCCAGTTGCGATAGCACCAGTTTACGTGTCACGACAAACCCCAGCATCCCACTTGGTGGTTCGAAACTGACAATGCTGGTCAGTAATGTGTTTCCGTCGTCCGAGTCCGCAAAGTGCTGCTCCTGTGTCCAGGCTTTGAACGGACCTTGAATCTGTTTGACCACAATGATTTCTGAGGGCGTGACCTGCGTGATTTCGTGAACGAACTGAAACTTGCTTCCCATCGCTTTGACCTGAAACTCAATACATCCGCCAACTTCCATGATCTCCGGATGTTTCATCGCGAGATCACCAGCAGTGTTTGACGGAAACATTTTCAGCAGGTTCGCGGGACGACGAAGATACTCGAACGTTTCGACACGAGGTCGCGGCAAAATAACAGAGGCTTTGAAGTCACCCATTCAATTTTCTCTCGTTCTACAACGTCACTTACCGCAGGTCAGGAATTGTCATGTCCGCTTCCAGCCGACACGCATATTCTATTCGGCTTTGGCTGGAAGCCCTAGCGACTGAAATCAATTTGCCGTTTCAAAATGACAAAAGCGGATCGCTTTCGTTTGTGACGTCGGGGTCACCACGTTCAAATGACCATCTCAGTCAGCTTCTTCAGTATCTCTTGCACCGGGACCACCGTCGCTACCAGTGGTAGAAAAGGGAATAGAGCGGCAAAAACAAGCACCGCGAAACCCTTCATGTCAAACGGGATCAATAGCATGTCATTCACATGCTCGTAGGCACTGGCGATATCGGCCAATGATTGAATATCCGCTGATCCTAACAGCGAATCGTCGGTCTCGCCTGTTTTTCTTTCAATCCATTTTTCTTCGAATTTCCGATCGTACCGCAAGACGAGCGTGCTGAAGTCGAGAAGTCCAGCAAATCGGCATCGCGACAGACGACCAAAAAAGACAAGCAGCGGGGCGTGAATGATCACGATCGCAATCACAACAAATGCCATCACGTGATATTTCAACGTGTCCAGTGTTTCGTGGTTGTGAATGATCTCGTAAAAAAAGGCGGATGAGAACATTGCCGCGATCGCCATCAGCACAGTCGAAAAACTTGCCAGGCCCCAACCAAGAAATCCCAACCCCCCTGCGTGATCCGGATGAGTTGCCGTCAATTGCAGATCAAGTCTCGAGATTCGAAACAAAAATAAACCCCAAAGTAAAAAGATCCACAGCCAATTAAGCAGAAAGAAAAACAGAACTGGCAAGCTGACCAGTGCATACCACCAACCGGCAAGTGTTCTGGCTGTCTGGTGTATTTCCCAGGTCGAAGAAGTGGCATCAAACACGTAGATTCTGGCACATATTGCTAATATAAACGCAAGAATTCCGATCACGATTTCAGACGTGTTCGAGGATCGAAATTTCAGAACCTCTTGAACAGCGGCATCAAATCGGGGACGTTCACGGTCAGTCACAAGGTCCGATTGGAGAAAATGTCGTGCCTGAACCGGAAGACTGATCGCGATAAGCGTTTCAGACAACTCAAGCAACGGAAGGACAAAAAGATACCTACCAAAAAGGGCCGGGTCGTGAAGGAGAGGGATTTCGACAATCGTTTTTGTAAAGGCATGGCCGGAAACAATCGCCAGCAGCAGCAGTGGAACCCAGGTGATCAGGATTAAAATCCCGATCCGTCGCAACCGATATGCCATGCTCGGTTGCGGAAGACTAAAGTACTCAGCAAACGAATGAACCGAGCCTCCCCCCACCAGCGGGAACTCGATCGCGTCCAAGTCAACTTGGCTTTCTGACATTTCGATATCCAGTGAACCAGTCAGTTCATAATTCATTTACGTATGGTCGTGACCGTACGACATCCCGGCGGCTCGTGTTATGACCGATGTGGAAAATAATTTCCATGCCTTTTTCGCAACCAATTCCTTCGTCGGGTTTGAGCACCTTCGTCGATAAACAACATTTCCAATAATCAAACAAGGCCAGGCGAGCCGGGGTGTGAACTCTCGAATTCTTCCCGCCTCTCAATATCAATCCTGCCAATAAACGACAAAAACAATACAAATATATTAGTAGAATGTAAATTGAAATTGTTTGGCCACCTTCTTAACGTTTGGAAGGTGCTCATGGAAGCTGTCATTTTCAGTGTCGATCGACTTGTCAGCCACAAAGCGACGCGACCACTCTGCGGCTTCACTTCTGTCTGTCCGGCAGTGTACGAAAGCCACTAATCCCATCAGTCTGGTTTGACTACACCAAAACTGGTGTATATCATTTGCGGTGTGTAAATTTTTGTACGGCAATGGTGGTGTACATCGTTAAGGGTGTGGGAATGGATTCGAATCAGGCGGGCTTTGATTTTTATACCGGTGCGCCTGTTGACGATGAGCACCTCTGGTTTCGTGATCCGTTTATCGAGCAGGTCTGGGAAAAGCTGCGAACGCAACATGTGCTGATTACCGCACCGCGCCGTACGGGAAAAACCAGCGTGATGTTCCATATGTTGAGTCGACCTCGCGCCGATTATCTGGTCATTTATCAAAACGTCCAGGATTTCAAACATCCCGCACAACTGTTCCAGACCGTCATTGAAAATTTTCACGAAAAACATCCGCAACTGCTGCAACAGCTTGCCGCGAAGGGTTACAAATTCCTCGAGCAGACGTGGTCAAACCTGATGCGCAGGCTCGAAAACGTCGAAGCGGGTGGAGTCAAGATTGCCTTACGTGAATCTGATCCAAATTGGGAGGTGAACTGGAAACGACACGCCGAGGATTTGCTCAATCAAATCCGTAGTGTTGGTAAGCCCATTCTGCTGATCGTCGACGAACTGCCGGACATGATACTCAACATGAAACCAGATCATTCCGCCGAGGCGCGGGAATTCCTCGCCTGGTTCCGAACCCAGCGTCAAAACCCTCAACCATCCAAAGATTGCATTCGCTGGTTATGCGGCGGCTCGATCAACCTGGCCGGCACGCTTGATGATCTGGGTCGAGTCGACCTGATCAACGATTTGTCCGTCGAAGAACTTCCTGTTTTCACGCCCGAACAAGTGGAGGAATTCGTGGCGACAATGCTTTCCAGTCGCGGGGTGGCATTAGATGACAGCGTACCCCGGCGAATGGTCGAGCAATTAGGACGACCGATCCCATTTTTTCTGCAACTGGCAACGCAAAATCTTCATCGACACTGGCAGAAAGTCCAACGGAAGCTGATTCCGAACGATGTCGATTTCATTTTCAAGGAATTGATTGCCAGACCCTCCGCACGCGAACAACTGCAACATTATTACTCGCGCATTCGAACGTACTACACCGAGCCGCGGCAAACCGCCGCCTACCAGTTACTCGCCCTCATCAGTCAGAGTGGCCCCGAGGGATTATCGCGAAAAGGACTGAAGACCAGCTTCGAACAATCGCTCGCGGAATCAGACCTCAAGCTGACCAAAGCCGAACGTGATAACCAATTCAGTAAGTTGCTTCGAGACCTGGAAAACGATTTTTACATCTGTGAGGTGGCCGAAGATCAATACGACTTTGCCAGCGGCCTCTTGAAAAGTTGGTGGAGGCGAAATTATGGCTGAAAAACCTCAACCCCGTTCGTACCTGGGCCTGTTTCGTGCCGGACTTTCGACACCGGAGCATCGGCAGTTCATTACCGTTGCCCGCGATTCGATGGTCAAAGACATTGTCGATCACTTGCAGCGGTCGAAGTCGCGAAAGTCGAAACATCACCTGATGTTCATCGGCCCACGCGGCAGTGGCAAGACTCACCTGTTGTCGTTAATCGAAGACCAGATCGCCAAACAGCACGAAATGGCCAGCCATTATGTCGTCGCCCGGTTCCCCGAAGAATCAAACCGCACTGTTTCATTTGCCGATTTTCTGCTCGGTCTGTGTGAAATCCTGCGCGATCAGCTCCCGGACGAACCCCTCTGGGGGCAACTACATCAGCAACTTGCCACGACCGAAGATGATTCCATCATTATCGACACGATTGTCCCGGCCATTCGCAAACAGAATCACGCTCATAAGCGCACGATCGCGGTGATGCTTGAGAACGTGCATGAGATGTTCGAGAGGCAGATGAGCAAACGGATTGATGTTGGAGCGCTACGCAAATTCTTCATGGACGATAATGGCTGTCTGCTGATTGCGACGGCTCCAATGCACTTCGATGCGATTACCAGCGTCAAGGAACCATTCTTTGATTTCTTCGATGTCCAGGTGCTTGATCTCTTGAGCAAAGAGGACTCGATCAATCTGATTCGGCTGAATCTTGAGTGGGATAAACGGACTGATTTACTCGACGATTTCGACAACATGCGTCCCAAGCTGATGGCGCTGCACGACATGACCGACGGCAATCCCCGCCTCACATTGATGCTGTACGAATTGATTTCGCACGATTCAGTGTTGCAGGTCCGTCAGCAGTTTTTGCAGCTTCTCGACCGAGTGACCCCGTTTTATCAGGACCGCCTGCGAGACATCGCACCTCTTGAAAGAGCCGTTCTGGAAACGATCGCCACAATGCGAGATTCGACTCAGCCCAAGACCCCGGCCAACGTCGCCGCAAAAATGCGGATGTCGCAACAACAGACCTCGAATTTGCTCAAGCGGATGACTGACAGTCTGTATTTAAAGAGCGTCGTGAATCCTGACGACAAACGATCACGGCTATACGCCATCCGCGAGGGTTTTTTCGATATCTGGCTAGCGATGAACCTGTCGCGTAAGGACCGGGCACGCTTGCCGATTCTGGTGGAATGCTTGGCAAAGTTCTATCCGCAGCTCGAAGAACGGGAAAAGAAACGCCGCGAGTACCGTGAAAAATGGGGTGACGCTAACGCTGAAGCGGCGATGGACTTGATGTCAGACATTGGTCCGCCCGAAGAACGGTTTAAGTCGAAACTCGAACTCGCACGCCTTTATGGCGAGCGCGGTAATCAGAAATTGAAAACGGGCTACATTCGCGAATTGCAGCAAATGACTCTCGACCGAGTCGGTCAATGGATCGTCAGCAGTGCCGAGACCGAAACAAAGACGAACTATCTGGACGAAATCCAGGAAATGATTGGCCACTGGTCGGTCTATCGTAGCGGCGATCTGGAGCGGTTCGTCGAACGGCTGTCTGAACTAGGAGACGATCTTTCGTTGGAGACATATTCCGAAGTCAAGCTTGGATTCTTACGCCAGCATCTCGATCTCGTGACAGATCCCAAAGAAAGAAGTCAATTGCGATCCAGAATCGGCGGATTGTTTCTAGATTTGGCTCGCTGGTCGGATGCGGAGTTAGAACTTGAAACCGCGCTTGATGAAGCGGAGATGGTCGGTGATGACGCTACGATTGCCGAAGCGCTAAACAATCTGGCAATTTTGTTTCAAAAAACAAATCGTCTTAAAGATGCGGAACCAATGATGAGGCGTGCGCTCGTCATCTTTGAACGATTATTCGGGGCTATTCACCCCAATGTTGCCACATGCCTCCATAACCTTGCGTCAATGTTGCAAGGCGTGAATCGCGTGAAAGAAGCGGAGCCATTGATGAGGAGAGCCCTCGCGATTTTCGAGCATTCACTCGGTGCTGAGCACCCGAATGTCGCCACCGTCCTTCACAACTTGGCATTTTTACTTGATGACGCGAAACGCTTTAAAGAAGCGGAGCCGTTGATGAGACGTGCTCTCGCCATCGACGAGTGCTCATTTGGTACCGAGCACTCGACTGTGGCTACAGACCTTAACGACCTTGCATTGTTGCTGCGGGAGACGAATCGAATGGAAGAAGCGGAACCGTTGATGAGACGTGCGCTCGCCATCAATGAACGAGTATACGGTGCGGAGCATCCGAGAGTGGCTACCGGTCTGAGCACGCTGGCATTGTTACTGGAAGACACGGGTCGCGTAAATGAGGTGGAACCTTTGATGAGAAGAGCACTCAGCATCGACGAACGTTCGTTCGGTGTCGAGCACCCGACGGTCGCCATACGTCTCAACAACTTGGCTATGGTGTTGAAAGACACAAATCGCCTCGAAGAAGCCGAATCGATGATGAGACGTGCGCTTGCTATTAACGAACAGTCATTCGGTACCGAGCACCCGAGTGTCGCAACTTGTCTCAACAACTTGGCTATGTTGTTGAAAGACACAAACCGCCTGGAAGAAGCCGAGCCGATGATGAAACGTGCGCTCGCGATTTATGAGCCGTTATTCGGTGCAGAGCACCCAAATGTCGCGACTTTTCTTAACAACTGGGCTAGGTTGTTGGTAGCCACAAATCGCCACGATGAAGCGGAACCGTTGATGAAGCGTGCCTTGGAAATAAGTGTGGCGCATTTTGTAAAACACCACCCTTTGACAGTTGGGACGGGAAAGGGGCACGAAAAAATGATTGGAGAACGCGAACGACAAACAAAAAAGTCTTCCAAGAAAATGAAGAAGTCGAATTAAACCACTAGGCTAAACTTTCATCGTAATTTCAAAACGATCCCGACATCTTTTGCGGATTTTGCTCTAAGTAGGTCACGTTGCCGTTGTCATCGTTGCCGACGCTATAGACGGTGACCGATTTGGCGCTCTCTCGAAGGTAATGCATATGCTGACTTGTCGAGCAGAAATGTACAACGGGGCAATAAGCCGTTTTCACTCACTGTCCTGACAAGAATAGTAATCTCTCCAAGCGGACGGCGTGAATGAAAGAATCATAGCTCGGTCATCTCGTACATTCACGCCAAGCCTGACTCATCTTCTGCGACCGATCCGCCGCAAATTCGGCGGATTGACGGAATTGCAGAGCCAGTACAATGTTTCTTTTCTCGAATTGAATGATGCCGAATCAATATCGACCTGAGGTCGATATCAGCGTTTTGGTTTGTACGAATGCGTTGCCTGGCCGTAGACGCTTTCTGCCGCTTCCATCACGGTTTCGCTGAGTGTTGGGTGCGCGTGGATCGTTTCCGCCAGGTCCCGCGCAACGGCAGCCATTTCGACTGCCAATGTGGCTTCGGCGATCATTTCACCGGCTCCCACACCAACGATCCCGACACCGAGAATCCGTTCGGTTTTGGGGTCGACGATCATCTTCGTCAGACCTTCGCTTCGAGCCAATGTGATGGCTCGTCCCGAGGCGGCCCAGTTGAATTTAACTACCTTGACTTCGCGATTTTTGGCGATCGCTTCGGGTTCGGTCAGGCCGCACCAGGCAACTTCCGGATCAGTGAAGACGACGGCCGGGATGGCGATATTATCGAATTCCGCCGGACCACCGTTCATCGCCTCGACCGCAACCTTGGCTTCGCGAGTCGCCTTATGAGCCAGCATCGGTTCACCGGCGACGTCACCAATCGCATAAATGTTGGCAACATTTGTCTTTCGCTGACGATCGACCTTGATGAATCCTTTTTCATCCACGTCGACGCCGGTCGTTTCCAGACCAAAGCCTTTACTGTTGGGACGACGACCGATCGCAATCAAAACTCGATCGAAAGTCTGTTCAGGAGCGACCCCTTCGCCCGTTAATTTTGCGGTGATCCCATTCTTTGCGGCCTTCAAACCTTCGACCTTCGTGTTGAGATGGATTGCGGCAAACTGAGTTTCCAGTCGTTTCTGGAGCGGTCGAACCAGATCTCGGTCAGCACCAGGAAGTAATTCTTTTGTCCATTCGACGACGGTGACTTTGGAGCCGAGTGCCGAATAAAACGAACCCATCTCCAGTCCGATATATCCGCCACCGACGACGAGTAATGAACCGGGGATGTCCGCCAGTTCGAGGGCACCGGTCGAGTCCATCACGCGCGGGTCGCCGATTTGAAATGCGGGTGGCATCGCAGGGGACGAACCTGTGGCAATGATCGCTTTTTCAAACGTCACCGTGTCGGTTTTTCCATCAGCATATTTCAATTCGATGGTGTTCGGGCTGAGAAAAGTTCCGCGAGCACTGATCAGTTTGACACCGCGAACCCGGCATAACTCTGCAACCCCGCCGGAAAGTTTTCCCACGACTCCCGTGTTTTTCCATTCCCGCAATTTTGCCAAATCAATTTTTGGGGGAGCGAACGTGACACCAATCGCCGCCGATTCGTGCGTTTCGTTAATCATTTTGGCGACGTGAAGCAGAGCCTTGGACGGGATGCAGCCCCGATTCAGGCAGACTCCACCTGGTCGTGCCCCTTCGTCAACGAGCATGACTTGCATCCCGTGATCTGCCGCTTCAAACGCAGCAGGATATCCGCCAGGACCACCACCGAGCACGAGCAATTGTGTCTGCAATTCCGCCATGTTTTATTTCAATCTCAAGGTCTATTTCGGGTGTGAATGAAACAAGGGTGCCGATCGCACCTCCGCAAAACGGCCAGACAACGACCGAGCGGTTTGACGAGACCGAACACATGATTTGTAGTCTAGTGATTTTGAGTTCGCGAGGCACGCGAGTCGCAACGTTTGGCTTTTTCGTATCAGCGGCTTTCCCGAAATCGAAAATACAACCGAGACGTCAATCAAATCTCCCTTTGAAATCCTCGACCAAGTACACGTACTCAGCCGGTTTTAATTTCATTTCTCATAATTCTTATTCGTGCAATTCGTTAGATTCGTGGTTAAAACGCTTCTGCATTTTTTCCACATTGAGCAGAACGTAACTCAAGGCATTGATTAACGTTGAGTTCTTCCGTGGCTGGAATCCTCGCTTCTTGCCCCAATACTGGTGGTGAGTATCACGACTGAGACGAAATCGTGTCCATTCGCTGCCAGACGACAAAGTAGCTAATCAAACACACCGAAAGAACAAAAAACGACACGAACAACATGACGTCCTTTTCGGATGAGCCCCCGCGCGTGGCGAGAGCGGTGACAATGATCAGTCCCATCGTCATAAAGAATGATGCAATCCCGCAACAAATACCCAGTGGCAATGCTCCCCATCTGACATACGTCGCAAAGACCGCCGCAGCGTGAGGTACCAGGATCATATTCGTGAATAGCCAGATCCACAGTTCTGGTTGGTTGTGCAGGGCGTCACCGACAATCTCATGACCGTATGGCAAGAATACGATGCCCAGCCAGAGGCTGATGGGACCGGGCAACCAGCAGAGACAGCAACCGATCCCTTTGGAGAACAAAATTGTGATGGTCGAGGTCGGAAGCAAAACAAGCGAGGTCCACGTCTTGCCGCGGATTTCTTCATGAAGCGAACGGGATATCACCAGTCCCGCATCGATCGACATCACCATGATGGTCAGAAACAGAAAACAGCCAGTCCTGGTCCTTTCCATTTGAAACGGAATCGGGCCAATCATCGTTGTGATGATCGCAACGGAAATAAAATACAGTGCGATATACATGGCAAATCGGATAAAGACGGCGACGACCCCGCCCGCGCTGAAATAGAAATCTTTCCACATCAGGGGGCTTCCCCACGGACGTCCAGCATTCAACCAGCGGAACCTGTGGCCGTTTCTGGCGACAAGTCCTCGCGAAGTCGCCTCAGTCGTCGGTTCGCGAGAAGTAAAACTGAATAAACTCCACGACAATGGATAACAGAGGATTCCGACAATCAGGTTGATGATGACTTGCGTGCTCCACACCGATTCATTGAAACCGGTTGTCATGGTTGGACCGATCTGTAGGAAAACACACGATTCGGACACGCATGTCAGGACCCAGACGAGTGCATTCGGCATTCCGGGAAAATCGATCATTGCTCGGCGACAGGCCACGGGAAACAGCCAATATCCGATAACGATCACAAACAGACGAATCGACGCCACGCGATTATTCTTCGAGATTGTCGAACACAACAGGCCAGTCCCTGATAGCAGCACCATGTACGCAATCATTGCCACGTAGGTCGCACGAATCTGATGTTGAGTGATCCCGCCAAGCGTGATCGCAAGTAACGTAAACGGATATTGGACGACGATCAGAAGTGTCGCCTGCACAAGCCGCCCGCCGGATTTCCCTAACAGCAGCCCCAATGAACTGACTCCAGCCATCAGCAACAACCCGAGCGTATCTTCTTCTTTTTCTTCAGTAATTGAGGTCGAAAAAAAGCTGAAACCAAGCAACGTCATGAAAATCAGATCGATATAGGCGATGTTCAAAAAGAATCGCAAACCCGGTGCGCCCAGAACTACGGCGGTCGAATACGAAAAGATGATCGCGATGTAGATTGATGTCAGCAAAAACAATCGAGCCAAATGCGGTCCGAGCGCCCGCGCATCGACTCGAAGAGATCGCTCAAAAAGGGCCGTCGCACCGTCAAACATTTATGACTCCAGAAAATCCCCCGCTGTTTTACAATCGAGAAGAATGGTTCCAGGATTTCTTCAATCATCAACAGACTACAGCCTAAGACAGAATACTACAATTTGATGAGGCGAAATATCCAGGACGTGTCGAAGAAAAGGGGATAAGCAATTAAGCGTTAACAAGGGGCATTTTCTTGGGAGATTCTCGTAGGCATGCCACGAACAGAACGTCAATCACCGGGGGGGGGGGGAGATCTTCACGATCTCAATCGTGGAAATGCCCGGGATCGGATTTTCGACGATGACACTGACTATGCCGCGTTTGATTTTTATGCCCATAGCCAATCCCACAACAAGACGACTGGGTCATGCGAGTGAATTGAACCTTGACAATAAAGGAACTGGAAATCGTGCAAGCCTTGGTCATTCGAAGCGTTCCCAGGTCACCCGAACAAGACAATCAACGACATCAATTCCTGGATCATCGGAATTATCTCATCTTCCTCGACCCGAAGAACTCTTGACGGAGAGCAACAGAAATATAACGAATCGACATGATTCGACGCAAATATTTGAGTGCGTAAACAACGCGGGGGGTCCAGTACCAACTGAGACCAGGAAACCAAATTCGACTGGCCGCTTCTGAATGTCCAACTCGGTAGACAGCGCCAATGAAGGGTAAAGGCAATAACGAAGTTCCATCACTTTCCAGGATCTTTTCAATCATGATATGACTACCCAACATCCTTTTGATGTAAGTATCAGACGCCGCCTCGAGAGACTCTGGAATCCTGAGCAAGTCTGCTCGAACAATATGGCAAGTTCCGCATAATCCAGAGAATTCGCGATTTTCATAAAACAGCGAACTACCATCAAGCCACACATAGCCGCGTCCAACGTACCATCCATTGGCATTCGGGGTCCCCTCGACAAACTCAGCGAGTCGGTTGCTGACAAGATCATCATCGTCCACGAACATCACATGTCCGCTGGCCTTTGCTTGCAATAGACCAGCCAGGACCCGCTTTCCCTTATCCATTCGAAAACTATCGACCTCCCAATCCCTATCCAATTGCTCGCCACACCGCTGCTGCTTTGGCGGGAAATCAACCCAGCACACCTGGAATCGCTCTGGCAATTCCGGTAAATCCGCACCGTGATTTGCCACAATGACCGCGGTCCAGCTATTGCAAGTCTGCGCGGCAATCGAAGCCACGGTCTGAGCCAGATTTCGCTTGAGCACGGACCAGTTCCTGGCATTCTGAGGATGCCTGACAGGAATGACAAATTCGAGCATGGACGGGTTCCTTAAACTCTGGTGGCCCCTGACGAACGGCTCCAGTCGGCACGCAGCCGATCACATGCGGCCAACAGTAAATCCTGACATTGGTTCAATAAAACGAGATCGCTGAGCACCCCGGTATGTGTCCGAACCAGCGAGTTTAACGAAAGAGTACGCGCATCCAGAACGCGTTCACGAAAACAGCGGAAACGTTGCAACATCAGGCTGGAAAACTGCCAGCGGACACGGCGTCTCAATGACTCGATGAATCCGGGGCGTTTCAGCAGGAGTTCACCACCCACCTCACGACTCTGATCGTGGCTCGTGAACGCCAGTCGTTGCAAACCTGGAGCGTCAAGCATGTGCGGTACATATTCGAGATGAAATGGAGAAAGCCAGTCTCGCCATTTGAAATCCATGCGATGGGTGCAAACTACGGGAATCCAGGGAATACGAAAAGAATCCGCGATGATGGCGGCATGCATCGATTCTGCAATGACGAGCCGGGCACTCGCGATCTGGTCAAACACCGAAAAGTATTCCGATCGGGGATCGACGAGTACACACCCCGAGCGCCGGCATGGTTCTTCCCATCCGCCAAGCTCCATAGTGGTCCAGTGCGGCACAAAGACCACCGGCAGCCGATCCGACGCCGCAATTTTCGGCTGATAGAGGCGTGAGATCAGAACCGCAGGGTCACCCAATGGAATTTCCGCAGGAGCTTTCATCGCTCTTGCCGTCAGCTTACCCCGTAACGCGTAGATCTGATAATTCCGCTTCGGAATCGAGTCGTACCCTGCACCCGGCCCGAGCAAAACATTCACGGAACCCTTGGGCAAAAGTTCATGCAATGATGAACCTACGCCCGAAAAGACAACGGTGTCGTCACCTAGCTCTGAAAGCTCGGGAATGAGTTGTTCCCATAGCCAGGGGTTGAGGTCATCCCCAAAATTTCCAGTCGGCGATTCCCAGTAGTACAACCGCATTAATCTGCCGTATGCGTTAACTTCAGCCAAAAGACAAACTTCGAAAGCTGTCAATTCTCTTTCTGACAAATTTTTTTGGATGTTGGTTTACGGGTAAAATACCGCTTGAAACAGTTTACCCTTATAGGTCTCGCTCGTCGAAACAATCGTGGTACTATAGGTGGCGATCACCTGGCTCGCCGTCAAATTGACCTTTGGAGTCGAAGTCACGTGACGGAAGTCAAGCGCGTTGTATCCCGTACCGCTTGGAGTGAGTATCGCACTGTAAGCATGATCTAAGAAAATAAACGTGTTTGCATCCCCATTAGCCCCGTTCATTTGATCGAGACCAGTTCCAGTTGTGAAAGCGTTGTTCCCCGCCCCACCTATCAACGTGTCGGTGCCCGATCCTGCTGTCAGATCGTTGATCGCGGCGTAACCGGACGCATCCAGTGTCACATTCGACCCCGAGCCTGCCCTCATACGGTTTTGACCGCCAGCGTTCGTTGAGCCATACACGCGCTGAAACGCATTCGTATCGACCCCATTGAACACATACACCCTTCGGTTTGTCGCAGACGCCATCCACAACGTGTCACCCGGGTCAGTTGTTCCTCCACTCGTTGCGAGATTCACTTGAAGCGGGGCGGTGGCTGAGGAGGTCACGTTTGAGAAATCGAGCGTGTTTGATCCCGCTCCCGGCACAATTGCGTTCAGCGAAATGCCGACAGCATTACCGAATTTGTAGGTGTTTGGTCCGAAACCCCCTTTCAATTCTTCGTTGCCGAAATTCCCAGCCGTCAGCGTGTTCGTTCCCGAGGAACCGGAGACATCCAGTGTCACACCCGGCCCTGCACCGCCAGTTAGCTGGTTGGCGCCGCCAGCATTGGCAGAGCCGATCACAAACTGAAACGCGTTCGTATCGCTGCCATTGCCAACATACACTCGTCGATTTGTAATCGAGGCCAGCCACAACGTATCGGTTGGATCATTCACCCCCCCGCTGGTTGCCAGATTGACTTGAAGTGGCGCAGCGACTGAGGACGTTACACTTGAGAAGTTGAGCGTGTTTGGTCCCGTACCCGGTACGATGGTGTCGAGCGAAATACTGGCGGCATCACCGAACTTGTATGTGTTCGCCCCAGTCCCCCCTTTCAGGAGCTCATTTCCCGCATTCCCAGCGATCAGCGTGTTCGTTCCCGATGAACGGGTGACATCCAGTGTCACATTCGGCGCTGTCCCCCCCGTCAGTTGGTTTGCACCGCCGGCATTGGCTGAGCCGATCACGAGTTGAATCGCGTTCGTGTCGTTACTATTGGCAACATAAACTCGTCGATTTGTCGTCGACGCCAGCCATAAGTTATCAGCCGGATCATTCACCCCTCCGCTGGTTGCCAGATTCACTTGCAGCGGCGTAGCGGGTGCGGACGTCACGCGTGAGAAGTCGAGCGTGTTTGGTCCCGATCCCGAAACGATCGTGACATGCGAAATGCTGACAGCATCACCGAATCTAAAGGTGTTCGCCCCAGCCCCCCCTTTCAACACTTCATTTCCCGAATACCCTGCTGTCAGCGTGTTCGTTCCCGATGAACTGGATGTATCCAGAGTCACATTTGGCCCGGCACCGGCCGTCAGTTGGTTTGCTCCGCCTGCATTGTTTGAGCCAATCACAAGCTGAAAGGCGTTCGTATCGCTGCCATTGAAGACGTACACTCGTCGACTTGTTGCAGATGCAAGCCACAAGTTATCAGCCGGATCAGTCGCCCCCCCGGGGGTCGCAAGATTCACTTTAAGCGGCGCGGCGAGTGACGAGGTCACACGTGAGAAGTCGAGCGCATTTGTTCCCGCTCCCGGCACGATGGCGTTAAGCGAAACGCCGACGGCATCACCGAATTTGTAGATGTTCGCCCCCGCCCCCCCTTTCAATTCATCATTTCCGGAATTCCCTGCTGTGAGCGTATTAGTTCCGGATGAACCGGAGACATCCAATGTCACACTCGGCCCGGCACCTGCGGTCAATTGGTTTGCTCCGCCAGCATTGGCTGAGCAAACCACAAACTGAAATGCGTTCGCATCGCTGCCGTTGGCAACATACACACGACGTCTTGTTGCAGACGCAAGCCACAACGTATCGGTCGGGTCATTCACCCCTCCGCCGGTTGCTAGATTCACTTGCTGAGGCGCGGCGAGTGAGGACGTCACGTTTGAGAAGTCGAGTTTGTTTGTTCCCGCTCCCGGCATGATCGTGTCGAGCGAAACGCCGACAGCATCACCGAATTTGTAGGTGTTCGTCCCCGAACCCCCTTTCAATTCGTCATTTCCCGAATTCCCTGCGGTCAGGATGTTCGTTCCAGATGAACTGGAGACATCCAAAATATCGTTACCAGCCCCGGCCGTCAGAGTATTGCTTGCCACGCCACCAACAACATTGATATTTGACGAAACCGTGTTCGACGTCAGCGAGAGATTCAGGTTCGCATTCCCCGTGTTGACTTGCTGAATGGACGTGATTCCGAGATTCAACTGAACACCGAAACTCTTCGAAAAGTCCAGTTTGTCCTGAGCAGCAGATCCCGTCAGATCATCAATGACGACATTGCCAATAAGATTCGTCGAAACGAAGTCGTAAGTGTTGTTTCCAGTCGCGCTGACGAAGCCGCCTGCTCCTGATGTAGAACCAGATAGTTCAATACCACCCGGAATATTTGAAAACCCATGATTGGTTGAGTCGATATGAATGGTATCGTTATTGTTCCCGGTCAACACCCAGATTGCATTGAATGAAGCGAGATTTGCAGTCACGTCTTAAACAGCTTTGCCGTTAATCGTCGTGCTTGTGGTCCCCGATCCGACCAGAAAAAAATCCATCGTCGGCGACTGGCCACTTGTCAGATGGTATTCCAGAGTGAGGTCATTTATTGCCAGGTTGGACGAATCGGTTACGACCAGTACTCCGGCAGGGTTCACATCGGCCGTAAGGTCCGTCAGCAGGCGACGATTTTCCAGGATTTGAACATCCGCAAAAGAGCGAGCCGCTTGAACTGGACGGCGACTGCGAGACGAATGAATATTCACTCGTCCCCGACACACTTCACGCAGCCAGCTAATCAGTAGCATTTTTTCAGCTCTCTTTTTTCGTAAAACGGTGCTCGTCGCAGACGATTTTTTTTGACTCGTCAAACGGTTCGAGTCAAACGGCGCAGTTTCTTTACCCCAGCGGAACTCACGGGTTCTGACCACTCTATTTCACTGCGCGATAGGAATATTGATTGTGCTAAATCATTCACTCAGCTCGAATACATGTCAACCTAAAGGCCGCAAATATCCTAAACGACCGTTTGCCGTCGTTAACTGGAAATGAAAAAGCGTCAGGAACGAATAATGTTCAAATAAACGGTTCTGACACCTTTCTTTCCGATTCACGTCGTAAAAAAAGATGGCGGAAACTCAATGAATTAAAATTCCTTCAGACACCAGCACCGAAGCATGGTGGCTGAGGCGAACTCGAAAGTTGATTAAAACGACTCTTCGTTTTCCGAAACCGCATCCCTTCCCGTGGCCGTATCAAAAACGATATCCTACGCCCGAGAGCATCGATCTCGATCGTATCCAGAGTCTGTCCAATGGGGAACGACCGCGCCGCGAGACACGATACGGTTTTCGTTGGTTTCAGGAGTTAGAAGACAATGCCTTTGGTTCCACTTCGAGTTGTACTCGACCACGCCGCTGAGAATAACTACGGCGTCGCCGCATTCAACGTCAATAATATGGAACAGATTCAATCGATCATGGAAGCGGCTCGGGAAACCGATTCGCCCTGCATCGTACAAGCATCACGTGGGGCCAGGTCCTATTCGCAGGATAATTATCTGCGGCATCTGATGCTGGCAGCATCAGAATTATACCCGGAAATTCCAATTGTCATGCATCAGGACCACGGCAATAGCCCTGCCACCTGCTGCAGCGCCATCAAGTACGGCTTCACGTCCGTCATGATGGACGGTTCGTTGAAGGAAGACGGTAAAACGCCGGCTGACTACGATTATAACGTTGCTGTCACCTCGGAAGTCGTCAAAGTCGCTCACATGTTCGGGGTCTCGGTAGAAGGCGAACTCGGCTGCCTGGGCCGGCTGGACACGGGCGAAGGCGAAGCTGAGGACGGTCACGGTGCGTCCGGTCAACTTTCTCACGATCAACTGCTGACCGACCCGGACGAAGCCGAACGATTTGTGAAGGCAACCAAGGTCGATGCCCTGGCTGTTGCGATCGGTACCAGTCACGGAGCCTACAAGTTCGATAAGAAGCCTGACGGCGAAGTTCTCGCCATGAAACGAATCGAAGAAATTCACAAAAAGCTTCCAAACACGCATCTCGTGATGCACGGCAGTTCGTCTGTCCCACAAGACTTGCAGGACATCATCAACAAGTACGGCGGGAAGATGAAGCAAACGTTCGGTGTCCCCGTCGAAGAGATTCAACGAGGAATCAAAAGCGGCGTTCGCAAGATTAACGTTGATACCGATTGCCGCATGGCGATTACCGGTGCGATTCGCCAGTTGCTGGCGACGAGCCCAGAAAAATTCGACCCGCGCGACTATCTCAAGCCAGCCCGCGAAGCCATGAAGAAGGTCTGCGTTGCTCGCATGGTTCAGTTTGGTCAAGCAGGCAACGCCAGCAAGTTGATTGCTTCTGGCAAAGCGAAGTAACTTGCAGCAAACGCAGCAATTTGATTTCGATCAGCCCGGACGCGTCACTGTGTCCGGGCTTTTTCATTCCTTTTACGCACACTCGCCCCAACGCCTTGCCAAACCTAAAGATCCAGTGCTCTTCGATTTCCGCAGAAAAAGGGAAGACACTGCTTCGAAGACCCCAGGGAGGCTTTGCCTCAGACCAAAGTAGCCATCATCGCTCCGCGTGATGAGCATTGTTCGAGAACCAGGCGAATACCAAATACCATGTTTTCAATTCAGAATTTCAAGTGAAGTAACTGTCCCCATGCGAAGGCAACGCTTGAAACGTTTCCGACAAATGTTCATCACGCGGAGAGGTTGTCAGTTTTTGTAGTGTGGGCTTTAGCCCGCACAAGATGTTGTGTCGCACGGGCTGAAGCCCATGCTACGGGTTGTGGCTCACCATTTTCGACTTACAAAAACTGACAACCTCGGAGCGATGATGTCTACTTTGGAAGAAATCCTGAATCTTGACCCATCAAGTTTCAAACTCGAGGAAGTCGAATGCAGTGGCACACAACTCAAATTTTGAGTCTCGATAACGTCCTATTCGAACCTGCCGAATCGCGGGAACCTGAAATGGGGCTGAAACCGGTTCAAAGGACATCGACAGACTCAATTCGTTCGTCGAGAATGGTGTGTGGATTGATAATCCGACAGTTTTTTCCGGTTTCATGAGGTAATGTGATATTTAAAAAGCACAACGATTGATCCGCTGAAAACTGCCTGACAACACCGCGTAACGAATCCTTCCGAATCTGCTCCTTCCACTCCAGAATCTTGACCGCAGCATTATGGATATCGCTCAAACTCTTATTCGACATGGTCTCGTCACAAAGCCTCAGGTCGAAGCCGCTCTGCCACAGGCAGCAGGAAAACGGGTCGACAGGGTGCTCGTTGAAATGGGGATCGTCAAGGAAGACGATGTCTTGCGAGCGTTCGCCGAAGAATTGGGGATGGATTTTGTCGAAGTCAAACAGGAAACGATCGATCACGAACTGCTGATGCAGTTCCCAACAACCGCTGTTTTTCGACATTCCCTTTTACCACTGGCCAGACGAAACGGCAGTGTGATCGTTGCGACGAGCGATCCGTTCAATCTGGAAGCTCTGGAAGAATTGTCTGCGGTCAGCGGATTTCATCTGGAGCCAGTTCTTGCGCGGCGTCTGGATGTTGTCGAACTCATCAAGGAACACTTAGGTGTCGGTGGCGACACGCTGAATGAGCTTGTGGCTCAACGATCCGCCGAAGGGATTGAGCTGCTGAGTGATTTGTCGGCCGATGATTCCGACCTGGCACAACAGGCTGAAAACGCTTCGGTCATCAAACTCGTGAACGAACTGCTTGTGGAAGCTCTCGAACAACAATCGAGCGACGTTCACATCGAACCGCAAGAGAACGGATTGACGATTCGGTATCGCGTAGACGGTCTGTTACGAGTGCAACCGGTGCCCGAGTCAATTTCGCACTTCTTTGCCGCGATCGTGACACGCTTAAAGATCATGTCGAAGTTGAATATCGCCGAGAAGCGAATTCCTCAGGACGGTCGCATCAAGCTGCGGGTATCGGGTCGCGAGATCGATGTCCGCGTTTCGATCATCCCGATGGTGCATGGCGAGGGGGTCGTCATGCGACTCCTTGATAAGGGCCGAATGGTCTTCAATCTGAAGAACGTCGGCATGCCAGACCAACTGGCCAAAACATTCCATGAATTGATCGCGCTGCCTCACGGAATCATTCTCGTTACGGGTCCCACTGGTAGTGGTAAAACCTCGACGCTGTATAGTGCATTGAACGAAATCAAAGAGCCGACGATCAAGATCATTACCGTTGAAGATCCTGTCGAATATCAGAACCCAGGGATTAGCCAGATCCAGGTTCACTCCAAAGTCGGCCTGACATTCGCCGCAGGTCTTAGAAGTATTCTGCGTCACGACCCGGACGTGATTTTGATCGGGGAAATTCGAGACGGTGAAACTGCAGAAGCGGCAATCCAGGCGTCACTAACCGGCCACCTTGTGTTCAGCACGCTTCACACAAATGACGCACCCGGCGCGTTTGCCCGTCTTATCGACATGGGTGTTGAACCGTATCTCGTTGCGAGTACGGTTGAAGGGGTACTCGCCCAGCGCCTGGTCCGCGTACTTTGTAAGCACTGTAAAGAAAAATATCGTCCGACCGAAGATGAACTCCCCGACGACTTTCCGATTCCCGCTCCAGAGTTCCTATGGAAGCCAATCGGTTGTCGTGAGTGCAAGGGAAGTGGCTACGCTGGCCGCCGCGCGATCTTTGAACTGCTGCGAACCGACCCCGAAATCGGTCGGCTTTGCATTAATCGCGCAAGTACTGCGGAGGTGCGAGACTATGCCCTGAAGAAGGGAATGGTTTCGCTACGACTGAATGGTTTTCAGCGAGTCCTCGATGGCACGACCACACTTGAAGAAGTGATGCGAATTACAAAACGGGATATTTCCGCCGGATGATGCGTCTGATTCACTGCGTCGTCCCTTGAGCCAGACGGATGTCCGAAACCTTCGGCGTTCCGATATGAGGCAGACCCCGACATGGCAAAGACTTCAACTTCGGCAGTCACACAGCTACTGTAGTGTGTGCCAAATCCGGTGTGATCCTACGATTGTGGTCGCGATCACATCCCTGCCTACTGCGAAGGAACGACATCCATGTTCGGGTTCGTGCTCAATTCGTTTGTCTGTTTTGTGAGGTGTTTGGATATTCCTTCAGCGGCATGCAGAAAAGGCGTCCTCCTCGGCCGACATCGTTTTCCCGTGGTACTGGTGCTCTTGGCAAGTACCCTACACGGCGAGGAAAAGAATCTGGCCGAGCTGATGCCACGGATTCCGTCGAAGTCACCAGCCGACGCTTTGAAGTCATTCAAACTCGAACGCGGGTTTGGGATGGAACTGGTTGCCAGTGAACCGAACGTCACCGATCCCATTGATGCGGCATTCAATGAAGATGGCCGAATGTTCGTCGTCGAAATGAATGATTACCCGTTCTTGCCAGAACAGCGAGTTCAAAAGTACAAGGATCAACGGCCCGAGACCTGGGGCCGGATTCGTTTATTGACCGATACCGACAACGACGGCCTTATGGACAAGAGCGTTGTCTTTGCCGACAAACTTCGTTGGCCTCAGTCTGTCTGTTGTGCTCGCGGGGGGATTTATGTGATCTCGCCGCCCTATCTCTATTTCCTGAAGGATACAGACGGCGATGATGTTGCCGATCAGAAAGAAATCATCTGTTCGGGCTTCAATTCATCGAACGTTCAGGCATTAGCCAATGGCCTTGAATGGGGCATCGATAATGCCATTTACTTCTCATCTGGCATTGCCGGAGGCGAACTGACTGTCCCGGCTCGCGGAAACAAGCCCGAATACAAGTTCACTCCTGGTCGACGTGACCTGCGACTCGATCCTGAGACGAACGAACTGACGATGGTTGGTGGGGGCCTTCAGTACGGCCACACAATCGACAATTGGGGCGATCGATTCATTTGTTCGAACAGTAACCATATTGTTCATGTCACGTGGCCACTGAATTATCTTGAACGCAATCCACTACTGGTGATTCCCGATATGACCCGGTCGATTGCCAAAGAAGGAGCCGCAGCCGTTGTCTTTCGTACAAGTTCGGCCGAGCCCTGGCGACTCGTTCGAACGGCTCGTCGAGCTGCAGACCCCGAAATGCGAAAGAAGTTGCCGCCGACCGAACTTGTCCCGATCGGTTTCTTTACCTCAGCAACGGGCATAACTGTCTATCGAGGGGCAGCGTATCCGCCTGAGTATCGCGGCGACGTTTTTATCGGGGATGTTGGCGGTAACTTGATCCATCGAAAAAAACTGACGACCGACGGCATTAGTTTTGTCGCAGAACGAGCGGACCAGAATGTCGAATTCCTGACATCCACCGATAATTGGTTTCGTCCCGCAAACTTCGTAAACGCCCCCGATGGAACATTGTATGTGCTCGATATGTATCGAGAAACCATCGAGCACCCCGCTTCAATCCCCGATGACATCAAGGCACTGGTCGACCTGGAAAGTGGTTATGACAAGGGACGTATCTGGCGATTGATTCCTCCTGGTTACCAGCGGACGCCACCACCAAAGCTGAGTCATGCTACCTCAGCAGAACTGGTCGAACATCTGAAGTCGCCTCACGGATGGGTCCGGGATACGGCTCAGCGACTGCTGGTGGAACGAAAGGATCACGCGGCTGTTGCCGCACTTCGCAATATCATTCATTCTGGATCTGCCCCAGACCAAACGGTCGCCTCTCCGGAGTCTCGGCTGCAGGCCCTTTGGACCTTAAATGGGTTGAAGGACTTGAAAGCGGATGATTTACGACAGGCACTTCGAGATACTGATGCTCACGTCAGGGAACATGCACTGCGACTGGTGCCAGCGTTTATTGCGAACAATCTTGATCTCGCGAAACAAGTTGTTGCCATGACTGACGACCCTTCTCCAAAAGTTCGCTGGCAACTGGCGTTTACGCTCGGAGAACTCCCCCCGGATCTGGCTGTCGGTGGCCTCAAGACAATCGCTCGCGATGCCGCGAAAGATGCCGACCTGCGAACGGCATGGCTCTCGTCCATACATTCCCAGATGGGGACCATCGCGGTCGAATTATTGTCAGGTCCGACGGAACCGGTTGTGCCGCTTCTTGTTCAACTGGCCAGACTGATCGGGTCGGCCGCCGATTCAACAGATAGCATACGGTTGTTGGAATCTGTGGTTGCCGATTCTGTTCCTGACAAGACTCGTATCCCCGTACTACTCGCTTTAGGTGAAGGGCTTCGACGTCGAGGTGCGAGCATTTCGATGACTTTGGTTGATGCCAGAACAACAGGCATCACGATGAGATCGCTTGAAAACATCTTTCGAGAAGCGAGCGCCGTCGCTAATGACTCGTCAGCGTCCGAAGCAGACCGGGTTTCTGCCGTATCCCTGTTGGCCTTGGGTGAACCCGGATTAGCAGAACGAACATTGCCCCAACTTTTTACTCCCCAAACATCGCCCGCATTACAGCTGGCTGCGATCAAGGGACTTGCAGCTCATGGAACAAAGGCAGCGATCGATTCGATGCTCTCTGCTTGGGAAGGGTTCGGTCCAGCAGCCCGCCGTGAGGTGGTCGATAATCTGGTTCAGTCAGCAGCAGGTGCAATGGCCTTGGTGCGTGCGGTCGAGGCAGGTTCAATCAAACCGGGGGGAATCGAGCGTGACAAGCGACAACTGATGCTCAATCACCCGCAGCCATTGGTCCGGGATGCCGCTCGGCAAGTACTCGCTGATCCTCCCAGTAACCGCAAACAAGTGGTCGCAAGTTATCAACCGGCCCTTGAGCTCACTGGCGACCCTCAGCGAGGTCGCATGCTTTACGCCAAAACGTGTATCCAATGTCATCGTGACGGAACCACCGGTCACCTGGTCGGACCCGACTTTGCCAGCGTCAAGAACAAGTCGCCCGAAGATCTGCTGGTCGCAATACTCGATCCCAACCGCGAAGCTCAGCCAAGTTATCAGACCTATACCGCCGTTACGATGCAGGGAAAAATCCACACGGGAATCATCTCTGCGGAAACCGCCGCTAGCCTGACTTTGAAGCGAGCCGAAGCCAAGGAAGACGTCGTGCTTCGCGATACACTCGACGAACTCGTCTCGACCGGCCAGTCACTAATGCCCGAAGGCCTGGAAAAAGATCTTGACAAGCAACAGCTTGCCGACTTGATCGCCTGGATCAAACGAATTCAAGAATGAACCTAATTGTTTATGGCGTGATGATCATCATATACCGGGCGGTCGTTTAACGATTTCCGGACCGCGTGGTGGAGCATTTTTACGCCAATACTTCCTTGAGTAGACTTGGATGTTCCGGATTTCAATTCGTTGGTCTTCCAGCAGACGTTCGAGGTTTTTGATACGCCAATACATTCCCCATCCGCCGGGGTGATTGCCTTCTTCGCGATCATTCCTGGTAAATTCGGGTCGATAATGATTCTCGTCGTCAAACTGCATCTCTTCTTTGGTACCAGCCCATTCGAAATACGACGCTCTCCACGAAATTACGTATGGTGCCTCTTCGTCCACAATTTCCGCCTCGAAATGTGATGGATAAATCAGAACCGGAACGTCGTTTAGATGTCGATCGTGTCCTAATGCATTTTCAACTTCGTGAAACAATTCAAATTTCATTGAGCCAAAAGATACGTACGGTTTCTCCGCGAGCAGGCTAAGTGCGGATTCGAGATGATTAATCGGTATTGGGGCGAGGATTGCGAATTCACCAATTTTCAATGTCATTCTCGCCCCTTTCGTGACTTCCAGCGGCCCGCCAAGTTCCAAGGTTCGAACTTGCGCTAGCTTTTAAGGTGGAAGTCTCGGTTCACTCACCACCAAATTACTGGTTTACTAGCTCACTCAAGTCTAGAAACATGCGATAAAATATGTTTCTCTCGCTTCGTCGATTCTGATAAAGCCAATCGACTCGTACAATCGCTGAGCCTTGATGTTTTCCTTATGAACAAGCAGCCCCACAGCGGGCATCCATAGGATATGGCTTTCGATGTGACATCTGCGAGCATTTGTTTAGAATATCGAATTTCTCCGACGCCGTCCGGCTTCCCTTGAAATTGTTTTTGTATACCGAACGCCTGCAAGAGGGTGACGTTTTTCCATTCCCCACCGATTTTCCATCGTTGCTTTGTCAGTGCGGAATATCCAACCAACTCACCCGACGTGATTAGATAGAGCCATACCTCCGTTTTCCCTTGTTCGACGAGCGTCAGCATTTTGGGCACGACGCCGTCGGATCCTCTGATCCAGTCAGCGACCGGTCGCTCCCAAACAGCATCGCCACAATAGAAATCTCGCGTAATCGCAAGGTCTTCTGACGAAAACGGCCTTGCGATGAGATCTGACATGCGATTTTCACCGCCCTGCGTTATTTCGTGGGAAGAAGTCGCGGAGTGATCTTCAACTTGGCCGTCTTGTTTGCGATTACATCAAGGATTTTGCGAGCACCATCTCCGGAAAGCACATTTTCTTCGAGTGATGCGGAAATAAAATCGGACGCCAATGGAAGGCTTTTCTCCCCCGGTTCCTGTAAGTTTTGCTTTTCCAATGTTGAACTTTCATATTCCTCGGTCAATTGCTGCATCGATGCGAACTCGCCCTTCTCAACGATCAACGGTTCCGACTTCACAATTTAGCTCCGTAAAGAAGGCTTCTAGGAACGTTCTGCCCGCATAACAATTGTGTCCTGAGGTTTCCCACGAATCTTTCGAATTTGATCCTATCTTGCAAGTCTTTGTCGATCAATACGGAAAAAACCGAATCACTTTCGACTCAAATCCTCGATTGGTCGTCTTTGCGAAAGATGCCAATCCGGTCTAATTCGTTTCGTCCACTTTGGCGATTGACGTATAACGATAGTAGACCTCAAGGCACATCGTACTGAGAGCGGTGGAATAAAGGCGACCGCCGATGCCGGCCCATTTGCCGTTCGGGTCCCAGCTTCCGGCCAGTGGACCTTCCTGATGCTGCAATGAAATCAGCATGTCTCGCAAGGCTCCGTTCCATTCCTGCCACGATTCGTCCTGCAAGTGATGCATGGCCAACGTCCCGTAGTACCAATAGTACTCGTCGTACTTGGTCACTTTTGGCAAGTTTTCACGTAAGTATGCGACCGCTTCCTTGCTCGCGGCTGGGGTTCGAACTGCGAACATCTGGCGGCAGAACAACGCTTCGGCAGTCATCGCAGGTGTCGGTCGATCTGTAATCCGATAGCCAGCAAGCCCCCCTTGTTTGCCACGAGCGCGGGCTTCAAGAAACTTGGCCATTCCGTGTCGAGTTTCTTCCGGAACGGGTATCCCTGCATTCACGGCACTTTTTAATGCCATCAACTGCCAGCCGAACATACTCATGTCACTCTCGGAACTTTCGCCACCTTTTCCATAGCGCCAACCCCCGTCCTCGTTCTGCAGAACCGAGATCATCTGCACGCCTTTCCTCACGGCGTTCTTCAGTTCGGGAAACTCCACCGGATTCTTTTGCATGGCATAGGCTTCTGCCAGGGCGAACGTAGCGATGGCATGGCAATAGTTCTGATCGAACCTGGTTGCATTGCCACCGAGATACCCATTGGCACTTTGATGAGCAATCAACCACTTCAATGCCTTGCGAACCTCTGCGGTGTAAGGCCCTCGTTCGTGGGTATAACCCGCCCCAAGAAACGACAGCACCACCAGGCCGCTGATACCTGAATCGGCGAACTTGCCACCCCCGCCACGGTCCTGACCTTGTGGATCAACTTTGTCGGCTCCCCCACCGTGTCGCGCCGATGACCAGTGTCCGTCCGATTCCTGAATACTGGCCATCCATTTCAAGCTGTTCTCAACGGCCTTCTCCGATTCTTCGGAGCCACCATGCTTGAGGACCGTTGCCATTCGCTGGCCCGAGGTTCGAGCCTGATAGGTTTCCAGTGCCCGAGCTGGAGCACGTGACATCGAAGGGGCAGCCGGTTTAATGAATGCCGGCTGAGTTACCTCGTCCAACGTTTCCGATGGTCCGCGATTCATCAGAAGACGATCATCTTGACCTCGTCCTGCCGTCGATGATGCACTGGCAAGTGCGGGTCTTGACGACGGAGAGTCATCTCGGCCGTCGCCTTGTCGGGTGGATGTTCGCGCGATGCGAGCCGATTTTATTTGATTTACGCCACCCGGCGTGTTCCGTGTTGCTGCGTCTGGAATTGAACCCGGCTGCGTATCAACCACCGATGTCGGAATTGGGCTGCCCATGCGGCGAATCCCATCCGTATCGGGACTCGATTCTGGTATCGGTAGTGAGTCCAGGCTGATGTCCGACGGCAATGTCATCGACGCACTGTCTTCGAGTAACGGAGAGATTCTCGAAGACGTCCCACGCGGGATTTCCGGACTGCTATTCGATTCGTTTGCCGCCGAACGATTGATCGATGTTCGGACATTCTTCGTAGCAGCGGTCGCGTCCGGCCGTGCTGTGGGGGATGGATCATCCAGCGTCATCGATCTGGATGCTGTCGGTTGCGCGATACTGGCCGCTGATTGTTCCAGGCCTGGGGCTTGCTCTTCCATTTCCGCAGCAAAAGTCGGAATGTCAAGCGAGACACTGGTCTCGGGATTCGACGTCAGATCAATCTTTGTCGCGTCCAGATCTGTGACTTCGTCGTCACGATCAACGCGTGAAATTCCTCGTGGGTCCCTGGCCCATGACCCGTCGGTCGTCGGTTGTCCAACGTTGAAAACGGGAAGCTTACTGGTCCCTTCGCGTGGCGCGACGTCTTCTGTATCAACGAACGTGATTGGAGTCTGAGCTTCCGAGTGATCTGTCCCGATTGAACGGCGTGGGTATGTCTCGGCAACCGTTACCCAGCCCAGACCAAAGCAGCAGTGCAGTACCAGCGAAAGAAAAAATGATTTTGCGGAGGTATTGTTGTCACCGTAGCGAGTCCCCCACAATGAAAACAAATGCACTGTTGCGAATGCCGACAATGCGACAAGCGCCAGCCGGAGCAACAGGCCACCCATGGTCATGCCACCGGTGCTGGCCATGACGATTTCCATCAGTCGTGTCGGCATCAGTTCCCTTTCGATTTAGGGGCATGTGCCACCGAAACGTTCTTGATTCCGACCTCTTTACAGGTCGAAAACACATCCATCACCTGCTGATACTCACAACGCCCGTCACCCCGAATGACGACGGCCTGATTGGGAAACGCAAACCGAGCGGCGTCGAGCAAGATCCGCAGTGAATCAGGAGTCAAATCTTCGCCCTGTACTTTGACTTTACCGTTTGCATCAACATTGACGACGATCTCGTCCGGTTGACCTGAGAGGGCAAAGTTTTCCGAGACGCCCGGCAACTGAATTCCGGTCTGCCTTTCCTCCTCGGCAAACTTCGTTCCGACCATGAAAAAGATGATCAGCAACATCACGACATCGAGCATCGAAGTCAGGTTGATGGAAGGTTCTTCAAGAGGTGCAGTTTTAAGAGGCATCCCGGTTGCCAGTGCAAATGAACAATCGAACGAGGCGTCACCTCAAAAATGAGTCTCTCCATAATAGCAGATCGGCGAATCTGACAAGAGGAAGTGAGCGTCGACCAAAAATCTCCGATCAGGCAAGCCGGCAATGTAATCATTTTGATGACGCAAGCGAATTCAGAACTGAACTCGCGTCTGGCGATTTGTGGGTCCGCCGAAATACCAATTGAATAGAACTCGAAATTCTCCTGTAAACTGCATATCAAGTCCGCCACCCAAGGGAACGGTGTAGGCAGCCGTCAGTGACTTATTGTCGTCGGCCAATATCGTCAGTCCGATCACGGCATTGATGACCTCGATGTCTGAGGCTCTGCTGCCGATCGTTTGGCCCCGAAGGTAATAGGTAAATCCGCTGTTCGGAATGGTGACTGAGTCAGTTGGCTGCAACGAACGGTTGTAGTGTAGTTCGGCAATCGGCGCGATCCCCGTAAGTCGAGAACTACCGACGGGGGCTCGGTGTAACCAGTACCCTGTCGCCACGCTCGCATATAAAAATGTGGCGTCGTTCAACGAGCCGATCCGTTTTAATGGCCCCCCTTCGCCAAAGGGAAATTGAGGCGAAATGCTCTCTACTGAAACCGGATTACCATTTGCCGAAAAATCGACCTGAACCATCGACTGTGAGAAAAATCGATCGTTGGGAGTGTACGTTCCACCGAGGAACGGCATCAGGTGAATTGATTCGTTTCGTATGATCAGGTCAGTATGGTTCCGGCCATTGAATTCCGAGAGCATCACGGTGTTGGCGGCGGTGGGAAGAACCAACCCGCCTCCCGCAGAAAGCGCAAAAGTTTCATCCCGATATAACAAGCTCTTCAAGAAGAACGTGAGGTTCCCGAACTGGTAATCCGTACTGTCGATCGACGATATTTCGTCATGCACGAATGTCGACGCCGCCGTGATAGCCATCGGCACGCGAACTTCAATCGAGGAACTCCCTTCGAAAAAGGTTTTCTCGAATCCAGGCGTGAATCGATTGACGTTAAGGTTGCCGGTTCCAATCGGGACTCCGCTGAAATAGCTATAGTTCAGCATGACCCGATCGCGCGGAATCGGGCTACCGGTTTCCATTAACTTGATCTGACCAACGCCACCGCCCAACCCAGGAGAGATTAGCGCGAAATGGCTGGGGTCATCATGTCCTTCCCCCCCCCTCGTAGTTCGTGAAGACGGTTGAGTTACCGGCAAACCCATCTCCGATCATGCTCGGCGCAAAAGCTCGTTGGCTCACGGCGGCGGTACTTGCCGAAGTTGGACGAGGGAGCGGTTGAAGCACAAGATTTCCGGCCCCCGCTCCGGCTGCACCGTTTTGCTGGTTCTGCGGCACGGGCGGTGGCAATTTCAATGGTGCAACTGTCGGTGGCGGTGGCGGAAGCGGCAGATCCTGCGCGTCAGTTGGAATTATGGCTAAATGAAAAAGAATCGTCGCTACGACGACACATGCGGAACTCGCCAACGACTTCACATTTTGATTGCTCATCGTGTTCCGGCCACACACCTTGTGGAATTCGATTTCATTGACCTTAAAAACGGGCGCAAGCGCGGCACTCCATCATTTTATCGGAATCTCCGCCACGGAATCGGAAGATCTCCTTTTCCATCATTGAGATTATGGCAAAATCCAAACACCGTGACCGCAAGGTTTGTGATTCCGGGATCTCAGAGAATTTATAAATGGACGCGTCGTTTTCGGCGTTAATCCCTTGTGCAATTTGATTTACGTGCAATTCCAATTATTCAAGGGTTATGGGCGAGGAAAAACGCTCGGCTCGCTCTTACTTCGGTCGAACAATGAAATTCTTGGCCTGCTGATCCCAGCTAATGTCGAACTGTTTCGAATATTCGAGGAATGCAGCCCATTCCGCGTCATCATCAATCACGTCACCGGGTTTGTTCGTTCTCGTTTTGCGAAATTGCTCGACCAAATCAGGCACCATCCTCATTGCTTGATCTGGAATCCATTGAGCGACTTCACGTTGCGTCGATTCGCTCAGACGCTTGAATTTGGCACTCAAAAATATCGCTTGCGCCGCCGTCAACGGGTCACTCGAGGGAATCAGCTGACCATCACGAATCACGCCGTTATCGTGCGCCCAGGCAAGGTGCGGTTTGGAATAGTTCAGGGCCATCTTTCCCCCCACAATGAATCCCGTGACCTTGAACGGCACGTCATCCGACAGCTCAATCGGATCAAGCGGCCAGGATTGCCTCTCTGGTGAATCTCGGTGAATTAAGCAATCGCGAACATCAGGAAAGGGAATTTTTTCTTTTGATGGATCGGACTCGAACGCGAGCTGGATAATCCAGACGACGGTGTTGTGACGATCTCCAAAATAGTTTTCGCCACCACACAATTTTAGAAATTCCTCCAGCGTCGCAAGCCCCTTTTCCTTACCCAGTCGCCGGACCGCATTGACTGCCCGAATCAGATCGACACCGGTCGATTGATATTGTTTTTGATTCGAAAAATGGAAAAACCAAGGATTGACGTGGTTGAACAGCTCCAATTCGCGAGAAATCTCCGGTGCAACAGGGACCTCGAGCATCTTGACGGTCGACGGAATCACAGGAGTTCGCGAACTCCAACGGATCTTTTCGCCCAGGTCCCTCTTTTCATGCTGCGATTGTTTGAAATCGAACTGATTCGGCAGTTCCGTTTCTTCATGCCTGCCGAGCGCCAATCCAAATTGGTAGGCATGTTCGAGGTGTCGATCGCTTTGCATTTCTCGAAAATCGAACCAGACTTCGAATGTTCCTGAGCGATCGAGGGTAAAACCGGTTTCGTAACTGGCCTGTTTCTGCTCAATTCCATTTGACCAGTCGAGTTTCTGATTTGGCTGCTTCGCCAGATAGACCGCAACTCCTTGAAACCAGTCGATATTTTTCGTCACACCAGCATCGGAAAACTGTAAACGGCCACTGACCTTGCATTGGTTACCGAGTGGATCGCGTTCGATCGGTAGCCATTCGACAGTAACTTTATTCAAAATCTCGTTGTCCGGCCGTACCGCGTATCCGCTTACAATTGGGAAGGTTTGGGAACGCCATGAGTCGTTGGTATTCTGGCCACCGCCGGAGGAGCCACCCCACTTGGAGACAAACGGCTTTCCTACCTTTGTAACATCGTCTGCCAACATGACCTGAGGCAGGAAAATCAGGACTACGATCACGCTGGGCCAAAACTTTGAAACCATTGGAATTCCGTTTCCTCTTGTCGGATTAAGGACACGCCAGCTGTTCAAGTACGACCTGGGCATTCTCGGTGAGAAGTCTCTTTTGTTCGTATTTCAGATGACAATAGGCAATGACGATATCACAAAAACATTAAGTCAAAGTGACGACAATGTATCACTCGTCAACCAGGATCTGTATCCCAATTTTCTGGCTGGATCAGTATTCTACGAGTACCTCAGACAATTTCTCGATGAGTCCCCATGAAACAGTTGCCCGCTGATAAACCACCCGGAACGAGCAGAATTGCGATATTCGTGATCGTATTGTCGTGCCTGAATCTCGTCATTCTGAGCATCGTGAATTATTTGATTTACATCGTTTCAGAAACGTGGTGGCCCGGGACAGTTTTGACCTATGCACCGCGAATGCCTTTCGTGATTCCTGCAATCTTTTTGCTTTTCGCGTCGCTGATCTGGCATCGGCCGTCGATCGGGTTGAATCTGGTCGCAGTCGGGATCGCGCTCGTTCCCGTGATGGGGTTATCAATTCCTTTAGGTCTTTGGATGAATGGATCGCCAAAAATCGAAGGCGCGACTTCACTCACAATCGTTAGTTGCAACGTGCAGTCATTCCAACCCGATTTCAGCAAAGTGCTCGAGGAAATTGTTGCGATCAAGCCGGACGTTATCGCACTACAAGAAGCCTTTGGTGAAGACGACCGTTTGAATTCCTTCTGTAAAGACTCGCAATGGTACACGTTGCGATATGGACAATACTGGATCGGTTCTCGTTACCGACTGTCGCTGATCTCGGGATTTGACGTGACCCCATTCGGTGGACGATCGGCTGGAATGCTGGTTCATATTGAAGTGCCGAACGGACCAATCGTTCTCGGCAACATCCATCAGATGACCGCTCGTTTCGGTTTAAAAGAACTCAGTCTTGAGACTCTGACCAACGGTAAGGGGGCAAAAGAACTTTCAGAATATCAGGCGAAACGAGAGCGTGATTCGACGGAAATTCGAGCTGCGATCAACTCCAGTTACAAAGATGAGCCGCTGATTGTCTGTGGCGACTTCAACACGCCCACTTCCAGCAGTCTTTTCCGAAAGCACTGGGGCGATCTGCAAAGTTGCTACGACAACGCGGGGTTTGGGTACGGATATACGTGTTCGTGCAAGGAGCGACGATTATGGCCCACCAATTTTCCCTGGGCTCGCATCGACCATATTCTATGCTCTCGTGAATGGTCCATTCAGGATTGTCAGATTGGTAAATCAGGCGGTTCGGACCATCGGTTGATTTCCGCGACGATCACCTTAAACGTGCGAAAAGAACCGGGTTCGGCATCGCCATGAAGCGTCGAAAACAGAAATCTTTGAAAAGGGTTCCACGGTTTTACCGTCTTCGGTAAGGCCGTACTTTTCGGATGCGTTATCGAACCATGAAGATACGGCCTTGTCGAAGACTTCAAAACCGTGGCACCTCGTGTTTCGACTGCAATGATCTTCGACCGTTGTCGTGAGTCTGATTTCAATCGCTTGGGCAAAGGCCCGTTAACCACCCCCGTGGAGGGGGTGAGGTTGCATTACCCAAACGGTCGAATTTGGAAATCTCTCTTGACCAAATTTGGATTTTCTGGGAACGGTGCGATCGTTTTGATCAGAAATTTCGTCCGTCCAAATTATTGAACCGATCATGCATATCTTTTTTTCTGTTGGCGAGCCGAGCGGCGACCATCATGCCGCTCATTTGATCAAAGAATTAACGCGGCGGAGGCCGGGACTAAGGGTCTCGGGGTTTGGCGGTTCGGCCATGGAAGAAGCGGGCTGCCACTTGCTTTTTCCGCTGACTTCAATGGCGGTCATGGGGATCATGGCGGTGCTGCCATTGATCTGGAAGTTCTACAAACTGGTCAAACAGGCGGAAGAATATTTCGCACGTCACAAACCGGACGTTGTCGTCCTGGTCGACTTTCCGGGATTCAACTGGTGGATTGCACGCAAAGCCAAGGCCGCAGGGATTCCGGTCATCTATTACATGCCCCCCCAACTCTGGGCATGGGGTTCGTGGAGGATTAGTCGAGTTCGCAAATACGTCGATCTGGTCCTTTCAGGCTTAACGTTTGAAACCGACTGGTATGCCGAACGGGGAATTCCCGTGATGTATGTCGGACATCCCTTTTTTGACGAAGTGGCCGAACATCAACTCGACGACAGCTTTTGTCGAGAATGGTCTTCGAATGAGACGAGGACGGTCGCAATTCTTCCCGGTTCACGTAAGCAAGAAGTTCGACGCTGCTGGCCGTTATTACTGAATATTGTCCAACAGTTGCACGTGAAATTTCCGGAAGTGAATTTTCTCGTTGCCAATTACAAGGACGTGCAAAGACAGTTTTGTGTCGCTGAATACGAAAAGCTGCAACAACCGCTGCCGATTTCCTTTTTCGTAGGAAAGACGCCAGAGATCATCGAGATTGCCGATTGCTCAGTCATGGTATCAGGATCGGTGAGCCTTGAGATGCTCGCCCGGCGAACTCCATTTGTTGCGATCTACCGATCCAGTTGGTTGACGTATTTTATCGGTTGCATCGTGATCGTCTGCAAATACTGGTCGTTACCCAATCTGATTGCCAATCGGAAGATCATGCCCGAGATTTTCAGCGTCGGCAATCCAAAACCAGCGATCGATTCAGTGGTTTACGAAATGAGCAAGTGGCTCGGTGATCCGGCATCGCTGTCGATGGCTTCGGCGGAACTTGGCGCACTTCGCGAACAGATTCACTGTACGGGAGCGACTCGGCGAACGGCCGACGTCATTCTCGGTTATCTGGAAAAGCCTGCGGAAAAGTTGGCGGCTTGATCGAAGTAGTCGTCGCTGCGGCCAACCCGTAGCATGGGCTTCAGCCCGTGCGACTAACGCGTAGTGGAGGCTGGAAGCCTCCACCACGCAAGACGACCGTCTTGGCCTGGTCTGGAACCGCCAAAACTCAGGGGGTGCCACGGTTTTACCGTCTTCGGTAAGGCCGTGCTCTTCGGACACGTTATTGACGCTTGAAGACACGGCCTGGTCGAAAACTCCAAAACCGTGGCACCCCGTGTTTCGACAATTTCCTCAAACTGCTCACGTGATGTGAGCACCCTTCGTTTCGACATAGACGGCATAGACCGACGTGCTTGCCGTCATGAACAATCGGTTTCGTTTTGTTCCCCCGAAGCAGACATTGCTGCAGATTTCCGGCAGGTGAATCTGACCGATGCGAACACCTTCTTTCGGTTCAAAAACGTGAACGCCGTCATAACCAGGTCCGACCCAACCGGCACTTGCCCAAATATTGCCGTCGATGTCACAACGGATACCGTCCGCCATGCCTGCCTTTTCCTCGCCCCCGACAGAAAGCTTCATCGAAGCAAACTCTCTGCCTTTTGCCAGCTTCTTCTCATCGACGATATCCCATACTTTAATGCTCTTCGGGGCCTCGTCGTAATGCGAAGCTCCGGTATCGGCGACGTAGAGCTTTTTATAATCGGGCGAGAAACAGAGTCCGTTTGGTTTGAAGATCTCGTCAGTCACCTTTTCAATCTTCAGGGTCTTGCCGTCGATGCGATAGACGGATTCCTTCTGATAGGGTTGCTTTGAGTCGTTCGGCGCTTTTTCACCTTCATAGTTCATCAGGCTGCCATATCCGGGGTCGGTAAACCAGATGTCGCCGTTCGGATGGACAGCTCCGTCGTTGGGAGCATTCAGCGGCTTTCCGTCAAATTTGTCCGCCAGGACCGTGATCGAACCGTCATATTCGTAGCGCACAACCCGTCGATTGCCGTGCTCGAACGAGATCTGTCGTCCTTGGTAATCGAACGTGTTTCCATTGCTATTGCCAGCGGGATTACGGAATTTGGTCACGTGACCATCTTCTTCCAGCCATCGCATCTGCACGTTATTCGGGATGTCGCTCCACAGCAGATATTTTCCGACGCCGTTCCAGGCGGGACCTTCGGCCCACAGCATTTCCGGGCTGTGGTAGATCCGTTGAATCGGAGTATTTCCCAGAGCATATTTCTTAAATCGGGGATCGAGAGTAACGATGTCGGGATCAGGATAACGAACCGGCTGAGCATCAAGACCGAATTGTCGCACGGGGTCTTTTGCGTCACGGGCAAAGGCATTCGACGCGGCCAGTCCGACGGCACCGACCGTCGCGGCAAGAAACGAACGTCGTGCAAGTCCGGTGGACGTTTCGATAGAATCAGGGATCGAGTTTGACTCAGTCATGGTGGCTCCTCAGAATGTGAATGAGAACAACGGCAGAGACCTCTGGGAGAGGATCAAGATGCCGAATCACATTAACAGACGCGCTGTTTTGGCGAAACCAAATCAGCGTGAGGGATTTTCAAAGATCATGAAACCGCTCACGGACCAGATTGTTGTCGTTACAGGTGCCAATCGAGGGATCGGCAAAGCCATTGCCATTGCCTTCGCTGAAGCAGGGGCGTCGCTCGCGTTATGTGCTCGAAACGGTGAATCACTTTCACATGTGGCCGATGAATTACGGACGAGCGGAGTGAATGTCCTGGCACAGACCTGCGATGTCTCAATTGAAGCAGATGTCGAACGGCTGTTCGATGCCGTCCGCAGCCAATTTGGACGAGTTGACATCCTCGTCAACAACGCCGGTGCGTTTGATGGCGGACCGCTCGATGAACTTACGCTTGAAGCCTGGAACAATGTCGTTGGATCATGTCTGACGGGGACATTCTTATGCAGTCGAGCCGCGTTTCGAATGATGAAACCGCAAAGGTCAGGACGGATTCTAAATATCGGCTCGATCAGTGCGCAACGGCCTCGTGAGGGAAGTGCCCCCTATTCAGCGGCAAAGTTTGGAGTCTGGGGGCTGACACAGGCAATTGCTCTCGATAGTCGACCCCATGGCATTACTTGTTCCTGCCTGCACCCTGGAAATGTTCTGGTCGAGCGACGCATGGAATCTGGCAAGAGTTCCGACGACGAACCGATGATGCAACCCGAATCGATCGCTCGTGCCGCGCTGGCCATGGTGACGTTGCCCGCCGATGTGAACTTTCTCGAAGCAATTGTGCTACCACGCGATCAGGCCTACCTCGGTCGAGGTTAGTTCGAACCCTTCCATCAGGGTAGGGCGATCTTAGGCAGAACTTTTTCCACCCCATAACCAAGCAATTGATTAACGAGTGGCGGTTGAACGAGATTCGCCAGTGCGAATACGGTCGCGTGAGGATGCTGCAAACGAAGTGATTTTAGAACAGCGATTCGCGACGATCCCCACGGGTCCACATCGAACATCAATACCGACGGTTCATCGTTGCAGACTGAATGCCCTGCTTCATTCAGCCGCTCAATGACATATTGTCGGAAGGCTTGATCTGGTGTATCGATTATGACTTTTTGAGGGGGAAGCAACGGAATGATCGTGGGCTGTCTCGCAGCAAAGATTTCTTCTCGCGAGGCAGACCACGGGAGTACCTGTTGAAGGATGGGTGCCTGGATCAGTCGCCATTCGAGTTCAATTCGAGACCGTGCAGCCCAGACGGGGACTCGAATGGAAGGGGGCCAGATGTTGAAATTGCGTCCGTCGGATTCACACCAGGCACCGTAGCAGACCACAACCCTGGCCAGTGGAGCAAACGCGAGGAGCTCAATTGCTTCGTTAGCCGAAAACCCATTTGGCCAGCTTTGAAGAACAACGATCAGGTCGGGGAATTCTTCTTCGGCAAACAGACTGGCAATATCGGTTAGGTCGTACGACGCTACCAGCCTTCTTGCCGATCCGACAAGTTCCTTCACCCAAACGACCAACGAACGCATCTCGGCACGATCCATTTCTCCCAGGACCAGCACCGTGCGGCCATCGTGTTCGTGACTCGATATTTGTTCGTGAGTCGTTTCTCAATCCCGCTAAAAGTTGAAGGAAGTCATTGAGGGTGAAATCGAACCTTCATTCCAGATTCCGATTTTTCAATTCAGTCGCCATGCTTTTGACGCAGACGGGGCGAGAGTCTCAGCATCAATTGCACGCGTTCGAATTGTTCCAGCCATTCCTGAATCACAGCCGCTTGTAAGCTTGCTCCTGGCAGAACGATTCCAGTTGGACAAGTCGCTCCACCCAGCGATGCCGCCGAGTCGCGGTATTTGGCAAGTGTCCGATCTCCATACCGACCACAGGGGGCGCCATCTTCAGCCATAAACAAAACCGATGGAACACGACGACCACCGCAGATCGACAATTCGTCTGCGATGTCACCATGTTCATCTCGATCAAAGTATCTGATTTGCAATCGATTCGTCTGTTTGGCAAAGACTTCAAAAATAGGGCATTGCTGAATGCAATCACCGCACCACGCTCCAGCCACAACAGCAACAAGCAAGTCTCGCTGGAAGCTCTTGAGCAGAGTTTGCTGCGCGGCAGTCAGCGTGATCTCTTTGTAGACCGCATCCCACCTGCGATGCTGATCCGCAGAGGCAAATTTCTTCAGGAAGTCGTCGTAATTCAGTCCTGCGTCCCACTTTGTCAGAATATTCATAGGAATTGCTCTTTTTGTTCAATGGTCAAAATACGGGATTGATTGTGCGACGAGGTGAATCGTCGTTCGTGTGTCACCAATGTTGTTAGGGTAAAGAATGACGCCAGTATGAGCAATTCGCTTGCTTCATACATTGCAATTGCACTGCGAATCTTTTGAATGGATATGACACTCCATGACCGACTTCGGTTGAGTTCCTTCGCATTGAGTGCGTACTCAGAATACCGACGATGGAGCGCAACAGATTTCCCGTTTCCCCCAAACCCAGTCCTCTTAAATTCCGCTCATTGCATAAGAACTGCGTCACCCTCTTTTATCACCATACCCGTACAGGGGGCAGCCTCTTCGTAGCCTCCCGTAAACACGATAGGTGTCGGATCGTAATGGACCTCCCGCACGGGACTGCAGAACTCCTCGGAAACGTGCTGTGCCATAGAATTCAGAATCGAATGACGCTGTTCGAAGAACCATTTCAGCGAACGCCCCAGACGATCTTCGTTCGTCTCTCGACCGGCATATCAAAGACAATTAGACGGTGTACAATCCCCATCGAGCAGTTGGGCTTCTGATCGTTTTTGAGGTACAAACATGTAACATCCACCGATCCTCTTTTGTCGACGTCAAATGCTTTGGTGTGCGAAGGAAATTGCCTGATGTCATTCGCAAGTTTTCACGTTTTCCTGTCTCACAATAGCGCTGATAAACCGGCCGTTGAGGAACTTGCGCGGCGGTTGAAAGCTGAGGGGATTGAAGCCTGGTTCGACAAGTGGCACCTGGTTCCGGGTAAGCCCTGGCAGCCTGCGCTGGAACAGGCGCTGGCAGATTCTCTGTCGGTCGCGGTTTTCGTCGGGCCAAGTGGTTTCGGGCCTTGGCAAGACGAAGAAATGCGGGCAGCCATTGCGAAACGCGTCCGGCAAAAAGACGCTGAGTTTCGAGTGATTCCAGTACTTCTTCCAGGAGGCACTCGAGAGGAACGAAGCCGACTCCCCGAGTTTCTGCTCGCTTCAACCTGGGTGGAATTTCGAAATTCGCTCGACGAAGACGATGCCTACCATCGCTTGAAAAGTGGTGTTCTTGGAGTGGCTCCTGGGTTGTCGCCCGGCGAAGCGATTTACGAGGGTCAGTGTCCATACCGGGGATTACAGGCGTTTCAGCCCGAGCACGCAGCGTTCTTTTTCGGCCGCGAGGCGCGGATCGAATGGCTGCTCAATGCTCTGCGTCCCGCGCAATCTTTCGACAGATCCGGGACTCCGCGAGAAAATCGCTTCCTGGCGATTGTCGGTGCCTCTGGTAGCGGCAAGTCGTCTTTGGCACGGGCTGGATTGGTACCTGCCCTGCGAAATGGAAAGCTGGAAGGAAGCGCCAATTGGCCGATCCTCATTTGCCGGCCGGGTCATGATCCCCTGGAAAGCCTGGCCGTTGCGCTCGTGGGCGATCCTCAGATCGGATCTCGCGTTGGAGATGTCGGCAACCTGATCACGCAAATGGCATCGGACGAGACGCGATTACATCTGGCAGTTCGAGTTGCACTCGCAGGTGCCGAGGAAACGCAACGGGTTGTCATACTGATCGATCAGTTCGAAGAGATTTTCACTCTGTATTCCGACGACTCGGCAAAGTCCCGATCCAGCCGTTCGTTCGCGAACTTTTCGCAGATCAACGCAACGGAAGATCATCGGAAAGCGTTTGTCGATAACCTGATTTATGCGGCGGGAATACCGGGAGGAAAAGTCATCGTTGTGCTGACGATGCGAGCAGATTTTTATGGCAAATGCGCGCTGCATCACCATCTCGCCGCCGCGATCACCGACCATCAGGAACTGGTGGCTCCGATGTCCAGCGAGGAATTGCGCGAGGTCATCGAGCGTCCGGCTCAATTGTGCGGGCTTGAGCTGGAGCGTGGTCTGACAGAAATGCTGTTGAACGAAATGGATGATCAAGCTGGAGCGCTCCCCCTTTTGCAACACGCCTTGTGGGAGCTTTGGCAACGTCGCGAAGGACGACGACTGACGATCTCGGCCTACCAGACAATTGGTGGTTTAGAGGGGGCGCTCGAACAGCAGGCAAATTCGATTTTTGATCTGATGAATAAATCCGAGCAAGATACTTGCCGCCGAATTTTTCTGCGATTGACGCAACCAGGAGAAGGGAGCGAAGACACCAAACGCCGTGTGCCGATGAACCAACTCGGTGATCCGAAGATGATCTCGTCCGTAATCAACCGGCTGACGAACGTCCGGTTGATTACAACCGAGAAAGATTCGTTTGTCGAAGTATCACACGAGGCGTTGATTCGATCGTGGACAAAGCTACGAAGCTGGATTGAAGGGGACCGAGAAGCGCTACGAACGCAGCATCGTTTGACGGAGGCGGCGGCAGAATGGATCGGATCAAGTCAAAATGATAATTATCTTTATCAAGGGGCGAGACTGGCAGAAGCCGAGGAATGGTCGAACACTCCCGAAGCCGATTTAACACGCGACGAGCGAATGTTCCTTGCCGCCAGCCTGGAACAACGTGATCGAAGCAAACGCGAGGAAGCGGAACGCCAGGTTCGCGAAGTGGAAACCTTGAAGAAGCTTGCAGAAAGCGAAACGCAGCGGGCTAGCGAACAGGCGCGCGCTGCACAGCGATCGAAATGGCAATCTCTGGCCGCGCTGGCGCTAACCGGCGTGGCACTGGTCGCGTTTGTTTGGGCTGCAAAGGCCCAACATACAGCCGAAGGAAACGCCCGTCAGACGGAAATCGCTCGACAAGAAATCGAAGAGACACTTGCCAGCAATCTTTTGGAGCGAACTCATATTCTCCCAGGGCCGGTGGGGCCGAATGAATATGACTCGTTCTGGCAAATTGCCAGTTTACCAACCGAAGATGAGATGCAACAAAAGCAAGTGTCCGAGACCTTGCGAAAGCGTGTTCTCAGGCGGGCGTTTGCAACAGATGAAGATGCGATGCGACTGGTTAATCGAGCTCCCTATGTTTCGCGGGCGCTTGTTGGACTTGACGAAGCCCGTCGTCGGATTATCCGGGACGAATTCATTTTGCCGATACTCAAAAATCCTTCGGCAACCTCCATGCAACGATTTGCCTCCGCCCGGATAGGACTGGCACTCAACATGGATGGAATCGAGTTTGCCGAGTTCGCGATTCGAACACTGTCCGACGAACTCACTCGCAACCGATATCCTGAATTGATTCACCAATTATCGGCGGATTTGAACATGGCGATTCACCTGGTCCCCGAGTCCGAGGCACAGCGAGCCGTCGACCCGATCATCAGCGCTATTCAACAAACCAGCGATCCGCAGATTTTGCAAAAGTTGTGTGATGGCATCGGTGAACTGCCCGGAAAAATGACTCCAGAGGATGTGCTACGTGTTGCCAATCGATTGCTCCACGTCATGGAAAGCGAACAGCGACCGGATTTGATTCGCGAATTGAGCAGAAGTCTTGTTTCGCTTCCAAAACACTTGAATGTCATCAACGCCTCACGCGGAATCAAATACATCGTTCATGCGATCGAAAATACAAAGCGGACCGAAGTCCGCAGGAGTCTCGTTGAGACGATTAAATCCTGGTCCCAGAAGTTAGGCCCCGACGACTTCAAGGTCACGGAAGAGGAAATTCTGCTCGCCCTTAAACGAGCTCCGGATTCAGAAACCATGGGCGTCTTTGCGCAATGTCTGACGATCGTCGCCGTTCATCATTCCCACTTAGACATCAGGCAGGCTACAACCGTGCTTCTCGAGGCAATGTCGTTAATCGACGAGTCCGATCCGTTGTATGAGTTGTGTAAAGGTCTGAGCCAATTGAGTGGGAAGATCTCTGAAAACGACGGGCGCACAGCGATTTCCAGAATCTTGAAAGTCATGGCGAAAGAGGGTTCCAGCAAGTATTTAGGTCTACTGGCCAAAAGCCTTTGCACCATTCCCGTCCCGATGACGGATGAGGAAAATGCCGAAGCGACCAAAAGGCTTCTGACATGCATCGGCAATAGTGAGACGCTTCCTCTGGAACTGTTGAATTTGACCAACGGGCTTTCAACTTTACCGAATCCGTTGTCGTTGCCTGACAGCCAGCAGCTATTCGATTCACTCTTCAGGTCTCTTGATCGATTTCAAAAAGCCGTTTTGATTCAGAAAATTCAAGAAAGCATGCAGTTAGCCGGTCGCAAGTTGACAGCGCCGGCCGCCGATGCGATCGCTGAAGAAATCTTGAAACGGATGGAATCGTATCAGGATACAGAAAAAATACGGGCCCTGGCGTACGGACTTCGAGGAATCGAAAATGTTGTTAACTCAACACAAATCAAACGAGCTTACGAACTTGTCAGAGATAAAATCCATAACCCTGCGCTGAACCAGCCATTAGAACTTAGCTATCTGGCGGAAACATTATCGATTATTCCCGAAGACATTCCGGAAAGTATTGCCGAGGATGCAATCGATCGAATGCTTGCCATTCTGGTCTCGATCGAGAATGCCGAAATCGTGCAACTTGTCGTGGACAAACTCGGGTTCGTTGGAGGAGATATCTCGAAAAGGGCTGGCCATCAAGCCGTGAGGCAGATTCTCGACAGAATTAAAAGTACAAAAGAATCATCCCTGCTCCAAGCGCTCAGTCTCGGATTGGCGTCTGTTTCCATCTCGTTGAAAGATTTCACGGAAAATGACTCCGCAGAAGTCGCAAAATATCTGGCCATGGCGATGGATGCTACGTCCAATCCCGACGTGTTAATCCGGTTGGGACAGGCGTTGGAAAAGATCGCCCCGAAATTGCCAAAGCAGGGTGATCAAGACATTGTCAGACGGGTCGTTGAACAAAACCTGAGATCCATTCAGGCAACCCAGTCACCTAAGGTCATTGGACAATTGGCGCGTATCTGGCAAGTGATGGCACGGCAAATGACTGAGAAAGAGACCCAAGACGCGTTCGAACAAATCCTGGCATCGAACGGGGCGGTCGCCAACGTCGCTGCCAGACCCGCTCTTTGCCAGGCGGCCGTCGCCTTGGCGATTGCTTCCGATAAATCGCAGGCAAATTACGCACTCAAGTATTTGTTATCAGCGTTGCACAACGATCATGATCCTGATGTGTTGAAAACGATGCTGGACGGAGTCGAGGAACTGGCACAACGCGTTCCAGTTGACGATCTCAAACAGACCAAGGCAGCAATCATTGCCATCACTGCGGACCATGATCGAGCCAATGACAATGAAGAAGTTTTGACTCGGTTGATTACAACGCTCGAAAAGTTGCCAGTCAGTATCGATTTGTCCGAGTCGATTGAACTCCTAAAATCGCCGTTCTGTATTGGTAAAACGCAACAGTCGCTTTTGAAGATAATCGAGGCCCAGAAAGGGAGTAGCTTCGACGGCAATCCATGGAAGTTGGTCGCTTCTGCAAAAGAATTGGGAATTGATCCAAAGACTCTTAACCAACCAGCAATTCGTCCTTCAAAACTGAATTTGAATCTACCACGTGAAGAGACAAACAGTCTCAACCACGAATCTGACGAATCGCACAAATAAGAACCAAGAGAAAATCGACCAAACAAGTTCGCGTCAGCTTACCGGGGACACAACCAGAACGTAAATTGAAATGGAAGCCGCCGCTACGGCGTTAATTCGTAGAAACCGGTTCCGGATAACTCAATTCGTTTCTTACCGAGCGGACACCGGGTTCAAGTCTGGCGATGTTTTCGGCCAGCTTTGCGGCAGACTGCGAGGCGACTTCGCCTTTCAGAACCAAAACACCTGCAGCTTCAGTACTCAATTTGATGTTCGGTGACTTCAGTGCCTTCATTTTATTCAGGCGAATTTCCAGCGAGGACGTGACCGTTGGCAAATGTGGTGGCGTGTGGTCAAAAGCAATCTTCTGCCGAGGCCGAATCTGGGAACCCTGCTTGGCAGCATTGCCACCGACTCCCAGACCTTGCTGCTGTTGCTGATTATTAAAGTTATTCTGATTGCCACCTCGGTTGCCACCAGCACGTCGGTTTCCAGCTCCGGTTTGATTTGTCATCATCCCGTTCTGGCCTTGAGCCTGTGTGTTGCGACCAAGGAACTGTTGCTGACCGTTGGTATTTCGTCCGAGAAAACCCTGCCCGTTCTGGTTGTTCATTCCGTTCATGCCGTTCATGCCATTAGCACCGGTTTGTCCGCCCATTCCACCGCCTAGACCGCCGCCCAAACCACCGCCAAGACCGCCGCCGGCACCTCCCATACCACCACCGAGACCGCCGCCTAAGCCACCGCCAAGCCCACCGCCTCCACCACCACCGCCTCCCATTCCGCCGCCACCACCCCCAAATCCGCCGCCACCAGCATTGCCGCCTCCGCCACCACCTCCACCAAATTGAGCCTGGGAGATGAGCGGGCTGCTGAAGCAAATGGTTAGCACGATAATGACAAGGGTGATGCGACGCATGTGGAAATCCCTTTCGGCAAAAATTGCCGACGATGCCACCGGAGGTGTGGCGTTAAAATCAGAACCACATGATCTTCTCGACAAAAACCGAGCCAGTCAACAATTAGTTTTTGGATCATCACGAATTCAGGTAGAAATTCGCCCTAAGTGGATGCTACGCCTTCCAATGCTTGCGTAGTTCATTGATGGCTTTCAGCGGGCAATCATTGATGGCTTTCAGCGGGCAATAAGAAGATTGGCGAGCTGGCTGTTCTGGGGTCGGGTATTCAAATTTCAAATTCGTCCAACGGAATCACTTTTTCACAGGAACATGTTTAATGAGCCAATTTGAAATTTAATTGCCCGCCCCTCGCTTTTAACGCTCCCTTTTTCTAGGACAGCGATCTTCCCAGTTCAAAAATCGCTGCCGTATCCAACACGCGGTCGTTCGCCAGAAACAGACTTTGAACGGCAGCAAGGTGGATTTTCATTTTCGTCCCGCCGACTCCAACGGCACCGTACGACAAAAATCCGAAACGGTCTTTTGCCTTATCCATCACTTCGACCCCATCGATCCCTGCGGGAGCAACCGCATTCAGGTCGATCGCCAATTTCAATGTCGAGATCCCTTTTAGCTGATCGGTGTTGATAAGCTGCGTTTTTGCGGCCCCTGCAGCAACCACGAGATCAACTCCCTGACATGCTGCTGTGAGTCCGCCTTCAGTCTGCGATTCATGGGGCATAAGTTTTGCGCCGTTAACAACCTTGGAAAGCATTTCACAAGTGGCGGTGGAACGATCGATTGATCGAGATGCCAGCCTTACCGTTGCCCCTTGGCTGATCAGCAGTTGAGCGACTCGACAACCCACAGGTCCGGTTCCGGCGAGTACGAGTGCGGTTGTGTTGGACAGGTCAAGATGCCTCGCGGCGGCGATCACCGTAGCAGCTGCCGTCGTATTTGATCCGTTTGAGTCCATCATCACCGAGACTTTAAACGGTCCGAATAATGATTTCTTGACGGCCTTCAGCAGAGTTTCCCCGGCAGCGACATTGCTTCCACCGACGAAAATTGCCGTGTTCATCAGGTCGGATGGTTTCCGCGTGAAGATCGCTCCGTGAACCAGTGTCTCGACATTTTCAGGAGTTACTCCGCCATAGCTGAAAAGTTCGTCAACGCCCGCGTCGACCGCAACGACTCGGTCAAATGTGCTTGGAAGAGCGTCCGTATCGAGCTGAATGAGGATTTTTTTCATGAGTAACGATAAACCATTTTTTCGAGCAATAAAACACCTTCAAGCCCACGGGATTCCGATCCCGTGGGCTTGAAGTCTGGCAGCAATAAAACCGAATCCGTCAGGAATTCAGTTCTCAAACACCGGAGAACGGGTGCTTGGCGGTGTCTTTCTTGGCGATCATTTCATCAGCGCTTGGTTCGCTCTTCATAGCGCGAGCGATCGAGAGCATCGTGGCGTCGTAGTTGTATTGGAAAATCTTCTTGTCGTCGGCAGCTTCCCAGTGAATGAAGACACCGCAGACGATACAAAGCTTTTCAGCCTGATCCTTCGGGATCACGCCAGCAGCAACCGAATCGGCAACGGCTTTGGCGACGGCGTACTGGGCAGGGCCAAACATCTGAACCGCTTGCTTGGCTCCCTTGATCGTGACCTTGGTGATCATGACCGTGGCTGGCTTAACAGCGAGGTTAGGTGTGAGAACGGCGAGAAGGTTGCTGTGACCGTGACTCTGGTTGGCCAGGGCGTTGGCGAAAGCAACGCCGACGGGGCCAGACTTGTCACCGATCAACAGATCGATGTGGGCAATTTCATTACCTTCACCGGACAGAGCTTCACCAACGTAAAACGACATGCTGTAATCCTCTTCAAAGTAACATCTGGCCGACGGCTCTGTATCCTCCATGCGCGGAGGCGAACCCGATCCGAAGAATGAATTCTTGCGACACGGTGCCACAGAATCCGCCGATGTGATACCACATTTACTCATCCCTTTTCCAGTAACTCGCCAGCCGGGGAATTCTCTTGCCAAACCGCCGCATTTTGATTGTCGGAGGAAGTACGCGTGCGGCGGCTGATTCGGTGCGACGAGCGGGCTGGGAACCGGTCTGCGCCGACCTTTTTGCCGATCTGGACTTGAGAATGACGGCCGAGGTGATTCCTGTACAAAACTATCCGAACAGTCTTCCAGATGATGTGGCACGCGTTCGTGCTGACGGCTGGTTTTACTGTGGTGCACTCGAAAATTCGCCAAAAATTCTCGAACGAATTTTGAAAAAGAGGAGTTTCATCGGGCCTTTATTGGGGACCGCACCTGAGGGATTGAAGGCATTGCGTAGTCCAGAATGGTTGGCAAAAACGTTGACTGCCGCTGGGTTGAAGGCGCTTTCCCTGCGCAATCAGTTATTGCCGCCCGAACCAGATGGGACTTGGTTGCAAAAACCGCTTGCGAGTGCTGGTGGCCGAATGATTCGAGTTTGGGATAAGACTGCCGTTGAACTTCCTTTTCCGGAACCCCACTACTTTCAGCGAATCGCAACAGGGGTTGGCGGATCGGTGATTTTTCAGGTCGAATCGGGAAATGTCGAATGGTTCGGTTCTACGCGTGAACTTGAATCCCCGTTGCAATCAGCCCCGCCGACCAAGTTCTCGTATTGCGGATCGTTTGGGCCGCTAAATGACCTTCCGATTGTCGTCGTGGCGAAGCTGAAAACGATGATTCAGGCATTCGCTGACAATGCCCCTTCAGTTAAGGGGATTGTCGGCCTGGATTTTCGATTCGATGGTGACGAAGTTTGGTTAGTGGAAGTGAACCCACGCTATACTGCTTCGATTGAAGTACTGGAACTTGCGTTGGGTCGATCTTTGTTGAATCCAATGAGTATGGCAGGCATGAGTGGCAGTTTTTCGGCGACCTCGAGTGGTACGCTGACGCCAAAGTTCAATTTGTCACGGCAACCAAACCAACAGAATCAGATCCAGTCGCGGATCGTCGCGAAGCAAATTCTTTACGCATCGGAGTTCCTGGTCGCGCCGGACCTTCGCAGGTTCGTGAGGTCGAGCGATCCCTGGGTGATCCCGCTAATGGCCGACATCCCTCTTCCAGGAACTGTCATTGAACGAGGTTGGCCGATCTGCACGGTCATCGGTTCCGGAAAAAACCAGGAAGATCTGGAATCAACAATGAGAGATCGATTGTCGATCGCGTGGAATGAGTTGCGCACGAAGTTGTGACGATGTAATCCAACCCCTTTACTCAACCCATCGACGATGGCTATTCTGTACGCTTTAAATGACCCGTTCGTTCGCCCACGGCATGTCAGTTTTGCCAATTGAAAATGTCGAGACACAAGCCGTAGCATGGGCTTTAGCCCGTGTGAACTAGCATTTTGCACGGGCTAAAGCCCATGCTACAAGAACCAGCAACCGCTCTGCCCGAATCTGGAATTGAACTTATGAAATATGTCAGCTTTGCCCTCCTGGCCATCAGCGGACTGTTTGCCGGCGTCGTTTCTGCCGAAGAAAATCCTGCTCCCGTCAAGCCGATCAGCTTTTATCGCCAGGTGCGGCCGATCCTTCAGCGGCATTGTTCCGGCTGCCATCAGCCCTCGAAACAAGGGGGAAATCTTCAATTGATCTCTTATGATCAATTGAAAAAGGGGGGAGACACGGGGCCGTCTTTCGTTCCGGGGAAGCCCGATGAAAGTAACCTTGTTAAGCTGATCTCGGGTGAAAAGCCCGAGATGCCTTTGAACAGTGATCCGTTAACAGCCAAACAAGTTGCCACGATCAGGGACTGGATCGGTCAGGGTTCCACGGATGACACTCCTGCGGCAGCTAAGGACGACATTTCGGCTGAGAAGCCGCCGATCTATTCCGCGTCGCCGGTCATTACCGCGCTGGCATATTCACCTGACAGTACTCTTCTCGCCGTTTCCGGCCACCATGAAGTGCTGCTACATCGGGCGGACGGAACTGGACTTGTCGCCCGGTTGATCGGTCGATCGCCGAAAATCACGTCGATTCGGTTTTCTCCTGACGGCACGAAATTGGCCGCTGCCGGAGGTGCTCCGTCCTTGTTCGGCGAGATCCAGTTCTGGGACGTCGCAAAACGGGAATTAATTCGCTCGGAAACGATCGGCTTCGACACGCTGTATGGGATCAGTTTCAACGACGATGGAACGTTGCTTTCGTACGGGACGTTCGATAACCGTGTTCGTGCACTTCAAGTCGCAGACGGCAAGCAAGTGATGTCAATGGATGCGCATTCGGATCTGGTCTTCGGAACGACGTTCTCGTTGAAAAATGATCACGTTATCAGCGTCAGTCGAGATATGTCGATGAAATTGACCGAACTGAAAACATCGCAGTTCATCGACAACATCACGAGCATTACGCCGGGCGCTCTGAAGGGTGGACTGATGGCTGTCCAGCGTCACCCCAAAGAAGAGCAAGTCCTGATCGGTGGGGCGGACGGGGAACCAAAGCTCTATAAAATTTTCCGAACTCAGGCCCGTCAGATTGGCGATGACTTTAATCGTCTGCGTGGCTATGCAAAGTTGACAGGTCGGATTTGCAGCCTGCAATTTAATGCGGATGGTTCAAAATTTGTTGTTGGCAGCAGCAATGCGACGACGGGAGCAGCTCGGATTTACAAAACGGATACGGAACAACCGATTGCAGAGCTGAAAGGGAATTCCGCAGGAGTGTTTGCAGTGGCGTTTCGTCCTGACGGCCAACAGGTGGCAACGGGTGGTCTCGACGGGATTGTGCGGATTTACAACGCGGAAAACGGCGAACTCGTCAAGGAATTTGTGCCGGTCGCGATTTCACCGGCGGTTGCGGCACAGCCATAGACGGTTTCGATTGGCCTTTTCGCGGCGTTAAAGCGACCGTACAAATCCGGCTATCGGCGATTCACAGGGATGTTTTGGATCGAGTGGATTTCTATCGAAAACGGATGAAACGATGAGATTCCGATTGCTGGTGATTATGGGGGTTCTAATCTTCGTCAGTCGGACGATATTCGCTGGCTCAATTGGAATTGAAGTCGACGATGATGTGGTACCCTATCTAGCCATCACTGAATCCCTGATGTTTGGGTTAACTGATGATTCTAACGGGGTTCAGGCGATGTTTGCCGCCTCGTTATTTCAGTCCGTGTTTGGAACTCCTTTCGCGATTGCGCCGCCCGTTGTCGAACTCGTTTTTGCGGCAATGGTGATCATTGTCGAAGAGGAAGAGGGCATGCAGGTCGTGGGAGCGGGGGATGTCAATGAAGTTCTTCAGCAATTGCGACCAATTTTGTATTCCGAATTAGGTTTTATCCGACTGGCCTGCGACGACCTGACGGTCGAACAACGGGCAAAAGTTCGAGAAGCGGCCGAGACGAGCCTGCAACATTCCGCATCAATCATGGCGTCTATTCAAGAACCTGACCCGGATGAGGAGGTTGTTGGAGTATTGCTCGCTAAGACGAGGCCGGACGTTCTTTCGGAAGTTCGTCAAGAAATCGACAATGCCATGAAGGAGGTTCTAACCGCCGAGAGATATGCGCGGTATGCTGATCTTGCGGCTGGTCGAGTCGCTCATCGTAAACAGGCGGCGATCCTTTCCCTCGTTTCTCAATTGGACGTTGACCTTTGCCTGACCCTAGATCAGCGAGAAAAAATCCTGAACGAGATCTCTTCTCACTGGAACAACGAATGGGAACAGTGGTTGGAGTGGAATTTCGAGATTTCTGAGATACCAAGAATTCTGGACTCGATTGTCAGTCCAATCCTCGATGAATCTCAGGCTGCCGTCTGGAAACAGAGCCCCAAAAGCGAGTCTGACGTAGATTGCATCATGGATCCCGAAGCAGAATCCCGGTTCAACGATGGCTGGTGGGGTGAAGTCGACCAAATGGCCCCAGTTGAAGAGGGCGATCTTGACGGAATTTCGTTTTGAGCCACACGAATCAGAGTTGCTTGAGTCACTTCAACAAATATTGGATGCCACTGGGGTCGCTCAGGCAGGAGCTATCGGATGCCACTTCATGACTTAACATCAATTCTTTGTATTGCGCTGATCATTGTTTTGACCATGATTTACTGGTCAGCTTATCAGCAAACTATTGCCGGTAAAAAACAACAAAGCGACTACTTAGAACAACTGAAAACACATAGGGAACAGATTGAACGACACGAGAAAATTTTGACTGAAAGCGATCGGCAAACGGTCCTGCACGGCAAATTGTTGGGACGACAGGAAATGATTCTGACGCGAGTCGAGAACCTCGTCGCGATCGTTGAGAAATCTTTGAACGATCGTAGTAAAGACTAGCAATCTTCCGTGGAAAAACGTCGATGCGCGCGTAATCACTATTCAGATTTTGTGTTTCAATTCCGCTTCGCTGATTCGATTGGTTCCCATTTTTCCTTCAACTGCGCCTCGAAGATAAGCGGGATTGGTGGTCTTCACGTCAGCTGAGGCGTTATTTCTTGCTCAGGCAGCACGACAAGCAGCGGCTCGGCAACGTACGAAGAGATCGGGCTGAACGCCGATCTGCCTGCGCCGATGGCTTCGGGTTAAACTAAGAATCCATGTCTGATTTCAACTTTTCATCAATTCTTCATCCGAAATTCACTGCCAACCAGCGAACGTTTGCTAGCTTCCATCTCAGGGACGAGACTTCATTTGGATTCATCGAACAGGGCGTCAACGAATCGCTCAGGATTGAAGAGCTCCAGGTCGTCGATTTGTTCGCCGACTCCGACGTACTTAACAGGAATTCCCATTTGCTGACGAATCGCGACTGTGACACCACCCTTCGCCGTACCGTCGAGTTTTGCGAGGACGATCCCTGTGCAATGTGCTGCTTCTCCGAAGTGCTGAGCTTGATTTAAACCGTTTTGACCGGTGGTTGCATCGATGACCAACAAACATTCATGCGGAGCACCTGGAATCTTCTTGTCGATCACTCGACGGATTTTTTCCAGTTCTTTCATCAGGTTTGCCTGGTTATGCAGTCGCCCGGCGGTATCGATGATCAGAACGTCGACGCCCGATTTCAGTGCCTCTTCGCAACCGGAAAACGCCACGCTGGCAGGATCGGTACCACTTGGTTTTGTGACGATTTCACAACCTAGCCTTGAACTCCACATTGTGAGTTGTTCAACAGCAGCGGCACGGAACGTATCTCCTGCTGCCAGCATCACTTTAAGTCCAGACGATGTCAGCAGTTTCGCTAGTTTGGCGATGGACGTCGTTTTCCCCGTCCCGTTGACGCCAGTAACCAGTATAACTGTCGGTTTTGTCGCCGCAAACTTCAATGGCGAAAGTGGTTGCTCTGGATTCCATTGGGTCCCATCGGTCCCTTTAAGCAGTCCACGAACGGTTTCTTTGACGGTCCCCCACAACTCGTCGAGAACGAGGGTTCGTCCGAGATACTTGGTTCGAAGTTCTCCGACAATCAAAGCGGAAGCAGCCACCCCCATGTCGGTGCGGATCAGGCGGCCTTCAAATTGCTCAAGTTTCGCCTCGTCAAGGATTTCACCCGAACGAAAGATGTCGCGAACATCCGTAAGCAACAGCTGTTTCGTGCGTTGCAGCCCCTGTTTCAGTTTCTCAAAAAAGCCCATAATGCGAAGATCTCAAAAATTCTGGCGATACGTGAATCTGGCTCTGATCATAGGATGCACGACCGTTGACAGCAAATCTGGACAATCCTGCTTCAAACGGGGTAAATCGGGCTTCACGAATGCATTCTGGCTTGATATAATCAAAAAACTTCACTGCCAACTGAGCGCGCCAGCCCCGTGTGTGAAGAGCTGTGCCAGCCAGTCCGCCCGCCGCGAGTCTTCCGACGCCGAAGTTTCTTCCCAACCTGCTGTGAATTCA
>CAILLA010000160.1 GCA_903834925.1 uncultured Schlesneria sp.
CGCATCGAGACCGAGACTTCACAATCAGTGAAGAAGCGCTCGGCATATGAAGTTTTAGAATGGTCCGAGAGAATTAGCCAAGGAGCCGAACGTGAAGAAAGTTGAAGCGGTAATTCGCCACTACAAGTTGGAAGAAGTCAAAAACGCGCTGACGCAAGCGGGTATTCAGGGGATGACCGTCACTGAAGTGCGAGGGTTTGGTCGTCAACGTGGTCATAAAGAAACTTACCGGGGTGCCGAATACACCGTCGACTTCCTTCCCAAGGTCAAGTTGGAAGTGGTGGTTGGTGAAGCGGAAGTCGCGAAAGCGATTAAGACGATTGCGGATGTTGCTCGTACAGGTCAGATCGGCGATGGAAAGATTTTCATTACAAGTCTTGAAGATGTCGTGCGAATTCGTACGGGCGAGACTGGCCCCGAGGCAATTTAGTCGTCAGCCGCAAAAGACCTTCGGGAATGTGTGATGATGGAGGCCGCGATTTCCGAAGTTCGTACACCGTCGACGGTACCTGGTTCCAACAGTTCACCGATCGCTCGAACAGAGCGAATCGCTGTTCTACGGAAACGGGTCGACGAAGTACGGCAGCAGGCTCGCAAGCGGTTTCAGCATGGCGCGTCGGGACTGCAGACAGCATCTTTCTTATCACAATTGATGGACGAATTTGTCGTCCGAGTGTTTGAGGAAGTCCTTGCAGATGCAGGTCCGACGCTCGCCGAATCTCTTCGTGGACAGTTTGCAATCGTCGCCGTCGGCGGAACAGGCCGAGGCGACGTCTGTCCCTATTCCGACCTTGATCTCTTGTTTCTGCATTCGCCCAAAGTGACTTCGGAATTCGAGCCAATCACGTCACAGGTCCAGCGGGACTTATGGGACGCCGGTTTGAAGCTTGGTGCCAGTTGTCGCACGATCGCCGACTCTTTGTCGTGGTCAAAGCAGGAACCCCAATTCGCAACGTCATTAATCGATGCTCGTTTGTTGAGTGGGGACTCAACGTTGTTCGAGCAGCTTCGAACAAAATTCGCTCGCTCGATTCTCAAGTCGAATTCCAGTGAATTTCTCGCGAAAGTCGTTACTGCACGCGACAAAGAGCGAACCGAATTTGGAGCCACCACGCAACAGCTTGAGCCTGATGTAAAACGCTCGCTGGGGGGATTGCGTGATCTTCACTTGATCCGATGGATTGCATTCGCACTGCATGGGTCTGGTGATTTTGATTCGTTGCGTTTATACGGGACGATTACCAAGGAAGACGCGAGACGTCTGGTTCAGGCGTACGAGTTTCTGGTTGGCTTAAGAATCGATCTGCATTTTGCTGCGGGAAAAGAGCAGGACACGCTGTCTCGTGACGACCAGTTGCGAATTGCCAGACTGAGAAATATTTCGGCCTGCGAAGGTCAGATTCCTGTCGAACGATTTATGCAAGAGTACTTCCAGCACAGCTCGGCGGTGGCCGATGTGACTCATCAATTAATCGAGCGAACGCGGCGAAAGCCGTGGGCCACTCGGGCCGTCGATTACCTGATGTCTTATCGGATTGATGAAATCTACAGTGTCGGTCCCGAAACAATCGACATTCCCAATGGGCGAGCCCGTCGAACGGCTTGCGGCACACTGGAAGGTGTTTTGCACTTATACTTGACTGCCGCACGTTATGGACGTCGTGTCGCCCCGAAATTGGCCGAGCAGATCAAACAGCAGCAGATCAAGCCACCCGCAATTCTCTCGTCTGAGGCTTCGCATTCGTTTCTGGCGTTATTGCGCACAACAGGAAAGTTAGGAGAGGCGCTGCGCGGCCTGCACGAAAATGGAGTGCTGGAGGCTGTTCTACCCTGTTTCCAACACGTTCGATGTCTGCTTCAATTCAACCAATATCATCATTACACCGTTGATGAACATACTTTACGAGCGATTGAAGCGGCCGAAAGTTTCGTCGCGGATCCTGGCTCTGTCGGTCAGGCCTATCGCGAAATCAATCATAAAGAGCTACTGCATCTTGCACTTTTGCTGCACGATGCCGGTAAGGGCTATGAAGAGGATCACAGTGAAGTCGGACGTCGGCTTGCCTCAGATATCGCCCAGCGTCTGGGGCTTCCTGATCATCAACGTGATCAGGTGATGTTCCTCGTTCATCGTCATTTGAGGATGGCCGATCTGGCGTTACGTCGCGATATCAATGACCCTGCTGTACTGCTCAAATTCAGCCACGAAGTCGGTAGCCCTGAATCACTACGAATGCTGTTTGTGCTGACGGCCGCTGATGTTTCTGCGGTCGGTCCAGGAGTCTGGAACCAATGGAAAGCCGAACTGACGACGACGCTTTATGAACGGACGATGCTTTGGCTGAATGGTAAAAGCCATCTCTTCGATGAAGCGACTCGACTGAGGACGATTAAACAACAAGTTGCCTATTTGATTGAAGAGACTGGAACAGGAAAACACCACGGACCCGAGCGCACGGTCGAGGTTAATCCGATCATACTTAAGTTGGATCAATTTCCTGCTCACTACCTGCTGGAAACAACACCTGCTCGAATCGCAGATGATTTTCGCGTTGCTCAGGCACGTCAACCAGACGATATCCATGTCGAAGCCGTTTACGACTCGGAAACAGGGACTGTCGAATATCGCGTTATTACGCACGAGGATCTTGCACCCGGGTGCTTTCACAAGTTGTCTGGAGTTTTGTCCGCGAAGCGGCTTGTGATTTTGTCTGCGGCGATCTGCACGACCCTCGATGGTGTCATTATCGATGTCTACAGAGTTCGGGATGCGGATCACGCGGGCGAGATACCGACGTGGCGAGTCGATGATGTTGCCGTCACGATTCGGAAAGTGCTTCGTGGGGAAATTGACGTTGAATCCTTGCTGAAATCGAGAGGCAAGTTCGCCTTGAAGGCTGCTACAGGTCCTGTTTCAGATCTGCCAATGCGCGTTGTAGTCGATAACGAATCCTCCGATCGTTACACGGTGATCGATGTCTTTACCCACGATCGTCCTGGTCTGCTTTATGCGATTACAAGGACGATGTACGAGTTGAAATTAAGCGTTGTGCTGGCGAAGATCGCGACGCATTTCGATCAGGTGCTTGACGTCTTTTTCGTGACCGAAGCGGATGGGATGAAAGTCAACGATAGCGAACGCTTGAGCTCCATTCGTGAGCTGTTAACCACCCAATTAGCCAGCTTTGAAAAGTCGGCTCTTGCCGAACAATAGTCTTAAACAGGGCTAATGTTATTGCGAGAGGTTCACGTCGCCGCTATATTGGCAAGGTCATGAGCCACGTCTTTACCCATTGATACACGGAGGTTAATGGTGCAAGTTCACGATTTTGATCTGATCGTCGGTGATATATTGCGAGTCGGTGACACAATCATCACGGTGATTGACATCGATAATGGCGAAGTTACCTTTCGAATTGACGAGGGGGAAATGCACGACGATCCTCGATCGAATGACCCGAATGAAGTCGCAATGACTGCAATTCCGCGATGATTTTTTAGCAAAGTGATCCGCCTGGCTGGGTAACAGCCCTGATCACTTTGCGGATGTTGAAGATTCTTCAATATCGCAATCCTGCGGAATCGCAAACGAACGATCAACGACAAGCAATTGATGGCGTCCATTTGCTGCAATTTTTCCACCGAAAAGCTCGATTCTTGACGCACCGCTTGAGACGACCCCTGCCCTGCCATTTTCGATGGATGTGACGTTATCAAGGACGATTCCGTCACAAAGACCTTGGGCGTGCAGACCATCAAAGCGGAAATGCTGCAACGTGACATTTGTGATCAGCACGTTGCTGACTTGATGCAATGAAATTCCGGTTTGATCTGCAGCATAGGCAAACGCCTGATCTTCTGGAGGATTGTCTCCATCCTGGCGGAAATACAAACTTCCTCGCCATGCGACCCAACAACCCGGTTTCAATTTTGAAAACGGCTCCAAACCGTCTTCGGGGACGTATTCCGGAAGAGGCCGTCCGTTTCGCAAGAGACGGTAATAACCCTTTCGAGTCAAAGTTAACTTCCAGAGCTTTGGGCTGATTCGTTGCCAGCTTCCAGGTGGAACTGCTCTTAAGCCACTGATGGTTGCTCCATTCCCTTCAATGACAAACGGGTGATACCGTGTACCACTATGCCGTTCACCCATCAGCGAAATTGATCCGTAATAAGGGATTCCGGTGTTGCGAAGGACAATGACATCGCTGAATTGTGCCAATTGAACGGCACGTGCGAGTGTTGCTACCGGGCCTGATGTTGCTCCGCGCGCTTCGATACTTGTTCCATCATAGGCATCACGCCCCATTGAGCTATCGACATAGATTTCGCCCGCGATAACGGGGATCGTGAAGACGACTACCGCAAAAAGAGTAACGAGACGTCCCAGCATGACTCCCCCCTTCGGCCCGATCAAGATGTCGAAATTCAACCAAAATCGTAAACTTACCGGTCCCCCAGCGTAAGCACCTTGATGTCGTGATCTTGATTTGAGATTGTAACAACAAGCTGATTATCGTCGTCAGCAGGCCGTGCCATTGTGAAGCCCGTTTCAGTGGAATCGACCCGGATTCTAGATACCTGTCAGAGAATAACGATTATTCAGATCGCACGACGCTTTGCGAATTAGTGATCGCGGAAATGAATTGATCCGACGGGAAAGTCCCCGGTTCTCAAAGCACTCCGTACTTTGCAAACGCTTCCGCAGCCTTCAGTCCGTTTCGGATTGAATCTCGTACGACGTTTTCTGCATGGACTTTGTCCCAGGCACGTCGAATAGCTTCTTGTTCGACGATTTGCGGGACGACGACGATCCCGTCTTCGTCAGCGAACACGAGATCGCCCGGATGGAAGTGAACTCCATCCAGTTCGACCGGTACGTCAATGTCAACGACACGTTGTCGGTTCAGGCTGTCGTAAACGCAGGTTGACCGCGCGAATACGGGGAATTTCAATGAACGAATCTTAGTCACGTCGCGGATCGCTCCATCCACAATGGCACCGACACATCCACGATTCTGTGCCGCCGTTGTCAGCAACTCGCCCCAAATCCCTGAACGGACCGATCCACCTGCGGCGGCGATCAAAACATCATCCGGCAGGCATTCGTCCACCGCTTTCAGTTCGAGTTCATACGGGCGGGAATCGACATGAGCCATATCGACCCAGAGCGTTGTCTTGCATCGACCGACCAGCAAGTTGTTTGTCGTGTACGGTCGGAAGGGCAATCGTGGGGATTGCCTCTTGTAACCTAATCCGTCTAGTGCGTCGCTCACCACGGCGCTATAAAGGGACTCGCGCATCATCGTCAGCGTAATTGTCGAAGGGGTCGCATCAGTCATGTCATTCCTTGATAATGATCGTTGAACAATTTTTGCCGAGTTCATGTCTGCAAAAAGAGCTTGCCTTGAAAATGTTGCCGACAGTTCCGCAGTGCAACGTTGTGATAATAGCGTCACGACCCAACAGTGTGAATTTGAAGCGACAAGAAGCCGCAGTTAGACTCGGTATTCGAAATTGACCGAAGTCGCAGAATTCCAACGCAGGTCCACGCAAGAGGTAATAAAAAGAAATTCATGTACGATCTGATCGGTGACATTCACGGGCATGCTGACGAGCTGGTCCAATTGTTGGAACGGCTCGATTACCGGAAAATCCGTGGGATCTACCGTCATCCCGATCGCAAAGCGATTTTCCTCGGCGACTACATAGACCGTGGACCGAAGATTTTGCAGACGCTCAAGATCGTCCGGGGAATGTTTGAAGAGAACGCCGCGCTAGCGATCATGGGTAACCACGAACTAAACGCCCTGGCGTTTCATACGGAAGACCCGTCTCGTCACGGCACCTTTCTCCGCAAAAGAAATACCGCAAATATTCGACAGCACGCTCAAACGATTCTTCAGCTGAATGATAAAGATATGGAGTCGACTCTGAATTGGTTTCGAGTTCTTCCACTATGGCTGGACCTTGAAGGACTTCGTGCCGTTCATGCTTGCTGGGATGAATCGGCGATGGCAATGATTTCCAATGCGATCGACGAACACCGAGTCATCACGCCAGGCTTTTTGCAGCCCGCTTATCAGAATGGCAACGCCTTGTTTGCTTCGGTCGAGGTTGTCCTCAAGGGTAAAGACGCAAAGTTGCCACACAACGTCTTTGTCACAGATAAAGACGGACATTCACGAAACAAAGTGCGCACTCGTTGGTACTTGTCACCACACGGTCAGACCTATCGGACGTATGCGTTCCAGTCCAATGCATTGAATTGCGATCTGGAGATTGATGATGCGGTTGCGAGCAAAGCTGTACCCTATCCGCTTGCGGCCAAACCCGTCTTCGTCGGCCATTACGGGCTGTCAGCGGTCTCTCCCGACATTCTGACTGACAACGTTGCGTGCCTGGATTTCAATGTCACCAAGGGAGGTTTCCTTTGTGCATATCGCTGGAACGGCGAGCAAAAGCTTAATAACGACGGTTTTGTGTGGACGGTTTAGGGTCGTAATGAATGACTTTTTTTCGTGTAACAATACGCCCACGCGATGAGAACCGCTTGAAGTATCAACCGTAGAAAATGGACTGTCGGCGATGCGGGAACAATTCCCTGGTTCTGGTACAAATAGATATTTGCAGGAAAGACCGCGATCAATAACGCGATGATTCCCCATGCTACCAATTGTGAGAACCTGGGAATCAAGAGCGAAACCCCAAGGACGATTTCACAAACTCCACTGAAATAGACCAGCTCCCGATGGAACGGCAGATAGGGAGGCATGATCTTCAAAAAGAACTCAGGGTTGAGGAAGTGCCCGACGCCGGCCGTGACCATGAGAAGAGCCAGTAGACATTTGAAAATCAGTCGAATCGTTGCCACGCTGTCTCCCGGTTGTTCGTATTCAAGCTGGCTCAAATCAAGAAACTGTCCCGAAATCGGGTTATGAAATCAGGACAGTAACCGGTCGTGGTTGTGGTCAATACCGGGCGAGATCTCGCGACTTTGTCATTCCCAATCCTTCGACGTTCTTTTGTGCCTCCGTGACCATAAATCGAAGTTCACTTCCGAGTGCGATAAATTGCCAGCCTTCGGCAATCCGACACTTTGCGTCTTCAACAGATTGCACGTGTAATCCGACAGGAGTCCCGCATTTTTTTCCGACTGCGAGAATTCGCTGCATCATGGCTTCAAAAACCTCTGGCGAGGGATCCTTGCCATCGGGTGTTCTCATCTGAAAGCCCAGATCGTTGGGACCCACGAAGATTGCGTCGACACCAGGAAGACTGTAAATCTCTTCGGCATTCCTGACCCCCTCTGGGGATTCCGTTTGCAGGACGACAAGTATTTCGTCGTTGGCGTGCTTGTAATAATCGCCCGCAGTAGTGTCGAAGTTCATCGCGTGCATTCCACCGCCGACCGAGCGATTGCCGGTTGGGGGGTACTTTGCGGCCGCAATCGCGATCTTGGCCTCTTCAACCGTGTTCACCATCGGCACGACGATTCCATGGGCACCCGCATCCAACACCCGTTTAATATAGTCATGATCACCACGAGGTACTCTTGCGAGGCAGATGCAACCTGCATCCGCGACGGCACCAAAGAGCTGTCCGGCATTGTCCCATCCGATCGGCGAATGTTCGAGATCGACCGTCAGCCACGGAAATCCTATGCGAGCCATCAAACGCGCCGCGAAGACATTTCCCAACGACAACCATGTTCCAACTTGAGGCAACCCCGCCTTCAACGCCGCTTTGACTGAATTCTTCCGCATGACGACTCCCAAAATGAACGACGAGCTCGATAGGTAACTGGACCCCGAGTGTCCTCGCAATTGACGATTGAAGCAAGCGCCGTGGTCGGTGAACGGCGTAACGGAATTAATGAGTTACTCGTATTCGTGAGTAAAGATCGCCTTTGACACTTCCCCTAGCGGCGTGAAAATGCGATATCTTTCCTCATGTTCGATTCGAGCATCAAGTGCATTGAATCGGCGCAGTGAAAAACGACTGGTGAGACAGGCCCTGATGGGCATGGATGGCCTTCATGACGGATCAGCAACATCCCCGCGACGTCGACGTCAAACGCGTCGCCGCAGAACTACACCTGCGATATGACCAGGTTGAGCATACCGTTCAACTGCTCGATGACGGGAACACTGTTCCTTTCATCACCCGTTACCGAAAAGAGCGAACGGGGAACTTGCACGAAGAACAAATTCGTGCGATTCAGGAACGAGTCCTCTCGCTCCGTCACATTGCCGAGCGAGCTGCAGACATTCAGCGGCTGATCGAAGCGCAAGGAAAGTTGACTCCTGAACTCAAGTCCGAGATTGAGAAGGCTGATTCGCTGAAGCGACTTGATGACCTGTATCTTCCCTTTCGCCCCAAACGCCGTTCCCGCGCGACGATGGCCAAGGAACGTGGTCTCGAACCTCTGGCTGACGCCGTCTGGAACCAGACGGTTTCCCAGGAACGCCTTGCCGATGCGGCGTTGGTGTATGTCAATCTCGCGCAAGAATTGCCCGACAACATCAAAGTTCTGGAAGGTGCCGCAGACATTATTGCCGAACGGATTGGTGATGACGCGAACCTGCGGGAACTGTGTCGCAAAGTTGCGAAAGAAACAGGTCGGCTTGCTTCGTTTGGAACAAAAAGCGCCGATCAAACACATCCCGAGTTTCGAGATTACTTCGATTACACCGAGCCTGTTTCCAAAATTCCGCCGCATCGAATCCTGGCCCTCAATCGCGGAGAAGAACAAAAGGCACTGCGGGTCAGTTTCAATTGGGATGACGAACGCGCCATGCATGTCGCGAGTGACCATTTGAAGATCAGCCAGCATCGATGTCGAGAATTCATGACAAGTTGCACCACAGACGCACTGGGGCGTTTTATTCAACCGGCTCTTGATCGCGAGTTTCGGCGAGACTTGACTGAGAAAGCAGAACGTCACGCGATCTCGGTCTTTGCCCAGAACTTGCGCAATCTTTTGCTTCAGCCGCCGCTGCATAGTCAACGTGTCCTGGCAATTGATCCAGGTTTTCGGACGGGTTGCAAACTGGCAGTTCTCGACGAAGTTGGTGCGGTCGTCGTCGTCGATGTCATGTATATCTTGTCCGATGAAAAGAAGCTCGATGCGAAAGCGAAACTGACGAGTCTCATCCGCGAGCATCACTGTCAGGTGATTGTCATCGGCAACGGAACGGCTTGCCGCGAGACAGAAGAGCTCGTCGCCGAACTGATTTCGACCGATCTGCCTGACATCCAATACATCGTAGTCAATGAGGCTGGAGCCAGCATCTATTCGACCAGTGCGGTCGCACAGCAGGAATTTCCAGAACTGGATGCGATCGCTCGGGGAACGATTTCCATTGGTCGGCGATTGCAGGACCCTCTCAGCGAACTCGTCAAAATCGAGCCGCAGCATATCGGGGTCGGCATGTACCAGCACGACCTGAACATCAAGCAATTAAAAGAAACACTCGATCAGGTCGTCGAGTCTTGCGTCAACTATGTTGGCGTCGACCTGAATCGAGCAAGTTCTTCATTGCTGGCCCATGTTTCCGGTTTCAATCAACTGCTGGCGAGACGTGTTGTTGAATATCGCGATAAACAGGGGTCGTTTACCAACCGGCAACAACTGATGAATGTCCCAGGAATTGGCCCTGCGACATTCACTCAAGCGGCAGGTTTTCTGAAGCTCGATGGGGATGAGCCATTCGACAATACGTGGATTCATCCGGAAAGTTATGAAATTGCGAGAAAGTTGCTGACCCGATGCTCGCTCTCGCCCGAAGACGTCCGTCCTGTCGCAGACCGATCCGTATTAAAGGAACGGTTGAGTGGCGTCATTGCTGCGCGTCTTGCCGACGAGCTTGGCTGCGGAATTCCAACGCTCGAGGACATTCTCGACGATTTGCAACGACCTGGCCGCGATCCGCGAGCTGATCTTCCACCTCCCGTGTTTCGTAAAGGGGTTTTGTCGCTCGGTGATATCGAGGTGGGGATGGAGTTACAGGGAACAGTCCTTAACGTTGTCGATTTCGGTGCTTTTATCGACGTAGGGCTGAAGGATTCAGCGCTTGTACATATCAGTCAATTGTCGACGCAATTCGTTCGCTCGCCCCACGATGTTGTCTCGATTGGTGACGTGATTAAAGTGTGGGTGTTGAGCGTTGATCGAGATCGCAAACGGGTCGGCCTGACAATGATTCAACCAGGTGCAACGCAAACCGCAGCCATGGCTCGCTCTGCGTCGCCAGCCAAAAGTCAGAGTGAAAATCGGCCCTCAACAGAGAATCGCGCTTCCATCGTTCCCAAGCCAAAATCGTCATCAGTCGACGCAAAGCCTCGGCAGCCTGGGTTAATGAAAGGGTTCGACGAACTTAAGCAAAAATGGGAGTCGAAGTAAGACTGATCCGTTCGTATCGTTAGCTCTCAATGATCGGACGGATGACTTCGCCGTGAACGTCGGTCAGTCGGAAGTCCCGGCCGGCATAACGATATGTCATCCGTTGATGGTCATAGCCCATCAGATGCAGAATCGTTGCGTGCAGGTCGTGGACTGAGACCGGGTTTTCCACGGCCTTAAAACCGAAGTCATCGGTCGCTCCGTAAACTGTTCCTTTCTTGATTCCGCCGCCAGCCATCCATAACGAAAATCCCCAGTGGTTGTGGTCGCGGCCCTGGCTGGCTCCTGAACCGTCCTGGCCCATTTCGACCGATGGGGTTCGACCGAACTCACCAGTACACAGAATCAAGGTCTCATCAAGCAGCCCTCGCTGTTTGAGGTCGATGATCAGTGCGGCCAGACCCGAATCGCATTCACTGGCGACCTTCCGATGTTCGTCTTTGATGTTCGAATGGCTGTCCCAGGGCTGCATGTCGCCGTGCCATGTCTGGACGAAACGGACCCCCCGTTCGATCAGTCTTCGTGCCATCAGCAATTGGCGATTCTGTGGTCCGGGTCCATACATCTTCTGAATGTGTTCCGGTTCTTGCGACACATCAAAGGCGTCGCTGGCTTCGGTCTGCATGCGAAACGCCAGCTCAAACGACTTGATGCGTGATTCAATAGCCGCTTCACCCGGCCGATTATCCAGATGGCGGGCATTCAGCTGCTGTAGAAACTCGAACTGTTTCGACTGTTCTGCCGAAGTCACTCGCTTGTTCTGCAAGAAGTCGATCAATCGAGTTGGATCGGGGTTCGACGTATCGACACGAGTTCCCTGGTATGCACCAGGCAGAAATGCCGATCGCCAGTTCCCAGCGCCGCCGACCGGCATTCCGCCAGGACAGAGTGCGATAAAGGAAGGAAGATCCTCGTTGACCGATCCCATTCCCCAAGTGAGCCATGATCCCAGGCTCGGACGAACCAGTCGCATATCCCCCGTGTTCATCAGCATGAGTGACATCTCATGGCTCGGAAGTTCAGCATACATCGACCGAATAACGGTCATCTCATCGACGCACTTGGAAAGATTAGGAAAAATGTCGCTGACAGGAATCCCGCTTTCGCCGTGCTTTTCGAACTTGAACGGGCTGGGCAATGCCACACCGGTCTTGCGTTCGGTCTGCAGGTTTTCGAACGGAAGCATCTGCCCGGCTCGACGTGTCAGTTCAGGCTTCGGATCAAACGTGTCGACCTGAGAGACACCGCCGTTGAGAAAAACGTGAATGATGTGTTTGGCTTGACCCGGAAAATGAGTCCGCATTGTCGAGCCATTTGATTCGGCTGACGCGGTATTTCCCAGCAGATTGGTCAGTGCAAGGCCACCGAAACCCATTCCGCATTGCTGCATCCAGTGCCGTCGTGATTGGTTGACCATTGTTGTTCTCCGTGTCGTTCGATATCTGTGCCACTGCATCGGACTTCTTCGTAATTGAAACTCGACTCAATGAGTCTAGTTTCAGGATTTCTTCCAAAGTAGCCATCATCGCTCCGCGTGATGAGCATGCGTCGGAAACGATTCAAGCGTTGCCGTCGCATCGGGACAGATACATCATTTGAATTTCTGATTTGAAAACATGGTGTTTGGTATTCGTCCGGTTCTCGAACAATGCTCATCACGCGGAGCGATGATGGCTACTTTGGTCTGAGGCAGAGCCTCTCTGGAGTCTTCATTGTCGTTACGTTAATCGAAGAGCTCTGCTTGACCGAAGACGGTCAAGCAGTGGCACATGATGTTTCTTCATTACAAACCATTCGTTAATCCAAAAATGTAAATTCGTTCGAAGCCATCAATGCGTGAGACAGAAGCCTCCAGCTTCGCTCGGAGTCAGCGACAGAACCATCAGTTGTTGTGTTGAAAGCCGCCTCGCGCAGGAATTTCTTGGCCTGACCAATTTCCGATTCTGTCGGATTTCGGCAGAGTACTCTTCGGACCATTGTCACGATTCGATCTTCGTCGGAACTCAAATCCTGTTGCTTAGTGATTGCCGCCAGCCTTAAAGCTCGGTCCTGAATGAAGTCGGAGTTCAGTGCGAACAATGTTTGCTGCGGGACCGTCGTCTCAGGCCGCTTGGCCGTACACGCATTCGGATTGGCTGTATCAAACGTACTCATCAGGTTGGCGATGATGTCTCGATTGGTGAATCCATAAACGCTGCGACGCGGGACGGCTGGTGAAGCATTCAGATCGATCGGACGACCTCCCATTGTTGTATCCAGTTCATCACAAACGGCCAGCATGGAATCACGCATCGATTCAAAGTCGAGTCGACGACGCGGCATACGCCAGAGCAGTTGATTTTCTGGATCGACCTGACGACAGTGTTCGTTCTCGATGGCTCCCTGATGATAAGCCTGGCTGAGCATGATCTGTCGATGAAGCCACTTCATTGACCATCCATTTTTGCGGAACTGATCGGACAGGTAATCAAGCAGTTCGGGGTGCGTCGGAGACTGACCTCGGGTTCCGAAATCATCCGGCGTTCGGACAAGTCCAGAACCAAAATGATTCTGCCAAGCCCAATTAATGAGGAGTCGCGCGGTGAGTGGGTTGCTATCCGCAATGACAGACCGGGCAAGACCCAGGCGGCGTTTTCCATTTTCATAAACGGGAGTTTGATTCCCCGACAAGACCGACAAAAACCTTGGTTGAACGGTTTGCCCGCGTGCGAGCGGATTTCCTCGCAGGAAGATCTGTGTTTCTTTGGGGGTCGCGTCCTCCTGAACAATCATGGCTCGCGGAGGCGAGCCGGGCGACGATAGATTCAACTGGTGAATCGCACCTTTCTTGCCACTGATCAGGTCGTTGATGGTGCGATTCGTGAGCTTCACTGCTTCTTCGTCGGGAACATCGAAAGGTGTGTTTGGAGCATACAGGTAATGCCGAATCTGTCGATGTGACGAACTGTTGATGACCTGATGCCCAGGATGATCGTCAGGCAGAACCGTGCCACCGGGGGCGGCTTCATTGGCTGTTTCCAGCAGCGATTGCAGCCAAAGCCGATGCTGTTCAGCAAACACTTTTCCATAAACGACAGCGACGTCACTGAGTGAATTCGGTTTCTGAGCCACCAGCGCGTCGACAACAAATGGGTTCCATTTTGGGGGCTCAGCGCGCAACGCAAAAAGTTTGTCAGGCGTCCGTCCAATCGCATCCAGTTCGGCCGAAAGTCGACTCAGGTATTCATCGCGGCGTTTTTGAAATTCGGCTTCCGGAATTGTGCCCCATGACTGCATCTCAAGCCACGGGCCGAAGACAGGATCTTCCTTGCCGAGTCCCTTCAGGTAAGCCAGCCAGCGATTCAAGACATAAGGTCGAATATCGTCGGTCCGGTACGAAAGAAACTGAGTCGAAAGATCCTGCTCGCCGACCCCTTTGGAAATTTCTGCCAGGTAAAGTCCAACCTGCATTCGCAAGCGATTCCGCATCACTTCGTTTTGCTCACGGGCAAACTGCTGATATTTGAATTTCAACTCGCTGAGCTGCCGTTCGTACTGCTGCCGAGCGTTCTGATCGGCGACTGTTCCGATGGCGGGTAGTTGGGAAGGAGATTTGCTCGGTGCGATCGAAGCGTACAAAGAATAATAGTCTGCCGTTGGGATCGGATCGAACTTGTGGTCATGGCAACGTGCGCAGGTGACGGTCAATCCCATCAGCCCGCGAGTGATCACATCGATCTGGTCGTCGATCGTGTCATGATAGTTTCGAAACTGCATCCCTACTGTCAGAAATCCCAATCCCGCCAATGCGGGATCTTCGTCCGATAGTCCAAGCTGATCAGCCGCGATCTGTTCCAGCAGAAAACGATCAACAGGCACGTTCTTGTTGAACGCATTGATCACGTAATCGCGATAGGTATACGAAAAAGGAAAAGTCGTGAAACCAATCGCCGCACCCCCATGAGTGTCGGCATAACGAGCGATATCCAGCCAGTGGCGTCCCCAGCGTTCGCCATAGCGAGGCGATTCCAACAGGCGGTCAATCAGTCGCTGTTCACTCCCCTCCCCCGTATCCTTTTCGAATGCTTCGACTTCCGCCCAGGTCGGAGGAAGCCCGGTCAAGTCGAAGGTCGCACGACGAATGAACTGGGCACGACTGACAGGCCGCGAGTAACCCAGCCCCACCTTCTTCAACTTTTCCAGCAGAAATCGATCGATGGGAGATGTTCCATTCTCTGACGCAGGCAGAGTATTCAGAAGAACTTCTGAATTGGCGATCGGTTGAAACGCCCAGTGATTAGAGTACTTTGCTCCCTCCTGAATCCACTGTCTCAGAATCTCTTTCTGGCCTGCTGTCAGGACCTTTCCGGTCGACGGGGGAGGCATGACCGTTTCAGCATCTGTTGACTGAATGCGACGCACAAGTTCGCTGTCTGCGGCTGCACCGGAAACGATCGCCGATTTCTTCGCATCCGCTTCAATATCCAATCGTAAATCACCGCTCCGCTTTTTCGCATCGGGGCCATGACACTGAAAACAATTCTCAGCCAGGATCGGACGAATTTCATGATTGAAATCGATCTGAGCGTCAAGAAGTTTTTCATTTCGAGACGCACAAAAAACGATTCCGATCAACACGTAAAACCTTGCACGTGCGCGACGGGAGATAATCAGGTTGTTCATGATGACTTCTCGGATACGGTGGGACAGACGCCGAGGGCGGTGGGGTCATTGGCAGGGAGTAAACTTTGCACCCATCAACTATACCTGTTCTAAACACCATTCGAAAGCAAAACTTGGAAATCTAGCAGGGTTCGTCGGTCGACACGATGAAGGTTTTGGCCAGAATAAACAAACCCCCACCTCTCCTGCGGAGGTGGTCAACGGAGATTTGCCCGAAATCTGAATGTCGATTTGCTGCATTGGGCGGCCCATGCGACGTAATTCTGCAAATAGCCGACCAAACTCTTCTGCCGCTTTCGTGGTATACGGCCAGACCACCAGACGCGAAAGTGCATGACTCAGCAGTTGCAAATTACGTTGTCGCGAAACACTTCCTTCGACGCCTGACCAAAGCTCGCCAAGCACTGGAACACAGATTCCAATTCGACATCCGCGCTGTCGATACTCGTCGGCCCGAGTTCGAACGCCATGTCGAGCATTGATGAAGTCTTGCGCAATTCCGGTGTCCAGCAGATAACGCTTCATTTCGCCAAGTCTTCCATCTGGCGGCGTACGGCTTCAATGTTGTAGTGACGCATCTGCTCGTCAAACCGTGCCATCGCCGCTTCGTCTTGCGTGAATTCGAGCGGCTGAAGTGTCGCAAGCCACGACGCCCAATCTGCAAGCGCGTCGAGATCATCGCGCCAATCGCTTTCGTTGATACCGATGCGGACGTTCGGCTCTGCGACCGGTTCAATCAAGACCTCGCAACCATCCGGCCAGTCGACAGGGTTGGCAGGGACGATCTTTCCATCCTTCCAGAAAGCTCTGACAGCATTCATCAATGCACCTCCGTTTTCCGTTGTGCGAGCATATCAGAATCTCAATCGATTTTCTTTAGGATTCTCGACTCAGCCGGTGTAGAAAACGTATTTTGCGATACGGTAGGGTAATTGCAAAACGAACGTTCCGAATGTCGCTCAAATCAAGGTCCTGCGAGATTGTCAGTCGGGTTGCCAACGCCTTTCAAATACCGATTCGGGCCATATTTGATTTGTATGCGAATCTGATGACACTGAAGTAACTATGCCGTTGATATGGAGAATCCGAATAGCGGAATAGGGGTTTACCCGAACGGGCAACAGATCAACAGCTATTTCACTCGTTTGTATCGAGACAGTATTCGATTGTCGTTCTGTGTCGTCGTTAAGTCATCAGGGCGGGGTCCTCCGCTACGGGTGATACAGAGGGTTAACGAGTCGCCCTCAAGTTCGTAAACTCCGTGTCCCGTTCCTTGCAACATCTGGAAGTCGATGGTTGCGGAATTGTGAGAACGATCCAACACGAATGTGCCGCGTTCTCCTTTCAGAACCCGGCCGTCGGAGAGCTTCTGAGTGCGACGGAAACTGCGACCAGTAATCAACAGGGTTTCTTCGAACTCGATCTTCGGAAACGCATTCACCGGTCCACCGTCCTGTTCGTGTGATACCTGACGCCATTCCCCTTGTAATTGGAGAAAATCAGGTGCGTTCCTCGTTTGCCACGCGGGCACTAACCAAAAGACAACCAAGGGAACACTCACCGCCAGCATCATGAGTGACGATGCAATCAAGATCGTTTTCGACAAACCACCAACCGCCCCCGCTTTCACCAGTGCCGATGCGAGTGGCGAGCAGGCGGTCAGGCCGACTGCGGAAACATCGGCAACTGTCTGAACCGTGGCCGCGACGAATGAGGCGGGAACCGCTTCGGCCAGCAGTTGCTCTGACAGGAGGGCTGCGATCGTTGTCGCACCGACAACGACGCCTCGACGCTTGAGTCCCTCAGCCAGCCTCTCGCGTGACCGCTGGAGCCAGGTTCCCGCCGTTGGAACGGTTGACCCGAGCAACTCCGCCACCTCAGCCAACGAATGATGTTCGAAATGAAACAGCACAAAGGCAATTCGCAGCTTGTCAGGCAGGCGATTGACCTCTTCATCAAGAATTTTCCGTATTTCTTGCCAATGGAACGAGTCAACAGTTTCTGAGGTCATCATCGGTGATTCCGCTGCGGCATTCTGTTCGTGACGAAACCTTGAGAAGCTGGACCGCTTTGCATTCCGAGAGACATGTTGAGCGGTCCGATGCAACCATCCGGCGAGGCGAGACTCGTTCAGATGACGGATACCTTTTCGCCACAACAAGACAAAGACCGCTTGAGCTGCATCTTCGGCATCGGCGTTCGGCAGCATGCGTCGACAGACACCGAGTACCATCGCCGAATGCCGCCGAACAACCGACTCGAATTCGGATTGCGATGGCAATCCACCGGCGAGAGATTTTTCCTGATCTGAGGAACGGTTGAGCCGTGTTTCAGTAAGTGTTGGTGGATGCATAGGAATTCCTGATGAGATGATTTTTGTTTTTTCGCCTCGCGGTACATGATCTTATGTGCTGTAGCTTGGCGGATTATTCATGAATTCCGTAATTTTTTGGAAGGGTTGAAATCTGGGTCAGAGAGTGTCGCGAGAAAACAACTCCCAACCGGTTGTGTCATCAGCCATCTTCTGCTTTCGTAGGGTGCGGTCGAGTCTTCGAGCCCCACCATCGCATCGAAAAAAAGTTGACCAAGTTGGCAAACTTCCGTTTTTATAGGCGTTTTCGCAGGTTTGAAGTTGGCCAACTTCACCAACGCAATGATCTCTTGCCCGATCTCTCGAAGGGCAAATGTTCCACCCAAGCCATCTTCTGCTTTCGTAGGGTGCGGTCGAGTCTTCGAGCCCCACCAGCGCATCAAAAAAAGTTGGCGAAGTTGGCAAACTTCCGTTTTTATAGGCGTTTTCGCAGGTTCGAAGTTGGCCAACTTCACCAACGCAATGATCTCTTGCCCGATCTCTCGAAGGGCAAAGATTCCACCCAAGCCATCTTCTGCTTTCGTAGGTTGCGGTCGAGTCTTCAAGCCACACCATCGCATCGAAGAAAGTTGGCGAAGTTGGCCAAGTTCCCTTTTCACAGGCATTTTCGCAGGTTTGAAGTTGGCCAACTTCGCCAACGAAGGAATTAAGAATGAAGCATTTACACCGACCTTACCCGATGGTTCTGACGGCATCCTGCCCGTTTGCGAATATCTTCCCTTCGTTGCCTTCCTTAACTTCTGTTCAAAATTCTTCACTTCTGTTCGGCTTTCATCGCGCGCTGAAAAATTTGGTGTCAAAGATCGCGCGAGTTCGAGCCACTTCGATCATTCCTCGTAATTCATAGTCTTTTTCAAGCGACTTTCCATTTTTTCGTCGTAAAAAAGTTCGCGCGACTTCACCTGAGTTCGCGCGAGTTCGACCGACTTCGATCACAAAGGTAACGCCGGCGTACTCGCCTCGCGTTCACCAAATGTTCGGTCTCTCACGGAGGCACTGAGACACGGAGTAGCAAAGAAAATCGCTCTCGTTCTCATGCATCTCCGTGTCTTCGTGGCTCCGTGAGAGATCAATTCTTCCTTCGATCTGTTTCAAATCCCATCATTCCTCCCAGGCGAGCCCAGGATGTGAATCCTGGGATTCTTCTGAATTTGCCTACTTACTACTCTCTAAAAACGACTCTCTCGGCGCTTCGCCCCCCCCCCACACGAACAGGACCGCCAACGTCATAGTGATGCTGGCGACTTTCGTTTCCTGTGAGTCTTCGCGGATATCTTCGATTCCACTAAATAAACGGCGATAGAAAAATAAAAAGAGAGTTGTCGTGTGTCAATAGAAAAACAAAAACGCGTTCTTAAAATTTGGAAGGTGCTCATGAGCGGCGTCTTCACGAGGGGATCACACGCGCGATTCTGCCACGATGATTGAGTTGATCAGAGAACGAGACAACGTGCTTGTTCTTACTGGGGCAAAGGCCCGATGACCACGGCCCCGCAGGGGCAGTGGGGTTTCGTCTTTCACAGCCGATCCAGCGGACTTATTGTTCCCAGTCCTGGCTTTGCCATCACATGAGTGTAAATCATCGTCGTCGAAACGTCGGCATGCCCCAGCAGGTCCTGAACAGTGCGAATGTCCGTCCCCACATAGTCCCCGAAAGTTCGTTACGGTCCGCCAGCAAAGGTGCCCCGTCTTAAGCCGCATGGCGGCGGCCGAGCAAAGAGACTGTCCTGCATTCCATTCGTGAATTTAAGGGTTCGTGAGGCGTTTTGGATTCTGAGATGCTAGAGCCTTTTGGATAACAACGAGGTTATGAATCAGGACTGTCAGTCCAGTATCGATTTTGGCTCGAGGCAGCCCTCGGCCCGTGTGACGTCTCAGGCCGCGGTGTTCTTTCGCATCTGCAA